>CAVRSS010000038.1:0-6900 GCA_963723755.1 uncultured Alphaproteobacteria bacterium | reverse complement strand
ATGGCGTTCGCCGCGGAAGCCGTAGCGCGCGGAGCAGCCGCGATCCTCGCGGAGGATAACGCAAAGGCAGACGCGCTGAGCTTGCCGGTGTTGCGCTCAAGCGAGCCAAGGCAGGCCCTCGCCCGCCTTGCCGCCCGCTTCTACGCCGCACAGCCCGAAACAGTCGCGGCGGTCACCGGCACGAACGGCAAAACGTCCGTTGCGGCTTTCCTCCGCCAAATCTGGGCCGCGTCCGGCTTTGAGGCCGCGAGCCTCGGCACGGTCGGCATCGTGACAAGCAAGGGGGAGCGCGTGCTCGCGCATACAACCCCCGATCCGGTCACGCTTCATAAATATCTGGCGGCGTTGGCGGCGGAGGGCGTGACCCACCTGGCGCTCGAGGCCTCCAGCCACGGCCTGGACCAGCACCGGCTCGACGGTGTGCGCTTCTCGGCGGGCGCTTTCACGAACATCACGCGCGACCACCTCGATTATCACCCCACCTTCGAGCATTACTTCCAGGCGAAGCTGCGCCTGTTCCGGGAGCTGTTGCCGCCCGGCGCGCCAGCCGTGATCGACGCCGACAGCCCCGGCGCGGACCAAGCCATCGAGGCGGCCAACAACCGCAAGCTCAACGTCATCACCATCGGGCAAAGCGGCAAGGCCATCGCCCTCAACAGCATTGCGCGCGAGGGCTTCAAGCAACGCCTTTCCGTCACCTTCCAGGGCCGGGACTTTTCCGTTGCGCTGCCTCTCGCAGGGGCATTCCAGGTCTCGAACGCGCTCGTCGCTGCCGGCATGGCGCTCGGGCTCGGCGCTTCGGCGGAAACCGTGTTCTCAGCCTTGGCGGGCATTCGGGGCGCGAAGGGCCGCTTGGAATATATCGGCGAGACCGCACTCGGCGCGCCGGTCTTTGTCGACTACGCCCACACGCCCGACGCGCTCGTGAAGGCGCTGCAAGCCCTGCGGCCTTATGCCAGCAGCCGGTTGCACGTCGTTTTTGGCTGCGGCGGCGACAGGGACACGGGAAAGCGTCCCGAGATGGGACGCGCGGCGCTCACTCACGCCGACGACGTTTACGTCACCGATGACAACCCGCGAAGCGAGGACCCTGCCGCGATCCGGCGCGCTATCATGGCGGCGGCGCCCGGCGCGATCGAAATCGCAGGCCGTGCCGACGCAATCGCGATGGCGACCGGCAACCTCAAGAGGGGCGATGTTCTGCTTGTGGCGGGCAAAGGCCACGAGACGGGCCAGATCGTCGGCAAGACCGTCATTCCCTATTCCGATCACGACGCCGTTGCGTCAGCGCTGACGGCGGTCGCCCGGAGGACGGGCAATGGCTGACCCGCTCTGGACGTTCCCGGAAATCGCGGCGGCGCTGGAAACTTCGCCCAGCTCGGGCAACGCATGGCCCCTCACCCCAGCCCTCTCCCCCTGGGAGAGGGAGTTCGTCTCTGGGGAGAGGGTCAGGGTGAGGGGATGCACCGTTCCCGCAAACTCTGCCCGGCATTCCGATAAGCGGCGTCTCCATCGACAGCCGCACTTTGAAGCGCGGCGATCTCTTTTTTGCGATCAAGGGCGATCGCATGGACGGGCATCGGTTCGTCGAAGCCGCCATCGATAACGGCGCTGCCGCCGCCGTCGTTGAGCAGGCATTCGAGGCGACATCCTTGTCCCACCCGCTCTTTCGCGTGTCGGATACGCTCGAGGCGCTGAATGCACTGGCGCGGCAATCGCGAAGCCGGTCCAGCGCGCGCATCATCGCCGTGACGGGGAGCGTCGGCAAGACGGGCACGAAAGAAATGCTGCGCACGATGCTTTCCGCGTCGGGCGCTACTCATGCCTCGGAAAAGTCCTACAACAACCTCTGGGGCGTGCCGCTATCACTCGCGAGAATGCCCAAGCACACGGCCTTCGGCGTGTTCGAGATCGGCATGAACCACGCAGGCGAGATCACCCCGCTGACGCACCTCGTCCGGCCGCACATCGCGATCATCACCTGGGTGGCCCCGGTCCATATCGAGTTCTTCAAGTCGGTGGCTGAGATTGCCGACGCAAAAGCCGAGGTCTTCGACGGTTTCGAGCAAGGCGGAACCGCTATTCTCCCCGCCGACAATGAGCATTTTGCGAAGCTTATGGCGCATGCACGTGCGAAAGACGCCCGCGTCGTGTCGTTCGGGCAGAGTCCTGGCGTCCATGCGCGGCTGTTAGGCTACGAATCCGTCGAGGAGGGGTCGCTGGTTACCGCCGACATCCTAGGCAGCCGGCTGAGGTTCCTGATCGGTGCTCGCGGCCGCCATCTCGCTTTAAACGCCATCGCGGCGCTCGCGGCGGCCAAACTTTCAGGCGCTCGTATCGAGACAGCGGCCGAATCCCTCGCCCAGTTCGAGGCGCCGGAAGGCCGGGGGCGCAGTTCCGCATTCGACACGCCATCAGGCCCGATCCTCATTATCGACGAATCCTATAACGCCAATCCGGCATCGATGCGCGCGGCGCTCGACGTCCTCGGCGCGACGCCGCAAACAAAATTTGCCCGGCGCGTAGCGGTTTTGGGGGATATGTTGGAGCTTGGCCACGATGGGCCACAATTTCACGCCGAACTCGTGAGCGCGGTTGACTCGAACGGCATCGATCTCGTTTTCTGCGCCGGACCATTGATGGCCAATCTTTATGACCGGCTGCCTCCGCAAAAGAGAGGCGGCTGGGCTCAAAAATCCGAGGATTTGCGCGCTGTCTTGCTGGATGCGGTGCAGGGCGGCGACGCGGTCATGATCAAGGGGTCTCTCGGAAGCAGGATGGGTCAGCTGGCGGAGGCGCTGCGCTTGCGCTTCTCAAATTTGGCGGCGGAAGAACACGGCCGCGCTGCGGTATAGGGGCTGGACCATCGGATGCTTTATCTTCTAGGCGAATTGAGCAAAGAATTGCCGATCTTCAACCTGTTCCGGTACATCACCTTCCGGACGGGCGGAGCGGTCGTGACGGCGATGATTGTCGTGTTCGTGCTCGGCCCGTGGCTGATCGATTTGCTGCGCCTGCGCCAAGGCAAAGGCCAGCCGATCCGCGAGGACGGACCAAAATCGCACCTCCTCACAAAGAAGGGCACGCCCACCATGGGCGGCCTCATGATCCTGCTCGGGCTGTGCGTGGCGACGGTGCTTTGGGCCAATCCCTTTAGCCCTTATGTGTGGATCGTTCTGGCTGTTACGCTCTCGTTCGGCCTCATCGGCTTCTACGACGACTATCTGAAAGTCACGAAGCGCACCGCATCGGGGTTCTCCGGGCGGTTCCGGCTTTTCCTGGAACTGCTCGTTGCTGGCATTGCCACCTACGCCATGGTCGCCGCCGCTGGCTGGAAGCCGTTCGCAACGTCGCTGACCGTGCCGTTTTTCAAAGATTTTGTGATCCAACTCGGACCGCTGCTTTTCGTTTGCCTCGGGATCTTCGTCATCGTGGGCGCTGGCAACGCGGTGAATTTGACCGATGGGCTCGATGGGCTCGCCATTGTGCCGGTGATGATCGCGGCTTCAGCCTTCGGGATTATCGCGTACCTCGTAGGGAACAAAATCTTCGCTGACTACCTTCAAATCCACTTTGTACCCGGCGCAGGAGAATTGGCGGTGATGTGCGGGGCGCTTCTTGGCGCGGGGCTCGGATTCTTATGGTTCAACGCGCCGCCCGCCATGATCTTCATGGGCGATACCGGCTCGCTTGCGCTGGGCGGCGCGCTCGGCTCCATTGCCGTTGCCGTCAAGCATGAGATCGTTCTTGGCATCGTGGGCGGCTTGTTCGTGCTTGAAACCGTTTCGGTCATCGTCCAGGTGGTGTCCTTCAAGCTGACAGGGAAACGCGTCTTCCGAATGGCGCCGCTCCATCACCATTTCGAGCAGAAGGGTTGGGCGGAGCCGACCGTTGTCGTGCGTTTCTGGATCATCGCCGTGATTCTCGCCCTTATCGGGCTGACCACGCTGAAGCTGAGGTAACATGATCGAAGCGCACTCCTTTGCGGGCAAGTCCGTCGCCGTTTTCGGAATGGGACTATCCGGGCTGGCGACGGGGCGCTCCTTGCTCGCGGGCGGGGCTTCGGTTCTGGCCTGGGACGACGGCGAAAAAGGACGCGAGGCGGCGAAAGCTGCCGGGCTGCCTCTTGCCGATCTGAGAACCGCCGATTGGGCTGCGATCGACGCACTTGTCCTCGCGCCTGGCGTGCCGCTCACCCATCCAGAGCCGCATTGGACCGTGAAGCTTGCCCAGGCCCATGGGGTCGAGATCATCGGGGATACCGAAATATTCATGCGCGAGCGGCGGCGTTGCGGGACGGCATCGCCAGTCATCGCCATCACGGGCACAAACGGAAAATCCACCACCACGGCGCTGACCCATCATCTCCTTGAGGCGTCGAGCGTCGATGCGGTTCGCGGCGGCAATATCGGCACCGCCGTTCTCGACCTCCCTCCCTTCGAGGATGGGCGGCACTACGTGCTGGAGTTGTCGAGCTATCAGATCGACCTGACCCCAAGCCTCGACCCTGACGCAGGCATCTTGCTGAACATCACGCCCGATCATCTCGACCGGCATGGAACGCTAGAGAATTACGCAGGCGTGAAGGAGAAGATGTTCGCGCGTCTGGCCGAGGCGGGCACAGCGGTGATCGGCGCCGACGATGGCTTCTGCGACGCCGTCGCGGGCAGAACCGTCGAGCGCGGCGCGAAAACGTTGCGGATTTCGGCAAATCATCCGGTTCGCGCCGGGATCTACGCGCAAGGCTCCGAACTGTTCGAAGTTGTGGACGGCGAGGTCAGGAACCGCGTTCAGCTGGCCGGGATCGGCTCGCTCAGAGGCGCGCACAACGCCCAGAATGCCAGCGCGGCGCTGGCCGCCGCACGGAGCCTCGGGCTGCCTTGGGAAACGCTTGCGCAATCGCTTCGGACGTTCCCCGGCTTGGCCCACCGCATGGAGGAAATCCGGCGTATCCGCCATGTCCTCTTCGTGAACGACTCGAAGGCGACAAACGCCGACGCGGCCGAGCGGGCGCTTTCGAGTTTCTCGAATATCTACTGGATCGCGGGCGGCAAGCCGAAAGCGGGCGGCATCGAAAGCCTCACGCCGTATATCTCTCGCGCATCAGGAAGGCTTATCTCATCGGCGAGGCCGCGGAGGCGTTCTCGAAGACGCTCGGCGGCGATCTACCTCACACAATTTCGAAGACGCTGGACCGGGCGGTGGCCGATGCCTCGGCTGATGCGCTTTCCGCAACCGGCGCTGAAGCCGTCGTGCTTCTTTCGCCCGCCTGCGCCTCCTTCGATCAGTTCCCGAACTTCGAAGTTCGCGGCGACGCTTTCCGTGTTCTGGTCGAGGCTCTGCCCGAAGCGCCCGCCAAGGATCGCGCCGCATGAGCTTTTCGCGGGCTGAGAGGGCGGTCGTTACCGATTGGTGGCTCCAGTCAGACCGCACGCTGCTGGCGCTTATTCTCGTGCTCGCCATTCCCGGTCTCGGGGCCTCTATCGCGGAAGCCCCGAAACCGCGCTGCATTTGAAACTTGAGCCCTTTTATTTCGTGAAACGTCACGCGCTCGGCATGATCGTCGCGCTCGCCATCGTGTTCGTGGTCTCCTTGCTCAATCCGTCCCCAGATCAAGCGCCTTGCTTTTTTCTGGTCTGCGGCGGTATCCTTTTGATGGCCGCCACGTTCCTGCAGGGGATCGAGCGCAACGGCGCGGCGCGCTGGCTGATTTCGGAGGCGTGTTCCTGCAGCCGTCCGATTCGTCAAGCCGGGGTTCGTGGTGCTGTCCGCGTGGCTGTTGTCGGAAAGCGTCAAGAGGCGGGACATGCCTGCCCTTGAGCTGGCGCTCGCGATGCTCGTCCTCTTTGTCGGGCTTCTCGTCCTGCAGCCAGACATGGGGCAGACGATTATCGTAACCTGCGTTTGGTGCGGCCTCTTCTTCCTGTCCGGCTACTGCTCCGCATCGCGCCCTTGTTTCTGGTCGTGTTCCTGGCGGGCCTCGCCGCGGCCTACTTCACCATGCCCCATTTCATGAGCCGCATTAACCGCTTCACCGGCGGGACCGCCAAGTCTCTGCTAACGTCAGTGGCCGTCGGCGCCTTCCGCGATGCGGGGTGGTTCGGGCATAGCCTGGGCGAAGGCTTGACAAAGTCGCGACTTCCTGACGCGCATAACGATTTTCGTGTTCGCGGCCGTGGCGCGGAGATGGGCATTGCCGCCTGCCTGTTACTGATCCTTATTTATGGCTTAATTGTCTGGAGAGCCTTAAGGGGCGCGTTCCCGAGCAGGAGACCTTCATCCGTCTCGCGGCTGCGGGCCTTGTCATGATTTTCGGATTACAGGCCTTGATCAATATGGCGGTGAATTTGAATTTGCTCCCTGCGAAGGGTGTCACGCTTCCCTGGTGTCGTACGGACGATCCTCGCTTCTCGCGACCGCTATCACGCTTGGCATGATTGTCGCCTTGACGAAGCGGTCCATGTTCAAATGCGCCTCCCAGGCCTTTGCGGGGTGTTGGGGGGCTGGCGGTAACACCAGCAGGGAGACGCTTCCCATAAGAGCCATCGAGTAGCGACTTCATGCTAACGGCCCGGGGGAACGGGCGGCCACCTTTTCCTTGCCCAGGCGCTTTGCGAGGAATTGGTCCGGCGCGAGCTACGAGGTCGATCTTATTACCGACACGCGCGGCAATGTTTTCGGCGCCGATTTCCCCGCCCGCAAGGTTTACAAGGTGGCCGCGGCGACCTTTCACGGGCGTTTGTCCATGAGACCGGGTACGAAAGACGCTCGGCCTGCTTGGAAACGGCTTCCAGGCCTCCTACCGCATCATGGGCGAGGCACAGCCCAGAGCCCTCATAGGCTTCGGCGGTTATCCGACGCTCGCGCCCGTTCTCGCCGCCATGGGACGTGGCATTCCGT
>CAVRSS010000037.1:0-8493 GCA_963723755.1 uncultured Alphaproteobacteria bacterium | reverse complement strand
GCTGACTACCGCACCATCTTCGCCAGCATTGCTTGCGATCAGGCGAGCCGGACAGGACAGCGCCTTGCGGATGATATTGATGCCAGTTTTCTGGTCCTCGTTCCCAGGCTTGAGCTTCTCAAGAGCGACGGCAGCCCGCAAGAGAGCCACGCCGCCGCCCGGCACGACGCCTTCTTCCACGGCCGCCCTGGTGGCGTGAAGTGCGTCTTCCACCCCTGTCCTTGCGCTCCTTCGCTTTTCGACCTCGGTGGCCCCGCCGACTTTGATGATCGCGACGCCGCCAGCAAGCTTTGCGGCCCGCTCTTGCAGCTTCTCTTTGTCGTAGTCGGATGTCGCATCCTCGATCTGCAGCCTTGATCTGATGGATGCGGGCCTCGATGGCTTTCTTCTTGCCGGCGCCGTCGATGATGGTCGTGCTGTCCTTGTCGATCGAAGACGCGCTTGGCGCGAGCCAGGCGTGTCAAGCGTGACATTCTCAAGCTTGATGCCGAGGTCTTCGGCAATCAACGTGCCAGCCCGTCCGGTGGCGATGTCTTCGAGCATGGCCTTGCGCCGATCGCCAAAGCCCGGCGCCTTGACCGCCGCCACCTTCAGGCCACCCCGCAATTTGTTGACGACCAAAGTGGCCAACGCCTCGCCCTCGATGTCCTCCGCCAATGATCAGGAGCGGCTTGCCCGTCTGGACGATCGACCTCCAGCAACGGCAGCATGGCCTGGAGCGAGGCGACCTTCTTCTCATTGATCGAGAATGTAGGCGTCCTCCAGCTCGACCACCATCTTCTCCGCGTTGGTGACGAAATAGGGCGAGATGTAGCCGCGATCGAACTGCATGCCTTCGACCACATCGAGTTCGGTCGCGAGCGACTTGGCTTCCTCGACCGTGATGACGCCTTCCTTGCCGACTTTCTCCATAGCCTCGGCAATCATTTTGCCGACCTCGGCGTCGCCGTTGGCTGAGACCGTGCCGACCTGGGCGATCTCGTCGTTGTTCGTCACCTTCTTCGATTTCGATTTCAACTCCTCGACGACAGCCTGCACGGCAAGGTCTATCCCGCGCTTGAGGTCCATCGGGTTGGCGCCTGCCGCCACGGACTTTATGCCCTCTTTGACGATGGCTTGGGCGAGCACGGTTGCGGTGGTGGTGCCGTCGCCGGCGACGTCGGAGGTTCGGTTCGCCACCTCTTTCACCATCTGTGCGCCCATGTTCTCGAACTTGTCCTCGAGTTCGACTTCCTTGGCGACAGTGACGCCGTCCTTGGTGATGCGAGGGGCGCCGTAGCTCTTATCAAGGACGACATTCCGGCCTTTCGGGCCGAGCGTTACCTTGACGGCATTGGCGAGAATATCGACACCGCGCAACATCCGGTCGCGAGCGTCTTGGGCGAATTTGACGTCTTTGGCTGCCATGGTCGTTTACTCCAAATCTTGAGGGGCGAATGTAGCATCGCTTCGCCATAGGTGGGGCATTGAAAAGCGGAAAGGGTCTCGATCAGGCCGCGGCGCGCACGGACGCTTTTCCCTGGATGAACTCCGAAGATATCGCTTTCTTTCATAATAGGCCAGCTCTTCACCATCGATCTTGACCTCCGTGCCTGACCACTTGCCAAACAACACGCGTCACCGTTCTTCACATCAAGCGGCACGAGCTTGCCGCTCTCGTCGCGCAGGCCAGAGCCAACACGCGATAAACTCGCCTTGCATCGGCTTCTCTTTGACGGTGTCGGGAATAATGATGCCACCGGCGGTCTTCTTATCCTCTTCCAGGCGACACACAAGCAACCCGGTCGTGCAGAGGGCGAAATTTCATGGCTCTTACCTCTTGTTTTATAATAGAAATGCGTAAGATTGGGCAGCGCCCGGAGCTGTGTTGCCGCTCAGGCGGCTTGCAGATTTTCCGCGGCAGACTTGCCGGTCCTGCTGTCAGAAACAATGTCGAAAGAGACCTTTTGCCCCTCTTTAAGATCGTACATGCCTGCGCGTTCTACCGCAGTGATATGAACGAAGACATCTTTGCTTCCGTTATCCGGCTGAATAAAACCGAAGCCTTTTTGATTATTAGACCGCATCCGGTGCCCGTGTTCATGGGATATTCCTTTGCATACGTTTGTATTCCGCGCCACTGCGCAGCTCTTAAATTCGAGATTTCTTGGGGAGAGGTCGTTAGTCAGGCGCGCTGTGTGCGCGAGGCCAAGTCGTTCGGCCGAAGCTCGATCTAGGGTAAATGGGCGCTATTCGATTGTTTCACAAGGGCAGGCTTTTCCCCAAGTTGCGGCGGAGCGCCCGAAACTGGTTGGCGAGCGCAACTCTCGAAGCGAAAGATTTTAGAGCCTCGTTCCTTTAATCGGACGCGGGCATATCTATGCAAATTGCGAATCCCTTTGCTTTCGCCCGCATTCCTTCGTCAGAAAAAATCTTCGACGAAAGCGCCTTGCCGCCAGGTTAACGAGACCCCCAGCCCGAACGGGACGCCATTGCCGCCGCCTGCCGGGCTGTCGTGGCCGGGCTCGATCGACGCCGGCCATCCGGCCAACAATCAGGCTTTATGCCAACCATCGGTCCTGAAATCCGCATAGCCATTTTCCGATGGACCACTCAATGGTCCAAAATGCGTCTGGCTTTGGACCAAGATCGAGCGCGGCTTCAACGAAAACCAGCTATCTTTCTGGCTTGGAAAGATATTAGGGATAAGCGCCTTGCCGGGAGGTTAATTGCCGTAAGTCTTTGATTTATCTATGATAAATTGAATGATGAATGGCACGCGTCCCCGCGCCCGCCGCGCTGCGAGAGGCGCGGACATGGTTTGCACAGGCGCGACTGGGAACATAATTAACGGACTTTAGCGCGTCCCAGTAAAGGAGAAAATTCCGGCATTAAATTCCATCTAATGGGGGGCCAGATTAAGAGTAATATCAACCATTTTCAATGTTTTATCCGCGCCCGGTCAGAAGGCGCACGGCTAACCCGTTTTGCCGAACGAACCCCTTGTTAGGACGATTCGGACCAGAAAAAATTTCAGGAGCGCGGAAATACCAGCCTCAAATCGGCGCGTCGGCGCGGCAACCGAGCCGTTTACCAAAAAGCGCGCGGCGAGCGCCGTCCAAGATGACGATCCGTCGGCCGGATCGGCGAAGCGTGCCTCGACCGGTTCCGATTTCCCGCATGCCGCGCTCGACCATCTGCACGGCGTCTTGCATCTAACAGGCGCAGCAAAACGATGTTGCCCATGGTTCGACAGGCTCGCCATGAGGATGAACACCAGTTCACCATGAGGATCAACTTATTGAAAACGCGCGCCCTCATCCTGAGCTTGTCGAAGGATGAGCCCGTCGAAGGCCTCATCCTGAGCCTGTCGAAGCCTCATCCTGGGCCTGTCGAAGGATGAACCCCAGACTTCGTGCTTTCGCAGCCTGCTAATCCGCGAAGGCGCGGCTGTCATTTTTCCGAACCTGCAGCTTCCTATGATTTGTTGTTAAGATTTAGTTAGCTCATGATGCGAGGTTCATTATGCGTAATACCTAGAAGGAACGCTTGATTGCGTCCAGCGTGCTGATCGCGTTCGAGGACGGGTAGGTACTTTGCCCATCGCGCGCGGAGCGACGCTAGCAGATCTGTTGGAAAAGCTGGATAAAATTGGCAAGGAGCACAAAGGTCAGCTGCTTTCGATCGATGTCGCTTCAGAACCCCGACGACGGGCTGCAGCACTGGGCGCGCCGCCGCCCGTCGGCTGAAACCATCCTCGATGCCTAACAGGGGCGTGCCGGATTATCTTGCGGCGCAGCCCGAATATTCGAGCTGGCTTCACCGTAGATGGTAAATCCGAAGGCCCATAATGCGTGCCGCGCAAAACGTAACTGCTTCTGAAAACAATGAGAAGCCCATCATAGACCTTCTCGATAGGCACCTCGCATCCGCGATCGACCTTCAGCTCCGGCTGAGGAGCGCGCTCTGGAATTTCAAGATTCGCGCCTTGCCGAAACGCGGGAGTTGGGCACGGCGGCAAGCGAGATCGAGCAGTTCTGCAACCTTATCGCAGAGCGGCTTCGCGCGCTCGGCGCCGTAGCGCAAGCTTCCCGCAAAGGGTGCAAGTGCGCTCTTTCCTCGATCCCATCCGCCCGCTGCGGCCGGCGACGAGGATTACATCTCCGCCATTGAGCGCGCCCTCGCCAAGTTGCGGCATTCCGCGAGGCAGGCCCGGGAAAGAGCCGCTGCGTTTTGCGATGAGACGACGGCCACCTTGTTCGCCGGGCTCGCGAGCGCCATCGACAGACACATTTGGTTTCTGCACTCGCCATCGCGCGAAAGCGTGGAACGACGATAATCGTGCGCCGTCGCCACTTCGCTGCCGTGATGGGACGAGATTGCGGCGCCACCGTCTCCCGGCCAGCGGGACATTCGGAATATACTCCCCGTTAGGTGACTGTTCCTACGTGCAATAAATCATGCACACAGTCTAGCCCTAGAAGGCCGCTGAAAAACGATGTTGCCCATCCTTCGACAAGCTCACCATGAGGATGAACACCAACTCACCATGAGGATCAATTCATTGAAAACACACGCCCTCATCCTGAGCTTGTCGAAGGATGAAGCCACGTTTTCAGGCCTTTTCAGCATCCTGCTAAGCCTTGACACTGACTTCCACCGCCATGCCCTGGAAGGCGTCGGCCGTTCCGACGAAACTGCCAGCCACGGGCATGACCTGCCGGATGTCGCGCGCGACGGCGACCGGGATCAGATTGAAGCCGCCAACACCGCGGTTCGTCGGATCGAAGGTGATCCAGCCCGCACCGGGCACATAGACTTCCGCCCAGGCATGGGTCGACCCCGCCCCCGCCGAGTCCCAACAACGTTCTGATCCTGATTATAGAGATAACCGGATACGATCCGCGCCCCGAAACCCGAGATTGCGCGCCGCTTCGACGAAAAGGACCGCGAAATCCCGGCAGGACCCCCAGCCACGATCCAAGGTCTGGATTGGCGACTGAGTGCCTTCATCCTCCCTGCTCTGATAGTGAGATCCACTTTGAAACGCCAGCGCTCAGATCCTTTAGCAGCGAAAGCGTGTCCGTCGACGTGCCGCGAACGAACGCCTTTGCCCAATTGCTTAACCGTCCGGCTGGGTCCGGGTATTGCTGGATCGCCAGTGCGCCGAGATCGGTCCCCTCCTCGGCAGTATACTGGAAGGGATACACAATGGCGGAGGCGGCGATATCGAAGACGGGCCAGGCAGCGGCGGTGAGTTGGAGTTCCGCCACGCTGTCGATTACGAGAATGTCCGTCATGCTTTGAAACGCGGCGGTCGCGACGGCATTGCCGAAGACATCCTGCGCCCAGGTCACCACCGCGGCGGGCGTCACCGTGACATCGCTCGAAATCAGGCGAAGATCGCAGCTCTCACGCGGCCGAAGCATCAGGCGATGAGGTCCGAGGTTGACCCGCTGACGGTAGCGATAGGTTGTCCGGTGATTGATCCTGAGCGTGATCAACGGTAGCTCCCAATAGGTTGGTTCTGTTGATGGTAACATCATTTGGAGCATTCATCCCGGTCCAACACACCGCTCTGCCGCACATCCTTCTCGGGGTCGCGCCTGGAGTGCGTCCGGAAAAGTGCGAAGCTGTTTTCCGATAAAAACAAAAACTTCGAGCCCGCTTTTGCTTCCATCAAAAGCGCATTGGCTCCAGCCGCGAAACGGACAACTAAAGTCGGCCAAGAGTTGCCAGCTTCGTTCCGCCTCCTGCGAAGCAAAATGCCAGCCCAACTTGCTCGTCGGTTCAGATCACACAAATATTTTATAGATCACGGAAATAAAGGCATACCTCCTTCCTTCTCCGTGTACTGCGGATTCGCGCAGCGGCGCAGGATTTTGAGGAATATCATGGCAATCGAGTCACTGATTGTGTGTTGATCATTGGGGCAATTGCCGGATTTCTGGCTGGCCTTATTGTTACGGGCTATGGTTTCGGACCTGTCGGAAATATCGTCGTGGGGATCCTCGGCGCCTTATTGGGAGGAGCGCTATTACCGCGTCTTGGCCTGTTTACTGGTGGTGACCCCGTCGGGCAGATTATTAGCGCAACGCTTGAGCGGTCCTTTTGCTCTTCTTGATCGGCCTTGGGCGGAGAACCGGGACGGCCTCGCGCCTCTGATCGTGTTTCGCAGTTGAATTTGTTCATAAACCAGGGATGTGGCGCATGCTTACACTTGCCGCCGTTATGGCCGCATCGATCTCGCTGCCGGCAATGACCTTGAGTTGGGATCAAATATCCGGTGACTGGAAGCAGTTCGACGGTAAATTACAGAAACAGTGGGGAAAACTCACCAACGATGATCTG
The DNA here is from genome assembly GCA_963723755.1 of uncultured Alphaproteobacteria bacterium. GTDB lineage: Bacteria > Pseudomonadota > Alphaproteobacteria > Rhizobiales > Rhodomicrobiaceae > Rhodomicrobium. Next base: position 2,163 of record CAVRSS010000037.1, on the reverse strand, counting down.
CAGCAAGCGAAAGGCGACCAGAAAATATTGGCCGGCAAGATACAGGAACGCTACGGCATTACGAAAGAGGAAGCCGATCGCCAAGTCAAAGATTAACTCAACTCGCATTAGCTTATCCTTGGTGGCAGAGGCTCGAACGTTGCGGGCCTCCTTTTCGCTGAGGCTCATCCAGGATGCAGCGGATGAGCCGAGCACGCATTCGGCGCGGCTGCCGATCCGGCGCGCTGGCGGCGGTGATCTCCTTGTCGAAGTCCTTCATTAGAGAACGCGCGGCTCGCCAGATAGGGCGGGATATGGGTAGTTTCCGAATCTACCGGAAGCGCCGCGCTGAGGTCATTCCATGGTTCGACAAGCTCATGGTTCGACAAGCTCACCATGAGGACGAACACAAGCTCACCATGAGGGGATACAAGCTCACCATGAGGATCAACTCATTGAAAACACTCGATCTTATCCTGTCGAAGACCTCATCCTGAGCCTGCCAAAGACCTCATCCTGAGCTCGTCGAAGGATGAAGCCACGTTTTCAGGCTTTGTCAGCATCCGCTAGACAGAAGCGATGGCGCGCCGGGTTCCTCTATCGTCTGCTTGTCCCCGGCACCCAAGCTGTGGCCCACAATTTTGCAGACGCGCATAACTGAAAACGTTGCTTCCGCCGCGCCCTATTGACCGCCCAGCCGTTCCGCGAACAAGACAATCGTCTTGCGATAAACCTCGGCGCGGTTCCACTCGCGCATCACCTCGAAATTGGCGGTCCCCTCACCGAACGGCGCGCCGGCGCGCCAGCCGTTTGTCTTCAAGAGATTGGCCGTGGAGGCAAGCACATCGGGCGCGCTGTGTCTCAGATCGACATGGCCGTTGCCATCGTAATCAACGCCGTACTTGATGTAGGACGATGGCAGAAACTGCGTCTGGCCGATTTCCCCGGCATAGGCGCCGACCATGTCGCGCAAGGGAGAGATCGCCGCGCTGCACGATCTTCAAGGCGGCGAGGAGTTCGCCCTGGAACAACTCGGTCCGGCGGCAATCATGCGCCATGGTGGCGAGCGTGCGGATCACCGGCAGCTTGCCCATGTCGCCGCTGCCGAAATCGGTTTGGAGTCCCCAGATCGCAACAAGCACCGGAGCCGGAACGCCGAATTGCCGCTGAATGCGCGAAAGAAGCGCGGCGTGGCGCTGCAAAAGCTGCCTGCCGCGTTGAATGCGGCCCGGCGTCACGCGGGTCGAGGCGTAACGCTCGAAGCTCATCCGGAACGTGCCGCGCTGGCGCCGGTCGAAGGCGAGCACCGACTGGTCGGGCGAGACGCCCGAGAGCGCGGCGTCGATGACCGAGCGGGAAATGCCCGCGCCCGCCGCCTCGCGCGACATCGCGCCGACGAAGTTGCGGAAGTCGCCGCCGCATTGCGCCGCGGGGGCGGATGTCGTGAACAAAAGCGAGAGAACGAGCGCCGTTGGAAAATGCCTGATCATGCCAAATCTTTTTTTTATCGCCGATGCGGACATCGCATGCGCATGAGGTTGAGGCAAAGACATGGCGGCCCAACGGAATTGCGTCCTCCCGAGGCGAGAATGCAACGCCAAGAGCTTTGTTGGTCAGAAGGGGCGCCCTTTGCGAGCCGGCAACCGGCGCTCAAGGTTTCGCTGCCGCTGACGGGTCCTTTTTCATGATGGCCATCAGGCTGTAGGCCGGCGTCTCGCCCGGTACGCCCGCAATCTGGTTGTAAATCAGGAAATCTCCGGCCTTCTGCATGGAAATGTCGTCCACCCCGCCCGTGTCGATCGGATTGACGGTGCGCAATTTATTATCCTTTACGACGCCGACTTTCGTCTCCTTTGCCAGGGTCGTGTTCGTCCCCCCTTCGAAATAGACCTGCCCGTCTTCCTTGACGCTGAAAGCATCGACTGCCGTAAAGTCCTGCTTGGGTCCGTTCCCGCAGATCGTGGAGGCTTCCCGAACCACATAGGTTGTCTTGGAGCCTCCAAATCTCATCTTCACTTCGGAACAAGCGCTGACCTCCCCGCCGAGTTGGAAAGCCCCTGTCCCAATCCAATCCCCGTTCACGAAGAGCTCCGCGCCGTCGTCCGCAAGCGCATTCGAAGCCACGAGGCCACCCGCCACAGCCAGAAACAACCAGGACTTCATGATCTCCCTCCGATGCAAAAA
>CAVRSS010000036.1:0-5669 GCA_963723755.1 uncultured Alphaproteobacteria bacterium | reverse complement strand
GTTATCCCCTGTTCTTGGTTCAGTTCGTGTTGTTATTTCGCCGCAGCGGCGACCGTCTCCCGCATGAGATCGGTGAGGCCCTGCTCACGCATAAGGACAGAAAGCCCGGCGGCGGTTGTGCCGCCGGGGGACGTCACATTCTCACGAAGCCGCGCGGGCGAAAGGGGAGACCTGCGCAAAAGCTCGCCTGCGCCCTCGATGGTGGCCCTGGCTAATTTCTCAGCAAGATCGGGGGGCAATCCCGCATCGCGAGCCGCCGCGGCAAGGCATTCAACCAGATAGAACACGTATCCTGGACCGGATCCCGAAACAGCGGTTACCGCGTCGAGGTAGCTCTCATCCTCAACCCAGGCCACGTCGCCCGCCGCGCCGAGCAGCTTGCCGCAAAGCTCGCGCTGCGCCGGGGTCACATGCGGGTTTGCGAACGCGGCCGTGATCCCGCGACCGATCTCGGCCGGAAGATTGGGCATGGCTCGCACGATCGCGCTGTCCGCCGGAAAATGGCGCGCGATACTCGCCACCGTGCGCCCGGCTGCGATGGAGAGCACGGCCGTTTGCGGTCCCGCTTGGGGTGCGACCTCATCCAGCACCTTCGCCATGATTTGAGGTTTCACGGCCAGAACAAGAACGTCGGGCGCGGAGGAGGGCTCGCTTGCAATCCCATTTGCCATCAACAACGCCGCCATCTCCGGCGAAGGCTGCGGCTCCCTCACAGCCAACGAGGCCGTGGGGAATCCTGCTGCCAGCCAGCCCCGAAGGAGGGCGCCTCCCATGCGGCCAGCGCCGATGAGAAAGATGGAAGGGTTATCGATGCTTCCGCTCAAGCTTGTCCCTCGGTTTGGAAAATGGTGCTCGCCAGTGCATCCTCGGCCCGTTTACCGGCCCAGACCACGAACTGGAAAGCCTGATAGTACCTCTCGCACGTATCCAGTGCAGCCTGGAGCAGCGCCTCGCATTGTTTGGCGGTCGGTTCCGCGCCATTCAACATCAACCCCTGACGATAGAGAAGGAGCCCTTCGGATGACCAGATGTCGAAGTGCCCGAGCCAGAGTTGTTCGTTGATGAGGACGAGGAGACGGTAAATCTCCGTCATTCGGTGCGAGGCACCTTGAAGTCAAAAGCGCACGCCATGTGCAGACTTTCCAAGTCATCACGCCAATTGAACGAGATGTGATAATCACACCACGAACCCGCTACCGAAACAGTCAACTCATCTTCACTCGAACGCTCGAACACCCAGTCCTGCAAATAAGCGATACGCTCCATAAGATCGACAGGGTGTGAGACACGATTGTAATCCTGTTCCTGTCCGGCAGCGTCCATCCGTATTTCCCCTCTGATGGCGCAGCAAAATTTCCGGACAGACCTTTCGGTCGCAACGCTTTATCTGCTCGGGTTTTGCCGCATCAAGTCCCAACAGGCTATGCGGTGATCCGCAGGTTATGCGCAATCGATCCGCAACTTTCTCCACGGGGAAAACGGCGTTGACTTCACATTATTAGTGGTGGTGTTGCCGAGCAGTTGCGTAAATCGCTTTTCAATCTAAGATTGTTGAGCCGTTCCGCCCTGTGTGCGGCCGAGAGCCGCCTCGAGTTCAGTGATTCGCTTGGCCAACTTCTCGTTTTCTTCACGCGCTTTCAAAGCCATCGCCTTCACCGCCTCGAACTCTTCGCGCTGCGGAAGATCCATGCTTCGAAAGAAGCGCTCGGCCTGGCTGCGCGCGGCGGTTTGGAACTCGGCGCGCGCGCCTTGGGCTGCGCCCGCGGCGTCGGTCATCAACTTCGCGATGTCGTCGAAAAAACGGCCTGTGGTCTGGGTCATGGATCGGTATCCTCGTGTGCCTTGCTCGTGCGGCAAACTAATCATTGCGATGCGCTCCTGCAAGCCAACGTAAGGCTTTGTTGCATTTGACGCGGCAAGCGCTGTGTGCAGGGCGATCCGCCAGCCCCACTCAATATTTCAAGCTTATTCCTGTTTCGGACAGTACTGGCGCGGAAAACTCACCTTAGAACTGATCTAATTTAAAAAGAAAAACATTGCCATTTGAATATTCAAAAGCTAGCTATAAGTTAGTCTGTCGGTATAGTTTCTATGCATTGAGAGTAAACGATAATTGGGAAGCGGTTTCATTGCCAGAAAAAGCCGCGCCCGAGGGAGCACGATGAAATGGATATAAGAATTGCCGGCGTTGTCGCCTTTGCGATGTGCAGCATGGCGAACGCCGCTTTATGCAAGGAGTACCCGATCGGGCAGGCTCAGGAGAAAGAGGGCATGCACATCGCGGCGGTCTACCTGCAGCCCATCGAGATGGACCCTCCCGGCATGATGCGCGACGCAAAGGATTTGGATGTCCATCTCGAAGCGGATATCAAGGCGGCGAAGGGCAATCCGAATGGATTTGCCGAGGGCGATTGGATGCCTTACCTGCGCGTCGGCTTTGAACTGGTCAAGCTCGATGACAAGCAGACCTTGAAGGGCGAATTCATGCCGATGGTGGCCAATGACGGCCCCCACTATGGCGACAACGTCAAGCTCTTCGGCCCCGGCAAATACAAGCTCAGTTTGACAATCTCCCCGCCGAGCGAAAACACGCATGCCCACTTCGGCAGGCATGTGGACAAGGAAACGGGCGTGGGTCCGTGGTTCAAGACCTTCACCGCCGACTATGAGTTCGTTTACGCCGGAACCGGCAAGAAGGGCGCATATTGATGAAGCGAACGGCGCTCATTGGCATGCTTGCGACTCTGCATCGGGGCGCCGACGCTAGGGCACGCCGCTGACGAGCCCGTCTTCAGCATCGAGATGAAGGATGGCGTCATAACCCCGTCGCGGATCGAGGTGCCGGCCAAGACGAGGTTCAAGATCATTGTGAAGAATACGGGGAAGATGCCCGCCGAATTCGAGAGTTCGGAGCTTCGCAAAGAGGTCGTCGTTCCGGCAGGCGGCGAGGCGCCCCTGATCATTCGCACGCTCGATGCCGGCGAATACAAGTTTTTCGACGATTTTCAGCCAGACGCTCCCCCGGCGCTGGTGATCGCGAAATGAGGTACGCCCTGCCGCTGCTGATAGCGGCTTCGGTAACTGGCGCGGTGTTTGTTTCCTTGAAGTCGTCTTGCAGGCACCGCGCCTTTTTTACTCGGTCCGTGAAGCGCTATGATTGGATTATGGTTCCATGGTTGATCTTCTCGCCCGCGCCCACGAGAGAAAGTATGACGAGGGCTGCTTGAGCCAGCCCTCGGCAGGCAGCGTCGATCGCTTTCTGGCTGCGGCGGGCGATTGGCTCATGCGGCGCCAGCGGACGATTTAAGCCAGTCAATGGGTTGTCGTTGGCGTCTACGCGCTTCTCGTCATTGTTCCGGCCTTTCTGCCGCCGCCACAACGGGCCGCGCATATCTGGACCAATCTCACGCTTTTCGCCCAGTTCGTATTCTGGGGCATCTGGTGGCCGTTCGTGCTTCTGAGCATGGTGCTTGTCGGCCGTCTCTGGTGCGGGGTTCTCTGTCCCGAAGGCGCCCTGTCGGAGGCGGTGAGCCGGCATGGCCGGGGCCGTTCGATACCGCACTGGGTGAAATGGAAGGGATGGCCGTTCGTCGCCTTCGCCTGCACCACGGCTTACGGCCAGTTCATCAGCGTCTACCAATATCCGAAACCCGTGCTCCTGATCCTGGGCGGTTCCACGCTCGCGGCCATCGCCGTAGGCTATTCCTTCGGCCGGGATAAACGGGTCTGGTGCCGCTATCTGTGCCCGGTGAATGGCGTGTTCGGCCTTCTCGCGAAGCTCGCTCCCGTCCATTTCCGGGTGGACCATGAGGCATGGGACCGCGCGCCGAAGCCATCCTCCGGGACGCGCCTCAATTGCGCCCCGCTGGTTCCGGTCCGCACCATGCGCGGCGGCGCCGATTGCCATATGTGCGGCCGGTGCAGCGGTTTCCGCGGGGCGGTGACATTGGCGCGGCGCTCGCCCGGTCAGGAGATCGTGCACGTGGCAGGCTCGGAGCCGAAGCCTTGGGAAACGTGGCTCATCGCATTTGGCCTGATGGGGCTTGCGACGGGCGCTTTTCACTGGGCGTCGAGCCCGTGGTTTGTCGCCGCCAAGCAAGCCGCCGCCGAATGGCTCATCGATCGCGGCCTCACTTGGCCCATCACCGCGCAGGCTCCCTGGTGGGTGCTCACGAGCTATCCCGACCTGAACGATGTCATGACGCCGCTGGATGGCCTTGTGCTTTCCGCCTATTTGCTCGCGGCGACTTTGGCGATCGGGGGTACGGTGCTTCTGCTTGTATCCGCCGCCAGCCGCGTGATCGGCGATGGAAACCGGCGGGCGCGCTTTCACCATCTCGCGCAAAGCCTAATCCCCGTCGCCGGGTGCGGCGTGTTTCTCGGGCTCTTCGCTTTGACCACCACCATGCTGCATGCGGAAGGGATCACCGTGCCCTATATCGCCACGGCGCGGACCCTCTTGATGGCGGCGGCATGCCTGTGGTCCATCGCGCTCGCGTGGCGCATTTGCGGCCTCTATGCGCGGAACTGGAGCACACGCCTCGCTGCGTCTGCATTCATGGCGTCGGCTGCTTTCGTGGGGTTCGCCGCCTGGGCCGCTCGCTTCTAGGCTCACTCCGCCAATTTGGCCAACGAATAGCCCCTCACCCTGTCCCTCTCGCTCGCAAGCTCGCCTCTCTACAGTGTCCGCAAGCGGATGCGGATCGGAGAGGGCACGATGCCGCACGGCTGCGACCGAACTCCCTCTCCCAGGGGAGAGGGTTGGGGTGAGGGGGTGTGCCGTTCGGATATCCGGTAAACTTTGCTTAGGTCCATCGCTACGGTTTTTGCGCTTGTCGCAAGCCTCTGCTAAGAAAGCGCCGTAGCGCAACCTCATGGTGAGCCTGTCGAACCATGGGAGGCATTGCTTTTTCGGCGCGCATGCAGAGGCTTCCATGGACCTGATGGCGATTGCGTTCCCCTTCGACAATCCGGTGGCGATCCATCTCGGGCCGCTCGCGATCCGGTGGTACGGCCTCGCCTATATGGCCGGGCTTCTCCTCGGCTGGCTCTATATGCGCAGGCTTTGCGCCGATGAGCGCTTGTGGGGCGGACCGAGCCCGATGCGCGCGGAGCAAACCGACGATTTCCTCTTCTGGGCGACGATCGGCACCGTGATCGGAGGGCGCCTCGGCTTCTTTCTCTTCTATGAACCGGGCATGCTGTTCAGTCATCCGCTCCAGTTGCTCCGGGTCTGGGAAGGCGGAATGGCCTTCCACGGCGGCCTCCTGGGTGTTGGCCTCGCCATCTTGCTCTTCGCGCGGCGCAATCGCATTCCGGTCCGCTCGCTGATGGACCTGTCGGCGGCGGTCGTGCCCATCGGCCTGTTCTTCGGCCGTATCGCCAACTTCATCAACGGCGAGATCTACGGCCGCCTGTCCGATGTGCCCTGGGCCGTGGAGTTCCCGGCGCGCGTGCTCGCCAAGGGCGATTTCCTAGGCCCGCGCCATCCGACCCAGCTTTACGAGGCGGCTCTCGAAGGTGCCGCGATGTTCTTTCTCCTGCGGTTCTTCACGCACAGCCGCTTATCTCTCCGCTCTCCGGGGCTGACGACCGGCGTTTTCCTCATGGCCTATGGCGTCTTCCGCATCTTCGCCGAATACTTCAAGGAATGGGATAAGGCGCAGTTT
>CAVRSS010000035.1:0-14851 GCA_963723755.1 uncultured Alphaproteobacteria bacterium | reverse complement strand
GCCCGCCCAGAATGATCACAAACGCTTGCTTATAGCGGCACCCAACCATCAACATCATACTTCTGTTGATCCGCTGGTCCTGAAAAGGCTCGGAGCAGAGATATCAGCCTGCAATCCGATAGTTTTTACATTGTGCGACCATGTCCAGGATGTTGTAGCGAATACGGAAGATGTCGCTATGACGATCATGACCCAGCTGAACAGGGTCGATAAAACAATAATGGAGCTAATAACGTATTTGCGTCTCAGTTCGCATGAAAGGATTCTGCCCGTTATAGAACAAACGGAACAGCGTCTTCGCACGAACAATCAAATCCTGGCAGATTTTCTGACCAGTCGAACGGCTGCAGCAAACAGCAGCCGCATCCATCTTTGCTGTATAGCCGATTTAGCGGAGCGGCTCGATGCGATCGTTCAGAGCATTCGAAAAGTGGCGAAGCAGACCAACATGCTTGCGCTGAACGCCACGATTGAAGCGGCAAGGGCAGGAGTGCCGGGCCGCGGTTTTGCCGTCGTTGCTTCCGAAGTCAAAGCACTATCGCAACAGACAGATCAGGCGGCGAAAGACATCAGCGAAGGTCTTCAAACACTGAAAGGCGCCATCGCCGAAAGCGTGGAGACCCTGGTCGTGCGGCAGGGTCAGGAGGAACGCAGGGATCTGGACGCCATAGCGGCATCGTCCAAGGAACTCCAGCAGGACATGGGGACCCTTATTGGGCAGCACCGCGAGACCCTCGAGAAAATGCGTCAGGAAAGCGAAAGCATTGCGCAGCTTGTCATAGGTCTCATCGGTTCCATTCAGTTTCAGGACGTAGCGCGCCAAAGACTGAACGGCGTAACTGGCGTCCTCCATCAGATCGTCGATCATGCGCAGAGTTTAGCGACGTTTGTTGGATCAGACCATTTTGACGAAGAGAATGTGGAAGGTGCTCTTGCTTCCCTACAGATGCAGCGCAGGCAAGCTTCAGAGCACAGCAAAATATCCCACGTTGGCGGCGCCGGTAACACCATGATTGAGCTATTCTAGCTGGCCGCTGAGAAGCGATGCGGCCCATGGTTCGACAAGCTCACCATGAGGATGAACGCGCTGGGAACACCCAACCTCATCCTGAGCCTGTCGAAGGATGCGACCAACACTCGGCCTCATCCTGAAGCCAACACCCCACCTCATCCCGAGCCTGTCGAAGGATGAAGCCAGGTTTCAACAGCCTGCTGAAACGATGTTGCCCATGGTTCGACAGGCTCACCATGAGGATTAACGCGCTGGGAACACCCAACCTCATCCTGAGCCTGTCGAAGGATGCGACCAACACCCCACCTCATCCTGAAGCCAACACTCCACCTCATCGAAGGATGAAGCCAGGTTTCAACAGCTGAAACGATGTTGCCCATGGTTCGACAGGCTCACCATGAGGATGAACGCGCTGGGAACACCCAACCTCATCCTGAGCCTGTCGAAGGATGCGACCAACACTCGGCCTCATCCTGAAGCCAACACTCCACCTCATCCTGAGCCCGTCGAAGGATGAAGCCACGTTTCAACAGCCTGCTGAAACGATGTTGCCCATGGTTCGACAGGCTCACCATGAGGATGAACGCGCTGGGAACATTCGACCTCATCCTGAGCCTGTCGAAGGATGCGACCAATGAAGCCACGTTTTCAGCCTTTCAGCATCCTGCTAGGGCATGCTTCGCCAACCTTGCCCTTGTCATCGTGGACGGCGCTCGCCGCACGCCTTTTGGTAAACTGTTCCTTGCCGCGCCGGTGCTTTAACCCGAAGATGGTTAACAGGAGCGCGCCGGATTTATTTCCGGTCACCATTGTGCTTAACAAGCATTTTATTCCTGCCGCAATTTCTGCCCGCCGAGCGCTGCTTCCCGGCCGGAAATAATTCCGATATCTCGTTGCAAGTAAACAGCTTTCATTCGCCCGTGACCTCCCATTAAATAGAACTAAATGCCGGAATTCTTTCATTTACTGGGACGCGCAAAAGTCCGTTAAATATGTTTTGGGACTACCGCGTTAACGCCGCGCGCGGCCGGAAAAGCGGCGGCGCAGGCGGCGGCGATGGCGTCCCGTTCGGTATTTTGCTCGCAATTATTCGCTATTATAAAGGGTTGGAGCGGATTCGCGCTCTCGTTAACCTGCCGTCAAAGCGAATTCGCTGAAGATCTAAAAGAAGAAGGAATTGCGACGAAAGCGGCAGGCACAAGGTGACACACAGATTCTACCCGCAGCATGCATACAATCATCCAGACGCCCGCGTTCGACGGCGCGATGCTTTGGATTACAGTCTTGGATGCGACGACACCAATACAGAAAGTACGCCAATCTCGCCAAGCGGTTTGAAAACCTCCCCAAACCCGTTTTGCAAAACGGGCTTGGAGAAACATTCAGTCTTTCGTACTCCTTACGCAATGCCGGACGCTCGCGATTGGGCCGTCTTAGATCAACCCGCCTTTAATCGGAATCGATTAGAGGTAGAAAATTTTGTCGAGTTAATGTGTTAGAGCGGCCTATCCGCATGATCGCGGGCTGCTCTAATGTAGCCACCTCGGGCGCTCCTGAGCTCCCGTAGGCATCTCAGTGGCTGAGGAGACGGCATGGATAGCCTTCCGAATAGCACATTCGAGCGTTTTGGCGGTAAGCCAATCCTTGTCGATGCAATGGATGGCGCCTGCATTCAAAGCCGCCTTCTGCACCTCAGGCGAGAGATTTCCGGAGACAAGGATAGGTGCTATGGCTGGCCTCTGCCGGATGATCGACCGGATGACATCAACGCCCGTCTCGGGTCCGAGCCTGTAGTCGGCGATCACAACATCATACCGGCTGGTTGCTATGCCTTTACGAGCGGCTAAGCCCGAGGAGGCGCGTGTTGTCGTTACAGTGTACTCGTCGAGCCGAGACAAAAGCCTGGAGATGGCTTTATAATCATCGGCGCTGTCGTCGACAACGAGAACATTGATTTCCGTGCGTTCTGGAATTGCTACTGGACGCGAATTTACTCTCTGATGACTTTCGGCAACTTGCATCTCTTTTCCTCTCACAGATGGTAATCGTACGGACAAACACCTACTCTTACTTTACTCTGTAACTCCGATCGCTAGCACACGCAGCGTAAGTCTTTCTGAGAACAGCGAGCCGCTCGTTACGATCGGTCGAGGATAATGCGGTATGGCTACGCAGTGCAATCTGGAGTCACCCCAGTTACGCGACACAACCGCAACCGTATAGTGCCACGGCATGGTGTATCCATCGTAAATAGCCCGCCATGTTTGCATGGGAAGCAAGCGAAGATTGCAGGCCGGCGTTAGCCATTCTCCAACCACTTCGGTGCCAAAAAGATGCTCAGTCTGAATGGGTACGAGTGGATTTGACGATGACAATCAGCATGCTAGTGGTTGACGATGAAGAGACCGACGTCATTCAATTCAAAAGGGCCGCGCGAAAGGCCGGGATGCAAAGGCGCATCGAGATTTGCAGGGGCGGCGCCGAAGCGTTTCGGCTTCTAGCGGCTCAAGCCACGCGATCAACTTCGGACCCGGGCTATCTGCTCGTCTCCGACCTCAAGATGCCGGTCATGAGAGGGACCGAGCTCGTGGCTCGTCTTCGCGATGAACTCGGTCTCGCAGAACTGCCTGCGTTCATCCTGTCCTCATCGGACTCGATTTCGGACATCGAAGACGCTCTCTCCAGCGGAGCGAACGGCTATATCTTGAAATGCGAAACCGAGGCCGAGTATTTGGAGGTCGTCCGCTGGCTCGAGGATTGCTGCTGCCAGATCGAGCGGGGGCATTCCCTGACTGACGAGACATATTGTTCTCCCGGCCGCCCGCCTCAAGTGATAGCAGGGCCGGTGGCTTACTGCAGCTACAGTTGAACGCTAGAGCTTGATGGAGTCAGAAGCGGGCTCTAAGTTTTGTCGTGCGTCTTTGTCGGGAAACCGCTTCGCCCTTTTTCGGACGGTTCAGCACAGGACGAGGTCTCTCGGGACGCAGAGGGGCCAGTGGAAAACGAACTTCGCGCCGCGGCCGTCACAAACAGGGGAGTGTAAGCTGATCGCGCATCCGAAGTGTTCGATGGTTTTCTTGATGGTCGCAAGGCCCAGGCCGCTTCCCGAAACCTGTTCATAGCTTTCCAGCTTCTGAAAGGGCTGGAAAACCAACTGATGATATAGCTCGGCAATTCCTGGGCCATTGTCCTCGACCTCGAATGCGATGGTCGAGCCTTCCTGCCGCCACCTTACGAAGATGGTCCCATCGGTGCGATCATGGTACTTCACGGCGTTGTCGATGAGATTGCGCAGAACGAGGTCGAGCGGCGCTTTCGCCGTCAGCAATGAGGCGGGCTCGCCGGAGACATCCAAGCGCATGCTCCTGGCGGCGGGCAAGGATTCAAAGATCTCCTTTGCCATCATCGCCACGTCGACTGGCTCCTCCAGTTCCTTTTTGCGGCCGACCTTCGAATAGTTGTGAAGATCGCTCACGAGCGTCATCGCACGGCGCGCCTGAAGGCGCAGGCGATCCAAATGCTCGCGAATTTCACCGGCGATGTTCTCCCCGAGATCCTCGCCAAGCCACTCGACCGTATTGGCGATCGCCCGCAAAGGCGAACGAAGGTCGTGTGAGGCAACGTGCGCGAATTCCTCAAGATGGAGGTTCGAGCGCGCGAGCATGCGCTCCTGGCGCTTGAGCTGGGTGATGTTGCGCCTGATCCCCGTGAGACCGATGATGGCGCCGGTTTCGTCTCGAAGCGCAGCCCGGTGCTCCGAAAACCACAGGATGGAGCCGTCTTCTGCTTCGTAGCATTCGATGCAATCGGCCAAAGGCTCGCCGGTCAGAAGCAGCTGCTCATCCTCCGCCTGCCGTGCCGCGGCGCGCTCGGGCGGCAGAAAATCATCCTCGCTCCGCCCGGTTACGCTCTCCTCCCGATCCATATTCAGTATACTGAGTTCTGCCGCGTTCAGACGAATGTAGTGCCGGTTTACATCCTTGAAGTAGATCGCGTCGGGGATTCCGTCCATCAGATGACGCAGCAGCTTGCGCTCGAATTCGAGCTTCTCTCCGATTTTACGCTGGCGTCTTCGCGTCTTGGCGGCAGCCAGTTCGCGCTCGATTGCGGAGTTGAGCCGGACCATATTATCCTTGCGGACGTAGTCCTTCGCGCCGGAACGCATCAGCTCCGCGGCTGTCTCCTCTCCGATAATTCCAGAAACGAATATCACTGCAATGTCGGGCTGCGCCGACGTGATTGTCGCGAGCGCCTGGCTTCCATCAAGACCGGGAAGATTATAGTCGCACAGGGCAAGATCCCACGCTTGGGTCTTGAGCGCCCACTGCAGCTCTCGATCCGTTGTAACCCTTTCATGATGGAACTCGAAACCTCCGCGCCGGAGGGCATGGATCATAAGTTCGGCATCATCTTCCAAATCTTCGATCAGCAACACCTGAAGCCGCTTGTTCATGATGTCTCTATTCGGGCGCGATATCCCAAAGCAGGAGATAGTCTTTCAGCTAAGCCCTATCCACCTTTGATGAAATCAAAAGCGGATAGGCTCCAGGTTTTTGTTTTGTCGTCTTTCGGAAAACCGCTTAACTTTTCCGACGCACTCTAGGGGGTCACATAACTCGGCGACGCGAAAGGAACTTGGTTGATTGTCAGCCAATAAGTAACCAGATGACTGGCGACCTTGATGAGTTCGCTATAGCTTAGCGGCTTTCTGACGAAGCTGCTGGCGCCCAGCACATAGCTCTTGCGCAAGTCTTCCTCTTGTCCGGACGTGGTCAGGATCACGACGGGCAACAAGCGCGTGGCGGGGTTCGAACGAATGCGTTGCAAGACCTCGAGTCCATCCAGCCTCGGCAGCTTGAGATCCAGAAACACGACCCGAGGTAAGATTTCGCGGCACTCATCGCCGTTGACCCCTTGCTCAAGCAGGTATTTGACCGCCTCGGCCCCGTCACGGACGACGACAACCTCCTCTTTGATGTTGCTTTTCTTGAAAGCCCGCAACATCAGCGCTTCGTCGTCAGGGTTGTCCTCGACAAGCAGTAATTTCCCCAGTGACGATCCTTGCATGCGCGCGCACTCCCATGCGGGGCCCGGCTTCCTTATTTTCTCACACGGGCCGTCCAGTATGATTCGTCCGTTGGGCCGCTGGAAGCCCTCGCACCGCAAAATCCGGGCTTGCTGTCCGAACCTTCGGAGAAGCCTTTCAACAGCCAGCACATTTTCTTCAATTTTAGAGCACTAGCCTACCAAGCTTAACCAAAGCTGGAGGCGTTTGCAGAAGTTCGCTTTTCCGGCGATTTACCGGGCCGGGGCCGCTTCAATGCTTGCTTGCTATCTGGAATAGCAATAGAGGCATTAACACAATTTACAGTTACAAAAAAGGAGCCTGCGAATGACGTTTCTTCAAGGGCCGAAAGCCTTGGAGCAATCCAAAGAGGCATTTTTGTTTCAGCATAGTGTGAAGGTCGCTCCCTATGCGATGCTGATCGTCGACGGCGACAAAAAGATCCGGGCGGCGAATCACCAGGCAGAGGCCCTTTTCGGGTACAGCTCGACGGAACTTGCCGGCCAGGACATCGAAACGCTAATTCCCGTCCGGCATCGCACGGTCTTCGAGAACAGAATTTCTACACTTATCGACCGGCCCCCACCCCTTTCTCTCCCGTTTACCGGGGAATTGTTCGGCCAGCGGAAGGATGGCGGCGAGCTACCGATCGAAATCAGCCTCAACTCGTTCCAAACTTCGGGCAAGCGATACATTCTTGCCTCCGTCCTCGACATCAGCGGTCGCCGCTATCACGAAGAAGCGCTTCGGCTGGCGGTCGAAGCAGCACCGAACGCGATGCTCATGATCGATGAGGCCGGCACGATTGCGCTTTTGAACCACGCCGCGGAAGAGCTCTTCGGCTATGCCCGCGACGAACTTTTAAATAAGCCTGCGCAAATCCTGGTCCCCGACCGGTTTAGCGCTCTCGATGATGTCTTGATGGCAAAATTCCTCGACGGTCCCAGCGCTCGTTTCATAAGGACAGGCCCTATCCTTTTCGGCCGCCGGAAGGATGGCACCGACGTTCCAATCGAAATTGGCCTCAACGCTATCGAAACGCCCAGAGGACAGTTCATCCTGGTCTCCATGATCGATGTTACAGAGCAGCGGCATTACGAGGAGGAACTGCGCCGAAGCCAGAGGGAGGCCATTGAAGACAAACAGCGCGCGGAAGATCGGGCATTCCTGCTGCGCCGCGTATGGGACGAGATCGTATCCCTCGCAATCCGATGCCAACTCCCCGGCGCCCAGGCGGCGCGGACGCAGATGATGGATGCCTGTCCAGGACCCTTCTCATGTCGAAGGGAGCCTGGCGGCTATCCTCACCACGTTCGAGAACGCTTTTCGCGGGTACGTCGATGCCAACCGCAAGCTTGCCGCCCAAAATCAGGCGCTTGCTACAGCCCAGGCTGTTACCGAAGCGGCCAATAGCGAGCTGGAAGCATTCAGTTACTCCGTCGCCCATGACCTTCGCTCGCCCCTCCGGAGCGTGGATCGGAATTCTGTCAAATTCTGGATGAGGAGTATTCGGAAAAGCTGGATGAGACAGGCCGCAATTATCTGAGCCGGGTCCGCCGGGCTGCCCAGCACATGGGCACGCTGATCGACGATCTCCTGCACCTTGCCCGCATCACTCAGGGCGACCTCGCGTGCTCTACGGTCAACCTGAGCCAGATAGCGGCACATATCAGGGAAAGTTTGCGCGATAATGCGCCCGAGAGAGCCGTCGACTTCACGATCGCGGACGATCTCATCGTCAATGGCGATCCCCGTCTGCTGCGCGTCGTCCTGGAGAATTTATTCTCCAACGCCTGGAAGTTTACGGCAACCCGGCCGGCGGCGCGCATCGCATTCGGGTCCGAGCCTATCGATGGCCAAACGGCGCTTTATGTTCGCGATAATGGCGTGGGGTTCGATATGGCATACGCAGCCCATCTGTTCCGTGCGTTTCAGCGGCTTCATGATGTCCGCGAGTTTCCCGGCACCGGCATCGGGCTTGCCACCGTGCAGCGTATCATCAACAAGCACGGCGGACGCATATGGGCGGAGGCGGCGCCGGACAAGGGCGCGACCTTCTTCTTTGTTCTTTAGCGGTAGCAAAGGCGCGCAATCTTGCACCATCGCCTTTGCTCCCGACCTGCTAAAGTGACCGCTTACAGTGCTTCCGGAAAAGTGCGAAGCGGTTTTCCGATAAAACGCGCGTCAAGACGAGGCCATTAGAGCCCGCTCTTGATTCCATCGAAAGCGGATAGGCTCTAAATGCCCGGCTTCGCCTTCTGGAGCGCTGCGGTTACCAGCGTGCCAAGCTCCTGGGCTTGAAGAGCGCAAGCATGCATTTGCAACTGCGCATGCCTGGTTTGAATTTGCACCATCTCCGTCAGGTCCTTTGCCTTGGCAAGCTCTTGTGCAAACGAGAAACCGGCATCAAGGTTTTGCCGCGTAAACCTCATTGCCCGATCCGTGACCTCGCCTAAGCCTTCGACCGCCGGATTTGCCGGGATCAATGTTTTCATCATGTCCTGTGCTTTGGACGTAGCATCCATAAGCTGTTTGCACGCCTCACGAGCCTGGTCGATGTTCTTGGCTACGAACTCGCGCATCTCTGGCGGAACTTCCATCTGCTTGGCCTCGGCCATGTTCTTCCTCCCTTTTGCTGCAGGATCGTGCAGCATTTGCCCGACGGTGTACGATTCAGGTGTTGCGAGAACTCAGCGAGCCCTCTGCCCCGCTCGCGGCCCCAATATGCATCACCGACAAAGAATTATACTAGCGAAACGCAAGCCCGTTGGGACTAAATTTTTTGAGCGACGGTCTTTAGAACACTCGGAAATCCATGCTGGAGTGTAAGGAGCGGGGTTTTGGTGGCCCATCCATGACAGACAGCGGATAAATTAATGCTATGACCGGGCTTCCTGTCTGGACGGCTCCGGCTTTCGCTGGCAGGTTAAGCCACTTCGCCGCATCCCCGGCCAGCCCCCAAAGAGACGCTCATGAATCGGATAGGACACGCGATCGAGATGATCATCTCGCAAAGCCGCTGGCTCATCGTGCCGTTCCTGATTGGGATGGTGGTTGGGCTGGCTGCGCTTGCCTACTCATTCGTTCTGAAACTAGCCACCTTTCTAAGCTCAGGTTCCGACGGCCTCGGAAGATGAAGTGATTGTCGGAATTCTAAAGCTCGTAGACCTGTCCCTGACCGCCAATCTGCTCCTGATTGTGATTGGCGCGGGTTACATGAATTACGTTTCCCGCGTCGATCCTTCCGAACACCCCAACTGGCCGCCCGGTCTTATTGGGATCGGCTTTTCAGACCTGAAGCAGAAGCTGCTCGGCTCCATCATTGCGATTGCCGCGGTCAATGTATTGGAATGGTTCATGGACATCGACCGCAGCGTCGACAATACCAAGCTTGGCTGGGTTGTCGGCATTTTGCTTGCCTTCGCTCTTGCTATGCTGATGCTCGCCATTGCGGACCGGGTTGGCAACTCACATAAGCATGAGTAGGCGAAGGTCCTGCCACGGTCAAATCTTGCTAAGGCGTTCCCTGACTTGGACCACTTTGGTCTGGCTTATCCGCTGTCGCCTGTTGGCGCGTCAGACCGCTTTGCGACTTGTATTGCCGAAGCTTGCGAAATAGCCGCCGCCGCCAAGGCTTCGTCTTTGCTAAGAGCGGATGCTAAACCTAATATCGAAACGCTGACAGCCAGAGGGCTACCGCCCGCCGACACGCAGTTTGTTTACACCAGAGTGTAATCAAAATGAGCGAGATTTCTGATGCCCATTGAGCCGAGCTTTAGTTCTGTTCTAAAAGGGTTTGATATTGGCACCAAGATCGCTAACTTCCTTTCCATAATGAAATCGACAGAAGCAAAGCTGGATAAGCTCATACAAGTAGAGCTTAAGGCTGGGGCAAGCCATCTTCTCAATGCCGTAAAAATTGTTTCAGATTTAGAGCAAAAAGAGTTGGTCAGGGAAGCCAGGAACTGCTTCCAGAAAGCCGTTTACCTTGAAAAAGGTTCAAAGAATGAAGCGATAGCATTAATTGGTCTTGCTTGTTGCTACCATTGGCTTGGAGAAGAAAAAGCTGGTAATACATGCTTGGACCAAATACTACAAATAAATCCGATCACTCCAGCTCGAGTGGCTTTTTACAAGTTTCATGTATATAAAGGCATATATAACGATAGCAGCATAAGCAGAGGACATAAGATAGTACAGTTCTTTTTATCTCCGTTGGCGCTTCTATTATTCCTGTATATGCCTACAAAGCTGTTTTGAATGTATATGTTCACCGTGGTGACTATTTTATTGATGAGTTAGTTTATAGGAAGTGAAGATGTTAGAGTTACATACCGCATTCAGCTCATGATCGCTGGTCATATGGGCAAGGTAATTCCTTGGACGAAAGGAAAATGCTTTAGCTTCACAAGCAATTACTGACACACTAGGCGAGCGCCCTGTTCGAAATTAAACTCATTACCGCTCCCAACCCAAGTGACAATACGTGTTTCCGAGGAAGCATTCTTTGGTGAGGCTATAAATTGTGTCCTCAGCCCCCATTGGGAGCCCACAAGGGACGCAGCTCAATCCCGGCGCGTTCCGAGGCACGGCGGACAGCAGCGGCAACCGCAACGGCTCCCGGTTCGTCGCCGTGGATGCAGAGCGTATCGACTTTGAGCTCGATCCTCGCGCCTGTTCCGGTCACAACCTCACCCTCCCGTGCCATGCGAAGCGCCTGATTTGCCGCAGTCTCGGGGTCGTCGATCACAGCCCCCCTTTTCTGAGCGCGGCGTAGGAGACCCGTCGTCGCGGTAAAGGCGATCGCAGAACCCCTCCCGCGCAAAAGCCAATCCTTCCTTATCCGCAGCCTTTTGCATCTCGGAGCCGGGCATGCCCACATAGATGGAAGCTTCGCGTCGACGGTTTTCGCGGCGCGGGCGATGGCGCGGGCGTAGCCCCGGTCCTTGGCGGCCATGTTGTAGAGCGCGCCATGCGGCTTAACATGGCGAAGCGGCTCGCCGGAATAAGCGGCGAGCGCCTGCAGCGCGCCGATCTGATAGGCGACCATATATTCCAGGTCTCGCGCGTTCATGTGCACGGGCCGCCGCCCCGACCCCCACAAATCGTCGAAGCCTGGATGCGCGCCAAGCCCCACGCCCCGTTCCTTTGCCAGAGCCGCGAGCTTGTGCATGATCGTCGCGTCGCCGCCATGGAAGCCGCAGGCGACATTGGCCGAGGTTACGATGTGGAGAAGCTCCTCATCGCGCCCGATGCGATAAGCGCCGTATCCCTCACCCATATCTGCGTTAAGATCAATCCGCACAGCCCCTCCTATTCCGCGTAAATCATCTTCCGGGTCATCCCGCCATCGAGGATAAGCTCAGCGCCTGTCATGAAACCTGCAGCCTCCGAAAGCAGAAAGGCGACTGCGGCGGCGATGTCGGGCGGCGCGCCGACGCGCCCGGCGGGATGCTGCGCATGATCTTCCGCCGTCAGTTTCGCGTTTTCATCGACGTTGATCCATCCTGGCGAGATGCAGTTTATGCGGACATCCGGACCAAGCGTGATCGCCAGCGGATGGGTGAGCGCGACGAGGCCGCCTTTGCTCGCGGAGTAGGCGAAGGTGTTCGGCTCGACATATCGCTCGCGTCGATGCGATCAGCACAAGGCCACCCTTGCTTCGCCTGAGATGCTGCTCGGCGAACTTCGCGAGAAGGAAGGCTGCCGTAAGATTGGTGGCGAGTACCTTGTTCCAGTCTTCCAGCGTTGTTTCGGAAAGCGGCTTCCGGTCCATGATACCAGCGTTCGACACGATGGCGTCGATCCGGCCAAAAGTGCTTGCGGTTTCCTCGATCAAGCGCTTCACGTCCGCTTCCTTCGAGACATCGCAGGCAACGGCACGTCCCCCAGCCGACGCCGCCGTTTCCTCCGCCCCTGCCGCATCCAAATCAGCGCAAACGCAAGCCCACCCTTTCGTAGAAAGCTCCGCGGCGCATGCCCGGCCGATCCCATGACCAGCGCCGGTGATGATCGCGACCTTGGCGTCGTTCGCCTTCATGCCAACTTTCCTTTCTGTGCAATCATGTTGTGATGGACCCGAGCAAAGTTCAAACCCCTAACCCGGAGAGGTTGACGCCATGAGCCAGACTAAGACCGCCCTGCCAAACGAGCTCGACCTTTCCGCTTATTGGATGCCGTTCACGGCGAACCGGCAATTCAAAGCCCATCCCCGCATTTTTGTTGCGGGTGAAGGCATGCATTACACGAGCGCGGACGGCAGCAAAATCCTCGATGGCGTGGCCGGGCTTTGGTGCGTGAACGCCGGGCATGGACGCAAAGAGATCGCACAAGCCGTGGAGCGGCAGCTCGAAACCCTCGATTACGCCACTGCGTTCCAGATGGGCCATCCGGGCGAGTTCGAGCTGGCGGCGCGTCGGCGCGGATCGCGCCAGAGGGACTCGACCGGGTATTCTTGGTAACTCCGGCTCGGAGGCGGTGGATACGGCGCTGAAGATCGCCCTCGCCTACCATCGCGCGCGAGGCGAAGGCCAGCGCAACCGCTTCATCGGACGCGAGCGCGCCTATCACGGCGCGGGCTTCGGAGGCATGTCGGTCGGCGGTCTCATGAACAACCGCCGCGCCTTCGGGTCCATGCTGCCCGCCGTGGATCACCTGCCGCACACGGTCGACATCGCCCGCAACGCCTTCAGCAAAGGGCTGCCCGCGCACGGGGCCGAGCTTGCCGACCACCTGGAGCGCCTGATCGGCCTGCATGGCGCGGACACCATAGCCGCCGTCATCGTAGAGCCGATGTCAGGATCGGCGGGGGTTCTATTGCCTCCCAAGGGCTACCTCGAAAGGTTGCGTGCGATCTGCGACCGCCACGGCCTGCTCCTCATCTTCGATGAGGTCATCACCGGTTTCGGCCGCCTCGGGACACCGTTCGCGGCGCAGTATTTCGGCGTTGTGCCCGACATGATGACCGTCGCGAAGGGCCTCACGAACGGCGCAATCCCGATGGGCGCGGTCTTCGCGAAACGCGCCATCCACGATGCGCTGATGGTTGGCCCCGAGCACCTTATCGAGCTGTTCCACGGCTATACCTATTCGGGCCATCCCGTGGCCTGTGCGGCGGGGCTTGCAACGCTCGATATTTATGAGCGCGAAGGCCTGTTCGAGAGGGCGGCGTCGCTCTCGCCCTTGTGGGAAGAGGCGGTTCACACACTGCGGGATAGCCCGCATGTGATCGATATTCGCAATCTCGGCCTCGTCGCGGGCATCGAGCTGGAGCCGAGACCGAACGAGCCGGGCAAACGCGCCTACGAGGTTTTGGTGGACTGCTTCGAGAACGGCGTTCTGGTCCGCCAGGCGGGTGACATCATTGCGCTGTCCCCGCCGCTCATCGTCGAGGAAGGGCAGATCCATCAGATCGTGGATGGCCTTGCCGCCGCTTTGCGCCGCGTGCAGTGATTAGGAGTGTACTGCGGACGCATTCCTAAGCTAGAAACCCCTCACCCCAGCCCTCTCCGCAAGGGGAGAGGGGGCAGGTCGCGCCTCTTGCAACAGCGTCCCTTCTCCCAAACCGCATCCGCTTGCGAATGCGATTACTTTAAGTTGGAAGCTCGCCAAGGCGAGCTTGCCGGGAGAAGGACAGGATGAGGGGGTGTGTCGCTGCATTCGTGTAAAGCGTGGATATGCAATTCAACCCCGATAAACCGGGAGCGGCCAAAGTCGCGCCCCAAGCCAAGCCGCTCCACACGGACCGGATCGCGCTCGGAATGGCGGCCTCCGCGGCCCGATCTTCATGCTGAACACGATGAACGTGTTCGCAAAGCTCCTCAGCTCCACTCATTCCGTCATCGAGGTTGCGTTCTACCGCAACGCGATTGCGGTGCTTCCGTTTGCGGTCTGGATTTTCCTGCTCGGACGGCGCGACCTGCTCAAGATCAACAGCCGCCCGGACGCCATCGTGCTGCGCTCGGTGGTCGGCACCATCAGCCTCATCGCAACCTTCAAAGCCTTCAATTTTCTCCCCATGGCGGACGCGCAAGCCTTGTTCTTTACGTCCTCTCTGTTCCTGCCCGTGATGGGATGGCTCTTCCTCAAGGAACGCGTTGGCGCACATCGATGGAGCGCGGTGCTCATCGGGTTTCTCGGAATGATTGTGATTGTTCGCCCGTCGGGCGACGTGAATACGATGGGCATCACCTTTGCGCTGTCGGCGGCCCTCATGCACGCATCGCTTGGCGCCCTGCTTCGCGTGCTGGGTCGCACCGAACGCCCCGAGACGGTCACCTTCTACTTTCTTGTCATCGGAACGGCAATGACCGGCCTCGCCATGCCGTTTGTGGGCAAGATCCCGCAGATGAGCGAAATCCCTCTTTTCATAGGAGCGGGCATATCAGGGGCCTTCGCCCAAATCCTTCTCTCGGTGGCTTTCAAATATGCGCCGGTCGCGCTCGTCACGATCTTCAACTACACCGGGATCGTGTGGGCGACCGGATATGGCTGGTTCATCTGGGGGGACTCGCCCGGACCGCCGGTTTGGATCGGGGCCAGCATCATCGTCGCCTCAAGCCTCTTTATTGTATGGCGCGAAAACCGGATGGCGAGGCTCGCGGTCCTCGCGGGCGCCTTAGAGAAGTAGGTTAAGGCGGCGCCCGCCCGCCCTGAACTAATGGACGCAAGATCAACAGGCCTTTAACGGGATCGATTGAAGGCAGAAAAGTTGATCGATTTTAAGTTCCTAGCAGGATGCGGAAATAGCATGAAAACGTGGCTTCATCCTTCGA
>CAVRSS010000034.1:0-14685 GCA_963723755.1 uncultured Alphaproteobacteria bacterium | reverse complement strand
GGTCGGGCCCATATCGGCGGCTTTGTGGCCGGCCTTGTCCTCATACCGCTATGGCGTTTTGCACCGGACCGAACCTACGATGTATCCCAGCCGCGGCTTCATCCGCGGTGTCTCAGGTCACGCCAGGAGAGCCATCCGGCTGGACGCGGGGTCGTGGGGATAACGGTTCGGTCGCTCCGCCTGTGAATTGGCGACATCGCAAAGCGCTTACACCAACCGGCACAGGAGCCCGATTTATCTGCTCCGGGTCGAAGTCGTGTGAAAACGTCCTCGGTTATGGCCGGAACCGGTCGAAAGCGAAATCTGCGCGTCCTTTCGCGGCGGGCAGTGGGGCTTAGGCACCGGCCAATACGATAGAGCGTCGCGCGCGACCGTGCCGCAACGGGATTACGTCAGCAGGCAGATCTTTCTGGCGCGATCCATAATTGCGAGATAGTCGAAGTCAAAAGCAACGTCCGGTAGGGGCGCAGTCGACGGCGGTCGTCAGCGTCAAGGTCGTTCTACTGCCGTCCAACATCGATTTCACGTCCTCCACCGTGATCGCGCCGCCATCATCGGCGTTTACAGCGCCAATGGCGGCGAAAGGCTGTTTGAGACGCACCGTCGATTGACCGGGGGTTGCAAAGAAAGCCGGGACGAAGGCCTTTCTGTCAAGGATGGCTAAGTCAGCCACATGCCACCGGACATCTCTGTCCGAGTCGGCGAGCGCAGTCGCAAGCCTCGCTCCGTAAGGCAGGTGCGTGGCGTTCATCTGACGCAACTCAGCGATAGCAGCGACAGGACCGCGCCAACTGACGATCGTCAAAGCGCTCCCAGCGGCAAGCAACGCGAAGTAGAAGCCGCAAACCAGCGAGGGACGGGACCAGGGAATGAGCCGCGCCCACTCCACGGCCAACACAGAGAGCCCAACGACTATAAAGATCGCCCCCATGCGCAACTCGATATTAGAGCCGCCAAAGGCTTCTGAGGGCGTCAGAAATGTGGCCAGCGCCGTGATAAGCAGCAGGCCGATGCCAAGAGGCGCGACCCGCAGCTGTCCGGTTCGCCAGGCCACCAACCAGGCAAGCATGATCAGGATTGGGAGGACATTGCATGCATAGGCGCCAAGCGCCGTGGAAACTGTTAGTGGAGCCTTGACATTGGCTAAAAAGTCAAAGAGAAGCTCTCCGCCGTCGCCGTGCTCCACCCAAAGCGCCCAGACGAGCACACTTGGCAGGAAGACGATGAGGCCCTCGCAAGCAGCCTGAAGCATTCGGCGGAGCCTGAATTCCCCGGCAAACAGCTTGCCAAGTTCAATCCCTCCGAGAAGGAGGGCAAAGACCGTCAACGCCATCATATGGCAGAAGAGTATGACAAGGGCGAACCCCGCCATGGCGGCCAGAAATAGAAACGAGCGCCGGGGTCGCATGACCCAGAAACCGGCCCCGACCAGCGCAAGCCCTGCGCCAAAATGGAAATTGAAAAAGCCCCAACTGAAGGGCACGTTGAACGCGAACGGTGCGGCAAGCAGAGCCTGTGCGTCATACCGGCCCGAAAAGCCGCGAAACAGAAGACCAGCGCCGGCGATCCAAAGGGCGAGGCCAAGCGTGGCGAAAAGCTTCAGACCCGCGACGGGACCGGTCAGAGGTGCAACCGCTGGCACGAATACATCCATGCCAAGATTGGTCACGGGCCTTAGGTGAACCGTCCAGTAACGCGCCAGAACCGGGTCGAGGGGAAGGTTGGAGAGCAGTGTGACGCGCACCAGGTGGGCCGGATAATCGAGGATTGGAAGCTCCGTGAAGATCCAGATTGGCGCTGCTATAATCGCAAGAGCCAGAAGGGCGAGCGCCCAGAATGTTCGGGGGGAAAGCGGCACGTTTTTTACTCTCGACAGCAGCGCGAATGAACGTAAAAACGCCTTGAAAAATTCGATGCGAGTTTGAGACCCTGGTCACGGAAGGCTCGCTCCGTCCGTGAAACGCGGGCCGCAAGCTTGTTAGCTCGTGCAGAGGCCATACAAAAGGGCTTAGTAAAAATTTACCCAGGTAATAAAAGAGCGAGCGCCGCCCACTCAAGAGACCGGGGTGCCATGGGCCTGAAGCCGCTCAGCGATTAGCCAGCATAAGATCGCCCAGGCGGCGCCCGCGCACCATCCGGCAAGCACGTCCGTCGGCCAGTGAACGCCGATATAGACGCGGCTTATCCCGACCAGCACCGTGATCGTTATGGAGATAGCGAGGATATAGACCTTGACTTCGGCCTGGCGCTGCATGCGCGCGAGCAAGGCGCCCAACGTCAGGAACGTCACGGCGGAAAGGAAGGCGTGGCCGCTCGGGAAGCTGTAGGTCTGGGTCTGGGCCACGGCGGCGACAAAGTCTGGCCTGGGCCGCTGGATCAGGTCCTTGATGGCGAAATTGACGGCGCTTCCGCCGCAGATCGAGGCCAGAACGAACAGCGCCGCTCGCCACCGCCGTTTCAGCGCAAGATAGCCCAGGGCCGCACCGGTGATGAGTGTCAGCACGGCCGGACTGCCGAGGCTTGTCACGTCGCGGGCGGCGACCTGCAGCCAGAGCGGGCCGAGCGGTTTTGCCGGATCATCGGGGTGCCGGAGCGCGAGGAGGATCGCGCGGTCGAAGCCCTGCAGATCGCCGTCGAGCAGGTCCTCCGTGATTTTCGCGAATATTACGCTAAGCCCAGCCGCGAGAAAAAGCATGATGAGGGGAGCGATTTCCGTTCGTTTCATCGGCGGGAGATGGCGGAAGAAGGCTGGCGCGGACAATCGTCCCTCCTGGAAAATCTGCGGGCGGTGTTTCAACGCGAAAAACATACTTTGGTTCGCCCTAGTAGTACGCCCCGCGGGAAGCTCTCACGGATAAGGCGTACTAGGCTTTTTGACGTTTGAATGACCCCGGTCACTCGGCTTTGGAAAATAAAGTCTAGTTCTGTTGATTCGGCCGCAAAGCGCTTGCTTTTGGCGATCACGTTAAATTAACCGGACATTGCGGTGGCTAAGCAGGTAGGCTGGGAACTACAGTCTCGAACAGGAATTAACTTGGCGGAATGTCGGTAGTCTGATTGAGGCAATTCCAACCCAAGGGTGCTCACGGATCCAGGTTGATCGGGCCACGTTGGTCCATTGCAGTTGCGTCTCAATCGCACGCCGCAATTCATAGCTGGAGTAAACCGTGCCTACGCATCCTCTAACGCATCATGAGATCATAACCCTAGTCGCGCCTTTCACGCGCCAAGGCTATCATCCGGACTTGCAGGCGACCGACCGTCTTGAACGAAGACTTGTATTCAAACCGGTGGACCGCGAGTTCAAGACTTCAAACGCGGGTGACCTAAGCGAGAGCCTGCAGCTTGAAAACCGCGATGGCAAAACCTTCCGTCGACTCGTTTCCTCACGTGTGTCACGCCTTCGGATGAAAAAACTCGAGGCGAAGCTCGACATCGAGGGGACGGACCCGGCCGACCTTCTGGCGTGCGTGGAGTTATCGAGCCGGATCGGCAATTCCGGTTTGGGCCAGGTTACAAGATTGCAAAAAGCTATCGCCTTGTAAGGGGCAATGGCACCACACGCGAGGGCGCGCCGGCCACGCAAACCGTGCTGTCGAAGATGTCGGCGCATATCGCCGATCTTGTTGTGACGGCCACGGCGCCAACGGTCAAGGCCGATCCCGAGGCTGTCATCGAGATACAGCCGACTGCGGGTGACTACAAGGTCGTGCCCGACGATCTGCTTGCGGTCCTTGGCTGGGACTGGGGGCTTATCCAGCGCAGGAAGGATATTTGGAAGAGCAGCCTGCGCCTCAGAGGGCGTGAGCCGGAGCGGAGCAAGCAGGCCGAAGGCAAATTGGATCGGATGGTGGAGCATCTTGTCCAGACCTTCACCGAGGCTCCCGCGAAATTCCACGAGCGGCTCACAGGGGCACGCTGGGGTGTCGTCTTTCGGCGGTCCATACCATTGTTGATCAGCATCGCGCTGATCGGCGCTGCAGCGGCGTCGGGTAAACTGCCTCTTGCTCCGGATTCGCCAATTCGGATGATGATGATGAACCTTCCCGGATTCTTGATGGTGTTCGTCTTTTGCATGCGCAAGATGCCCGTGATTGAGGTCCCGCCTTTGCCCCGGCGCTTGAATGAGCCAGCCTGGCGGGAGAACATGCCCTTGGCTGCTGCGGCCCCTTAGTAGTTGGAAGACTGCATTGAGTGCAGCCCACAGATATGAACCTTGTAAGTATGGTGATGAATGTCCGGCAATCCGATGAATATACCTCCTGTATCGATCGCTACGGCGAAAGCTGCCTTGATCGAGCAGTTCTCTAATCCGGTTCTTCGTCGGCGGGCTTCGATGCTCTGGGGGACAAGAGGGGTTGGCAAGTCTTCCATCGTCCGGCAGGTTGCCATGCACCACGGCGTCCCTCTGATCGACTTGCGTCTTACCACAATCGAGCCGGTCGATATCCGCGGCGCTATCTATGCCAACGACAAGTTGGCAAAAACGGTCTGGTTTCCGCCGGAATTCTTGCCCTCGGCCGACGATTCCGAGGGCATTCTCTTTCTCGATGAGTTGACAGCGGCTGACCAAAGGCTTCAGGTTTCGGCTTACTCTCTCATTCTCGACCGCCGTGTCGGGCATTATCAGCTGCCCGACGGATGGCAGGTGGTCGCCGCCGGCAACGCCAGCTTCCATGGCGCGGTTTGCCACGACATGGGGACCGCGCTCGCCGACCGGATGTTTCATTTCCACGTCCAGACCGTGATCGAAGCCTTCTTGGAGTATGCGATCTCGCAGGACATCGCACCGGAAGTCATGGCTTACCTGAAAGTCCGTCCCGATAAATTGGACGACACCCAGGTGCAGCTCGCAAACGACTACCTTATAGGTGCGAGCCCGCGCGGCTGGGAGGATATTTCCAATGTCCTTAAGTCGGACATGTCGGAGCACGCCAAGCGCGTTTTCGTCCAGGGGCGCGTCGGTGCGGCGAATGCCGCCGAGTTCTTCGGCGTGCTGCGGGAATTACAATCCAGCGTTGATGTCGTGCGGCTGATGGCAGCGCGCGCCGGCAAGGATACGGTTGCGTTGCTGCCGAGAACGCTCGATGGGCTGTACGGCATGACCTATGGCCTGCTTGCCGCGTGCGTCGACGATGCGACCGTTGCCCGCGCGCTGGAGATCGTCGAGCAATTGCCGGATATCCGGAGCGAGGCTCGCCTGCCGCTCCGGGAAGTGCAGACGCTCGCCATGGAACTCTTGATGCAAAAGGCCCTGACCCATGGGCTTGAGGGCGCGATCCTCGAAAGCCCGTCCTATCGCCGCTACGCCGACCAACGGCACAAGGAAGAGCAGTATGCTTGATGGGCGCATGCCGAATGATCATCGCGGTACGCGCGCGATCCAGCGGATGGTGGAGTTCGCCCCCTCCACCGGAGGTCTCGCCCTTTGGGTGAAGCATCACGATCATCCGCCGACCTCGGAAGCGCCTGCCGTGACGACAGACGGCACCACCCTTTTTTATGGACCAAGCTTCGAGGCGTTGGCTCTTGCCGAGCAGATCGGCCTCGTCGCTCACGAGGTGCTGCATATTGCTTTGCGCCATCCTCAGCGTTTCCTCGAACTGAAACAGCTGCTCGGCGACGTCGACCTCAAGCTCTACAACATTTGCGCGGACGCGATCGTCAATAGCTCTCTGTCCCATTTGAAGTGGCTTCGGCTGCCTCGCAATGCCGTGCTCCTCGATGAGCTTTTGTTGTCGGCGCTTGGCATCAAGACCGATGCGCAGACGGCGCTGCTCGAATGGGACGTCGAGCGGCTCTACCGCGCGATGGACGACCGCGACGACAACACGCAGAAAAGCGGCAAGAAGGACAAGAAGCGCCAGCAAAGCGGCGGCTCAGAACAAAGCGATAGCGGCAGCGACAAGAACGAGCAAGTCTCGGCCTCGAAGCAAACAGAAGACAGGAAGGACGGTCAAAAGGCAGCGCGCGCAAAGCAGATGGGCGCGAACATCCTCATGGATCTGGTCCCGACGCCCGATCCGAACGCCCCTCCCGAAGCAGAAGCCCAGCATGCGCTGCTGTGGAGCGAACGCGTGCAGCGCAGCCACGCAAGCGACGGCCTGCACTCGATGCTGCGGACGTTGCTTGGCGACTTGCCGAAGGTCAAAACTCCCTGGGAGCAGGTTCTCCGCACGCAATTGGCGCGCAGCCTTTCGAAGAAGGTCGACATATCCTGGTCACGGCCGTCCCGGTCTTACATCGCCAACCAGGGGCGTTGCGGCGAGAGCCGGATGCCGTTCGAACCTGGGTTCAGCATGGCCAAGCCAACACCCCGGCTCGTCGTGATCGTCGATGTTTCCGGATCGGTCGATGACACTCTTCTGGAACGGTTCGCGCT
Source organism: uncultured Alphaproteobacteria bacterium (assembly GCA_963723755.1). Taxonomy (GTDB): domain Bacteria; phylum Pseudomonadota; class Alphaproteobacteria; order Rhizobiales; family Rhodomicrobiaceae; genus Rhodomicrobium. Next base: position 8,303 of record CAVRSS010000034.1, on the reverse strand, counting down.
TCAGATCGAGGCGATCACGCGTCGTCAGGAGGCCGGGCTTACGCTCATCATCGGCGACGACCGCGTCCGCAAGGTCACGCGGTACGAGCCGGGGGTGTCCGACCTTCGCACCATCGAATTCGAAGGCCGCGGAGGCACGGACTTCACGCCGCTGCTCATGGAAGCCGAGAAGCATCGGCCCGATATCGCGGTCGTGCTGACCGACCTCGACGGGCCCGCCCGATTCCGTCCGCGCTGGCCTGTCATCTGGGCGGTGCCCGAAGCGTACCAGGCTGCTGTTCCCCCCTTCGGGCGCAAAGTCGTCTTGAGTTGATCCGCCGGTCGCGAGTTTCCTACCCTGAGTTGCTATTGCCGCGTCCCTGACGTGATGGTAGGCCTGAGCGTCACAATCATGTAAGTTATGGCTGAATGGCAGAGACAGACAGACGCGATGGATCAGGTTAACTTTGCAACTCCGCCCTATTTCGAGCCGGCTGCTCTTCGTGAGGAGTTCGATTCCTACTGGCGGGAAGGATCCCACACCCCATCAAAAACCAGGGCGCGGGTGGTAAGCCGTCTCAAGGAGCTCAAGTACAACGCGCGAACAGAAGCACAAGCATTGCTTCTGCGAACAGGCGATGGGTGCGCTTGCGCCAGGTCTCTGGCCCAGTTTCAGGATGAGCTCATTAAGCTCATTTACGATTACTCCACCAAACATCTTTACCGGGCCCAAAATCCATCCTCGGCGGAGCACATGGCGATTGTCGCGACGGGCGGATATGGGCGCGGAATGATGGCGCCCTCATCGGACGTCGATCTGCTTTTTCTGCTGCCCTATAAGCAAACGGCATGGGGCGAGAGCATCGTCGAATCCATCCTCTATTTTCTTTGGGACCTCGGCTACAAGGTTGGCCATGCCACTCGCACGGTCGATCAGACTTTGAAGGCCGCCAAGGAGGACATGACGATAAGGACCGCGCTGCTTGACGCGCGGCTCCTCTACGGTGAAGGCTCGCTGTACCGGGAATTATGGGCGCGCTTCATCGCCAGTGTTGTGCAAGGTTCGCAGCGCGACTTCATCGAAGCGAAACTTGCGGAGAGGGAAGAGCGGCTCAGACGAGCAGGCGTCTCGCGGTACAGGGTCGAGCCCAACATCAAGGAGGGCAAAGGGGGGTTGCGCGACCTCAACATGCTGCATTGGCTCTCGGCCTACCTCAACCCCGGTAAGAACGGCCAGGCCGAGAACAAGGTCTTCGCGCGGGAGGAAGTGTCCACCTTCCATCGCTGCGAGGCCTTCCTTTGGACAACCCGCTGTCACCTCCATTTTCTCACCGGCAAACCCGAGGAGCGTTTGTCCTTCGATCTGCAGCCCGAGATGGCGCGCCGCTTGCGCTACCACGACCGCAAGGGGCTTCTCGGCGTCGAGCGGTTCATGAAGCATTACTTTCTGATCGCGAAAGACGTCGGGGATCTCACGCGGACGATCTGTTCAAGTCTGGAGCTCAGGCAGCTCAAGACGGTGCCGACGTTGAGCGATTTCTACGGCGTCCTGCCTTGGAGCTCGCGGGCGAAGCTTGCTGCGACGACCGACTTCCGGTTCGATAACGGCCGGCTGAGTGTGAAGCAATCCGATGTCTTCCGAAAAGATCCGCTGAATCTCATCCGATTCTTCATTGAAGCCGAACGCAACAACCTGCTTCTGCACCCTGAGGCCCTTCGGCTCATGCGGTCGTCACTGAGGCTGATCGACGATTCCTTCAGAGCGAACCCGGAGGCCAACCAGCTTTTTCTCGAGCTTTTGACCTCGCGAAACGCTCCCGAGACCTCTCTCAGATACATGAACGAGGCCGGTGTTCTTGGGCGCTTCATCCCCGAGTTCGGGCGCGTCGTGGCGATGATGCAATTCAATATGTATCACCACTACACGATCGACGAGCACACGATCAAGGCAATCGGGATCCTGTCCGAGATCGAGAAGGGAGCCCTTAGTGAGCAGCTCCCCCTATCGACGGAAATCATCGGCGATATTCAAAATCGCCGCGCGCTTTATCTTGCGCTCCTGATGCATGATGTGGCGAAAGCCTGCGAAGGCGATCACAGCATTGTTGGCGCCGCCTTGACACGGGCGCTCGCGCTGCGGCTCGGGCTTTCCCCCGCGGAAGCCGAGACGGCGGCGTGGCTTGTCCAGCATCATCTGGTGATGAGCCAGACCGCACAGCACCGCGACATTTCCGACCCGCAAACCATCAAGACTTTCGCGCAAATTGTGCAAAGCCCGGAAAGGCTGAAGCTTCTCTTATTGCTCACGGTCGCGGATATCCGCGCCGTCGGACCCGTGACGTGGAACGGCTGGAAAGGCCAGCTCCTGCGGTCCCTCTATTATGATACCGAGCCGCTTCTGGCGGGCGGCCATACGAAGATGCCTCGGCAGGCGCGGATCACAGATGCGAAAATTCGCCTGCGGGAAGCGCTTCGAGACTGGCCGGAACAGGAGGTCGAGCGCTTTGTCGAGCGTCATGAGTCCGATTACTGGCTCAGAACCGATACCGACCGGCAAGTCCAGCACGCGCATCTCATCCGCCGTTTCGAGGCCGAGGACGCGCCGCTCGCTCATGATGTCCGGTGCTGCGATATCAGCCATCCGATCCCCGAGCTTACGTTCGTGACGAAGGATCATCCAAGGCTTCTGATGCAGTGCACAGGCGCATGTGCCGCCGCCGGAGCGAACATTGCCTCTGCGCAGATTTCGACCACGCGCGATGGCTTGGCCCTGGACACGCTTCTGTTCCAGCGCAATTATTATCAAAACAATGAAGAGATCATACAGACGCAAAAAATCGCGCGCGTCATAGGAGACGTCGTTTCGGGCGTGCGCTCCGTCGATGCGCAAAAGGTTCGGGCGAGCCGTCCCAAGCCGCGCCTGGGAGCCTTCACGGTGCCGCCCGACGTTGTCATCGATAATTCGGGCTCGCAAGATTCCACGGTGGTCGAGGTGCAGGCCCTTGACAGACCAGGCCTCCTGTTCGATCTGTCGCGCGTCTTGAGCGATCTCGGCCTCGACATCTCCTCCGCTCATATCGCAACCTTCGGCGAGAGGGCCGTGGACGTATTCTATGTCACGGATTCTTCGAGGAAAAAAGTTACAAGCCAGGAGACCAAGCAGCACATCCGCGAAAGCCTGCTTGAAATGCTCAGCGCCGACTGAGCAGTGTTCCCAGCTTCGCCAACCCTTGAGTGCGGGCGGAAAAGTGCGAAGTGGTTTACCGGTAAGACGCACGACAAACAAGAACTTAGAGCCCGCTTTTGAGGCCATCAAAAGCGGGTAGGCTCTAGCAGGCTGCTGAAAAACGATGTTGCCCATGGTTCGACAAGCTCACCATGAGGTGGTGGATGGCTCCCTTCCACGGCGTCGATGCGCCAAAAGGGCGCCACAAGGGGAGCCACCCATGAGGATCAACTCATTGAAAACACTCGACCTCATCCTGAGCCTGTCGAAGGATGAAGCCTGTCGAAGCCTCCTCCCGAGTTGTCGAAGGCCTCATCCTGAGCTTGTCGAAGGATGAAGCCAAGATTTCATGCTTTTTCAGCAGCCTGCCGGGCTCCGAGGAGCCGTCTCCGTTGGCGGAGCGGTGCGGCCCGCTTGGGCTTCCCACTTAGCGGACCGCTTGCTATACGTCACGCTGCTGAAGCACTCTTGCGGGTTTTTGATATGACTCCATTCAGAATGGCCCTAGGCGCCGTGATCGCACTGTGCTGCACCGCCAGCGCGGGCGCGGAGGGGCTGCCGCGCTACGACCACATCTTTGTCATCGTGGCGGAAAATAAGAATTACGACCAGATCATTGGAAGCGAAGACGCGCCGCGCCTGAACAAGCTCGCAAAAGAGTACGGCCTCGCGACCAATTTCTATGGCGAGGTTCACCCAAGCGAGGGGAACTACGTCGCAATACTTGGCGGCGACACTTTCGGCATCAACGACGACGATGCCTGGAACTGCGAGCCATTCAAGATCTCTGCCGCTTGTCCTTATGCATTCTATCCGAACTATGCTCCTCACTCCGTATCAGCGCGGAGCCTCATGGACCAGCTGGCAGATGCAAAACTGACCTGGAAAGGCTATTTCGAGGATCTGCCCTCGCCAGGCTCCCTCGCCATCTTCAACCCGACCAAGGAAAACCCGGACCCCAATCGCGCCAATCACCTTTATGCGGCCAAACATAATGGGTTCATAAACTTCGAACATGTGCGGCAGGATCCCCAGGTCGCGGAAAAAATGGTTCCACTCGAGCAGCTTCGCTCCGACCTTGGGGCAGGCACGCTTCCCAATTACGCGCACATCATTCTCAATCAGTGCAACGATATGCACGGCCTTTCCGCAGCGCAGCCCGTTCCCCCCGCTGATTGTGTTGTCGAGGGGCACGATCCGGCAAAGCTTGCGGCTTTGATCCAACTTGGCGACAAGGCCATTGGAGACGTTGTGGACGGCATCATGGCATCCTCTGCGTGGGCAGGCCAGGGCAACGTCGCCATCGTCATCACCTGGGACGAGGACTCCTACCGTTCGGCGGGACAGCAGGGTTGTTGCGGTTCGGACCCGGCCACGAAAGCAAATTTCGGCGGCGGCCATATTCCGACGATTGTCGTGACCAATCATGGTCCGCGGCATGTCGAGGACCCAACGCCCTATAACCATTACTCGCTCTTGCGTACCACCAAGGATGCGTTCGGAATTGGCGAGCATCTTGGTTTCGCGGCGGAAACCGGGAAGGGCGTTCAAACGATTCACTCCGCTTTTTGAAGTCACCGAAACGTCCGCGAATGCAGATGCAGCCGGAGCGATGGCCCGCTGACCAATTGAGAGTGGCCAAGCCAGACGGATTCTGCTTTGTTTAAGCTCGTTGGGCCGGATACGCCCAAAGGAATGACAACGTCGAATTGAAGGAGCTTCCCGAGAAGTACACAGATGGGAAGTTCAAGGTGGAGGGTCTATCCAAACTTGCAGCTCAAAAAGGAGGAAGTCGAGGCCCCAGTTTGGCGCGATGCAGATGCTCGCGCCTCGCACACTGTTTCCGGTCGCGGCGGGGCTCGGCGTGCATCCGGTGCATCTCGGGACCTTGATGGCAGTGAATATGGGGGTTAGCCTTTGCCATGCGCCGATTGGGCTGAACCTTTATGCGGCGTCGGCATTACGAAGATGGGGACGGTGAATTGACAATTGCGGTTCCGCCTTGGCTGGCGAGGATGCTCGGCTTCCTGCTGCTCGTCGCTTTCGTCCCCCAAATCTCGCTACGGCTGCCGCGGCAGCTTGGCCTTTTCTAGTTGGTCGGCATTCATGGCACGCCCCAAATTCAGGACTAAGGAGTTTCAGCGTTCGCACACCGGGTCGCCGGCCGCCACGGAAGGGCAGCGATCGAGACGCGCGCAGCTTCCGCCCGAGCAAGCGCTCTTCGGTTTGCACGCCGTGGAAGCCGCCTTATCAAATCCGAAGCGGATCATCCTCCACGCCTATCTCACAGACAACGCCGCCTCTAGGCTTGCACCGCTCATCACCGCAAGAAGAGTGCCTGTTACTGCATTGCTGCCGCCAGACCTTGATGGGCTTGTTGGCGGCGGGGCGGTCCATCAAGGCGCTGTGCTTCATGTGGAGCCGCTTGAGCAGCCAAGCCTTGAGGAGTTCCTCGACGGCTTGCCTGAAGAGGGGCCAGCTGCGGTCGCCATGCTCGATCAGGTCACCGATCCGCATAACGTCGGTGCAGTGCTCCGTTCCGCTGCCGCTTTCGGCATCGCGGCATTGATTGTCCAGGAACGGCATAGTCCGCCTTTTTCGGGAACGCTGGCAAAGGCTGCCTCGGGTGCGCTCGACCATGTACCGGTCGTCTCCGCGGTCAACCTCTCACGGGTGCTCGAACAGCTGAAAGATCACGGCTTTCAATGTTTCGGCTTCGACTCGGAAGGGGCGGACCGCTTTGAGCGGTCCGCCTCGGCTGCACCCCGCGCCGTATTCGTGTTTGGTGCCGAAGATAAGGGCTTGCGGCGTCTCGTCCGGGAAGGATGCGACGCTGTTTTTGCCCTTTCGGCACCAGGGCCCATCAAGAGCCTGAATATCTCCAACGCCGCCGCCATCGTGTTCTACGAAGCAGCCAAGGCGCGGGCGGATCGATAAAGGTTTAGCGCCACTGTGCCGCTTCGTTGTATCTCTGCGTTTCGGGCACGCGACCGAGGAGCCAATCAAGGCTTACGTCAAGCGCATCGGCGACATAGCAAAGACGGTAAAGTGGAAGATGGATCGCAGTGACGTGGAGATCACGGCCAGCGTCTGCGGGGAGGCCTGCTCGCTCCGCGACTTCCCTGGGGGACAGCCTCTTCGCTCTGCACGCATAGTCAAATCGGGACGGAAACAAAGACAAATCCGACATGAGTTACGCTACCTGCTCTAAACACGTGTACTGGACGCTTTTTTCACTACCCCCCGTTTGTAATGGAACGCCGGCGCCATTGGTAGCCGAAATGCGGACCCGGAATAAAGTCGCCGTCAACCTGTTGCCATAACCGCACACAGTCCCGCCGGCCCAGATCTCTTCCGTTTTCCGGCAACGCTCTCACCGCTCACGCGTTGACCCTCGAGTTGCTCATCACGAAGGGGCAGACAATGATCGCCAACTCGAAGGGTGATGGCGCCGGTGGCCCCGCAAGGCGGAAGATTGTTATCGTCGGGGCCGGCTTCGGCGGGATGGATGCGGCGCAGGCACTGCGTGACGTCCCCGTAGATATCACCATCCTTGACCGGCACAATTATCACTGCTTCCAGCCCCTGCTTTATCAGGTGGCGACGGCGTCGCTGTCTCCTGCGGACATCGCCTGGCCGATCCGCACCCTCTTTCGGCGGCAGCGCAATGTCACGGTGCTGATGGCCAATGTGACGGGGGTCGATCCGAAGGGGCGTTTCGTCTTGACGGATTCCGGGAATTTTCCTTTCGACTTTCTTATTCTCGCGACGGGTGCAACGCATTCCTATTTCGGTCACGATGACTGGGCTGCAGTCGCGCCGGGCCTGAAAACCATCGAGGACGCCACAACAATCCGCCGCGATATGCTGCTCGCCTTCGAGAAGGCGGAACTCGCCCAGACCGAAAAGGAGCGCAAGGCGCTCCTCACATTCGCGATCGTCGGCGGAGGGCCGACCGGCGTCGAAATGGCAGGTGCGATCGCCACGATTGCGGAAAACTCGCTTAAGCCCGACTTCCGGCACATCAACGCTGGCGACGCGCGGGTCATCCTTCTTGAGGCCGGCCCGCGAATCCTTTCCGCCCTGCCCGAGAACCTGAGCGATTACGCGGCGCGCGCCCTGGCCCGGATGGGTGTTGAGGTGCGGACATCGACCGCCGTGACTGGCTGCGATGAAAGCGGGGTCGATACCGCAAAGGGCCGCATCGATGCCGCTACCATAATCTGGGCTGCGGGGGTGGTGGCTTCGCCCGCCGCCAAATGGCTCGGCGTGAAGCCGGACAAGGCCGGGCGCATCGAAGTGAACAGTGATCTCTCTGTTTCCGGCTACCTGAATATCTCTGCAATTGGCGACACGGCGGCAGTTTACAGCGAGAACCACCAACCCGTTCCAGGCATCGCGCCTGCGGCCAAGCAGATGGGACAGTACGCCGGGCGAAGGATCATCGCAGTGATTAACGGGAAGGACATCGCTCCCTTCCGCTATAAACATGAAGGCGACCTCGCGACGATCGGGCGGAGGGCCGCCGTAGTGAAGGTCGGCTCACTCACGTTGACTGGTTTTGCGGGCTGGGTCTTCTGGGGAGTGGCGCACATCTACTTTCTGATCGGTTTGAGAAACCGCTTCGCAGTCGCCTTCAACTGGCTGTGGGACTGGGCGACCTACCAGAGCGGCGCGAGGCTGATCACGGGTTACAATCCAGAAGCCGAGCATACGCATACAGCGAGCGTCGAAGCCTCGCAGAGAACCGCGAAGAGTTGGCGCGGCGAAAGCGCAAGAGAAGGCAGCCGCGACTGGGCTTAGAGGATGTTGCCCATGGTTCGACAAGCTCACCATGAGGTGTTGGAGAAGCTCACCATGAGGGGGTTCGACAAGCTCACCACGGGGATCAACTCATTGAAAGTTCTCGGCCTCATCCTCAGCCTGTCGAAGCCTCATCCTGAGCCTGTCGAAGCCTCTCCTGGGCACGTCGAAGACCTCATCCTGAGCCTGTCGAAGCCTCATCCTGAGCCTGTCGAAGCCTCATCCTGAGCTTGTCGAAGCCTCATCCTGAGCTTGTCCTCATCCTGAGCTTGTCGAAGCCTCATCCTGAGCTTGG
>CAVRSS010000033.1:0-7763 GCA_963723755.1 uncultured Alphaproteobacteria bacterium | reverse complement strand
TGTCGTAGCCAGCCGAGCGAATAAGCCTGCGGATTTTTGATAGGTTAGGCGCCTCTTTCAAGGTGTTTTGTCCGAGCGGCCTCGGCATGAGGCATAAGAAAAGCCTTCAAAGCTTCAAGGACTTCTGCGAGAGGTACAAAAGGGGCACGGGCACCCATTTTGCATCAAGTTAGAGCGCAATTACACCCCGTGGGGAGAACCGGGCAACGACAGTTGGGCAAAGGCCGATATGGTCTTAAGCGTTAGCTTAGAGAGGCTAAATGCTTTTAAAGTCAGTAAGCGCAAATGGGAGTTTCGAGAGGTTTCTGCTGCTGACCTTCTCCGCATTCGGGAAGGGATTGTTCATAGTATCGACATGAATCACTTGCTGATTCGACAAGGGAATGCTATATAGGGCATGTTCCGGTTAGTCCGGTTTAAGACCTGTTCGCGACAGGCGAGCTACTCAATGAGCGACGGCAAGCTTCGGGTAGCTGTAACTTGCCAAATTTGCCCGGCCTCCCTTGTGGAGGCCGTTTGGCGTTTTAGGCTACCTTTTTCTTGTAAGGTCCGCGCTTCTTCGGCGCGTCCTGCTTCGCATCGATAAGAGCGATCACCTCCTCCCAACCCCAGAGCTTATCGGTTAGACCCGCAGCCATCGCCGATGAGACTTTCAGGCTCTTATGGATGCGGACGAAGTTGTAATAGGCGAAATACAGCGCCAGCGCGTGGCAGTGGCTTTCGTACTTCTTCGAGAAGGCGTTCGTCAGGCGCGTGAAGCGGCGCATGCTCATCCGCATCGTGAGGTCCTGGCGCTCGACGTATGAACTTACCTGCTTAGCGTCAAGCATAAACATCTCCATGCTTGCATTTCGTAACACTCATGCTTGCATTTTTTCTTCGAATAGTGCAAGCATGATGATGGGGAGGATGCAAGCATGGGTGATGACGTCGGCGAGATAGAGGGAAAGGCCAAGGGTGGCTTCGCGAGAGCTGAAGCGCTAACGCCTAAACAACGAACGGAGATCGCGAAGAAGGCGGCAGAGGCGCGATGGTCCGGCGCCATGCGAAAGGCGACACACGAGGGAAGTATTCGCCTCGGTGACGTCGAAATCGCAGTAGCGGTGCTGGAGAACGGCGAACGCGTTATCACTCAAAGCGGTTTTATGCGCGCTCTTGGACGAGCGCGGCAAGCAAAAGGACGTCAGTATTATCGGGGTGACGTCAATCTGCCCGCTTTTTTGACCGCGCAGAACCTTAAACCGTATATTTCCAAGGACTTAGAAGTGACGTCCAGCCAGTTGGAAGTGAGACTGGCAAATGGGCGGAAGGCGTTCGCTTATTCGGCGGACCTGTTGCCCGACGTTTGCGACGTCTTCATTCGAGCCGAACGAGATCTCGAACTTAAGGATAATCAAAAACATATCGCTGATCGTGCCCATATAATTATGAAGGGCCTCGCGCATGTTGGCATTGCAGGCCTTATTGACGAAGCCACTGGTTATCAAGAAGTGCGAGATAAGAGAGCACTTCAAGCGATCCTCGACAAATATCTCAGAAAGGAATTTGCAGCTTGGGCGCTGCGCTTTCCTGAGGAGTTTTACAAGCAAATATTCCGTCTTAAGAATTGGGAATGGCGCGGGATGAAGGTCAATCGCCCCCAGGTGGTCGCGGAATATACCAAGGATATCGTTTATAGGCGTTTGACCCCAGGAATTCTGACGGAACTCGAACAGCGAAATCCGACAAACGAAAAAGGATACCGGCGCGCTAGGCACCACCAATTGCTGACCGATGACGTCGGTCACCCTGCACTCGCACAGCATCTTCACGCTGTAATGGGCTTGATGCGAGCGGCAAAAACATGGGAAGGATTCAAGGCACTCTTGGACGCGGCCTTCCCCAAGCATGGGGACAATCTCAAGTTTGATTTTATGACCAATGTTGAAGAGTGAGGGCTACTTTTTCCAGCGCTTCTCTGCTGAGAAGCGCTTGCGATGTTCGCTGGTGCTGAGCCGGTAGAGAAGCCTCTCCAACACGTAAAGCGTCAGCAGCAGTTCGACGGGTTCATTACGCTTGGCCGCGACGTTACGAAGGCGAGCGCGGTCGGAGGCTGCGGTGTTGCGGGGTTCACGCATGCGAACTCATCGCTTCAAGATAGGGGCGGAGATTGCTCCAAACCCCCCCTTCCATGGCGTAGCGTGCGATATCGGCTGGCGTCGCCTTCCGCTGCCGCAACGCTTCGCGCATTCCTTCCAGAACGGGGTTGACGCCTGGGCTATTCTTATAGCGGTTGCCTTCGCGCTGGCGGTAACGGAAAAGATCAACAATGGTTTTGGCGGGGTTGTAGATGCGCACCTTAACGCCTTCGATCAGGTGCTCCTCGATGCCGGTCGAGAAGACCTTCTGCCCGAAGCGCACGATGTTAAGCGGCGGCGTTTCGACCACGGGTTTCTTCTGCCTGGCGCCGATCGCGATCCACACGAAGCGGGGTATCGTATCGGTCAGCTCATGATAGGCTAGCGCTGACACGAGGCAGATCACCCCTTTCGGCACGCGCTTGGCTGCCTGCGCAAGGGAATGGTTTACATCAAGAGGAGCGTCGGGCACCTGGTAGAGGCCACGGCTGAGCTGAAGGATAAGGCCGCGTTCTTTCATGCGGGAAATAGTGGCTGCGGTGATGCCGCTTTCTGTAAACTCGGAAAGCTTGGCCATACCCCGCTCGGCGAGCAGGGCAAGGGCGCGATCTTGCTGTGTTGGAGAGCGGTTGGTCACAGCCTGGGAGTATGATATGAAAAGGTGTATATATCAAACATATATACGACGAATTGTATCAATCTGACCAGGGCAAGCCGGCTTGCATTTATAGAGGTACAATGGCAAAGAGGCCTAAGTCCGTGAAGGAACTGCGCGGCAAAGCCCGGATGCGCGCAGAGATCGTGGAGGCTACCCGTGGACTGTACAGGACCGGCGCTGTGAGCGGCAAGAAACTGGAAATGATAGCGCTTAAGATGCTTGGCAAGAATTGCTGGACAAAGCAGGGTCTTCGGATCGCGCTTGATCATGATTTGATCCACATGAGCGACAGGGCCATTTTGCATTCCGGTTGGAGACCGGATCGAATACAGACAAGCGCATAAACGATGACCGAGAAGACAAAGAAGGACGGCAACCTCAGCAGGTGGCGTTTCTGCATTGCACCCACGATGGACTGGACCGATAGCGAAAAAAGCATGTTTCTGGTTGCAATGGTGTTTGGAGACATGTCGTAGTAATGTTGTAGTGGCGCGGCGCGTCCCTGTGGGAGACGCCATGGATAATGGCGGGGGGTACGAGTCTAGCTCTACGAGAACGAGGACCGGCAGAAGCGTTCGGTGCACGAACAAGACGGCTCCGAAATCCGCTCGGTCGAACTTGAGGCGCTCATCCGCGAAGGCCAGGCCCTCCTCAATCGTCATCAGGCTCTCGAACAGTTCCGCGATCTCGCCGCCTCCTATTACGAAGCCGAAACCGGCTCCGCTTGGCGGCCCCGCGCGGGCAGCCTCATCAGCCATCGCACTATGACCGCCGCGGTCATCGACAGCCGCGAGTTCCTTGCCGCCCGCCGCCGCTCTCAAACGAGCTGCTTCTACCGAGAGGCCCCAAGATCGCCTTTTCCGGCGGAACCGATTGCAACGACCACGCGCGCATCTGGGCCGCTCTCGACAGGATCCACGCCAAGCATCCGGACATGGTTCTCATCCACGGCGGAGCCTCGAAAGGCGCCGCGCTGTGGGCCGATAAGCGCAAGGTCTCGCAAATCGCCTTCAAGCCCGACTGGGCCAACGACGGCAAAGCCGCCCCGTTCAAGCGCAACGATCGGATGCTCGAAATCCTCCTCGCCGGCGTCGTCACCGGCAACCTACCTCGCGGACAAAGCCAGAAAGCTCGGAATTCCCGTCTTCGATTGCCGATAATCGCAAGGCCTTCGCGGAAGTTGAGTTCGATTCTCAGCTTTCGCTTTTGCACGACAGCTCTGTGCTCCGTGCGGCTTGCAACAAGAATCTGCGTACGGCAGGAAGATCGCGCCGGACGTCTCTTGTCTGGGTATTGCAAACGACGAACGTCGCAGGATGACCCCAAAGCTGGCCTCGTTCGAAGTGGCATATCAGATGCCCGGTGGCGCGGGCAACACACGCTCACTGCGTGAGATCCGGTTCCGGCGATGGTTTCGCGACTGCTTCCTTGTGAAGCCGCGCCTCAAGGGCGTGGCAGGAGCGTAGCAACTTCTCAGACTCGAGTTCCTTCGCAGCTGCGCATGCCGCTCGCAACTCAGACGTTGCGCCCGTCTTCTGCCCAAGCTCCAGCTGCAGTTCGCAGATTGAAAGTCGAAGCCTCGTCGCATGAAGGCGGGACTCTATGCTCGTCCAAAGCTACCGCGCGAGATGGAGTCGTCGCAATGCTTCCTCAGGTGCGCCGCTTCGCTTTTCGAGGATCGCAGCGGCTTCATTCGTGAGCGCGCGAATGGACGGCATGGGCCAGCGCTCTCCTTGATCGGCAAGTTGGTTGATGAGATCCCGTGCGCGCCCGGTTCGGCCGGTGTGAGCCGCGACAAGCGCCAGATGGGCGAGGAGGACGCCTCGGCGCTGCAATGTCCACCAGCTCTGACCGATAAGGCTGCGTTCCAGACTGGAAAACGCGGCCTCGGCGTCGCCGCGCTCCAGCAGCAGCAGCGCTCGCCCCGGTTCGGGATCCCAGCCAAGGGAGTAAGCCTTTTCGTAGGCGGCCTCGGCTGTTTCTAGGTTACCGATGGCGGAATGGATGTCGCCGAGGACCCGATGGGCATCACCAAGCGCCCAGGGGCCATCGTCGGAGAGTTCTGCTTACCAAGTCTTCCACGTGAGCAAGCGCATCTCGAAGAGACCCTCGAATGCCAAGAACCTCGGCTCGATGAAGCTGGCAGTAACCGGAAAATTCCATGCGGCTTGCTGAGCAGAAGTCCTGATACCCCAGGGTCCATTGGTTTGCGCGTGCCCAGTCACCGAAGGTGCGGCAAGCCCAAAGGATGTTGCAATAGAGCATGCCTCCGGTAAGCGGATGCTCTTTGCTTGAAAGGGAAAGCGCCGCTGCGTGATCCTGATCCGCCAGCCCGGATTGTGTATGCCCGAGGCTCAACTTGAAGAAGCCCCGGAACATGAGGCCAAGTGCTTCGATTTCCACATCGCCAATCCGCCGGCCAATGTCCAAGGCCATTTCGGCAAATTCGACAGCTTTTTGATGTTCCCCTTCAAAAGCGGCGAGGCGTGATTGCACCCAGTGCAGCCGCCCTGACGCAGGCAGATCGGATCTGCCATTCAGCAGTTCCGTGGCGCGGGAAAGCCAGCCTTTAGCCACAGCCACCTCACCCCGCTCCAGATAAATCATCGAAAGGGTCGCGGCTGCTGTCGCAGCGCCATCGATGGTGCCTGCTTCAGAGTGAGCCGCTGCCGCGCGGATCAAAACAGGGATGGACGCCGAAGGCTTGCCGAGGCAGTAGAGGGCGAGCGCCCAGCGACTGAAATCTGATGCCTCCAGCTTTGAGAGCGCATCGGCCTTTTTATAAAGGGCGGCGGCTTTGTCCCAATTCTCCCCGTCGACGGCATCTCTCGCTGCGACGACAAGTTCGCGCTCGTCCTCGGGCTGAGGCGGCGGTTCGACTGGCTGTCCAGGCTCAAAGCAGAAGCGATAGCCGATGCGGGGGAAACTGCGAACGGCTTCCTCCAGTCCCCCTTCTCGGAGGGCCGCACGAAGAATGCTGATTGCGCGCTGAAGCAATTCCTCCGTGACGGTAACGTCTGGCCAAAGCTTGTCCAGCAACTCATCCTTTGAAACCACGCGCTCGCGGTGCTGCACGAGATAAACGAGCAGATCAAAGACGCGCGGCTGAAGGACGATTTCACGGTCCGCCAATCGCAATACGCGCCCCGCTTCATCAAGCCGGAAGGGACCAAAACCGAAGCTCATCGGAGTAATCCCCGCTGCCCCCTTAATCAGCCAAAGATCAGAAGCCAATCAGCATAGCGTAAGGACCAGGGGGCGTCATCTCTTCTATAAGACTTTCATTCGCCGATTCCAGTTGTGAAGGTAACAGAAGCGTGAGGAGCGCCCGCACCTTAATGGAGAAGACCATGGATCTTTATGTCATCCGCCGCCCGAGTGCTTGGGCAAATTTGGAGGAACTCGAGGCCGCGGCTGCAAAATCGGTGCGTATCGGCAATGAAATGGCCGACCGGGTGCGCTGGATCCGCAGCTATGCCGTTTACGAACCGGACGGCCGGTTCGGCACATTTTGCATCTATGAGGCTCGCGATCCCCAAGTCGATCCGCGAGCATGCCCGGCGCGTCGGCATGTCGGGAGAGGAATTCTATCGCGTCGCGACCACTGTTGTCGTCCGGACCGATCCTGTTGAGGCGAAAGCGGCGGAGTGAGGCCTTGGGTGCATTAACAGTTATACATGCAGCTCATTAACTCATCGAGTTGATCCGCTATTCGCGCGGTTGGATATGCCGTGGCGGCGCTGTTTTGAGGAATGCGTTCAACTCGCTCATAAAGCGGTCCCATGCAGGATCGTGACTGAGGGGCAAATGGTTGCGGCTTTCGAGGGGAACGAAGCGGGCGCCCGGGATCTTGGCGGCAAGCTTTCGACCCTCCTCGAAAGGCTGGACTGCATCGTAGCGGGCATGCATGACCAGCGTCGGAACGCGGACCTGCGGCAGCAAGTCCTCGACATCAAAGAGATTGACCGCGTTTAGGATTTTTGCGGCGTTCTCCGGAGAAGTGGTCCTGCGTTGCAGCTCGTTGAATGCGTGCATCTCTTCGGCCGTGGCATCGGGAATAAAGAGCGTTGTGAAAAGTTGGCGGAATGCTGCGTTGGAGCGTCCGCAGCCCTGGCGCATGAGCGTTTCCAACGCCGCCATCCGGCTTTCCACTGCCGGCGACCCGCGTTTGCACGATCCGCGCGCGAAGCCGCCGAGGAACACCATATGGCTCACGCGCTCGGGGTTTCGCACCGCGTATGCGACTGAAACTGCGCAACCTTGGGAGACGCCGAGCAATGCAAATCTCTGCGCGCCGCTCGCATTCACGACTGCCTCAAGGTCACTTACAAATCCCTCGAAAGAGAAATCGCTCACTTGCCAATCAGAAAGGCCGTTGCCGCGCGCATCGTAGCGTATAAGTCTGCGGCCACTCGACAATGCTGGGAAGACATGCTTCCAAATAGGGTTTTCCCATTCATATTCGAGATGGCTTAGCCAGTTGGCAGCTTTCACGAGACAGGGGCCGTCGCCCAACGTCGCGTAAGCGAGGCGCGTCCCATCTTTGGCCGCACAGAACTTGATCTCCTGGCGCAAATTCCCGGAACGGGAAGAAACAGATGGCACAACATCTTCGCGCTTTCCCAAGAATCGATAACCGACACGGGGAAAACTTGGATGGCGTTCTCCATTCCGCCTTCCTTCAAGGCCGCCCGAAGAACGCTGATGGCTCGTTGGAGCGATGCCTCCGTTACCGTGACGCCGGGCCAAAGTTTGTCGAACAAATCCTCCTTGGAGACAACGCGCTCACGGTTTCTCACCAGATGCACCAGCAGATTGAACACACGCGGCTGCAGTGCAATTTCGCGATTTGCCAAGCGCAAGACGCGCCCTGCTTCGTCGAGGTGGAAAGGACCAAAAGCGAAGGTCACGGGGCATCTCCGCTCCGGTGATCAACCGAGCCTGAAGATCCGTACAGTTCTCGCTCTGCGCGATCAGGCCACGGTTAG
>CAVRSS010000032.1:0-12504 GCA_963723755.1 uncultured Alphaproteobacteria bacterium | reverse complement strand
AAAAGGCGTGGACATTTACTTGCTCGGCGCGAGCCTCACCAGCACGTCGATCCGCGTGATCTCCGTGCCCTCCGGTGGCTTCGGCAGATTTTCCACCTTGATGTTGGCCGGTTCGATATCGACCAGCGTTCCATCCTTCTCGAAGAAGAAATGGAAGTGATTGGATATCTTGGTATCGAAGTAGGTTTTCGAACCTTCGATGGCGACCTCCCGCAGGAGGCCGGCTTCGACGAATTGGTGAAGCGTATTGTAGACCGTTGCGAGGGACACGGGCACGCCGTTCTTCACCGCCTCCGCATGCACCGTCTCCGCCGTGAAGTGCCTGTCCCCACGCCCGAACAGGAGCTCGGCCAGCGCGACGCGTTGACGCGTCGGGCGCAACCCCGTCATGCGGAGCCGCTCGCTTGGCAGTTCGGGAACGTTGTCGGGCATTTCTCTCAGCATTTCCTTGGCTCTAGCCTTGTAGTATAAAGATCGGCGGCTTAACTCGCAAGCGCTGTCCCCTCGAGCCCATCGCGAAGAAAATTGGAGACAGGTTGCGAGCGCCGCAAGGTATGATACTTAAGGGAACGCCTTGCCGGACTGCAGGCGGAATGAGAGAATAAAGGGGAATGATGACTGAGCGGCGCCACAGCTACGACTACGAGGATTTGCTCGCTTGCGGGCGCGGCGAGCTATTCGGAGCAGGGAACGCGCAATTGCCGCTTCCGCCGATGCTGATGTTCGACCGCATTACGAGCATTTCCGAGACCGACGGGGAGCACGGGCGCGGCAGGATCGTGGCCGAGATGGACGTGCGTCCCGACCTTGTGGTTCTTCGCCTGCCATTTCAAAGGCGACCCCGTCATGCCCGGTTGCCTGGGGCTCGACGCGCTTTGGCAGATGCTCGGCTTTTTCCTTGGTTGGACAGGCGCGCCTGGGCAAGGGCCGAGCACTCAGCGTCGGCGAAGTGAAGTTTACCGGCATGGTGGTGCCGAGCGTCAAGCGGCTCGAATATGTCGTTGACATCAAGCGAATGATCCGCCGGAAATTCACGCTTGGCGTGGGCGACGGGCAACTCAAGGCCGACGGCACGCTCATATATTCTGCGAAAGAGCTCCGGGTAGGCCTGTTCGCCGCCGATACGAGCATGCAAGCCGCTGGCTGAGCTGAACCGCCAGCTTTTAGAAAATCTAGTGCCACAACGTGGGGTTAAGACATGAGACGTGTTGCTGTCACGGGAATGGGCATCGTCTCGTCCATTGGTAACAACAGCCAGGAGGTGCTTGCCTCCCTGCGTGAAGCGCGGTCCGGCCTCGTCACGGCGAAAGATTACGCCGAGAGGGGCTTCCGGTGCCAGGTTCACGGAGAACCGCAAATCGACTGGGAGGCGATGATCGACCGCAAGGTCCGCCGCTTCATGGGTTCTGGCGCAGGCTGGAATTACATCGCCATGCAGCAGGCGATCGTCGATGCGGGGCTTGAAGAGAAGGACGTCAGCAATGTGCGCACCGGGCTCATCATGGGCTCTGGCGGCCCTTCGGCGCGCGCCATCGTCCAGGCCGCGGATACGACACGGGAAAAAGGGCCTCGCAAAGTTGGCCCCTTCGAAGTGCCGAAGGCGATGTCCAGCACGAACTCCGCCACACTTGCCACCCCTTTCCATATCAAAGGGATCAACTACTCAATTTCTTCCGCATGTTCCACATCGGCGCATTGCATCGGCAACGCGGCGGAGATGATTCAGTGGGGCAAGCAGGACCTCATGTTTGCCGGCGGCGGCGAGGAACTGCACTGGACGCTCTCGGTTCTTTTTGACGCAATGGGCGCGATGTCATCAAACTTTAATAATACACCGCAAAAAGCAAGCAGGGCGTACGATATTAATCGTGACGGTTTTGTTATTGCAGGCGGAGCAGGTGTGCCTGTGCTCGAAGAGCTGGAAAGAGCCAAGGCGAGTGGTGCGAGATTTACGGGAGCTGCGGCTTCGGGGCGAACTCGGATGGTTTCGACATGGTGGCGGCGTCCGGCGAAGGGGCGGCCCGCTGCATGAAGCTGCGATGCAAAATCTCGACCGCAAGGTCGATTACATCAATCCTCACGCAACGTCGACGGTGATCGGCGACTTAAGGAAATCGAGGCCGTGCGCGAAGTCTTCGGGTCGAAGGTGCCGCTTCTGTCCGCGACCAAGTCGCTGACCGGGCACTCACTTGGAGCAGCGGGCGTGCAGGAGGCGATCTATTCGCTCCTGATGATGAATAACGGATTTGTGTGTGAATCCGCAAATATAGACGAGCTTGACCCAGCGTTCTCGGATATGCCGATTGTGCGTGAGCGACTCGATAATGTCGAACTCAACTGTGTGATGTCGAATAGTTTCGGATTTGGTGGAACAAACGCTACTTTGATCTTCAAGCGCTACGACGGATAAGAGCGTAGCTGCAGGCAGGGTTTAGAAAGGCCTCGATCGATGACTGTGGTCGATATTTCAAAGCCGTCGCCATTGATGGCGGGTAAACGCGGGCTGATTATGGGCGTGGCCAATGACAGGTCGATCGCCTACGGCATAGCCCGAGTGCTCGCCGGCCACGGCGCGGAACTCGCTTTTACGTATCAGGGTGATGCTTTTGGACGGCGCGCGGTCCCGCTCGCGCAGGGCCTTGGCGCGAAGATCATTCTTCCGTGCGATGTGCAGGACCTCAATTCGGTCGATGCCGTTTTTCGGAACTCCAATCGCAATGGGGCTCCATCGATTTCCTCGTCCACGCCCTCGCCTTCTCCGACCGCAACGAGTTCAAGGGACGCTACGCCGATACGACCCGCGAAAACTTCATCAACACGATGGTCATTTCGTGCTTCTCATTCACCGAGATTGCCAAGCGCGCGGCGGCGCTGATGACGCGCGGCGGCTCGATGATCACGCTGACCTATGGCGGGTCGATGCGCGTCGTGCCGCGTTACAACGTGATGGGCGTAGCCAAGGCCGCGCTTGAGGCTTCCGTGCGCTATCTCGCGGTGGACTTCGGCCAGCAGAACATTCGCGTCAACGGCTTGTCACCGGGACCGATGCGGACGCTGGCAGGCTCCGGCGTCTCGGATGCTCGCGTTATTTTCAATTATCAGAAGCAGCATTCTCCGCTCGGCCGGACACCGGCTTTGGACGAGGTCGGCGGCGCAGCGCTTTACCTTCTTTCCGATCTTTCCACGGCTGTCACCGGCGAAATCCACTATGTGGATTCCGGCTACAACATCGTTGCGATGCCACGGATCGAAAGCCTTACCGAGAGTGGCGAAGGGCTGGCGGACGTGGGAGCAGCCACCATAAGCGCGCCGCGGAATAGCGTCTCGCTCCGGACTTGCATTCGCAGGTTGCCGAAAAAGGTTGCGTTCGACAGGCTCACCATCCGTTGACCATGAGCTTGTCGGACTCGACCTCACCATGAGTGAGCCGTTGAAAGTCAACCTCATCCTGAGCTTGTCGAAGGATGAGGCTGATCATGGCGTTTCGGCAGTCAGGGGAGACTAGCCGTGGCGATGTTTTGCCGCTAACCGAAAAGGATGGGGCGGAGCGGGCGCGGCTGATCCATCAGGCGACGCAAATTTTCTTCGAGACCGCGAACGTCAAGGTCTTCGAGTCGCCGCCGGTTCAAGACGCGTTTTATGAACGCTGGTTCGGGCATTATCTCGAAACCGATCCAGCGTCTTTCCTCCTAGCCGTGGACGCGAACGGTGCCGCAATCGGCTATCTGGCAGGTTGCCTCGACAGCTTCTCGGAAGCGGCGCGAATCATTATCGGCGACATCTCGTTCTACACGCCCGCCTTCTGCTCCGCGCTCCGGGGCTATCCTTCCCATTTCCATATCAACGTGAAGCCCGGACATCAGGGCCAGGGTGTTGGACGGCTCCTTATCGCGCGCTTCTTCCAGCTCTGCCGGGAGCGGGGCTCGCCCGGCATTCATGTCGTGACCGGCCCGAAATCGCGCGCCGTCACCTTCTACCGGGCCTGCGGGTTCGTATCTCTCTCGGTTCCGGATGCTGAAGACCTTGCCCTTCTCGTTTACGCCATTCCCGCGCCGTGAATTAGCCAAATCGTGACCCGATTGCCGCCCAAGCCGAACACTAGCGATGGCTCTGGCTTGGAGCAAAGAAAGGTCATGGCCTCATGTCCACACTTGTCCGCATTCATTGGCATCTCTTAAGCATCCTGTTTCTCGGTCTCGCTGGCACCCCTGTTCATGCACAGAAGCGCATCAAGCTCGCGGTCGAACCGAGCCAGGGCGTTCTCGCCGCCGGCCAGACCAACAAGGCCTATCTCAGGGTCAAGCTCGAAGGCCTTCCCTATGAGGAATCGGCGTCGCGCCCGCCGGTCAACGTCTCGCTTGTGATCGACCGCTCTGGCTCGATGACGGGCGCAAAAATCGAGCAGGCGAAAGAAGCGGCGATCCTTGCTCTTTCGAGACTGTCGCCGCAGGACCGCGTGTCGGTCGTCGCGTTCGATCACCGCGTGGAGATCCCCGTTCCCGCAGGACCCTTCGAGAACTTCGACGAGATGAAAAGACGCATCGAGGCGATCAGGCCTGGCGGCCAGACGGCGATCTACGCCGCTGTTCGCCAGGCAGGGCAAAGTGTGAGTGAAGGAGCCGCGCCCGACCGAATCAGCAGGGTGATCCTCATGTCGGATGGGCAGGCGAATGTCGGTCCAAGCTCCCCCGCCGAGCTTGAGCAATTAGGCCGCGAACTGGGCAGCCAGGGCATCGCCGTCACCACGATCGGTCTCGGCCTCGACTACAGCGAAGAGCTGATGACGCGGATGGCGCTCGCAAGCGACGGCAATCACGCCTTTGTCGAGAACCCCGAACAGCTCGCGGACATCTTCAACAAGGAGTTCGGCGACGTGCTCTCGGTTGTTGGCCAGGACGTCGACATCGAAATCATCTGCCCCGACGGCGTGACGCCTCTGCGCGGGCTCGGGCGCGATGTGAAGGTGGACGGGAGCCGCGTGAGCTTCCGGCTCAATCAGATCGGCGGCAAGCAGGAGCGCTATCTCGTCATCGAGCTTGAGGTCGCCAAAGATAAAGCTCAGGGACGCGGCGCGATTGCGGATGTGAACGTTTCCTATCTCGACCCGAAGACGAAAGCTCGCGCCAAAGTCGCAGCGCAGGCGCAAGTCAGCTTCAGCGCATCATCCGAGGAGGCGACGCGCAGCGCCAATGCAAGCGTGGCGGCGGACGTGGCGACGCAACTCGCCAATGAGCGCAGCGAAAAGGCGGTTCTGGCGCGGGATGCAGGCAAAGTCGCGGATGCCAAGCAGCAGCTTGAGCAGAATGCGGCTACGCTCCGTGCCGAAGCCAGCCGCCTTCAGGCTCAATCGCCAGCGGCAGCCGCGCCCTTGCGGACCCTCGCGGACAAGAACGAAGCCGATGCGAAGGCGCTTTCATCCGAGAGCTGGAATGCCCAACGCAAGTCCATGAAGGCGGACCAATACCGCAGCAAGACGCAGCAGAATTATTAGCGCGGCGAATGCGCCGAGCAGGACCACGATCACAAAGACGCCCGCGTCCGCTCGGACGCGGGAGGCACTCTCACTTCTTTTCAAGAAGACCGCGCCCGCGTTGATCCATGACGCCCTTCACGCGCTTTGCGATGGCCGCCAAAACCCAGGGGAGTTCAAGCTCAATCCGGACTTGAGTGTCTTCGACATCCACAAGGCCGCGCGCTGTTTGTCCCGCCACGCTCATTCCAAAGTCGAATCGGTCGCCGGTCCACACTCGGCGATCGATCGACACTAGCCGTCCGAGCGGGGCGACCACCTGATCGATGCCCGCTTCCAAACGACGCCTCGCCTCGGCCCTGCCAAGCCGATGAGGAATGGAAATGACGACCGGGTCGGCCATGACCTGCCTTTTATGTTTCGAGCGTCTCGCCGCAAAAACCATGTGGTCCGCGGCGCGTTGAGTTGCAAGGCGGCCAGCGCAACGCGCGCTCGCCTGACGCGGCCGGCTTGCGCCGTTCGAGGCACGGACGCTCTTTCAGACCGCGATCTTTGACCGGGAATAGGCGCTTAATGCGGGCGAGTTCATGTCGCGTTCAGGATAGTCAAGATAATTTACTTGAGTTCATAGTGAAATAAGAAATGCGTGCCTTTCGGGCAACAAGACTAGCAGAATGCGTGGCTCATCCTTCGACAGGCTCAGGATGAGGCCTTCGACAGGCTCAGGATGAGGCTTCGACAGGCTCAGGATGAGGCTTCGACGGGCTCAGGATGAGGTCGAGAGTTTTCAACGAGTTGATCCTCATGGTGAGCTTGTGTTCATCCTCATGGTGAGCTTGTCGAACCATGGGCAACATCGGTTTTCAGCAGCCTTCTAGTCTAGGGCACCTCACGCGTTCGTTATCCTACCAGAGAGACAAATCCAAGCGTTCAGTTCCAAGACGATAACTCTACCAACAAGGCGTTGGAGGCCGTCTATCTTGCGAGAAAGCCGCAATTCTACTGGCACCCACGGGGCTGGGCTCCTTCAAATCTTGGCCAATCTGTCTGAATGGAAGTACGCCGTTACGGTTGCGCTTGCCTTTTTCGTTGCTTCTCTCGTTCTTGTGCTTGCGCTGATGCGGGATCAGAGGAAGTTCGCGTCAGAGATCAACGCCAAAACGCTCAAAGCCGCGGCCGTGATCAAAGCTTCCCCGAGGCTCCCGCTCCCTACGCGGTAAGTGGATCGACGCTATAGGCCGATTCCTGCCGTTCCAAAATTTCGAACAAAATGACGGAAGACCTCGATGAGCGGAAATCGGCCCGCCGATATATCGACAGTTACAAACGCTATCAAGTTGCTCCTCAAAATCGACGGTATTGATCCAAAGGAGGTACTTTAGACCAGAAGCGCTTGTTATTGGCGAAGACCTTCACCCCGCGAGCTTTTCTCAAGATCGCAGTAGGCGTTTCCCTCCAGGATACTGCAGATTGCTGATCGAAGCCGCTGCAGCTATCGGCACTATTGCTGCGCTTCATCGGTTCGGATTATTAGTCCACCACGACCGGAGCTTTCTCAGTCTCGGTTACCGTTCCGGGGGAAGCGCAAGTTCCCTTAGTTGCATCCTCCCCTTGGCGGCGGGTTAGGGCAGTTGCTCTTGCTACTGCTACTGCTACTGCTACTGCTACTGCTACTGCTGCTCCTGCTGCTGCTGCTGCTACTACTACTGCTGCTACTGCTACTGCTGTAGCCGCTGCTGCTGCTACTGTAGCCACTGCTGCCGCCGCTGTAGCCGCTGCTGTAGCCGCCGCTGCCGCTGCTGCCGCTGATGCTCCTGCTGCTGTCGCTGTGGCTACCGCCGCTGTAGCCGATGCCGCTCCTGCCGATGCTCCTGCTGCTGTCGCTACCGCTGTAGCCGATGCCGCTCCTGCCGATGCAGCCGCTGCCGCTGCTCCAGCTGTCGCTCCAGCTGCAACTGCTGCCGCTGTCGCTGCTGTCGCCCTTGTCGCTGTGGCCGCCGCTCTTGTCGGTGACGATGACGCTCTTGTCGCTGTGGCTGTTGCCCTTGTCGCTGTGGCTGCCGCTCTTGTCGCTGTGGCTGTTGCCCTTGTCGCTGTGGCTGCCGCTCTTGTCGCTGTGGCTGCCGCTCTTGTCGCTGTGGCTGTTGCCCTTGTCGCTGTGGCTGCCGCCCTTGTCGCTGCGGCTGTTGCCCTTGTCGCTGTGGCTGCCGCCCTTGTCGCTGCGGCTGCTGCTCCTTCGTTCCTTTTCTCTCGAACTCTTCTGCCTTGCAACCCACGTGCAGATCAGGGGGCCCCCGCTCTCATCCTCGTCCCCGCTCTCATCCTCACCGCCGCTTGCTTCCTCAGGCGCGCTAGGCTGATGCAAATCGATCACGCAGCTCTTGTCGTGATCGAGCGCCTCAAATGCCGGATTGGGACGGTTTACGAAGTCCGCTTGAGTGACATAGCCCTGCTTGTTCACGTCGTAGTAGTCAAAATTCGCGACTTCGAACAGCCTGTTGATTTTCGGTAGCTTGGCGAATTCCTCCCGCGTCAACTTGCCATCGTGATCGCTGTCGGCTTCCTTGAAGAGCGAGGCCGCGTAGCTCCGCCATTCCTCGCAGGTGACCTTGCCGTCGTGATCAAGGTCCCAGGAGGTTTCGGCCGCCATGATGAATGACACATTGAATGTGATGCACAGCCCGAGCGATGGTCCGGCGCCAAGGAGCTGGGAGAAGCAACCGGCAAGTAACAATCCACAGTGTAGCAATCGAAGCCTAGGCATGGTGTGCGACCGTCGGAGAACACGATTTCGTGATCAACCGGTAAATTGCTTCGGTCTATCAGACAAACTAATGCAGCGCTTATACACACCTTTTTTTCTGTCTTCTTTCGTTCGTGAATTACCATGTGGACTCTCAGCGACGCCCGCACCCGCGCAGCCGCCTTAGCGTGGTACGGTCGCGGGTAGAGCGTGTGAAAGGGCCAAAAGCTGGACCTGAGCGGAGGATCTTAGGCGCAGTCTCGTCCATTGAAACCGTGCCCCGCAAGTGAAAGAATGTGCACGGTGCTGGGTTATAAGCGGAAGTTTGTTCAAGTATGTTGACTGTTGGTTCACGACCCGCTTCAGAATTCGGCCAAGCGTTGGCGAAGCCGGGCATGTTTGCCTCATGGTCGCCTTCCTCCCGCGCTTCGTTATAAGAGCGACCCGGCGTCGTCGCAGGCCGAATGCACATGCGTTCCACGTGCCGCCGCACGGCGCAAAGTCCCGCCATCCGGGTTAACGGATCGTTGTCAGGCGGGGACGCGCCATGATGTTCATCCCTTTGTGGTTAACTCAACCGCGCCGTGATTATTTCCGGTCACCACTGTGCTTAACAAGCATTTTATTCCTGCCGCAATTCCTTCCCTCCGAGCCTTGTCCTGGCCGGAAGTAATTCTGCTATCTCCTTGCAAGCAAGCAACTTTCATTCGCTCATGACCTCCCATTAAATAGAACTAAATGCCGGAATTTTCTCATTAACTGGGCGCGCAAAAGTCCGTTAAATATGTTTCTGGACCATTGGGTTAACGCCGCACGCAGCCGGAATAGCTGCAACGCAGGCGGCGGCGATCACGTCCCGTTCGGTATTTTTCCTAGTATTATCAAGGGTTGGAGCGGCCTGGACCTCTCGTTAACCTGTCGTCAAGGCGCTTTCGCTGAAGATCTTTCAGAAGAAGGGACTGGGACGAAAGCGTTGGGACAAGGTGACAAGCAGATGCTGCCATTCGCCAGTGCATACAAAAACACCAGATGCCGCATCCGATTTAGCGCACCCAGCCGGGGAGCCGCCTGATGGTGACTATTACTGCCCGACCTCAGACTCGAGGAGCCGCAGCTTGCCGCTGTCTCTCTGCGCCGTCGCAACTGCAGGCTCGGCGTCGAAATCGAGCCCTTCGATCTCCTGAAGGGAGCGTCCCGCGATGCCCTGCATGTCGCCATACATTCCGGCCGTTGCGTCAATGACGCCGCGGATCTGCTGCTCGCGCTTGGCCCAGGACTTCTGCATGGCCTTGCGCTCTTTTTCGAGGTCGGCCTGCATCTCCCCGAACTTCTCGACGATGGCCTCCACGCGGTGACGGAAACGCGGCCCTGTCAGATACAGGTACATCGCCTCCATCTTGGTTTGCTGGCCTTCGCCGGATTTCCGCGCCGCCGTGACCTCGATCAAAAGGTGCCGGATGGCGATGGCCAGCGCGACCGAGCATTTCGGCGATGTGACCCAGATGCCGTCGATCTGCCCAAACGTTTCGATGGTTTTCGGCAGCGCCTGAGAGACGATGATTGCGGCATCGGCCTTGGCCATGCGCTGATCCTCGCGCAGCTTTTGCAGCCAGCCGTCACTCCAATTGCGGGTGCGCTTCGATTCCCAGAGGATTTTGCCGCACGCCTGCCCGAACGGCGTCGTGACGAGTTGAATTGCGTCGCCGCCAAATTCGCCCTTTGGCACGGGCGTGATCGTGTCATGCGGAAAGCTCGCCCGAAGCAGCGCCTCAAGCTGCAGTTCCTGCACCTCGCCCTGAAGCTGCTGGGACCCCTGCTCTGCCCTGCGTTTCAGCTCTTCGATCTGTTTTTGCATCGAGAGGATCGTCTGCTCGCGCTCCTGGACCTTGAGCCCAAGCGCCTCCTCCGCCTCCGCCTTCGCGCGTTGCTGAATTTCAGCCTGCGTCTCCAGCACGCGCTTCTCAAGCGTCAGGTCGAACTCCCGTTCCTTTTCGGCAAGCTCGCGCTGCATTCGCACAGCATCCGCTTGCGCCTTCTGCGCCTCGGCGAGTTTCGCCTCGCGCTCCTTGAACGCCTTGGCCAACTCTTCGAGTTGCTGATCCTTGTGATTGAGGTCGATCGAGACAGCGGCCCGCGCCTTCCTGCCCTCCTCCTCCGCGAGTTTCTTGCGCTCGCCCTTCAACCGCTCGGCAAGCTCGGCCTCCATGGCTTCCTTGGCCTCTTTCATCGCGGCTTGCTGCGCCCGGATCGCGGCTTCCCGCTTCACGATTTCAGCCTCTTTCGAGCGCAGCTTCTGGTCGCTTTCGCGCCTTACGGCTTCGATAAGCGGAGCGGCCAAAGTCTCGGTGAGCTTGATCTCAGTCCGGCAGTTTGGGCAAACGATCGACGGTTCCACGCGTAATGCCTCCCTCGCATTACGCGAAAGCCTAGCGTGACTCGCGCGCCATGCCTTGTCCGTTGAGGCGGCTATCAACCGCGATCTTCAGGCCTACGCGGAACCGCGTTGCCTCAACGCACACCAAGTAAAGGAGGGGAAAGGCCGTCCGGCCTCCCTTTTGGCGACAAGCATCCCCATCTCAGCCAAACCGGCGACTGGCACGCCTGATGCCAACTTGCATGACGGCGCAGGTGCCTCCGCTCCGGACAAGGAAGTAATCGGTTTACAAACGATAAAAACCCGGCCCGATATTCTGTCACAGAATTCAATAACACATCTGTTATGCGTTCCATGTATACTGAAGCGGAGCCGGACAGTGTCGACGCTGACATGAAGAGCTCGGACGAAGGAGTTTCGCGCATGCTTGACTGGATCTCCCGATTTTGGCGCACGAGCGTGATCGGTTCCTTTCTTGCCGGCCTTCTGTTTCTTCTCCCCATCGTCCTTACTGCGTTCATCGTCGCCTATATCGTCAGCTTTGTGCGAGGCGCGATCGGCCCCGGCACAGTGCTGGGCGATCTTCTCACCTGGGGCGGGACTTATATTCTCGGCCCCAGCCAGGATACGCTGGCGTTCTGGCTCGGCGTCGGCATCGCCTTGGCGGGCATCTGGCTCTTGGGCCTGATCGTCAAGACGAGGGCCAAAAGCATCATTCAGAGTTATCTCGACAGGTTGTTTTCGCGCGTGCCGCTCATTCGGTCGATTTACAGCCCCGTTTCCCGCGTGGTGCAGCTGGCGACGAACAGAACCGGCGCGCCCGGAGACCTCTCGGGCATGAGCGTTGTATCCTGCCGCTTTTTTGGCTCCGGCGACACCGCGGTCGACGTGCTCGCGCTTCTTGCGAGCCAACAGCTCTATCTCATATCCGGCGAGCGGCGCAGGCTTGTCTACCTTCCTGCCGCACCGATACCCATGTCGGGCGGCCTGGTATTTGTTTCCGACATGGCTATCACGCCGGTCCCCGACATGAAGGTCGACGACCTTTTGAAAATCTATGTTTCACTTGGCGCTTTGGCCCCGGAGGTCATTCCAAGGGCCGATCCACAAGGCACTCTTCCGTTGAGCAAGGCCCAGCCGGGAGCGCGCGCCCCGTCGCCTGTTCCGCATCCCAAAACGGAACATGTTTAAACATTGATTGCCGTGAACGCAGGCGTGGACACACGCCTTCATACGGATTATAGCTAGGGGACGCGGAAAGCGGGCGCATAGCTCAGTTGGTAGAGCAGCTGACTCTTAATCAGCGGGTCCAAGGTTCGAATCCTTGTGCGCCCACCACTTAAAAGCCCAATAAAATCAAGGGCTTCAGTCCCAAAAATAAAGACAGGGAAACACTCAAGGTCAGGTTTGGGGTAACGGGCGGGGTAACAACCGGCCCAAAAATCCAGCCCCGTTACCCGACTCGTTTTTCTACAGCCAAATCGCGCTTGACCGTGGCTGCACATGCGTCACCGTCCCGATCATGAAAATCGTGTGCGCTATTGCATGGCTGGCCATCGGCCCCGCGGCTTACCCTAAATTCGGCAGTTGACCTCTACGCAACGTAATTTCGCAGCGTCCTCTCAACCTATTGATGTGGGTTCTGCCGGTCATGCCGGCGCCATAAGGCGTGGCGGAGCGCGCAGTTGTCGGCCACCGAGCCAAGATCGCACAGCATGGGAGAGGATTTGACGCCAGCGCTGGTCTGCGGTCAACTGCTCCGCATTTTGAGTAAGCTCACCCAGGAAGCGGGCGATGTCAGAGAGCACGCTCGCTGCCCATCCAGCCTTGGCGTGAGAGCTGGCCACACGCAGCGTGGTCTGCCGCGCGTGGCGGCTGCGCTCTGCGATAGCGGAGAGCAGCAACGGCCGGCTGGTG
>CAVRSS010000031.1:0-21828 GCA_963723755.1 uncultured Alphaproteobacteria bacterium | reverse complement strand
CAGGGTCCCCCCGGGGCGCCGCCTCGATCGTAGCGAGGCGGCGCTTTCAAAGCGTTACGCCACGCGCTGTTTTTCTGAGGTCTCAGTGGGCGACGTCAGGCTTAATTCATCCGATGGACGGATTTGCCTTGAGGAGCAGAGTTATAGGAGGGAGAGCCCCATCTCCAAGGAACGAGAGGTTGCCGAAAGAATCTGTTCGACGTCCAGGCGGTTGCGCCTAGCGGATAGAGCCTTTGCTGCCTGCATGAGCTGTAATCGGCTGCTGATAGCCACCTTCGCAGATAATCCGATAGGTGATATCCCAGCTCTTAGCCAGCGGGTCATCCGCCGCAGGTTGGACCTCTTGGATGTATTTTTGCGCCGGGGTTCGAATGAATGAAGCGCACGACCTTGCCGCCCCTGATTCATCTCTCCACAGGTAAAGGAGACCTGGTCGAACCGGACGTCATGGCTGGAGACAACACCGTCGGCTGCCATCGCTGGAATGGAGGTTATGGCTAAAATCGCGAGTGAATGTTTCAACATGGGAGCCTCTCTCCGTCTCGCTTTCCTTAGCCGAGGTTGGGGCTCGAGAGCCAAATTTGGGCTCGGGGGGCGAAACTCTAGCCAAATCCAGACCTGACCGTATTTCGATGCCATCACCCTTCCGGACTTGACTTAAAACAAACTGAAGGTTGACTTAAGTCAATATTAATGCGAGGCGGGCTCAAGCGAAATCACGTTCTCGTGAAACGCGTTCGAAGTGCGGCTGAAGCTGAGTGATTGACGACGAGCAACCGGACTACGCTGCGACCGGACTTTTTTCTCGTCTTCGGCGAGTAGTCACACACCCGCTGGCGTCTCCTGCAGAGAGATCTACTGCATCGCAGCCTGTGTAATAACGTGAAGCGCAACGTTATACGGACGGTCACCCGATACGGATTGGGGACACTGTCAATGGTACCACTCCCGTGGCATGTGCCGGACAGGATCCGGCTAGTTAACCAGCCTCAAACCCGGAGACTGGTTCATTGGCTCTGCCACTCAACCGAAGATTAATTTCTACCTATGATTGGTTATAAAACAATGGGCCTGCGGGAATTCCCTCATCCTACGGAACAGCTTAGGTTGGCTGCTGTTTAGTTCGGTTCGAATGGATTGTGTTGGGGGCGCTGCGCATGCCACTTGAGGGTCAACGCATATTTGTCGTTGAGGATGAGATCCTAATAGCACTTGATATCGAGGACCTGATTACTGCCTCTAAGGGTGAGGTCGCCGGTCGCGCCGCGACCCTCGCGGAAGCCATAAGGCTGGCCGATACTCCTGGATTGTCGTTAGCCGTTTTAGACTTCCACCTTGGGCCGGATAATTCTTTGCCTGTAGCCGCCAAACTGAACGAAGCCGGTGTGCCTTTCCTCTTTCACACGGGCCGTGATTTTTCCGTGATCTCTGAGGCATGGCCGCAGGCGCCGGTCGTTGCAAAGACTGGCTTCCGGGACGAATTGCTCAGCGCGATGGTCTCCCTCGCCGAAAAAAAAGGCCATTCAAAATGATTGAACGGCCCCAAGTCTAGGGAGGAAACGCCCAAGGAGGGCAGCGATACGCGCAGGAGCGCATAACGCATCGAAATAGCATCACATTGCAGCGCACAAAACTCAATGTCGCCGTTCGCCACAGCTAAATCTAGAGCGAATTCGTTGCAGGCGGGCGATATTTGTATTCTTCGAAACACCTCGCCATTCCCGGTTTGCGTCGGCAGACGCATCGGGGCCGGAGACTGAAAACATATGGGAATTCTGCGCCTTTACGGCGCGGCTCTTTCGAAAACAGTCAAAAATAGCGGTTCGGCTCGAATCGAGAATGATGTGTTGCTGCGCGGCTCGGCCGGTTTATGCGAGAGCGTGCTTCAAAGCCTGCGCCAATTGATTTCGTGTGTAGTGCTTCCTATTCGTGTTCGATGCGAACGACGCGAAGATTGTTCGTCGTGCCTGCTTCGCCAAAAGGGACGCCCGCGACGATGACGGCTGTGTCACCCGGCCCGGCAAACTCCTGCTGACGCGCCACCTTCACAGCTTCACTGACCATTTGCTCATAGGAATGGACATCTTCGGAAAGAACGCTGTGTGCGCCCCAGAGTAGGCTCATGTGTCTTGCGACGTTAAAATTCGGTGTGATCGCAAGAATTGGAACATTCGGACGTTTCCGGGCGATGCGTGAAGCGGTATTGCCGCTGGATGTGAATGCGACGATTGTAGAAGCCTGGATCGCCCTGGCCAGATCGGCTGCGAGGCCTGCAACCGCATGCGGGGCCGTCTTCTCCTCGGCAGACTGGGAGGCGTCGATGATGGACCGGTAGAGTTTATGCTGCTCGGTGCGGTGTATGATGCGATCCATCATCTCCACCGCCTCGAGGGGGTATGCGCCTACCGCGGACTCCGCGGAAAGCATGACAGCATCCGCTCCGTCATAGATCGCCGTGGCTACGTCCGACGCTTCTGCTCGTGTTGGCGTGGGGGCCGCGACCATCAATTCGAGCATCTGTGTCGCGACAACCACGGGCTTTGCCGCAAGCCGGGCGGCGCCGACGAGTTCCTTTTGGCGGCCGGGAACGTCTTCCGGCGGAATCTCGACGCCAAGGTCACCGCGAGCGACCATGATCGCGTCAGAGAGCCTCAGGATGTCGTCGATGTGATCGAGCGCGGAAGGCTTCTCGATCTTCGCCATCAACCTCGCTCGATTGCCGATGAGCCCGCGCGCCTCAATCATGTCGCCGGGCTTTTGGACAAACGACAGAGCGACCCAGTCGACGCCGAGAGCCAATCCGAAGGCAAGATCGGCGCGATCTTTCTCGGTTAGCGGCGAAAGGTCGAGAACCGTGCCAGGAAGGTTGACCCCCTTTCGGTTCGAGATGACTCCACCGTTGATCACTTTCGCGTCCATATAGTTGTCGCCAACTCCGGTTGCGCGCACGCGAACCCGGCCGTCATCGATCAGGAGATCCTGCCCCGGCGCCATGGCGGCAAAGATTTCCGCATGTGGCAATGGAATTGAGGTCCTATCGCCGTCGGCCCCCGACCGTACGAAACGGATCTTTTCGCCCGCCTCAACGATGATCTTGCCGTTCCGGATCGTGCCGACGCGAATCTTGGGCCCCTGGAGGTCTTGAAGGATGCCGATCGGGCGGCCCGTCTCCTTCTCCAGCGCGCGGATGGCGCGATGCACCTTCGCATGATCGTCATGCGTCCCATGACTGAAATTCATCCGGAAGGTATCGACGCCTGCGAGAAACAGCGCCTTCAGCATTTCCGGTGCGGCGCTTGCCGGTCCGACGGTAGCGACGATCTTTGCGCGACGATTACGATGCATGTTTCAACCGGCCGATGGGCCGTCCTCATTTGATTGGGATTGCTCGGATGTCTTTGAAGCTGGTGGGTGTCGCTCGTATGACGAGGCTGTAACGTCGTGCTTGCCGGGGAGAATTGGCGCGTTCACCCGCCGCCGACACCGATAACTTCGATGCCACAAAAAGAGAGGCGTTTAACGATGCCCGCAAGGTCTTCCTGATCTCGGCTTAGCCCGACCAGGCTTTTGGTGACAGGAACCTCGAAGCGTGTCCTGCTTGCGCGTCCGCCATTATGCGCGCTCTCGTGTTGCTTTATCGGGAGATGGCAAACGAACTCGAAGCAGGTTCGGTAATCCCTAAGTACATGCTTGATCCGCGGCGCGAGACGGGGCAGGAAGCCGTGTGGCCGGCGAGCTCGCTGCGATCAATCGCTCCACGGCCCGAATCTCATCGGTAAGACGACCCTGAATGTCCTTGAGCCGAGCGGCCGTCGCAGCGTCACCGGTATTGAAGAAGAGTGACTTCACCTCTGTCACGAGCATATCAGCATCGCAGAGGAAGTCGCGCACCTTTGTTAGCTCCGAAGCGGTGAGTATATCCCGAGGTTGAAATTCAACGATAGCATGTATGCTCCGCAACTTTACGTTCTCCGATTGTGCAATGCAGGAGCGCCGCATGCTACTTCGTTCATATCAACGGCGCTCTCCGACTTTCGGTCGGAGGTGAGAAAGGGCGCTTATCCCAAAACCTGATAGACGGCAGGCGCTCGTGCAGAGCCCGCACGGGTAGTTTTAATGAGCTGTTTCTTTTCCAGAGATTGCAGAACCGAATGAAGAGACCCGAGTGGTATTTGTGCCGCCCCGGCCAAGACGGCGGCCTTTACCTGCACAAAGTCGCTGCCGTTCATTTTTCCTCGAAACGCTTCTAGCACCGCGCGTTGGCGCTGGCTAAGCTCCGGCGCGCCTTCATAGACCGCCGCTCGTTCTTCTTTTGGAGAGGAAGGCGCGCTACTTCTCCGCTGCTCGGAGGCTTCATGGTTCTCTGCGTCTGCATAGTCTCGGGCGCGTGAGGCGTCGTAAAACGTCGCGACCACTTCCAGAGAATGAGGTTTGCTCGGATCCGTTCGCACCACTGCGTGAGTATCGTCCTCGAACGCGATGACTTTGAACTTCGAACTGTTGCCTGCCATGAACTTATCCTTTTTCTGGCGGCGAAGCGTGGCGCTCCCTTTCCCTGTTGTCGATTGTATCGCTCGAGGTATGAGCGGAGCAATATACGATTAATGAATGATAACTTTTGCAAAAGTAATATCAATGGATTGGTCGGTAAGTGAGGACACGGCTTGGGCTGGGATAACGCTGAGTTTGCGCTGCCTGCGGTGCAGGGAGGATCGGGCAAAGAGCGCCCATGGATGCGGTTGCCTACGCCGCTCCCTTACGATCCGCAGCAGGCCTGCTTCGGTTTGACCGCGCGCACGAAGGCGCTCATGAACTTGCCGTCGATATGAGAGGCGATCTCATCCACATCGATGCCTTTGCCGCTTAAGAACTCGCGCGCATCCTCGCACTTGTAAAGGCGGGTCGGCTCGATGCCGATGGCTTCAAATCCAACCCTGGCGAGCTTGCCGGCGTAGTCCGTGTCTTGAAGCGCGCCTGCGATGCAGCCCGCCCAAACGAGAACGTTTTTGCGGATTTGCTCGGGGATTTCGCCCGTTGTCACGATGTCGGATACGGCGAAACGGCCGCCGGGCCTGAGGACGCGGAAGGCTTCCTGCAACACCCGGTCCTTGTCGCCAGACAGGTTGATGACGCAGTTCGAAATGATGACATCGACGGAGTTGTCAGGCAGCGGGATGGCCTCGATCTCCCCTTTCAGGAACTCGACGTTCTCGACGCCTGCCTTCTGTTGATTTTCACGCGCGAGCGCCAGCATCTCGTCTGTCATGTCGAGGCCGTAAGCCTTGCCCGCGGGCCCGACGCGGCGCGCGGACAGGAGCACATCGATGCCGCCGCCCGAGCCGAGATCGAGAACGGTCTCACCCGCCTGCAACTGAGCGAGCGCGGTCGGGTTGCCGCAGCCGAGCGATGCGATGACCGCTGCTTCGGGCAAAGCGCCCTTTTCGGAAACGTCGTAGAGATTGGAGGTGATGAAGTTCGTGCCCTCTAACGCCGAATTCCCACCGCAGCAGGAGCTTCCTTCACTCACGCGGCGAGCGGCCTCGCCATAGCGCTCGCGCACAGCGTCCTTAACATCGGTCTCACTCATGGTTTCCTCCTAACAGCAGGTGACGTCTTCTGACTTGATGGCCTTGTTGCGCGTGCAGCATTCGGCAAAAAGGAAGGCCAGGATGTCTTGCAACGCTTGTGTGTTTGCGGTGTAGCGCAGGAACGTGCTTTCCCGGCGCACCTTCACGAGGTTCTCGTTCTTCAGTTTTTCGAGGTGATGAGAGAGTGTCGAGGGTGGGATGCGGAGCTTCCAGCCGATCTCGCCGACTACAAGGCCGACAGGGTGCGCCGACAATAAAAGGCGCACAATTCTGAGCCGCGTTTCGGTACCCAACGCCGCCATCATATCAGCATAGCGAGCGATTTGATCGTCGTGGCTAGCATCTGCCATGGCAACCTCAAAAGGCATCTATATTTCGATGCATCTATATTTCGATATAGGGCGAACTATAGAAATGTTAAGTGATGTTTCTAAAGTCTGCCCGCATCTTGTGTCACGGATGGAGCTGAAGGGATCAGCGGCGGGCAAGATTTTGGAGCTGCTCGATTCCTACAGGTTCGTCGGCCTGCAACGGCACCGCGGCCCATCGGCGTGCATGCTGTGTCGCGACAGCTTCGATTTGCGCCAGTTCTCCAGCTGCGCGCTGGCATAAGAGCGGCGCGGTTGGACCGGCGAGAGCGAGACTATTGTTGATGATCCAAGCCCAAGGCTCGATCCCGGCGCGGCGCAGATCGTTGCTGCAGGTCTGTAGCTTCGAGAACCGGAGTAGGTTCGGCCAAGGTGACGATGATCACCTTGGTGCGGCGCGCGTCCTGCAACTGCATCAGGGGAGTGGTGAAGTCAGCGGCAGACTTACTCATCTGGCGCGCCACTTCATGGTGATACGCCCCGGTCGCGTCGAGCAGAAGCAGCGTATGGCCCGTCGGCGCCGTATCCATAATCACGAATTTCTTCGCGGCTTCGCCAAGGATTTGCGAAAAAGCCTGGAACACCGCTATTTCCTCGGTGCAGGGCGAGCGCAAATCCTCTTCGAGCAATGCGCGCCCGGCTTCATCCATCGATGCGGCCTTTGGTGGCAAGCACAGTTTGCCGGTAACGCTCCGTCTCGGCCTGGGGATCGATGCGGCTGACCGTCAGGCCAGCAATCGATCCCGCCAAGGTTTCAGACAGATGCGCGGCGGGATCTGACGTCGTCAGGTGAACGGCATGGCCGCGGCTCGCCAGTTCCACCGCAATCGCCGCCGCCAGCGTGGTCTTGCCCACGCCCCCCTTTCCCATCAGGAGAACGAGTCCAGCCCTTCGCCAGCGAGATCGTCGATCAATGAGACAAGTGCCGGAGCCTGCGGCTTGGCGAAAGGGACGGCCGCCGGCTCCCTTGCAGCCGGTGTGTCCTCGAGAAACCTGCGCAGCGCGGGTAAGCCCACGAGATTGAAGGGCTTGAGCGGAATAGCATCCGTGGGCAGGGCGCGTAGCGCAGCCGGGATCCCAGCCAACGCGGTCTGTTCGCGCTTTTCGATCGCCAAGGCCAGGGCGTCGTCTTCCGCGTTCGCCGTGAGATAGAACGCCGTTGATCACGAGGTATTGCTGCGTCAGTCCGATCGCGGCGAGTTCTTCATGCGTGCGGTTTGCCTCGCGCAAGGTTGAATTTTGAGCGCGCGCGACAAGGATAAGCCGAGTGCGCGATGCATCGGCGAGAGCGTCCACCGCCGCCTTGTAACAGTCGCGCTGCTTTTCCAGGCCTGCGAGGGGGCCAAGACAAGATGCGTCGCCCTGGCCGCTTTCGAGAAACCCGCTCCAGGCGCCCGGCAGTTGCAGAAGACGGATGGTGTGGCCCGTCGGCGCTGTATCGAAGACGATGTGATCGTAGGCGCCAACGAGTGCCGAATCCGTCAGCAGCGCCGTGAATTCATCGAAGGCGGCGATTTCGGTCGTGCAGGCGCCGGACAATTGTTCCTCGATACTCTTGACGGCAGCATCCGGCAGAACGCCGCGCACCGGGCCGACAATCTTCTCGCGGTAGCGCTGCGCGGCAGCTTGAGGGTCGATCTCCAGCGCCGCCAAACCGGGCGCCTCATCGATCGGGGTTATGGCGTGGCCGATGGCAAGCCCGAACACCTGTCCCACATTCGATGCCGGATCGGTGCTGACCAGAAGCACTTTCTTCCCTTTATCGGCAAGATGAACAGCTGTCGCGCAGGCGAGCGAGGTCTTGCCCACGCCACCCTTGCCAGTGAAGAACAGAAAGGAAGGCGGTTGATCCAAAAAATGCATCACGCCCGCTACTGATTTGACGGGGTTCAGCAGCACGAGCTGCCGCCACAACATCCGCCTTCTTTCTTGGTGTCAGGAGAGGTGGGGGCAATCCCAGCCCAGCGAGCCAGTTCCGCGCGTTGCGGATAGCGGCCCGCCAAAGCCACTTCGCCATTCACAAGCACGAGCGGCAGCGCGTCCGGTCCGGAGCGCTCCAGGAAGCCCTTCACCACGGCGTTCCCGGCGAACGCCAGGGGTTCTTGCGCCAGATTGAAGCGTTCAATGGCGCCGCCCTGGCTTTTCAGCCAGCTGACATCGGCGGCGAAATCGATGAGCTTTTGATCGGCGTCCACGCCGCAAACGCCTGTGCTGCAGCATAAGGCGGGGTCGAAAACTTGAATCATTGTCATGGCGACGATCCTCTAAGGCCGGTTTTGCGGCATTCCAAACTGCGGCATCCCCTGGAATGGGCATGGTACGTGAACAGACAATATATGATCCCGCGAACGTGAGGATCGCGAACCGCTATCTTCATACTTCGAGAATTACTGAAATGGTTGATCGCCGTCAATTACCGTTCGCTCGTCTTCGAAGGCGTGCAGCGATGCGACGTAAGCGTCTGCCTTCGTGGCAGCTCCTTCGCGACATTTTTCTGAGGAAGCCCTCTTGCGGCATAGTCTCGTTTCCTTTATTCGTCTTTCGTCGTTCGACGAATAAAGGCGCCTTTTATGGCAATCAAACATCTTTCTGTGCAGTCTACCGGGCAAGATTGGCCCAGCCTTGTTACGCGCCAAGAGCGCATCGCGAGCCTTGCAAAGGCTCTTGCGCATCCGGCACGGGTGCACATTGTCGAGACCCTCCTCAGGCGCAAAACCTGCATCGGGTGCGATATCGTTGAAGAGATCGGCCTTGCTGCATCAACGACTTCGGAGCATTTGCGGATTCTGAAAGAGGCCGGAATCATTGTCGGCGAGATTGCCCGGCCGAGGGTCTGCTATTCGCTCAATCCGGCAGCCGTCTCACCCCTGGCTGCGTTCCTCAATACCATTGAAGCCGGACCCGCTCCGGCTCTCCCGGAGTAGATCATGTCCACGTTCGAAAGATACCTCACCCTCTGGGTCGCGCTTTGCATCGCCGTCGGCATTGCGCTAGGCCATTTCTTCCCCTCGGTGTTTCAGGCCATCGGCTCGGCGGAAATCGCCAAGGTCAATCTGCCGGTTGCCGGCTTGATCTGGCTCATGATCATTCCGATGCTGGTGAAGATCGACTTCGCAGCGCTGCGGCAAGTCACCGAGCATTGGCGCGGCATCGGGGTTACGCTTTTCATAAACTGGGCCGTAAAGCCGTTCTCGATGGCTCTTCTCGGCTGGTTTTTTATTGGCTGGCTGTTCCGGCCCTACCTCCCCGCCAATCAGGTCGACAGCTACATCGCGGGCCTTATCCTGCTTGCCGCCGCTCCCTGCACGGCGATGGTGTTCGTCTGGAGCAACCTTACCAAAGGAGAGCCGCACTTCACGCTGAGCCAGGTCGCGGTCAACGATCTCATCATGGTCGTCGCCTTCGCCCCGATCGTTGGCCTCCTCCTTGGGCTTTCGGCGATCACAGTGCCTTGGGACACGCTCGTCCTATCGGTCGTGCTCTATATCGTGGTCCCGGTCATAATCGCGCAGATTTTGCGCAACCGGATCTTGGCGAACGGCGGCGAGGCTTCGCTTGCCCGATTGCTGCACGTCCTGCAGCCCTTGTCGCTTGTGGCGCTGCTTGCCACGCTCGTTCTTCTCTTCGCGTTCCAGGGCGAACAGATCCTTGCCCAGCCGCTGATCATCGCCATGCTGGCCGTGCCAATCCTGATCCAGGTCTATTTTAATGCGGCCTTCGCCTATCTCCTGAACCGTGCGGCAGGAGAGGCCCATTGTGTAGCAGGGCCTTCGGCGCTGATCGGCGCGAGTAACTTCTTCGAGCTTGCAGTCGCGGCCGCCATCAGCCTTTTCGGGTTCAATTCCGGCGCGGCGCTCGCCACCGTGGTCGGCGTTCTGATCGAGGTGCCCGTGATGCTCTCGGTCGTGAAGATCGTGAACAATTCCAAGGGCTGGTACGAAGCGGGCTCCGCAGTTCGCCGGCGGTTGCATGGCAGTGATGCTATGCAGGGGACCTTTGTGGCCGAGAAACCGAGAGGGTAAGCGCGCCTGCTTAGCGAGCTTTGCGGAAAGTCCTCCTGGGAAAAGACTCAGGAGGACTTTTCGGGTTCGTGGGGCATACGTCCGATCTTATCGATTTCTTTCTGCAGCGCGAGCCGTGCGAGTGACTTCACAGGCAAGCTGATGAAAACGTCGATACGCCGCTGCAGCATCCGATAGGTGTTGGCGAACGCGATCCGCTTCTCGGCTTCGTTGCCCTGGGCGTTGAGCGGATCGGGCACGCCCCAGTGGGCCGTCATCGGCTGTCCGGGCCACATGGGACAGACCTCTTTGGCAGCATCGTCACAGACCGTGAAGACGAAATCCATGGGAGGCGCGTCGGACGCAGCAAATTCGTCCCAGGATTTCGAGCGAAGGTCACCAACATCGTAACCAAGGTTCTTCAGAAGATCGCGGGCGTAGGGGTGGATTTGGCCCCGCGGATGACTTCCGGCGCTGAAGGCGCGGAATTTATCTTTGCCCGACCGGTTGAGGATCGATTCAGCGAGCACGGACCGCGCCGAGTTGTGCGTGCAAAGGAAAAGCACGTTGAAAACACGGTCGCTTGGAAGGGGGTCATTCATGGCAATCCTCTTTGCAAAGACTTCCGGATTCGGTGAAGGAGGAGCCGCAGAGCTCAGGGCGTCCGCCGCAGCAATCTTCGGTCAGATATTCGATAAGTTGGCGCACGCCGTCGACGTGGAGCGCATAGTGAATAAAGCGTCCATGCCGCGTCTGCCTCACGAGGCCCGCGCGATCTAACTCTTTCAAATGGAAGGAGACGCTGGTCGGGCTGATGCCGACGGCTTTTGCGATTTCTCCAGCCGGAACGCCGCTCGGCCCTGCGCTCACAAGATAGCGAAAGATGGCGAGCCTGTTCTCCTGGGCAAGAGCGGCAAAGACACGGACAGCGGCGATATTTTCCATAATCACACTATACAACGATTATTGAATTATGCAATAAGACTGTTATGCATGGCTGACAGCGAAACCGCTGAAGCCTGGAAACGGGAGTTGAGTGGGCATGATTAAAAGGCTCTTTTGGTGGTCTGCTATCATCCTGGGCGCTGCTTTAAACGGCTTTATTGTTTATGTGGTGGTTACGCATGCGTGAGCGGGTCCTATGCAAATAAACTGCCGTGCGCGACTGTCTTAAGAAAACTGGGAGCTGCATGAATGAGCATCGTCATCTATCACAATCCTGCCTGCGGCACCTCCCGGAATACCCTCGCGATGATCCGGCAAAGCGGCGAGGAACCCGAAGTCATTGAGTATCTGAAGACATCCTCCCTCGCGAGAAAAGCTCAAGGAGTTGATCGTGGCGATGGGGATCTCCGCGCGCGCATTGCTTCGCGAAAAAGGCACGCCCTACCATGAGCTGGGGCTTGGCGACCCGAAATGGAGCGATGACGAGCTCATCGATTTCATGCTCGCCCATCCGATTCTCATCAACCGGCCAATCGTGGTGACCCCGAAAGGCGCCCGGCTTTGCCGGCCATCTGAAGCCGCGCTCGATATCCTTCCCAATCCCAACACCGGGTCTTTCAGGAAGGAGGATGGCGAAGTCATTCTCGATGCGGAAGGCCGGCGCACCAAATAGAAGGTTTCGTCTTGGAAGCGCCGTAGCATGGCTGGCGTGATCCCGGACAGTGGCCGCGTCCGCTTACGGCATCAACGTGCCGATCCGATCCAGCTCGGTCTTGAGCTGATCTGGCGCGTTTTTCAGTCTTTCCAGCGGTAAGGCCAGGAAGGCTTCGATGCGGGCACGCAGAATGCGGTAGGCAGTCACGAAGGCCGCGTCGATGTCCGCGTCGGTTCCTGTCGCCTTGGCCGGATCGTCCACGCCCCAATGTGTACGCAACACGGAGCCGAGATAGACCGGACATGTCTCGCCGGCGGCGCTCGCGCAAACTGTCACCACAACGTCCGGCGTGACGGGCAGATTATCCCATGACTTGCTGTGAAGACCCTGTGTCGCGATGCCCTCACGCTCGAGAAGCGCAAGCGAGCGCGGATGTACGTAGCCGGCGGGCTTACTTCCAGCGCTCATAGCGCGCCAGCCTTGCGGGGCCAGATGATTGAAAGTGGCTTCGGCCAGGATCGATCGGCAGGAATTGCCCGTGCAGAGAAAGAGGATGTTCATGGTTTCCATTTTCGTTTGCAGGAGAGGAAGGGACAGGTGAGGAGCATGCTTACCTCACATTATGACATCATGTTCGAGATTGTGAGCCATCCGCCCGCCATTACCATGATGGCCGCGAAGGTACGGCGCCCGGGTAGCCAGTGCTTGACGCCATCCAGACGAGATAGGAGCTGCTGCGCCTGAACGGGCGCGATTCCGGCCACCAGGAGCAGCACGCTGTGACCAAGTCCGTAGGCCAGCAGCATGGTCCCGCCGACCCAGATAGAGCCCTCATGCAGCGCGCCTGTTCCGGCGACAGCCAGCGCAGCGGCCAGTGGCGGCGTGGCGCAGGGGCTCATGACGGTTCCCACCAGTGCGCCGAGCAGGGCGGCGCCCGCCCATCCCGATCCGCGAAAGCGCCTTTGCCATTCGAGCGGCAGAGCTATGGCAAAGCCTTCCTCCCGCAAAAACAGCCAGAGACCTGCGGCCGCAACCACAGCGCCAACCAATGCTCCCCAGAGGGGATCCACGATGCCGATAAGTAGCCCCAGGCGCGCCGCCATTAGGCCGAGCATAACAAAACTGAGCGTCATGCCCCCGGCGAAAGCGAGCGACAGCCGCACGGCCTCTCCGGTCGAACGTGCGGTGCTGCCGACGAGGCCCACCGTGAAAGGCACGGCGGCAATGACGCAGGGCGTTGCCGAGGTCAGCACCCCCGCGGCAAAGGTTGCGGCCACTGAAGCAAGGGCGTTCATAACGCGCTCGGCCGGTTTTGTGCAGCCGCCTCGACGCCGAGCCAACGCAGGATGTCCTCCTCGCCGATCACACCCATATGGCGGCCGATTTCGCGCCCTTGCGCATCGAAGAATATCTGCGTGGGGAGAGCCTGGATCCGGTAGAGACGGAGATACTCCCGGTTCGCCAGCACATCGACTGCGACCACGCTGACCTGCGATGCCGTATTTACGGGATAGCGCATCGATGATCGTCTTCATCTCCCGGCATCCGGCGCATTTGTTGGAGCCGAACTCGGCGACGACCGGCTTACTCTGCTGCAGCGCTGCCTTAACGCTGTCTTCCCCGGGCTGAATGGGTGCGCTACCTGTTGTTTTGCCGCCATACCCCAACTATCCAGATACCGGATGCGGAAACGGCGGCGACAAGAACCAGCAGCGCCACGCCCCTTGCAATCTTGGGCGCAGGCGGCGGGTTTATGCCTTCAGCCATTTTTGCAAATCTTCGGCTTTGGGCAAACCGCCCGCATGAACAACCTTGCCGTCGATAACAATGCCGGGCGTTGAGGCGATGCCGTAGCTGGTAATCGCAGCATAATCGATGATCTTTTCAACGGTGACGGCGACGCCGGCCTTCTCGGCCTCCGCCTTCACCATTTCGACGGTCGTGTTGCAGCGCGCGCAGCCGGGGCCGAGGACTTTCACGTCTTTCATGGGATTGCTCCAGGTCAGGTAAAGAGGGCGTTGAACAGGAAGCCGACCGCGAGGATTCCGCAGCCGACCACCCCGACGAAGACGGCGATCAGCGGAAGCGTCAGCACCTTGCGAAGGATGATCATCTCGGGCAGCGACAGAGCGATCACCGACATCATGAAGGCAAGCACCGTGCCGAGCGCGGCGCCCTTGCCGATGAGCGCCTCGACGACGGGGATGATGCCCGCGGCGTTCGAATACATCGGGATACCGATCACGACGGCGGCCGGCACCGACCACCACGCGTCGCGGCCCATGATTGAAGCGAGCAGATCGGCGGGGGCATAGCCATGAATGAGTGCGCCAGCGGCGATGCCCGCCAGCATCCAGGGCCAGACGCGGCCCACGATGTCGCGCACGGCTTCGAGGCCCGCCTTGATGCGATCCACCATGTCGAGCTTTGCGGCAGGGACCTCGACGGATCCGGCGCGGACGTTGCGCACCCAATCTTCGAGCCAATGCTCCAGATGCAGTCGACCGATCACCCAGCCCGCTACTATGGCGATGGCGAGCCCGAAAACCAGGTAGGTCAGCGCCACTTTCCAGCCCAGGAGCCCGAACAGGAGGCCCAGCGCCACCTCATTGACCATGGGCGCTGCTATCAGGAAGGAGAAGGTGACGCCCAGAGGCACGCCCGCGCTGACAAAGCCGATGAACAGCGGCACCGCCGAACAGGAGCAGAACGGTGTCACGATGCCGAGGCAGGCGGCCAGCACGTTACCAATCCCCTCGCGTTTGCCTGCCAGCACGGCGCGGGTACGTTCCGGCGAAAAGAAGCTGCGCACGATGCCCATGGCGAACACAATGAGCGTGAGCAGCAGGAGCACTTTCGGCGCTTCGTAAACGAAGAAGGCAACGGCCTCTCCGATCCGGCTGTTTGCCTCGGCCGGCAGCGCCGAGACGCGGCCCATTGCGAAAAAGGCACGAGCTGGCTGTAGAGACCGGCCCACAACGCAAGGCTCGCGAGCACTCCTGCAAGCCATCGGATATTGCGCCAAGGCAGGGTCGCGGCTTCGGCTGTGGGCTGCAAACTCATGCTGCTTCTCTTCTTGCGCTATTTGACAAAGCTAGAGCGGCTTCGAGCAGCGCGGCGACATCGGCGGGGAGGTTGGGCGTCATACGATACCTGACCCACTGCGCATCGCGCCGGTCCACCACAAGCCCGGCATTCCTAAGAACGGCCATATGGCGTGACATCCGCGATTGGGTTGCACTGAGCTCGCGCATGAGTTCACAGACGCAATGCTCGCGTCCGTCGCTTAACAGGCGCATCGCGGCGAGCCGGGTCGGCTCAGCGAGAGCGGAAAGGATTTCGACGGGAGACCTCATCGCATCTATATGCGCTCATGCGCATTTACGGTCAAGCGCAAATACGCAGTGGATCGGCGAGCGAGGCGCGCCACTGCGGCTGTAA
This sequence comes from uncultured Alphaproteobacteria bacterium, assembly GCA_963723755.1. GTDB lineage: Bacteria > Pseudomonadota > Alphaproteobacteria > Rhizobiales > Rhodomicrobiaceae > Rhodomicrobium. Next base: position 6,830 of record CAVRSS010000031.1, on the reverse strand, counting down.
TCAAACTGTCATATTTCTTCTATACGAGGGGTCTAGATGTCGGGTATTTTCGACATTTAACCTGCCGCACATGTGCCCGCGGCCGGCACGCTTGCATCCACCCATACACACATGCGCTGCGTCGTTTAACGAAGGGAAAGCGTAATGAGAATTAAGAGTTTAGCGGCCATTCTGGCGGGAAGCGCTGCTCTGGCAGTGGCGGCTGTCGCGCTGGAAGTTGATTCCGCGCTTCCAAGCTATAAGCCGACGAGCGGCATTTCCGGCCAGCTCAAGTCGATCGGATCTGACACGCTCAATAATGAAATGACGCTCTGGGCCGAGGGCTTCAAAGCCATCTATCCCAACGTCAAGATCGAGATCGAGGGCAAGGGATCTTCGACCGCTCCTCCGGCGCTCGTCGAAGGCACTTCGCAGTTCGGACCGATGTCCCGCCCCATGAAGGCGAAGGAAGTCGAGGCGTTCGAGAAGAAATATGGCTATAAGCCGACGCCGTTCCGCGTCGCCGTCGATGCTCTCGCCGTGTACGTCAACAAAGACAATCCCATCAAATGCCTGTCGCTTCAGCAGGTCGACGCGATCTTCTCCAAAGGCCGCAAGGGTGGATACGCAAAAGACATCACCACGTGGGGCGATCTCGGCCTGACGGGCGAATGGGCGTCGAAGCCGATTTCGCTTTACGGTCGTAATTCCGCGTCTGGCACCTACGGCTACTTCAAGGAAGTCGGCCTGTTCGACGGCGACTATAAGGACACTGTGAAAGAGCAGCCCGGCTCTTCGACCGTCGTTCAGGGCGTCGCGAGCGACAAGTTCGCGATCGGCTATTCCGGCATCGGCTACAGGACTGCGGATGTCCGTCCCGTTCCGATCTCCGCGAAGGAAGGGGCCACCTGTTACGACACGTCGGCGGAATCGGCCTACTCCGGCAATTATCCGATTGCGCGGTTCCTTTACATCTACGTCAACAAGAACCCCAATCAGCCGCTCGATCCGCTCCGCGGCGAATTCGTGAAATATGCGACCTCCAAGGAAGGTCAAAAAGAGACGATCAAGGGTGGCTACTACCCGATCACGAACGATCTTCGCATCGAAGACCTGAAAACACTCGGTCTCGACGGCGGCAAATCTTAATATAATAGTAATGGCGGCCTCCCGCCGCCACTACATCTGGCGTTGGCCGGCTCTTGGGTGTGTGATGGCGATTGAAATCCTCTACGGCAAACCGGCAAAGAGTGAAGTCTCGCGTCACCCGGCGCTCGGTTTTGATCAGCGACGCCATCGCGAACTGGGTTATCCGCATTGGTGGCCTTGGCGTCATCCTTGCCGTTTTTGGCATCATGATTTTCCTGGTCGACGTTGTCCGGCCTCTTTTTTCCGGCGCCCACCTTCGCGGCCAGCATGCTGTCACGCTTGAAGGCACATCGGGCCGCGTTCTTTCCGAACTGGTCGATGAATATACAACAATCATCGTCTCCGTAGACGCGACCGGACAGGTCGCCGTCAATGATCTCGGAAGCGGGCGTCTTCTCAAGTCCAATAGCTTTCTCACGGGTGAGCGGAAAGTTACCGCTTTTGCCCGACACACTCCGCGGCGATGACGTTGCTTTTGGCTTCGATGATGGCACGCTCCGCCTTGGGCGCATCAAGGTATCTGCTCAAATTCTCAGTTTGGCGAATGTGCCACCCGGCCTCACAAAACTCTCCGGGGATACTTTTACGGACGGTGAAGCTGTCTACGTCCCGATAGAGAACGATCAGGTTCGCAAGCTTTCGGTATCCGTCACGCTAGAGGAACCTCAGCGGGTTGCGCCTGAAGGCACAGCGCTTGTCGCTGTCGATTACCGCCTCGGAGGAACGGTCGAGCGCCCCACGAAATCCTTTGTCACGATCGATGCTCAGGGCGCGGTCAGGCTCAGCCGTCTTGAGACAAAGCGCAATCTCCTGACGGGCAAGGAGCAGTCCTCCCTTTCCTCGGTCGAGCTTCCTTCTTTGCCCGCTGGTACCGATGTGGCTTCGGTGCTCATGACGAGCCAAGCCGATCAGGTCTATATCGCGGAGAAGTCAGGATGGGTATCGCGCTACGACGCGCGTGAACCGTCGAAGGCGACAGTTGCTGAGCGCATCAGGTTCACGCCGGAAGGCGTGGGCTTGACCACCCTTGGTTTCCTGGTTGGAGAGCAGTCCATTGTCGCCGGCGGGGCCGATGGCTCGGTGAATGTCTTCTTCCGGCTCAACACGCCAGGCGCGAAAACCACCGATGGTTTTGCTCTCACGAAAGCCCATGAACTCGAGCCGCAGCCGGCTGCCATCACCGCCTTCGATGCGAGCGAGCGCAGTAAAATGTTCGTCACGGCGGACGCCGCTGGAAGCATCTGGGTTCGCCATTCCACCAGCGAGCAGACGCTTTTGAAGCTGCCGACGGAGAGCGGGAAAGTCAGCGCTGTCTCGCTTTCGCCAAGAGAGAATGCGGTTGTCGCGATAGCAGGAGACGGCAAGGCATTCACCTTCAGCATCGATGCGCCCCATCCTGAGACGACGCTCCGATCCATATTCGGGAAGGTGTGGTACGAGAACTATCCCGAGCCCAGCTATACTTGGCAATCTTCCTCAGGCACCGACGCCTTCGAGCCAAAGTTCTCGCTCGTTCCGTTGATCTTCGGAACCATCAAGGCTGCGTTCTACTCCCTCATGTTCGCAATCCCGATTGCGCTCTGCGCGGCGATCTACACCTCTCAATTCCTGGGATCGGGCGTTCGCAGCGTGGTGAAGCCCGCAATGGAGATGATGGCCTCATTGCCGTCTGTAGTGCTGGGCTTCATAGCCGCGCTGATTTTGGCGCCCATCGTCGAGAACTGGATCGGTGCGATTGTGCTCGCCTTCGTCTGCCTGCCGCTCTCGCTTTTCCTTGGCGCATATCTCTGGCAGCTTCTTCCTCAGTCTGTTGCGCTGCGTGCGGGCGGAGGCGCAAAGCTCTTGTTTGTTGGGGCATCGCTCGTTGGCGGGATCTATACTGCGATCCATCTCGCTCCGCTGTTCGAGCAGATCTTCTTCGACGGAGATTTCCGGGCGTGGACCACTGGGGCAGGATCGAGCCAGCCCTTCATGACCCTTGTCTTATGGCCGCTTGCCTTCGCTGGCGTAGTGCTCTTTTTCCGCTTCATACCGGCCTTTTCCGAAAGCGGACGGTCGGGGAACTAACGGAGCGTTCGAGTTCGTGCGCTGGGTGGCGATGCTGACGGTGTCCCTTGCGCTAGCGTCGGGGCTTGCAGCGCTGAGCATCTGGGCTGGCTTCGATGTCCGCGGCTCCTTCGTCGGCACTTACATCCAGCGCAACACGCTCGTTGTCGGCTTCGCCATGGGCTTCGCCGTGATCCCCATAATGTACACGATCGCAGAGGATGCGCTCACCGCCGTGCCGGAACATTTGCGTGCGGCGAGCCTCGCATGCGGCGCCACACCCTGGCAAACCGCGATCAGAGTTATTCTTCCGACGGCGCTGAGTGGGATTTTCGCAGCCGTTATGATCGGTCTCGGCCGTGCGGTCGGCGAAACCATGATCGTGGTCATGGCCGCGGGCAACACGCCAATCATCGACTGGAACATTTTCAGCGGTTTGCGCGCGCTGTCTGCGAACATTGCCGTCGAACTGCCGGAAGCCGTCAAAGACGGCACGCTCTACCGCATGCTCTTCCTCGCCGCGCTGGCGCTTTTCATCATGACCTTCGTTCTGAACACGATGGCGGAACTTGTCCGGCTTCGTTTCCGCAAGCGCGCCGCGCAACTTTAGGTGGCTCGATTCATGACCACGATAACGACGGACGACATTCGATCGGCGGATCGGGACACTACGCAGACCGCGATCAAGCGTAACACCACGATCCCGCTGAAAGCGCGAGGCGAGCCTGCCCTTTGGGCGCTTGGCGGCGCCCTTTCGATCGGCATTGTCATGATCTTCGGGTTTTTGCTGCTCGTCTTTTGGAACGGGTTCACGACCTTTGTCCCGAAGCCTGTCGCTGTTGTCACCCTCAAGTCTGGTGAACTCGTCGCTGGCGAGCCGACCCGCTCCGAGCTCTATAAGCTCGCTCCCGATGCCGTAAAGGCGCTCGCTCCGGCGGACGCCGCCAAAATCGAGGCGCGCGGCGGGTATGAGCAGCGGACCCTCTATCGCACCGGCAATTACGATCTCAGCGGTTACGATTTCAAATGGGTTGACGATCGCGACGTCACGCGCACCGAATTTCCGGCTGATATCGTGTTTATGGAGCGGCTCGAATGGGGAGCCTTTGTCGGCCGGATCAAAGCCGCCCTCATCGACGGGCAAGACCCTGACAAGTCCGGCTCCAAACGACCCGGCCCTGCTTCAAGCCCATGAGGCGGCGCTGGAGCGGCTCGGGGCCATCCGCAACATTGAGCGAAATCTGATCGGTCGCGTGAATTACGATTTGGAGCGGTTGCGTCTGAAGGTGCGGCGCGCCGAACTGAGCTACGGGCCAGCGTCACCAGAGGCCGCTGCGGCACGCACAGCTGAAGCGGAGACTTCCGGTCCCCTTCAGGCCAAATACGAGCAACTCGCAGCTGAAGCCCAGCGCATAAGGCAAACCGACCAAGCAAATACCATCACTCTCACGGATATCGGGGGGAATGAAAAGACCATTCCCTTGTCCGGACTTGTCCGATTTTATGCCGCCAATAATCTCACGCTTGCCGACAAGATTGGCATCTATCTTTCCCGCTGGTGGGAATTTTTGACGAGTGAGCCAAGGGAGGCTAACACCGAAGGCGGCGTTCTTCCCGCCATCTTCGGAACCGTCATCATGACGCTGCTCATGGTGATAATGGTTGCCCCCGTCGGCGTCATCACCGCGCTTTACCTTCGTGAATATGCGAAGCAGGGACGGCTTGTCTCCATCGTCCGGATTTCCGTCAACAATCTCGCAGGCGTCCCGTCCATCGTCTACGGCGTTTTCGGTCTTGGTTTCTTCGCCTATGGACTTGGCCGCTCCATCGATGAGCTGTTCTTTCCCGAGCACCTGCCGAACCCGACCTATGGAACGGGCGGCCTGATCTGGGCCGCGCTGACGCTCGCACTTCTCACGGTGCCCGTCGTGATTGTTGCGACCGAGGAGGCGCTTGCTGCGGTGCCCCGCTCCATGCGCGAGGGCTCGCTCGCCTGCGGGGCGTCCAAATGGCAGACCATCAAGAACATCGTCCTGCCAAGGGCCATGCCGGGCATCATGACCGGTATCATCCTCGCCATGGCGCGGGGCGCGGGCGAGGTGGCGCCGCTGATGCTCGTCGGCGTGGTGAAGCTTGCGCCGACGCTGCCCATCGACGGCTATTTCCCTTATGTGCACCTTGAGCGCAGCTTCATGCATCTCGGCTTTCATATCTACGACGTCGGTTTCCAGTCGAGAAACTCTGAAGCGGGCAAGCCGATGGTCTTCGTCACGACCCTCCTTTTGATCGCGATCATCACAATCCTCAATCTTGCCGCGATCATCATCCGCTCGCGGCTGAAGCGCCGATTTGCCGGGAGCCAGTTCTGACATGAATCTCGAGATAACGAAGACCCCAGCACCGGCGGCGCCGGCCTTCGGTCCTCCTTCAATTCATCCGAAACGGGGAACGGATGGCGAGGCGATCCAAATCCAGGATTTCAATCTCTGGTACGGAAAGTCGCAAGCGCTCTACGATGTGAATTTCACGATAGACCGCGGGCTTGTGACCGCGCTTATCGGACCGTCCGGCTGCGGCAAGTCCACTTTGCTGCGCTGCTTCAACCGCATGAACGATCTGATCGACAATTTGAGGATCCGGGGCCGGATCGAATTCGACGGCGGCGATATCTATGCCCCGCGTATCGACACGATCGCGTTGCGGAAGCAGATGGGAATGGTGTTTCAAAAGCCGAACCCGTTCCCGATGTCGATCTTTGAAAACGTCATTTATCCCTTGAGGATCGACGGCATTCGCGACCGGAAGGTTTTGGAAGAGACCTGTGAAAAGGCCTTGCAGGGAGCGGCGCTTTGGAACGAGGTCAAGGATAGGCTCGATACTTCCGCCCTTGGACTTTCAGGCGGGCAGCAGCAGCGGCTTTGCATCGCGCGCGCGATTGCCGGCGACCCGGAAGTTCTGCTGATGGACGAGCCCTGCTCAGCGCTCGATCCAATCGCCACGTCCAAGATCGAAGAGCTGATCGACGAGCTTCGCGAGCGTTACACCGTGGTGATCGTCACGCACAACATGCATCAGGCGGCGCGTGTTTCGGACAATACCGCCTTCATGTATCTCGGCCGACTTATCGAATACGGCGACACCGAAACAGTCTTCGATAGCCCTCTAAACTCCCGAACTCAGGATTACGTCACGGGCCGGTTTGGCTAATGCCCTTTTTGCCGGAAAGGAGATCAGGGACTTGATCGCACCTTGGATAATGGAAGGTCCCAAAACCATTACATTTGCCGCACACCTGTTGTTCTGCGCGAAGGATATCGAACGCGTCACAGGCCAAACGATCCTCGATGAACGCCTCAGGCACGATGCGTTCCGCGATCAAGCAGTCTAGCGGGTTTGACGATGGCGGGGCGAAGCCGGGGGTCGTCGAAGATCACGAATCGCTGAGCTTGCTCATTCAGTACAACCTTGAAGCCGAGGGCTATAAGGTCGAATTAGCCGCGCCGGCGGAAGACGCTGACCTGACGCTCCGAGACTGCCCCCCAATTTTTTGCTCTTGGACTGGATGCTGCCCGGTTTCTCAGGTCTCGAATTCTGCCGGCGGCTGCGAGTGCGGCCTGAGACAAAAGGCTTGCCCATCATCATTGTGACAGCCCGGG
>CAVRSS010000030.1:0-13989 GCA_963723755.1 uncultured Alphaproteobacteria bacterium | reverse complement strand
AAGCTAGTTTTAGTTATAACGTTCAAAGATGGTGTTATTTTAGGTTCTTCAACTTACAATACCACACTCGAATCTCTTTCGGCTTATGAACAGTTTCATAAACGAATTCAATACAACAACTTTGCCCCCAGCCACTGCATTTTTTATTTCCCGTGTCTGTATACTGCAAGTACTTCCTTACTATTATCTCACATCATCCTTAATTCACCTTAGGTGGCTAGAGCTTTACAGAGCCCCCGGGGGGGACCTATTTAGTTCCCTCGTTTCTTTCCGATAAGCAATCATATGCACCATATTCGCCCAGTTTCTAACTTGAGCCGGCTGATGCCTGTTAGTTTTCTTGTCTTTTTCGCTTCAAGTGAGCATGTTTTGTGGTCAAGTTATCCGAACTCTCATCGGATGCGTGGAGAGGACCGGCATTGCCATTGCCGATGAATACGATGCGATTTTTTATGGCAGAACCGTGCCACCCTCTTTCGCGGTTGTTTGTTTCTGGCTCGGACTGTTGCTTATCAGTTCCTCCCTTCCTGAGCCCTTAATTAATTGCCCACAGCCTTAATCATCACTAGCGGAAATTGCTCAACGTGAAAAATCTCCGCCGGTCTCTCTCCTTTTTTTTAATTCTGATTGCTGTTATCACGGCAAAGCCCAAATTTTCTAGAGCGTCTCACACTGCGGTAGACCGGCTCGAAAACATATGCAAAGGCCGTCGGGGATTACCCGGCGCTTTGACACCTATCAGCACAGGCCCACCGCATTTGTTGGTGGAGCACCTGTGCCGGTAAGTTCAACTATCCTTTCCTCCGCTCTGTTGATTGTCATTTCCGAGGTCCATAGCCATGGCGTCTATGAGAATGACGGTGACCATTCCGACTACCTCCTTGAGTGGGAGCAGGCGCTGAAATCGAAGTTGGCGCGCAGCAGCCAGGAGATCCTCCCCTACCCTTAAATGTCATCCGGGTCCCCGGCGGGGGAGGAAGCGCCAATGTCTTGGCGCAGCGAACTAGCCCGCCATTTCCCGACGCCGCACCCTGCTCCGCCGTGCCGACGACATCTGTGTGCAAGTGGCCGTCCAAGCGCAAATCTCGAACTGTCCACCTCGTTCGCACCAATCTGCGCAGGCTTGTCCATTACTAGCACAAGCTCACCGGCGCGAGGATGCAGCGCTGGATCTGCTCACCAACTATCACCTTGATGTCGAATTGGAATCTGCAGCTGGGGGACGGAGCAACTTCAGCGTGAAGGCGGCTTCGGCTTGTGCCCATTGGCGAGATTTGACCTTCTCCAATGGCATTGCTACTCAATGTGCAGGATGAGGCACCGGGCTAATGCTCATCAAACTCGGTGTTTGGCCTGTTCAACTCCTTATAAAACATCTCACCATGCCAATTGCTTGCTCACGGGCTGTTCCGCCCATTGCCATGTTTCTTGGGTTCGCGACTTCCTATGTGCTATTTGTTCGCCATATGACATCCTTGACGAATGATCTGCCGCAACATATGCCTTGCAGCCGTGCAAGTGGCGTTGAGGCTGCTGCGTCCTTATGCAGGGCGACGTGTTTGAGCAGCGGCTGCGCACGGACTGTTGTTACCAATATGCACCTGGAATTGCGCTTCACTCACGAGGAACGAAAACGCATCAACAAACTGATGCTTGTGTGTATGCTTTCGTCTGCGGGTCCCCATGCCTACTTTTTTGGATAAGTTTCACTTTATTGTGAGATCAAGCTGCCAGGTGTCTTTACGAGACGGGCGGTTGCCTAGCATTTGAAGATATGGTCTTCGACCTCCTCAAGGAGCCTGCTACAGCCTCCACTTCATGTTCTTCGACGAGCCCCCATTCCGATGAGAGTGACGCCCTCACCTAGAGTTACTCTGAGACACTGCTGCTGCAAGCTGCGGCAAGACCATAGACAGATGAGACCCGGCATGATGACCGCTTCCCCATCGTCGCAGCTTATTGGCGCTTGACCCGCGGGCGAACCTTGGCGCAGGGTGTTGTCACCATGGGCGGCGTGACTGCAGGAGGCATGGGGATTCCAGTGGCGGTTGGCGGTACAGCTAATTATCATCTAGGGCGTCCGACTATTCGCGGGTTCAGGGCCCATCCCCGCCGAACCATGAGATTCTGGAAAACCAACTGCACCGATGTTCCCGGCTGATGGAGCGCTGCTGTTGCCGAAGGAGCACGGCGCGCCTATCGAGCCGCAGGCAGAGGTGCCCTCGGAACGACCTGGCTCAGCGACGCGACCATGGCATAGCCGAGCGGTTGCGAAGGCTCCGTATCCCTGCCCCAGCCACCTCAGCGGCAAGCCACCAAGCCAGCCGCCTCCTCTTGATCGACACTTCATGGCCCGCGCTCGCGAACTGGCGTGTTCTTCTTTGACGCATGCCATCAGAAGAATGATGGCTGACTGCTGATCACCTCGAGCAGGTCGAAGCCGAACGCCATCAGCATCAGGAGAGCGCCCACGCCCGCGGATGGAGCGTTGAAAGGCATCGTCTAGCCGGTGAATGAAGCTTGATAACATGGCCGAGGATGCTGTAGATCAACCACAAGATGCTGCGATGATATCAAAAAAAGTGTGTTGATGCCACCGGAGCTGGAAGGCCTGCCATTGCCCTGGAAATTGCTGCAACGAGCCAATCGGCGCAGCTGATTGGCCAATTGCCTTGTTGATTGTGTCATCTGGCTCCCCAGCGACACGCCCATTGCAGATTGAGAAGATCGTCGCCGGGAACTGGCTCTGGCGGTCGATGGAGGAGACGTTCGTTCTGCTGTCCGGAAGGTCACGAAGCGTACAGGGCATGTCTGGCTGGTGACCGGAGAGTGGACGTACAATTCCGATTTCTCGAGCACGTTCTGATGGCCCCTGATGTGGGCGGGATATTTCGAGCTATGAGACACGTGGAAGCCTCGCACTCAGGCGCATCGTTCAAATTCCGTGTTATCGATCATTTGCCGTGTAGTTGCGGTTGATGTTATTCCCGCGCATTCACGCGAAGTATCGGTCGAGATATCTTCAGCTTGGCGAGAGCCTTGGGCGTCCACTCGTTCAGTCACTAGGTCGCATCCTGCAGCGTGAATTGATAGAGCGCCCGGCTGGGCACCCGCTCACGGTGATGTCCTGCGCCGGCGAGATGACCGTTTGGCGCAGTGCTGTCGGTGGACCCATCTCCTCAGCAGATGTTCTGCGGCGTGTCCGAACCGGAAAGAGGCCCTTTGGAATGATGACGAAAAGATAGTGCTCAGCCCGAGCGTAACTGCAAATCATAGCGCAGCGCGACTGACACTTTGTCTGATCCTGCGAGAGGCTGTTGAAGAGCGGCTGATCTTGCCTTTACTTTTCTGAGCTGAATAATCGTGAGCACAGCATTGGTGTGAGCCGTGAGCATTACCGTGAGCATAGCTGGCGTAGTAGCGGGTACTCAACACGGCCACGCAGCGACAAGCTGATTGAGGAAAAAACCGTGACCGATCTCGCCTGCGCCTTTAGTGCGCGGAGGCTCTTGCTTCAGATTCGTAGATTCTTCATGACAATTTACCACTACTGAAGCGCCATAGTGCATCGTCAGCGCCATCACAGGTTGTCGAGGCTGAAGCCGGCCTGGATATAGATGACCTGGCGCAACGTCAAGCAGCGAAGAGAACGCGCACCCTTGGCCGGTCGGGGATAACGGTCGCAAGCTTCGGCAGCGCCTTCTTGATGTTGTCGTCCACGCTCTCGATGAGCATGTCCTTGACCATGCGCCCAGCTGCGTATTCTCAGGCCTGGTCACGTTGTCGTAATCCTCGGGCTTCATGATCTGGTCGTTGGTGGTGCAAGCGCGGAAGCTTTGCTTCGCGCCGTTCAGCGTGCCCTTGGTGCGTTGGCCGTGACGTTTCCAAGAAAAATCCGGCGTGCACCTTTTGAGTGTGACGGTTGCGAGTTTCTCCGGATCGATCTGGACCCGCGGATGGCGGGTTTCTGCTGCCCACCAATGTAGCAGATAGGCCGACGCCCTGGATCTGCGAGATATCTGCTGCGCGAGGATGTTCTCGCGTAGTCGTTGGCTCTCGGTTAGCGAACGGTGTCCGAGGTGACCGAGAGAATGACGATTTGGGGGATTCGCGGGATTCGGGCTTCCGGTAGCTTGGCCGCGAGCTGAGCGTGGCTTTGGCACGATCGCCGCCTGCAACGTCCTGCGCCGCCGCGTCGATATTCCTGTTAAGCTCGAACCTACTGCGTATTGCGAGAGCTCAGCCTGCGTCACGCCCAGATTTGGCCAAATTGTGGCTCCAGTGGTTTGGCCAACCAGCTCGGCGCTTGCGCCAAAACGAACCTGATGGTGGGGAAGTCCACCTGCGGGAGTGTGCTGCAGAAGTAGGCCGCGACACCCTGAGAAACGTGACGCCGCCATCAGAAGCGTCGTCGCCATCGGGCGGTGCTATAAAGGTGCGGGAAACGAGCCTAGCCGCCGGACGGTCACGGCGGACCGGCGGCGCGTTTCAGTCGATCCGGCGTTCGGCTGCAATCGGATACGATAACCAGATCACCTTCCTTGAGGCCTTTTGCGCGACCCGCCTCTCCAGGCTCGGTCTCCACCGGCGCCATCGCCGCCCTCACTTCCGCGCCCTACCCCTTCACCGGACGGCATTCTTCTTGATGCCCACTCACCTGCACGGGCGGACCCGCCGGGCCACAACGCGTCATCCTGATGTCGAAGACCGCCTTCAGCCGGATCATCCCTGTCGTTTGGTTCACCGGGCTTGTCGATGACCTGCAGTTCCCCTACGGTTGCCTTCCCTATCTATGACCACAGGCACGTCCCCGGCCTCGCGCCGAGGGGACGTGCCTGTGATTGCCATGGATCAGGAAGGCAAGAAACCGGTCGCCAAGGGAAAGCTGCAGGTCATCGACAACCAGGTCGACCAAACGACAGGGATGATCCGGCTGAAGGCGGTCTTCGACAATCAGGATAACCCGTTGTGGCCCGGCGAGTACACCCCCGTGCAGGTGCAAGTGGGCATCAAGAAGAATGCCGTCACGGTGCCGACGGCGGCGCCGCAAAGGGGGCCGAACGGCCTCTTCGTGTGGATCGCCACGCGCGAAATGAGGGCGGCGATGGCGCCGGTGGAAACCGGGCCGGTTTATGAAGGCGTCACGGTCGCGCAAAAAGGCCTCAAGGAAGGTGATCTGGTTATCGTCTCGAACCAGTATCGATTGCAGCCGAACGCCCGGATCGAACTAAAGACGCCGCCGGTCGCCGCCAATGACGCATCCGGCCGCTCATGAACATTTCCGCACCTTTTATCACCCGCCCAATCGCGACGACGCTTCTGATGGCGGCGTTCACGTTTGCCGGTATCGCGGCCTACTTCTATTTGCCGGTCGCGCCGCTCCCGCAGGTGGACTTCCCCACCATCCAGGTTTCGGCGCAGCTTCCGGGCGCAAGCGCCGAGACCATGGCGTCGTCGGTCGCCAACCCGCTCGAGCAGCAATTTGGGCAAATCTCGGGCGTGACGCAGCTGACGTCGACGAGTACGCTCGGCAATACGCAGGTTAATATCCAGTTCGAGCTTGACAGGAATATCGACGCGGCGGCGCAGGACGTTCAGGCGGCAATCACGGCCGCGGGCCGGAGGCTGCCGACCACGCTCAGCTCGCCGCCGAGCTACCGGAAGTTCAATCCGGCCGATCCCCCAATCGTCATTCTCTCGGTCACCTCGGACACCGTTCCGCTAACCGAGGCCGACGACTACGCGGAGAACATCCTCGCGCAGCAGATCTCGCAAATCCAGGGCGTCGCCTATGTGTACATTGGTGGGCAGCAGAAACCCGCCATCCGCGTCCAGATCGATCCGGAGAAACTCGCAACCCGGAATCTCACGCTCGAAGATGTGCGCGCCGTTCTTGGAAACATCACGGCCGACGCCGCCAAGGGCACGCTGAACGGCGCGAAGCAAAGCTTCACGGTCGCCGCCAACGACCAGATCATGAAGCCCGAGGATTACAACAACGTCATCCTCACCTATAAGCAGGGCGCGCCGATCCGCGTTTCCGACGTGGGCCACGCCATCGCCGGGCCTGAGAATACGCAGCTCGGCGCATGGTCGACCGGCAAGCCGTGCGTGCTGCTGGTCGTCTTCAAGCAGCCCGGCGCGAATGTCATCGAGACGGTCGACAACATCAAGAAGGCGCTGCCGAAGCTTGCGACCGTTATCCCGACCGGCGTCAAGGTCGACGTGATCAGCGACCGCACGACGACGATCCGCGCCTCGGTCTTCGATGTCGAGTTCACGCTCTGCCTGACGATTGCGCTTGTGGTGCTCGTGATCCTTATGTTCCTGCGAAATCTCCGCGCCACGCTGATCCCGAGCGTTGTCGTGCCCATTTCGCTGCTTGGCACCTTCGCCGTCATGTATGTGGCCGGCTTCAGCCTCGACAACCTGTCGCTGATGGCGCTGACGATCGCTGTCGGCTTCGTGGTGGACGACGCCATCGTGGTCGTCGAGAACATCTACCGATACGTGGAGAAAGGCGAGAAGCCGTTACAAAGCCGCGCTAAAAGGCGCAGGCGAGATCGGGTTCACGGTTTTCTCGATCAGCCTGTCGCTCGTGGCCGTGTTCATTCCGCTACTCCTGATGGGCGGCATTATCGGCCGGCTCATGCGCGAGTTTGCGTTGACGGTCACGGTGACGATTGCGGTTTCCGTGATCGTCTCACTCACGCTCACGCCGATGCTGTGCTCACGATTCCTCTCGGCTGAGAAACACAAGCCAGGATGGTTGAACCGCAAGATCGGCGCGGTTCTTCGACGGCCTCTCGGCAGGATACGAGCGAACCCTCAGCATCGCGCTGCGCTATCGCTTCATCACGCTGATGGTGTTCTTTTGCACGCTCGGGCTGACGGTCTATCTCTTCGTCGATCATTCCGAAGGGCTTCTTCCCGGTTCAGGACACTGGCGTCCTCTATGCGGTGACGGACGCGCCGCAGGACGTCTCCTATGAGGAGATGGTCCGCCGACAGCAGGCGCTCGCCGACATCATCGCCAAGGACCGGGACGTCGATAACGTTGGTTCGGCGCTCGGCGCGTCGCCTGGGAACACGCAAAACTCAGGCCGCCTCTTCATCACGCTCAAGCCGCATAACGAGCGGATGAGCGACGTCTTGGGCGTCATGAACAGGCTTCGCCCGCAGCTCGCGAAAGTGCCGGGCGCGGCGGCTTTCATGTCGCCGGCGCAGGATATCACCGTGGGCGCAAGGCTCAGCCGGGCGCTCTATCAATTCACGCTGCAGGATGCGAGCCTGGATGAGCTGAACGAGTGGACGCCCAAGGCTCTCGCCAAGCTGAAGACCATTCCAATCCTGGCTGACCTTTCGACCGATCTTCGCGTGAATGCGCCGCAGCTTAGCGTGACCATCAACCGCGACCGCGCCTCCGCGCTACGGCATCACGCCGCAAATGATCGATGACACGCTGAACGATGCGCTCGGGCAACGGCAGGTGGTACAATACTACACGCAGCTTTCCACCTATAATGTCGTCCTCGAAATCCCGCCGGACCTTCAGGGCGATCAGAACGTGCTCAATCGGATCTACGTCCGCTCTCCGGTCACCGGCCAGATGATGCCCCTGTCTACGCTCGTGACCTTCGACACGAACGAAGACAGGTTTCCTCTCCATCAACCACCAGAGCCAGTTCCCGGCGGCGACGATCTTCTTCAATCTGCAATCGGGCGTGTCGCTCGGGGAGGCCGTGACAGCAATCAACAAGGCGATGGCCGAGATCGGTGCGCCGAATACGCTCGTTGGCAGTTTCCAGGGCAACGCGCAGGCCTTCCAGAGCTCCCTGGCATCGACGCCGCTTTTGATCATCGCGGCGCTTGTCGTGATCTACATCATCCTCGGCATGCTCTATGAGAGCTTCATCCACCCGCTGACGATCCTTTCGACGCTGCCGTCCGCGGGCGTGGGCGCTCTCCTGATGCTGATGGCGTTCGGCTTCGATCTGTCGGTGATCGGCATCATCGGCATCATTCTTCTGATCGGCATCGTGAAGAAGAACGGCATCATGATGGTTGACTTCGCCATTGCGGCGGAGCGCGAGCGCGGCCTTTCGCCCGAAGTGTCGATCAAGGAAGCGGCGCTCTTGCGGTTCCGGCCGATCCTCATGACGACGATGGCGGCGCTCTTGGGTGGCTTGCCGCTCATGCTAGGGGCGGGCACGGGATCGGAGCTTCGGCAACCACTCGGCTATGCCATGGTCGGCGGCCTTGCGCTGAGCCAGGTGCTGACGCTTTACACGACGCCTGTTGATCTACATTTATCTCGATAAGCTGCAAAGCTGGCTTTCCGGCCACCGGGAAGAAAGCGAAGAGGAAGCGAAACCCGTCAGCAGGACTTTCCCAAGGCCGCGGAATAGACCGCGCTACCAGTGCGGCTCGATAGGCGCGCCGTCGAAGATCTCGGCAAGGCGGCGCTCCGTGCCCCGGGCTGCATCAGCCGGGATCTCGTGTCGGGCGAAAAATCGGCTTTCCACGATCTCATGGTTCGGCGGCGGGATGCTTGGCCGCTCCCACTCCGGCACGATGAAGAGGGCGACGTGATCGCTTGGAAGGGCCCTGAAGTTCGCAAAAAAGCCGTGCAGCTTCGGACGCCCCTTGATGATAACGCCCGCTTCTTCCTCCAACTCGCGGGCAAGCGCCGTCTCGGCCGACTTGCCCCACTCGATACCACCGCCGGGAAAGTGCCATCCCGGCCGGTAGCCGTGGCGCACGAGCAGAACGCGGCCATCCTTGTCGGTGACGACGCCCTGCGCGCCAAGCGTCGCCCCGCGGGTCAAGCGCCAATAGGCTGCAACGATGCGCATGGGGAGGCGGATCATCATGCCGGGTCTCGATCTGTCTATGGTCTTGCCGCAGCTTGGCGGTTTTGCGGTGGATTCTCAAGTAACTCTGGGTGGAGGCAGTCACTCTCATCGGAATGGGGGCTCGTCGAAGGAGCGTAATTTTCGCGAATGGAGGCTGTCGCGCCTCTCCTTGAGGAGGTCGAGAGCGGCAAGGCCGATCTTCAAATGCTGGGCGACCGCCGTCTCGTAAAAGGCGCTTGCCGCGCCTGGCAGCTTGATCTCGCCGTGGAGCGGCTTATCCGAGACGCACAGCAGCGTGCCATAGGGGACCCGCAGACGAAAGCCTTGCGCCGCAAGCGTGCCGCTTTCCATGTCGACCGCGACGGCGCGCGAGAGGTTGATGCGTTTTCGTTCCTGCGTGAAGCGCAATTCCCAGTTGCGGTCGTCATTGGTAACGACGGTGCCCGTGCGCAGCCGCTGCTTCAACGCATCGCCGGTTTGTCCGGTGACGGACGCGGCGGCCTCCTGCAACGCCACTTGCACTTCGGCAAGGGCCGGTATCGGAACGCTCGGCGGGATCAATTCGTCAAGGATGTGGTCCTGGCGAAGATAGGCGTGGGCGAGCACATAGTCCCCGATGGATTGGGAGTCGCGAAGCCCGGCGCAATGGCCGACCATGAGCCAGCAATTGGGGCGGATGACGGCCAGATGGTCGGTGATGTTTTTGGCGTTGGACGGGCCGACGCCGATGTTGATGAGCGTCACCCCAGCGTCGGGTCCGCTCGTCAAATGGTAGGCTGGCATCTGATAGCGATGCCATTGCGAACTCGCCAGGAGCGCCTCGGCCTCGTCGGGCGAATGCTCCCGGCCAATGATCACATCTCCCGGAAGCACGAGCCGATCGAAGCCGCCTTCACGCTGAAGTTGCTCCCGTCCCCAGCTCAGGAACTGATCGACATAGCGGTGATAGTTGGTGAGCAGGATCCAGCGCTGCATATGGCGCCAGTCGCTTCCTGTATAATGGACAAGCCTGCGCAGCGAAAAATCGGTGCGAACGGCGTCGAACAGTGCGAGAGGGCGCGGTTCATGCTCCTTGCGCTTAAACAGCCCGTCCGCAATCTCATCGCCTACGGCAGACAGGTGCGGCGTCGGGAAATGGCGGGCTAGTTCGCTCGCCGAGACATTGGCGCCTGTGATCTCCTCCGCCCGTTCGATGACGTAAGGGTAGGGGATCTCCTGGCTGCTCACGCCGACTTCGATTTCAGCGCCGTACTCCGTTGCAAGCGGCTCAAGCTGCTCAAGGAGGTAGCTGCGGAAAACAGCCGGATGGGTCACCGTCGTCTCATAGACGCCATGGCTATGGAGCCTGGCAAAGGCGCGCAGGCTTGGCGAGCAAGGCGGCTTTTCATCGCGATAAACGAGCCGGAGGAAAGGATAGTTGAACTTGGCGCGGGTCTCCGCCGACGGTGGAACGCCTGTGCTGAGATAGGTGTCGAGCGCCTCCGCAAGCGTGGAAGCGGCCTTTGCGTATAAGTCTTCGAGCCGGTCTACCGCAGCAACAGGTGTGAGACGCTCTAGAATTTTGGGCTTTGCCATGACATGCCGATCGCGATTAAAAAAAGGAGAGAGACCGCGGAGGGGGCGGCTTACACGTAAGGGCCAATATAGTCCGGTTCTAGTGATGATTAAGGCTGTGGGCAACAAGGCTGCCGAAATGCCCGGATAGGCAACAGTCCGAGCCAGAAACAGACGACCGCGAAAGTGTCAACGCGGCGCCCTGCCATTGAAAGACGCAAGGCCGCGTCAGAATTGTAAACAATTCTTTGCTTTTACTGTGCCGATAAGGCATTAGTCTTGGTATGGTTAATTGAATGGCGCCCGATTTATTTCCGCTCACCATGTTGCTTAACAAGTATTTTATTTCGGCGGCAATTACTTCCCTCCGAGCCATCTTCCCGGCGAGAAGTAATTCCGCTAACCTGAATTATTCACCAGGCTGTTGGTTTTTGAGCGATGAGCGGGACTTAATCCATTGAGATCACGTATGATTCTGTTGTCGAGACAGCATCGTTCACGTTCCCAAGGAAACTCCCGCTCACCATGACAGAAGCTACCGCATTCCTTCCCGGACTGTCACCTGTCGGCGGCAAGGAAATCACAGCCACGTTCGATGGCGGACAACTCTCCTCGGATGGCGGCGTTCTTATTTTGCGCGAGATCGAGAAGCGGCTCGGCATTGCCGGGATGCTCAGCGCTTGTGTGCCGGACGCCCGTGATCAGAGCCGCGTCATCCACAGCCATACCGACATGATCCGGGCGCGGATGTTCGCCATCGCCAGCGGGTACGAGGACTGCGACGACCTCGATGCACTGCGCATCGATCCTGCGGCGGTTGCCCTCGTCACTGACGAGTAATCGCGTCCTTGATCTGGTTAAAGGCGATGAAAGCGGCGTGGCGTGTTTCGCTCCCGGCAGCGTTGTCCGGATGCAAGGCCATTATGATTTTTGCCGCTTCCGCTTTTGTCAGTGACGCCCTGGCATTGAACAGAGTTTTCAGCCGCCTCAGATCGCCCTCTAATTCCTTAATGCGCCTGTCAGGCCCGGCACCGGCTCGAAGGCGCGCCATGTATTCAGCCTGTCGTTGCGCGCCCGGTTTCGCCATACAGGCGACGATAACTCCGTCACTGACAGCGTCGGTCCATTTTTGGATTGGCGGTTTCGGATAATCTTGCGTGATCTCCTGTGGACAATTCCTCGCTCTTCTATCTCTTCTATCTGGACCATGGTGAGAACCGGGCGCAACCCTTCACTATTCATTCAACCATTCAGCCTTAAGTCCTTGTTTTATTATACTTTGAATAGTATGAATAGTAAAAAGCAGTTTGGTGAATTACGAGGATGAATATTTTGCAAGTTAAAATACTGTTCAAACCATTCAGGATTGGCAGTTTCGGATAATCCCGCATGCGCTATCCCATGGATGATTCCTCGCTCTTCTTACTCTTCTATCTCTTCATCTCTTAAACCCCGCCCTTCTGCAATCTCAGCCCTTCTAGAGGGTTAGGGAGAGGCGGCCAAGAGCGCGGGATTTTAAAGAACTAAAGGCTACGGCGTTCTTCGTTACTTTAGCTCGAAGGGAGAGATCGGCTCACAGCTTCGACACATATTTCCTCATGGCTTGAGGACATGTGCCCATAGCGGAACCAACGCAAAGATGCGTCGGTGCCCTCACTTTTTAAGGAGACCCCGGAAGCACTGCCAGCTCGATCTTGGTGGGCGGGGTTTTGCGTAAGCAAGTGAGCCATGCCGAAGGCATAAAGCGAACAAGACAAAGCGCAAAGCGCGCAGAAACTATGAAATATCCAAGTTTTAGCCCGTTGATATCAGTAAAATGCAATCATTTCTAGCCGCGTTATGAAACTGTTGCTATTTCTGGACTTCGCCAAGATCAGGAGATGCTTTACTAGTTAATGGCATCGGCTGCAATCGTTAATTCTTAGTGATACTTCGCGGCGTCGATCCTCGTGATCCTGGTGGATGCTGCTGGCCTCAAGATTGAGGCGAGTGCTGAGATTCGGCGAACTATAAATCCGTATGCCGAAGCAATCGGCTCACCCATGGTCGGGTCTTGCTAGGCAATAATCTTGCAGATTTTGAAGTAAACGCTGTACATCTTGGCCGCTCCAAGAAGACAGTGCGCTCTTTACTTTCTGTGAGTCAATAGAAATAGATCAGCGCGTTCAATGGCTTAGCGAAATCTATGAGGAGTGCGTATTGAAATAGCCTTGTAAAATAAATAGATCCTCGTACCACATAGCCGCTGCTTACAGAGTAAACAAGAAGCACGCAAAAACTGTAGCTATATTGCCTAAAGGTTCAATTGCTATGCTAAATCCCTGATTTTTAGAGCTTTTTCCAGCAATTTTGCTGCTCAAAACAGTATCATAAATATCACACACTTTTAGCTTTTCAAGCACGGTCCCAATGTTGTCCAAGCAATCGCTATAGTACTGCATCATCGCGGCCCGCGGTCAAAATATTGGGAGCGATTATAAGCGCCGCGGATTTTATTCGTTTCGACATGCGCAAGCTGAAACTCGATCCGTCGAGCTGAACTGGTCTAACCCCGCCTCTCTTGTCTCGTTGAGCAGCGTGCTTGCTACGGATCGAAAGCCATGTCCCGTCATTCGGCTATGATATTCAAGGCGATACAGGGCGAAAATTCAGGGTGTTTGTGCTGATAGGTTTTCCGCGCCCAATTGGACTTAAGAACACAAAAAATGGTTTTGTCCAGTTGATAGCCTGGAGCTGGCTTAGAATGGCCAAGGCTCAGCAGGTTAAGGGGGGTAATGTGATCGCGGCCTCTTCTACGGCTGCCAGGAACGAGCCATTGCGCGCCCTAGCTTGATCGATCTCAGACCATTCCGCTTTGACCAACTCCGAAGTGCGAAGGAATGTATGCGCCATGAGTTGGAGGCCAAGCTTTGTAAGCACATAGCCCTGATAGCCTGCAATCGCGGCGAGCAGTTCGGGGAGTTCTGCGGGTTCGATCGAAGGGTGATGAGATACAGGCGGCGGGGTCGATTGGCCTTTCAAATCTGCGGCGGGATCACGAGCCGACCATCCCTTGCCGTTTTTGTTCGAATGATCTAACCCCAAGAACCTCGCGAAGGACGCTCACGGAGGGAGCAGGCATAGTCATCGGCCGGGTTGACGGTCGGTTGGTGAGTGGACATCGCAACGCGTTGAGGGTTTAGGATCGGGGCTCGCGCGGCGCATGCCGCAACGTGCATGGGCTTCGAACGGTCACTGATCCGGCGAGTGGGCGAGCACCCGCGCGTGGGGGTAGGGCCGAGGGAAAGGCGACCTTGATACGGCTCTTCCGTCCTTCCACGCGCACCGCGATTTTGAGAAAGGCGCGCCGCAGCGTCTCGAACGTCGCCGTGCGCCATAGCGAGCACCTGGGGGCGGCGCCCCCTGCAACACGTGCAGCAGCCGATCGGCGGCCATGTGCAGGATTAGCCGGAACTGATTGGCCTCCCAGCGGTGGCAGGATGTGCGATCGGAGCGCGTGTAGAGCTTCATGTCCTTGATCATGTTCTCCATGCGCCCGCGTACGCAGTAGACCTTCTGCGTAGAGCATTCCGCTGAGCCC
>CAVRSS010000029.1:0-12846 GCA_963723755.1 uncultured Alphaproteobacteria bacterium | reverse complement strand
GGCGCAAAACTACCGCGCATTGTGGACAAAGGGCATCACGCCACGCAAAACAATAGACATGATCATTGGCACATACTGCATCGAGCATGAGCTTCCACTTTTGCATGCAGATCGGGATTTCGATGTGCTTGAGACCGAACTCGGATTGCGGATCCTGAAATGCCGGGGGCTGTAAGCCGGTTAGCTCGCAGCACGAACGCGCGGCGTATCATCGTCCGACGATTGCCGCTTCAACGTCTCGCGGAACGGGCTCGCCGGGTAGGTGCCGAGGATAATCAGCTCCGCCGTGTGGAACTCCAGTTCCTCGAGCGCGAGCCGCAGCGGGCGGTCATCGGGGTGCCCCTCTACATCGGCATAGAACATCGTGGCGTTGAAGCTGCCTTCGAGCTGGTACAACTCGAGCTTCGTCATATTCACGCCGTTGGTGGCGAAGCCGCCCAGCGCCTTGTAGAGCGCCGCCGGAATGTTGCGCACGCGGAATATGAACGTCGTAAGCACAGGGCCGTTGCCCGCGGGCGGCACCTCAGCTTCGTTCGCGAGCACCAGAAAGCGCGTGGTGTTATGCGACGCGTCTTCGATGCCGCTTTTGAGGATGTGAAGGCCGTAAATCTCGGCGGCAAGCTTCGACGCAATCGCCGCTTTCGTCAGGTCGCCTTCTTCGGCAACCATCCGCGCAGACCCGGCCGTATCGGCCTCGGAACGGGCTTCAAACCAAGCTTCTGTAGCGCGTTCCGGCACTGGCCGAGTGCCTGCGTATGGCTGTGAACCGTCTTCAGCGTTGAGAAATCTGCGCCAGGCAGAGCCATCAACTGATGGTAAATGCGCTCGAAATGCTCGCCGACAACGTGAACGCCAGAATTCGGCAGAAGGTAGTGAACGTCAGCGACGCGGCCTGCCACCGAATTCTCGACAGGGATAAGCGCAAAGCGCACAGCGCAGCTGCGTACTGCCGATATCGCATCCTCGAACGTGGCGCAGGCAACCGGCTCGAATCTCTTGTCATAGTTGATGCAAGCGATGTGGGAATTGGCGCCGGGCTCGCCCTGGTAGGCGACGCTTGCGGGCGTTGTCTGCGAATTTGCCTTGGATGCGAATGCCATTGTGTACCCTAAGCTCGCCGCCTTGTGGGGCGAGGAAATCCGGCGCTACCTTGCGAGTATTTCGCGCGCTTTTGCAAGATCGGGTTCGGTGTCTACACCCAAAGGCACCGTGTCAACCACTGAAATATGGATGCGCATGCCAGCCTCGAGCGCACGAAGCTGCTCAAGCCGCTCGCGCTTTTCGAGCGGCGACGGCGGCAGCGCCACGAAGCGGGCGAGAGCTTTGCGGCGATAGGCGTAAACGC
The DNA here is from genome assembly GCA_963723755.1 of uncultured Alphaproteobacteria bacterium. Taxonomy (GTDB): domain Bacteria; phylum Pseudomonadota; class Alphaproteobacteria; order Rhizobiales; family Rhodomicrobiaceae; genus Rhodomicrobium. The sequence goes on along the minus strand of CAVRSS010000029.1, from coordinate 11,501 downwards.
CAATGTGGTGATAGTAGGGGCCTTCGCCATGGGGCGCCGTCGCGCGGGTGAAATAGAGCGCATTCATCAACCCGCCCGGCAAGGGCGAGGCGATGGCCTTCACCACATTCGGATCGTCGATCTCGACCGGGTCCGCGATAACGGTGGCAAGGGTGCCAATGTCCGCACCCTTGTTAAGCGCCGCGCCGCAGGCTTCAAGAAGGCGCGGTTCGAGGGTAGGAAGGTCGCCCTGGAGGTTGATCACAGCATCGAATTTTCCTTCGGGATCGAGGCGGCAGAGAGCTTCGTAAATGCGGTCGGAGCCGCTGGCGTGGTCGCGCTCGGTTGTTATCGCCTGGCCGCCGTGCGCCCTGACAGCATCTGCGATTTCGACTGAGTCCGCGGCTACGAATACGGGACCCACATCCGCTTCCATCGCCCGCCGCCAGACCTGAACGATCATCGGCGCGTCGCCAATAGGAAGGAGCGGCTTACGAGGCAAGCGGGTCGATCCAAGCCGCGCCGGGATTATTACGATTGGGTTAAAAACCCCATTCAAAGGGAACAATTTCGCCACCTGAAATCTCATAGAACTTGTCGACGGATTTTCCGTTGACGTCTTGAGCGCCTAAGACTTTGGACCCATCAAGGCGGTGGCTAAACCGCGTCATTATGACATAGAGCGACCATGAACTCCTTTTACTTTAATAAGATCGCAGGTGCAGTGCTGGCTAGCCTTCTTGTGCTGGTTGGCGTGAACACAGCCATTCACCTTTTTTATCCGAAGGGCACGGCGAATTTGTCGAAGGGCCGCATTGTCGTTGCGCCTGAGGCCGCCGCGCCGGAACCGGCAACTCCAGCCCCCGCAAAGACTGAAGAGAAGGAGCCACCTCTCGAGAGCCTCCTGGCAAGCGCAAACGCAAAGGCGGGGCAGAACGCTGCGAAAGCCTGCGGCGTGTGCCACAACTGGACCAAAGGGGCCGGCGCAAAGATTGGGCCAGACCTTTACGGGGTCGTCGGTCGGGAGATCGGCAAGGAACCGGGATTTTCTTACTCAAACGCCTTGCAGAGCAAAGGCGGAAAATGGACCTTCCAAGATCTTTTTGAGTGGATCAAGGATCCGAAGGCATTCATTTCCGGTAATAAGATGGCCTTTGGAGGGATCAAGAGCCCTCAGGAGAGGGCCAACATTATCGCTTTTCTCGATAAGCAAAGCGATCATCCAGTCCCCCTTCCTCAGAAATAACGCGCTCTTCTCCCTGGATTATGCTGTTACCGAACGGCCGCGCGAGGATTACGCTAGACCCCGACTTTTATTCACATAACTTAATACTTGGCATAGCCAAGTTATGTTTTTTGTCTTAAGCTTCCCATTCTGCCATCCCCTCGTCGGGGAGGCGGGTCTCAAAAAAGAAAATAGGCTGCTCAAGCGGCCAGAAACAAAGCCGATGCAAAGCGTCGGTATGGGGAGGTAGGAATGAAGGTTGCCTATTTTATTGGGTCAGTGCTTACAGGATTGTTGGTGCTTGTTGGGCTGGCTAATGCGATAGAAAAATACTACCCGAAAGGTTATGAAAACGCGGACAAGGGTGGGCAGATCCAGGTGACTGCCGTACCGGTTGCTCGCGCTGTCGTCGCGCAAGCTGAAAAGAAGGCCGTCATAACGCCGGTCAGCCGTGAAATGGAAGCGCCGGACGCATCGCTGGGCGTACTTCTGGCAAGAGCTGATCCGGAAGCCGGGCAGGAGACGGCAAAGCTGTGCGCGATCTGCCATACCTGGACTAAGGGAGGCGGCACCAGAGTTGGCCCGAACCTCTATGGCGTCGTCGGGCGTGATATCGCAAGAGACCCAGGTTTCTCCTATTCGCCCGCTCTTCAGCAAAAGGGCGGCAGGTGGTCCTTCAATGAACTCTACGAGTGGATTGGCGATCCGAGCGAGTTGGTGCAGGGCAACAACATGGGTAAGATGGGTTTCGCCGGCCTGAAAGACTCGCAACAGCGCGCGAACGTTATCGCTTTTCTCGCCAAGCAGAGCGACAGCCCTGTCCCCCTTCCAAGATCAAGGTGGTAACGCATCCGTTAACCGAACCTTGTGAGCATGACGGATCTTTTCAGTGGAACGGTGTTTCATGGGGCACTAAGTTGCTGCCATCTGAAACACTGTTCCCCTCCGGCTCATGTCACTTCAAAAACGAATTGCCTTCGCCTTAATCCTGGCGCTTGTCGCGGCTCAACCGGCTTTCGCCGACCAGGAAAAGCACCACGCGCTTTCCCTGGTCCGACCGCCTCAGTACGCGGCTGATTTCAAGCATTTCGATGCGGTCAACCCAACGCTCCCAAAGGCGGGATGGTCAAGCTTTCGTCGCCCGCTCAATATGACAACCTGAATCCTGCTGTTTTTCGAGGTGCCCTTGCAGCCGGGCTCGCGACGGGTTTCGCGTTAATCTTCGACCCCCTGATGATCCCGTCAAGGGAGGAGGGTTCGACGCATTATTGCCTGCTCTGCGAGTGGGTGAGCTATCCGCCGGACTACAGTTCCGTCACATTCAAGCTGCGGGAGGGCGCCAAGTGGCACGATGGCGAGCCTGTCACGGTCGATGACGTGATCTGGAGCATGAACACCGTGAAGGGCAAAGACCCGAACACGGGGCTGCCATACGATCCGATGCACGCTCAGTATTACAAGAATGTCGTAAAAGGAGAAAAGACGGGCGATCGCGAGGTGACCTTCACCTTCGATGTCACCGGAAACCGCGAGTTGCCTCTGATTGTCGGCGAGCTGAATGTTTGGCCGAAGCATTGGTGGGAAGGCAAGGACGCCTCCGGCAAACAGCGTGACGTTACGAAAACGACGCTCGAGCCGCCTCTCGGCTCCGGTCCCTATAAGATCAAGGCAACCCGGCCCGGGGAATGGATCGCGTTCGAGCGCGTGCCGGATTATTGGGGCAAGGACCTCCCTGTAAGGATCGGCGAGAACAACTTCGACACGATCGAGTTTCAGTACTACGGCGACCAGAGCGTCTCGATGGAGGCGTTCAAGGCCGGCCAATACGATTTCAGGAGGGAGCCGAGCGCCAAGACATGGGCCACAGCCTATGACTTCACGGCAGTAACGGATGGGCGTGTATTGAAGCGCGGGGATATCGTTCTCAAAACGCCCAAGCCCACCCAAGGGTTCGCATTCAATTTGCGCCGGCAGAAGTTCCAGGATCCCCGCGTGCGCCGCGCCTTCAATCTCGCTTTCGATTTCGAATGGGCGAACAAGAACCTGTTCTACGGCCAATACACGCGGACCTCGAGCTTCTTCCAGGGGCAGGAACTGGCAGCAAAGGGCCTGCCATCTCCCGAGGAACTGGCGCTACTCGAGCCGCTTCGCGATAAAGTTCCGCCCGAGGTCTTTACCCAAGAATATAAGAATCCGGTCAATGCAACGGAGACCGATTTCCGCACCCATCTTCGCGAGGCTGCGCGCCTTTTGAAAGAGGCCGGTTACACGGTTGTCAATAACCAGTTGCAGAATAGCGCTGGGGAGCCACTTTCCGTCGAGTTTTTGATTGACCAGGAGGCGTTTCAGCGCGTGATCCTGCCCTATGTCGAGAACCTGAAAAGGCTTGGCATCAACGCCAACGTTCGCCTCGTTGACTCCACGGAGCAGAAGAGGCGCGAAGACACCTTCGATTTTGATATCGTCGTTGGCGTCTTCCCGGAATCGGACTCGCCCGGAAACGAGCAGCGCGATTTCTGGACGACAGCCGCAGCGGACCAGCCAGGCGCCCGAAACATTATCGGCATCAGGAATCCGGCCGTCGATGCGCTCGTGGACAAGATTATTTTTGCGCCGAACCGTGATGCGCTCGTCGCTGCTTGCCGCGCTTTGGACCGGGTGCTCCTTTGGAACGCCTATATCGTTCCTCAGTGGCACTCCGCGAACGAACGTATCGCTTACTGGAATAAGTTCGGCGCGCCGAACCCTCTGCCGACGCAGACAATCGGTTTCCCGGACGTTTGGTGGTTTGACACGGCTCTCGCCGAGAAGAACGGTCTGAAATGAGACGGGGGCTGAGCCGACTTCGCCAAGCGCACCAACGGATCGCCGCCGCCGTCATCCCGGAAGGACAGAGCCCTATCGGGGATCGCAACATACTGGCATGCCTGTTTTTTGCGATCCCGGCTCGCGCCTCGCTCGGCCGGGACGACGATTTGCCGGACGACATCCATTTCTCGTCGGGTTCTTGTTTGCTTTGGCGTGCGCGATGAGCGCGGCGCGGTCCGATGCTGCGGAGCACCGTCACGGTCTCTCGGCATTCGGTGAGCTTAAATATCCCGCTGATTTCAAGAATTTCGACTATGTGAACCCGGATGCCCCTAAGGGCGGCCGTCTGGCGACGCTGCCGACGAGCTCGATCAACACCTTCAACCATTTCAATGACTTTATCCTGCGCGGCGACCCTGCGGCAGGGGTGGGCTTCCTCTTCGACACGCTGATGGTGCGCGCGCAAGACGAGCCTGACGCCGTTTATGGTCTCGTTGCAGAGTCCGCGGAAGTTGCCGACGACAGGATGTCGGCGACCTTTTATCTCCGGCCCGAAGCGCGCTTCCGGGATGGGACGCCGGTGACAGCCGCCGATGTCGCGTTCACGCTTGAGACGCTGAAGCAGAAGGGCCATCCGCGCTATCAGCTAGCGTTGCGCGATGTGGTGAGCGCGACGGCCATAGACCCGGCAACGGTCAAGTATCAGTTCAAGGGCGAGAACCTCCGTGACCTGCCGACGCTTGTTGCGACTTTGCCGGTTTTCTCGAAAGCCTATTACACCGCGAACGACTTCCTAAAAGAGAGCCTCGATCCGCCGCTCGGTTCCGGTCCGTACGAGGTCGGCGATTTTCGCCAGGGGACGTTCGTCACTTACAAGCGCCGCAAGGACTACTGGGCGGCGAACCTGCCGGTGAACCGCGGACGGTACAATTTCGATGAAATCCGCTTTGAGTATTACCGCGACCGCGCCGTCGGGCTGGAGGCATTCAAGGCCAAGGCCTACGACTTGCGGGAGGAGTTCACATCGAAAAGCTGGGCGACTGAGTACGATATCCCAGCTGTCCGGTCTGGCCAAATCCTCAAGCTCACGTTGCCAGACGGCCGGCCTTCCGGCGCGCAGGGCATTTTCATAAACGTACGCCGCGAAAAGTTCAGCGATCCGCGCGTGCGAAAGGCGCTGGACTACGCTTTCGATTTCGAATGGACCAACAAGTCGCTGTTTTATGGCCTGTACACACGGACCGCGAGCTATTTCGAGAATTCGGAGCTGAAGGCGCAAGGATTGCCCTCGCCTGCCGAGCTTGCGCTCCTTGAGCCATTTCGGGACAAGCTGCCACCCGAAGTGTTCGGTGAACCCTACACACCCCCCGTCACCGATGGTTCCGGCCGCTATCGCCCCAGCATGCGGACTGCCTCCCAGCTTTTGGACGAGGCCGGATGGCGCTTGCAGGATGGCATTCGCAAGAATGCCAAGGGCGAAACCTTGGAAATCGAGTTCCTGATTGATGATCCTGTCATGGAGCGCATCATAGGCCCGTATTCGGGGAAGCTCACAGACCTGGGCATCAAGGCAGTCCTCCGCCGAATGAACCCGACCGAGGAACAGGAGCGGCTAAGGCGCTATGAATTCGATGCTATGTCGCAGCGCTATTCGCTTTCGCCCACGCCCGGCCCGGAAGTACGAGCCTATTGGAGCAGCGAAGCCGGCAAACAGGATGGCAGCTACAACCTATCCGGGATCTCAGACCCGGTTGTCGACGCGCTCATCGATAAGATCCTGAACGCGAAAAGCCGCGACGAGCTTAAGACCGCCTGTCACGCCATCGACCGCGTGCTGCGCGCCGGGCATTACTGGGTGCCGGAATGGTACAAGTCCGTTCACAACATCGCAACGTGGGACAAGTATTCGCGCCCGGCGGTGCAGGCGACCTATGACGAGGGTATCCTCGATACCTGGTGGTACGATACGGAAAAGGCAGCAAAGCTCGGCGGATGATAAATTGGGCGACCGTCATCCCGTGTGCGCTGCGACACAGGCTGCGCGGATACGGAAGTTTCCAGCCAGAAACATTCGTTATGACCCCATGTCTGCGGCGCACCCCTTCGCGCAGCACGCGCACGCGATGACGCGGCTGCGGGTAACATTTCCGATGTGTAACTGGCTTTCGCCTTCTCATTGCTTAAGTCTGGTCTTATCTGGGAGCCTTTACATGCAACCGGCCGGATTTCAGATATTTACCATAATCTGCAGCTTGCCTGACGACCGCCACAAAACCGGAGATGGTGTCCCCTAAGCGAGATGTGCTTTAGCGAAACCGAGAGACATGACCGCGTATATCGTTCGACGCTTCGCCCTGATGATCCCGACGCTGCTCGGCATTATGCTGATCAGCTTCATCATTATCCAGTTTGCGCCAGGCGGCCCGATTGAGCGCATCATCGCGCAGCTCAACGGCACGAATGTCGACGCGACCGCCCGCATCGGCGGCTCGACGACGGGCGACTTCTCGCGCATGGCGCAGCCGGGACAGGATTCAGGCGTCAATTCGCGCTATCGCGGCGCGCGCGGCCTCGATCCGGAACTTATCAAGAGCCTCGAAAAGCAGTTCGGCTTCGACAAGCCGCCTGTCGAGCGCTTCCTGTTGATGATGAAGAACTATCTGACTTTCAATTTCGGCCAGAGCTATTTCCGCGATGTTAGCGTGCTGCAGCTCATCAAGGAGAAGCTGCCGGTCTCGATCTCGATCGGCCTTTGGATGACGCTCCTCACCTACGGGATTTCCGTCCCGCTTGGCGTGCGAAAGGCCGTGATGGACGGCTCGAAATTCGACATCTGGACGAGCACCGTCGTCATCGTCGGCTACGCCATCCCGAGCTTCCTGTTCGCGATTTTCCTGATCGTTATCTTCGCGGGCGGTTCCTTCCTTGATTGGTTCCCGTTGCGAGGGCTTCGTCTCCGACAATTCCGCGCAAATGAGTTGGCCCGCAAAAATTGCTGACTATTTCTGGCACCTCGCGCTGCCGGTCGCCGCGATGGTCATCTCCTCGCTCGCGACGGTCACCTTTCTGACCAAAAACTGCTTCCTGGACGAAATCCGCAAGCAATATGTGATGACGGCGCGCGCCAAGGGCTTGAGCGAACGCCGCGTTCTTTACGGCCATGTGTTCCGCAATGCGATGCTGCTCGTGATTTCCGGTTTCCCGGCGGCCTTTATCGGCGCCTTCTTCACCGATCGCGCTTCTCATCGAGACGATCTTCTCGCTGGACGGCCTTGGCCGCTTGTCCTTCGAGTTCGATCCTGAACCGCGATTACGCCGTGGTCTTCGCCACGCTCTTCATCTTCTCGGCCATGGGCCTGCTGCTCAATCTTCTGTCGGACCTCATTTACACGTGGGTCGATCCGCGCATCGATTTCGAGACGAGGGAGGTCTAACGAATGGACGTCAGAGTCGACAAATCCAACGCTCCCGGCGACGTCCTTGACCGAGTCGAAACGGCTGTGCCGGATCGTGGACTGGTTCGAGCTTTCGCCGATCAACAAGAGACGGTTGCGCGCCTTCAAATCCAACAGCCGCGGCTATTACAGCTTTATTCTCTTCATGACCCTGTTCCTGCTCACGCTGTTTGGGGAGTTCATCGCGAACGACAAGCCGTTCCTCGTCAAATATGACGGCGCGTATTACACGCCGATCTTCAAGATGTACACCGAGAAGCAATTCGGCGGCGAGTTCGAGACGGAGGCGGATTATCGCGATCCTGAGGTGAAGAGGCTCATCGAGGAGAAAGGCGGCTGGATGGTGTGGCCGCTCATCCCCTACAGCTATCGCACGATCAAGCTTGACCTGCCCGTGCCTGCGCCGGCGCCGCCCTCGTGGGAAAATTGGCTCGGGACCGACGACCAGGGCCGCGACGTGCTCGCGCGCGTCATCTATGGATTTCGGATTTCGGTGCTGTTCGGCTTGATCCTGACCATCTTTTCGGCGCTCGTCGGCGTGACCGCAGGCGCGATCCAAGGCTTCTTCGGCGGCTGGACCGATCTTTTCTTCCAGCGCTTCATCGAAATTCTCAGCTCGCTGCCCCTTCTCTACCTCCTCTTGATCCTCTCCGCCATTCTCGCTCCGAGCTTCTGGACGCTGCTCGGCATCATGCTCTGTCTTCGAGTGGACGGCTTTTGTCGGGCCGGTGCGCGCCGAATTTCTGCGCGGCAGGAACTTCGAATATGTGCGGGCGGCGCGCGCGCTTGGGCTGACCAATGCGCAGATCATGTTCAAGCACATCCTCCCGAACGCCGTGGTCGCGACGGTGACATTCGCGCCTTTTATTCTCGACTGGTGCCATCGCGGCGCTGACTGCTCTCGATTATCTCGGCTTTGGCCTGCCCCCGGCTCGCCATCGCTGGGCGAACTGCTCCAGCAGGGCAAGCAGAACCTGCAAGCGCCGTGGCTTGGTCTTACCGCGTTTTTCGTGATCGCGCTGATGCTGAGCCTGCTCGTTTTCGTCGGCGAGGCGGTCCGCGATGCCCTCGATCCGCGGAAGACCATGGGCGCACCTCAAGTTGTTGTGGGCTGATCGCATGACGGAAGCATCTCAAACCCAGGCAGCCCCGCTGATCGAAGTCCGCGATCTTAGCGTCCGCTTCGCGGGAGCGGACGCAGGCGTCTACGCCGCTCGCAACGTGTCTTTCGACATCAAAAAGGGCGAGACGGTCGCGCTTGTGGGCGAATCCGGTCCGGCAAGACCGTGTCGGCGCTCTCGATCATGCGCTTGTTGCCTTACCCCGACGCATCCCATCCGAGCGGCGAAATCATTTTCGAAGGCAAGGACCTGCTTCGCGTGAAGGAATCCGAGATCCGGCGCGTGCGCGGCAACAGGATCTCGATCATCTTCCAAGACCGATGACATCGCTGAACCCGCTTCACTCGGTCGAGAAGCAGGTCAGCGAGGTTCTTAAAATCCACCACGGCATGTCGAACACGGCGGCCCGCAAGCGCACGCTTGAGCTTCTGACCAAGGTCGGCATCCGCGATCCCGGAGACGCGACTTTCCGCCTACCCGCACCAACTGTCGGGCGGACAGCGGCAGCGCGTCATGATCGCCATGGCGCTCGCGAATGAACCCGATCTCCTCATCGCCGACGAGCCGACGACCGCGCTCGACGTGACCATCCAGGCGCAGATCCTCGATCTTTTGAAAGATCTTCAGCGCGAACTGGGCATGGCGCTGCTTCTCATCACGCACGATCTCGGCATCGTGCGGCAAGATGGCCGACCGCACCTGCGTCATGAAGGACGGCGAGATCGTGGAGCGCGGGTCAGCCGAGGAAATCTTCTCGGCTCCGAAACATCCCTATACGAAGCGGCTTCTGGAAGCGCAACCGAAGGGACCGCCTCCGGCGATCGACGAAACCGCGCCGGTGGTCGCTGAAGACCGATAATCTGAAGGTCTGGTTCCCGATCGAGCAGGGCTCCTGCACAAACCGTGGACCACATCAAAGCCGTCGATGGCGTCTCCTTCAAGCTCGCAGCAGCCAGACGCTTGGCATTGTCGGCGAATCCGGCTCCGGCAAAACCACGCTCGGCCTCGCGATCCTGCGCCTATTTCGAGCGAGGGGCCGATCGCCTATGTGGGCAAGCGCATCGACGGGTTCAGGTCGAACGAAATGCGCCCGCTTCGCGACGGAAATGCAGGTGGTGTTCCAGGATCCGTATGGTTCGCTCAGTCCGAGGCTTTCGGTCGGGCAAATTATCGAGGAAGGGCTTGTCATCCAAAACCCGGACCTTTTCCCGCGCCGAGCGCCGCGAGCGGGTCTCCGCGGCCCTGACCGAAGTGGGGCTGAAGCCGATGCAGGACCGCTATCCGCACGAGTTCTCCGGCGGCCAGCGCCAGCGCATCGCCGTTGCCCGCGCCGTGATCCTCAGCCGCATTTCCTGTGCTCGACGAGCCGACAAGCGCGCTCGACGTTTCGGTGCAAGCGCAGATGTCGATCTCTTGCGCGATCTGCAGCAGAAGCGCGGCCTCGCCTATCTCTTTATCAGCCACGATCTCAAGGTCATGCGCGCGCTCGCGAGCTATGTGATCGTCATGCGAAACGGCGTTGTCGTGGAAGAAGGACCGACGGCCGACATCTTCGAAATCCGCACACGGATTACACCAAGGCGCTTATCGCCGCCGCGCTCGATCACCGGACGCTTATCCGCAAGCCGCTTGATTTTGCGCAGCGCACTTACCAGTCGGAGATTATCGGCTAAAGCGCGTCGAAATTCTTCGGATCCCCTGTTGTCATGGCCGCCCTCCGAGGTCATCAAGTGCGGCCATCCAGCAGGTCTTTGACCTGTGGTCGTTTCCTGGATAGCCGCGTCAAGCGCGGTAGGACGCGAACCGTGCGGCCGTATCCCGGCCAAGCGAAGCGCTCCGCGCTTCGTCATCCCCGGCCAAGCGAAGCGCTCCGCGCTTCGTCATCCCGGCCAAGCGAAGCGCGAGCCGGGACCGGTACAAACCCAGCGGCTGGGGTTTTTACGGCCCCGGATAACGCCACTGGCGTTTCCGGGGAGACGAAGAACGGCGTAAAAGCCTAGTTCCAAAGTGAACGAATCTTGCGTTTTCCACGCCGGGCGTGCGTTTACCTGAAATTGGTTAAAGGAAGCATGCAGGAATTATTTCCGCTACCATCGCGCTGAACAAGCAGTTAATTCCGGCCAGAATTTCTTCCTCCGTGCACATTCCCGGCGGGAAGTATTTCCGTTGAGGCCTTGCAAGAACACGGCATTCTCTTGCCAGTGACATCCATTAAATAAACTAAATGCCGGAATTTCCGCATTAACTGGGGCGCGCTAAATTCCGTTATTTATATTTCGGCTTCGCATATTTACCACGCGCACCGTCCGTGTAACTTGCTGTCTGGAAATTTGCCTTTGACGCCCGGTGGGCGAAGAGGCTGGGACGCTTCAGTCCCCCACGCGTGGGGGACTGGAGCGAATCGCGCATCGTGTTCCAACCGCCAAGAAGGAGCACCCGATGGCCAATAAGGATACGGCGATTGCCGCATCATGGAACAGCTTATGGCCGAAGGTCCACAAGCCATGGCGCGGCTATGACTGGGCTCAGGACCTCGCCATGCGGATGGAGCGCGAGCAGTTCTTAGGTGCGGGCCACTACGAGCGCAGCGCAGGACGGCGCGGCTATGCCAACGGCGCCAAGCTCAAAAAGATCGATACACCGGCCGGAACGCTAACCCTGGAAGTGCCCAAGACGGCGGGCACGCAAAAGCCCTTCTTTCCGCAGAGCCTCGAACGCGGGCGCCGCTCCTGCTGGGCGTGATGTTCGCCGCAGCCGAAATTATGTGAAAGGCGTCTCCAGCGGGCCGTCGAAAAGTGCTCGCCGAATTCGGCATAGAGGGCCTGTCCTCGACCCAGGTCAGCCGGGCGGCGGCTCTGCTCGGTCACGAGCTCAAAGCCTGGCGAAACCGCCCCCTCGGCTGCTTCCGCTATC
>CAVRSS010000028.1:0-11187 GCA_963723755.1 uncultured Alphaproteobacteria bacterium | reverse complement strand
GAGGGCCGGGCCTCGGGCTCGGCGTCCTTCTTCGCCTTGTCGTCGCTCTTCATGTCGAGCAGGAGCGCGATCACCCCGACCACCAGGGCGGCGTCGGCGACGTTGAAGGTCGGCCACTCGAAACCCTTGACCTTCCAGACGACGAAGTCGGTCACCCGGCCGAAGGCCACGCGATCGATGAAGTTGCCGAGCGCGCCGCCGCAGAAGGCCCAGCTCGGCGGCGATGCGCGGCTGATCGTCGCGCCCCGCCGGACGAAGTAGGCGATCACCCCCATGGCGGCGATGCCGACGACGAGCAGGACCAGCCGTCGCGCCGGTCACGTCGCGCAGGAGGCCGAAGGCGCCGCCCTGGTTCTCCGAGTAGCGCAGGTCGAAGTAGCCGCGATCACCGTGATCACCCGGCGGTGCGGGCGCAGGGCCGCGCGCGCCCAAATCTTGGTGAGCTGATCCGCGGCGACGGAGAAGACGAAGAGCGAGGCAAAGAGGAGGTATTCTCTCATGGGCGCGCCTCCAGCGCGGCGCGGCAGCGACGGCAGAGCTCGACCTCCGAGGTGAACTTCCAGCAGCGCTCGCACTTGTGGCCGGTGGCCTCGGCGACCCGCACCGCGTCCGCCTCGCCCTGCTCCACCGTCACCGACGAGACGATGAACAGGTCGGCCAGATCGGCGCGGAAAGGCCGATGGCGGCGGGCTCGGGCGTCGAGAGCGTCACCTGCGCGTCGAGGCTCGAGTGCTTGGCGGCCCGGAAGGGCTCGAGCGCGGCCTGCACCAGCCGGCGCCACTCCAGCAGCCGCTCCCAGCGCGTGAGGATGTCGTCCTCGTCGGGCAGCGCGGGCAGATCGCGGCCAGAGCGCCAGGTGCACGCTCGCCGGATCACCGGGCTGGTGGGGCAGGTGCTGCCGATTCCTCGGCGGTGAACGCCAGGACCGGGGCCTCCGTGAGGGCCACGAGCGCAGCCAGGTAGGTACGGTCTGGGTCTCCGCCGCAGCCGTCGACCGCCGCCTCGCAGTAGAACCGATCCTTGCGCACGTCGCGGTAGAGGGCGGACAATCGAAGGTCGCCAGATCGACGAGCGTCGCACCACGACGTGGAACTCGTACGCGTCATACGCCCGCCGGTGAGGCCGAGCGCTTGACGAAGCGCGCCATGAAGTAGCGATCGAGAGGAGCTCGAGCCGCTCGGGATGATACCGCGCGCCGGGTCGAAGTCGAACAGGTTGCCGAGGAGAAACCGCGCGGTGTTGCGCAGCTTGCGATAGGCTTCGCCGAGCTGCGTCGAGGTGCCCGCGGGAATAGGCGATGTCCTTGCGGAAGTCGGCCGAGGCGGTCCACAGCCGCAGCAAGCTCGGCCCCCTGCGTGCGGATCACATCTTCGGGCGGGATGTACTCGATCTTCTTCCCCTCGACGCCGCGCCTTCTCGATCTCCGACTTGGAGTAGGGCCGCCCCGCTCGTCGAGGACGAAGCCGTGGGTGAGCACCGCGCGGTAGGAGGCATGGCCCGCGCGTGGCCACGGCCGTCAGCAGCGCCGAGTGGAACCAGCCGCGATGCTGATCGGAGCCTTCGAGATAGAGATCGACGGGACGGCGGATCGTCGTGCGTCGGGCGGGCGTGTCCAGTCCCGTTTTACCCTCGCACACCGCGGCCCACGAGACGCCCGACTCGAACCACACGTCGACGATATCCTCGCCCTTGACGATTTGCTCGGCCGGACGCCCTCGGCGACGAGCCGCGCCAGCACCGGCGGCGGCAGGAAGCCTCGTCGTGAACGCCGATAGGGCGCTTCATTTCGATCTCCTGGAAGCCTATGCCTGGGGACAAGAGTTTCAGCTTGGCTACAATCAGCACGGGCCTTTCTGGGCATGGATTGCCGGGGCCTGGTTCCTTTTGTTTCCCAACACAAATACGTCCTTCGTGGCGCTGGAAGCTCTCAATGCCACGCTAGGCCTCTTCGGCGCGTGGATGCTGATCGGGCTTTTCACAAAAGGATGGGAACGGCACGCCGCAACGCTTCTGCTCGTGGCCACGCCATTCTACACATTCAACGCCTACAAATATAACGCCAACACGATCTTCATTTCGCTTTGGCCGTGGACCTTGTACTTCTTCATAAGGTCCGTGGACCTCATGAGTAAGCGTGATGCCGCGATTTTGGTGTTCTCGCGGCGGCGTGCATCCTCTCCAAGTACTACGCGGTGCTTTTGCTGGCGACTTGCGGGTTGTCCTTGATATTTCATCCAAACGGACGCCGGTATCTGCTCTCGCCTTTGCCGTGGATTGGCGTAGGCGTTTTTGCTCCCCTGGTCTTGCCGCATCTTCTTTGGGCTCTCAACACGAATGCCCCGCCCGTCGCCTATGCCATGGGCCTGACGGGGAAGGGATGGCTGTTCACGGGCCAATATGTGGGGCGCTTTGTGCTCGACTTGCTCCTTTTCCAGGCTGCGATGGCGGCCCTTATTTATGTGGCGTCCTTGGCATCAAAGCAATCTTCGACGAACCGTCATCCCGGCCAAGCGAAGCGCTCCGCGCTTCGTCATCCCGGCCAAGCGCAGCGCGAGCCGGGATCGCAAACAGATACGCGCTTCAATCTGTTACGATCCCGGATAAAGCTTCGCCTTTCCGGGACGACGGCAGCGACGGGACGCACAGTCGAGCAAGGCGAGAAGCTTCCGCAGTCGCGGCGCAGATTTCTTGCCATGCTGGTTTTGGCCCCTCCCCTTTTGACCATCATGGCAGCCGCGATTTTCCAGTTGAAGATCGAAGCGATCATGGCGGTCGGCATTTTTCCTCTGATGCCTCTTCTTCTCATGCAAATGATTACTCCGCTGGATGGCCGCCGCTGCTTTTACCTGGCCGGAGGCGCGGCCGTCGCCGTCACGGTTGTAACGCTCATCGGCGCGCCAATTGCCAGCGCTGTGATGGCATCCAAAAAGGCTGGCCCATCTTTCGCGTTTCCCTATCGGGAACTCGCCGACTTCGTCACCGCGTTGTGGCGCTCCGAAAATCATACGCCCCTCAAATATATCGGCGGCGACGCAAAAGTGGCCAATGGCGTGAGTTTCTACAGTCCGGACCGGCCATCAAGCTTTGTGGATCTCGACTATGCCAGAGCGCTCTGGATCACCCCGGCCAAGCTGGAGCAAAATGGGCTTCTTATTGCTTGCGAGCATGAGGATTTAGCCTGCTTGAGCAAAGCTTCCACCTTTCTTCGGGGACATTGGAAGCAAACCTCGCTCAAGATCGCGCGGGACGTTGGAAAGCGGCGGATGCCGGAAGTGACGTTCGACATCTTCGTCATTCCTCCCCTGGCAGGGTAATAAAGATTTCCACAGGGCGGAGCCACCTCGGGCGGCTTTTTGAGTTGACCCTCGTCAATTTATGGTACAAAAGGAGAACGAAACGGGATCGAATTGTGTCATGAGCAAGATTGAAGCCTTACGGATGCAGGTCCGCGCCCTTGAAGGGTACCACCTCGATACGTGCCAAGGCGATCAAACTTTGCCTTTCGAGGATGGCCGGTTGAATGCACCGCTTCCTCATGGCGGCCTTAAGCTTGGCGCGCTTCACGAGTTTCGATCGGATGGGCTTGAAGCCGAACTTGCGCCTGCGGTGACGGCGTTTGCGGCGACGGTGGCAGCCAGGATTTTGCGTAGCCGGGAAGGGTCACGCGCTATGGGCTTCGAGCCGCGCCGATTGCTATGCGCCCGGCCTCGCACGCTTCGGCCTCGATCCTGCCCGCATCATCTGGGTCGATTGCCGGAAGGACAACGAGGTTCTGGGCGTCATGGAGGAGGCTTTGCATTCGCGCGCGCTTGCCGTCGTTTTAGGCGAGGCGGGAACGCTGAGCCTGAAAACGGGGCTAAGGCTGGACGCGGCGGCGCGGCAGTCGGGCGTGACAGCACTTCTCATGCGGCGCACACTCTTCAAGTCTTCCAAGGCCGGTTGCGGCCCGAGCGGCGCTGCGGCCACCCGCTGGCGCGTGTGCGCCGCGCTGGCGCCACCCCTCACCCCGCCCTCTCCCCATGGGAGAGGGAGTGCGCCGAGCTTGCAACACCGTCCCTTCTCCCAGGGGGAGAAGGACAGGATGTGGGGAAACTTCGAACCCGGCCTCGGTCCGCCCTGCTGGCGGCTCGACCTCGAATATTGCCGCAACGGCAGACCGGCATCGTGGATTGTGGAGGCGTTGGATGGCTCAGACGGAGAAGGCATTGAAGCGGGCCATGTTCGTGTGGTTGCCGAACTTCGCGATGAGGCTCGCGAGGGCGAAGCGGCCCCGGCTCGCAAACCGCAACGAACCGCTCGCGCTTCTTGAAAAGCATGGCAACATCCGCCGCATCGCAGCCCTCGACGAGCCTGCCATCCGCGCCGGACTTTATCTGCGTCAGCCTATGGCGGATGCGCTTGCGGTCTATCCCAGGCTTGTATGCGCCGACGCTGAACCGGAAGCCGTTCAGAAAGCTTTGACCGCGCTTGCGGCCTGGGCGCAACGTTACAGCCCCGCCACCGCCCCTGCCCCGCCTTCTGGCCTCTGGCTCGATATTACGGGATGCGCTCACCTCTGGGGCGGCGAAGACGGGCTTGCCGAAGACCTGATCGCGCGGCTTGAAGCGCGCGGCATTCCGGCCCGAGCCGCCATCGCGCCCACCTTCGGGGCAGCCTACGCGCTCGCGCGCCATGCCAAGACTTATCTGATTGCGAGCACCCCTCACCCTGTCCCTCTCCCCCGGGAGAGGGGACGGCGCTTCAACGGCCGCGACCGGACTCCCTCTCCCGAGGGGAGAGGGCTGGGGTGAGGGGGGGTTGCCATGACTTATCCGCCCTTCTAGCCCCCCTCCCCGTCGAGCGGCTGCGCATCAGCGCCGAGACCGCAACGGTCCTTCGCAAGCTCGGGCTTTTCACCATCGGCGATGTGCAAAGGCTGCCGCGGGCCGGTCTTGCGCGCCGCTTCCCCGACCTTTTGCCTCAGCTCGACAAAGCGCTGGGGTGCGCGCCGGAAACGATCGAGTTTCTACGCCCGCCTTCGCCCTGGATCGAGCGCCTGCGCTTCGCCGAACCCATCTCCGCGCCCGAAGACCTGGAGCGGGTCACGCGTCGGCTTCTCGACATGCTTTGCGCGCGCCTGCAATCCGAACGGCAGGGCGGCCAGCGCTTCGAGGTCAGCTTTTTCAGATGCGACGGCAGCGCGCAAACGCTGGCCGTTTCGACCGCGCTCCCTGTCCGCGATGCCGCCCGCGTCTTCCGTCTCTTCCGGGAGAAGCTCGGCCTGATCGATCCGGGGTTCGGAATTGATATCGCGGAACTCGCCACAACGCATGTCGAGCCGCTGGAGGCGCAGCAGGCCAACATTCTGCGCCAGGTGAAAAGCACGGCCTGCGCCGAGGAACTGGCGGTTCTCATCGATGCGCTGGAGAACAGGCTCGGCGAAGGCCGCGTCTACCGGCTTGCGGAGCGGGAAAGCTACATCCCCGAGCGCGCCGTGAAACGGGCGCCCGCCATCCCGGAAGACCCAAGGCGTTATGCCGGGATCGCAAAAGGCCTCCAGCGCCGTGTTCGAAAAGATCCCGGAGACCGCCGCAAGCGGTTCCGGCATGACGGTGGCCCCATGGCGGAGCGGCCCATCCGCCTGTTCCTGCGGCCTCATCCCATTGACGTGACCGCCGCGATCCCCGATGCGCCGCCGATGCTGTTCCGGTGGCGCAAGGTGGTGCATCGCATCGTTCGCGCCGACGGCCCCGAGCGCATCTCTCCCGAATGGTGGCTCGGCAACGGCGACGCAAACGACGATCAGCTCCGCGATTACTACCGCGTCGAAAGCGCCCACGGCATGCGCTTTTGGGTCTTCCGCGAAGGTCTGTACGGCGGCGAGAGCCTGCCCCGCTGGTACCTGCAAGGGGTCTTCGCATGACCCCTCGCCATCGTCATCGTCATCCCGGAAGCCGCTTGCGGGGATTGTTGCTGCACGGAGTCCTGGCATGACTTCCAGCCATCGTCATCCCGGAACGGCGTCTGCGCCGTATCCGGGATCGTTCCAAACGCAAGCGCCTGTATCTGTGGCGATCCCGGATAACGCCTGCGGCGTTTCCGGGATGACATCAGTATGGCGTTTAGCGGCAAGGGAACAACCCCATGCATAGCTACGCCGAACTTCAGGTGACGACGAACTTCTCCTTTCTCGAAGGCGCCTCGCATCCTCACGAACTCGTCGTCCGCGCCGCCGAACTCGGCCTTTCCGCCATCGCCATCACCGACCGCAACTCGCTTGCGGGCATCGTGCGCGCTCATCTTGCGGCCCGCGAACTGGACGTGAAACTGATCATTGGCTGCCGCCTGACTTTCATGGACGGCTCGCCCGATCTCTTGTGCTACCCCAAGGACCGCACGGCTTATGGACGGCTTTGCAGGCTGCTGACGGTTGGAAAATCGGACCGGGTTTTTAAGGGAAAGCCCCCTCACCCCAGCCCTCTCCCGCTAGGGGAGAGGGGGCAGGGCATGCCCGTTGCCACGCCGTCCCTTCTCCCCTTGCGGGAGAAGGACAGGATGAGGGGTGCTGCCTCAGAGGAAATACCCAAAGGCGAATGCCATCTCCGGCTTGAAGATTTCCTGGCTTTTTCGGACGGGCAGATCGTTGCGGTAGTACCGCCGGACGATGCGTTCCAAACGCCAGCAGAAACCGAAAACTTCCGGCGTCATTTGCAGGATTTGGCGGCGCAGCTCAAAGGCCGCGTCTATCTCGCCGCCTGTTATCGCTTTCATGGCGACGATGCGAAAAGGCTTCATCGCCTCGCCGCCCTCGCCGAAGCGCTGCGCGTTCCGCTCCTCGCCACCAACGACGTGCTCTACCATGATCCGTCGCGCCGCCGCCTGCAGGATGTTCTCACCTGCATCCGCGAAACCTGCACCATCGACGAGGCAGGCTTCAGGCTTCATCGCAATGCCGAGCGCCACCTCAAAAGCGCAAGCGAAATGGCGCGGCTGTTCGCGGACTACCCGCAAGCGATCGCAAACACGGCTGTGCTCGCAAGCCGCTGCACTTTCAGCCTCAAGGAACTGACCTACGAATATCCCGAAGAGATCGCTCCCGGCGGCGAAAACCCGCAAGCGCGGCTCGAACGGCTGACCTGGGAGGGCCTCAAACGGCGCTACCCGCTGCATAAGTGGCCGGGCGGTGAACCGCCCGCTGTCGTGGAGCAGATCAAGCACGAGTTCGCGCTCATCGCGCGCCACAACTATGCCCCCTTCTTTCTCACCGTGGAGGACATTGTCCGCTTCGCCCGCGAGCAGAAAATCCTGCATCAGGGGCGCGGCTCGGCGGCCAATTCCGCCGTCTGCTATGCGCTCGGCATCACCGAAGTCGATCCGGCCCGGTCAAACCTCCTTTTCGAGCGCTTCATTTCGGACGCGCGCGAGGAGCCGCCCGACATCGACGTCGATTTCGAGCACGAGCGGCGCGAGGAGGTCATCCAGTATGTCTACAACCGCTTCGGGCGGCATCGCGCCGGGCTTTGCGCCGCCGTGATCTGCTATCGCACGCGCGGCGCCGTGCGCGAGGTGGGCAAGGCGCTCGGCCTTTCGCCCGATGTCACGGCGGCGCTTGCGGGATCGATCTGGGGCTGGAGCGAGGACGGCATCGACGCGCAAGAGCTTGCGGGCCTTGGCCTCGATGCGTCGGACGCACGGCTTGCGCTCTGCCTCGACTTGTGCCGCCAGCTGGTCGGCTTTCCGCGCCACCTTTCGCAGCACCCCGGCGGCTTTCTCATCGCGCGGGGTCGCCTGGATGAGCTTGTGCCCATCGAGAACGCCTCGATGGAGGATCGCACCATCGTCTCCTGGGACAAAGACGACATCGAAGCGCTTGGCATGCTGAAGGTGGATGTGCTGGCGCTCGGCATGCTCACCTGCCTCGCCAAAGGCTTCGAACTTTTGCGCAAACATTACAGGCTCGACCTGACGCCCGCGACCGTGCCGGCCGAAGACGCGGGCGTCTACGATATGCTGTCCAAGGCCAATTCCATCGGGGTGTTCCAGGTGGAAAGCCGCGCCCAGCAAACCATGCTGCCACGGCTCAAGCCGCAATGCTTTTACGATCTCGTCATCGAGGTAGCCATCGTCCGCCCCGGCCCGATCCAGGGCGACATGGTGCATCCCTATCTGCGCCGCCGCCAGGGGATCGAAAAAGCCAATTTCCCAAGCGAGGAGCTGAAAACCATTCTCGAAAAGACGCTCGGCGTGCCGCTCTTCCAGGAACAGTGCATGAAAATCGCCATCGTGGCGGCGGGCTTTTCGCCGAGCCGCGCCGACGAATTGCGCCGCGCCATGGCCACCTTCAAGAAGGTCGGCACTATCGGCCAGTTCAAGGACGAGTTCATCAACGGCATGCTCGCGAAGGGCTATGAACGCGACTTCGCCGAGCGCTGCTTCAGCCAGATCCAGGGGTTCGGCACCTATGGCTTTCCCGAAAGCCACGCGGCATCGTTCGCGCTGCTCGTCTACTGCTCGGCCTGGATGAAATGCTATTACCCCGACGTGTTCGCCGCCGCCATCCTGAACAGCCAGCCCATGGGATTTTATGCGCCGGCGCAGCTGGTGCGCGATGCGCGGGAGCATGGCGTCGAGGTGCGCCCCGCCGACGTGAATACGAGCGACTGGGATCATACGCTGGAGCTTATTTCTAGAGGTCGCCCTCACCCAGCCCTCTCCCTCAGGGAGAGGGAGTTCAAGCACGTCCCCTCTCCCAGGGGGAGAGGGACAGGGTGAGGGGAGCCACCCTCAAAAACATAAGCATGCGCTGCGTCTCGGCCTCCGGCTCATCGCAGGCATGCGCGAAGACGACGGCACAAAAATCATGGAAGCGAGGAAAACAGGCGGGGCCTTCAAAAGCCCGGAAGACCTGATGCGCCGCGCGAAACTTAAGCCCGGCGCCATGCTCACGCTGGCCCGCGCGGATGCTTTCGGCTCGCTCGATTTCGGCCGCCGCGAAACGCTTTGGCATGTCGCGGGCCTTGAGGCGAATGAACTGCCGCTCAATGTCATGGCCGGGCGTGACCCGGCCCTCCAGGCAACGAACGCCGAGCCAAAATCATGGATGGCCGCATCAAGTGCGGCCAGGACGGAAAACGGCGTCATCCCGGAAATGCCAAAGGCGCTATCCGGGATCGTTCAGGATGCCGAGCCATCCGTCTGTAACGATCCCGGATATCGGCAAAGCCGGTTCCGGGATGACGTTCATGGGAGGGATGACGATAGCAACATAGAGCTGCCGCCCTTGACACAAAAAGAGGCGGTCGCGGAAGACTATGCGGTGTTCGGTCTTTCGCTGCGGAACCATCCCATGGCGTTCATGCGCGAGGAGTTCAGCGCCAAAGGGATGGTTACGGCAGCGGACCTGAAAAAGCTGGCCAATGGAAAATTCGTGAAGATTGCGGGCCTTGTACTGTTCCGCCAGCGGCCGGGAACCGCGAAAGGAACAATCTTTATAACGATGGAGGACGAAACGGGCGCAGCAAATCTGATCGTCTGGCCGAAGATAGCCGAAACATACCGCAGAGCCGTCTTTGGAGCGAAGGTGATTTTATGCGAGGGTATCTTGCAAAAAGAGAGTAATGTGATCCACGTCGTCAGCCGCCGTCTTGCCGACTGTACCTCTATGCTGCGGCGTCTACAGCCTGAAGCAAGCGCATTTGGATTGCGCTTTGGGCGCGGCGACGAAGTTGCTCATGCATCAGGCGGCGATGCGCGAGCCTCAAGAGTTAACACGAGTTGGACGGATACCTTAAAAAGCCGCGATTTTCGATAACACGATCTTTCACGCTTTCGGATAGCCGTGGGTGCCCCACAGCCGCCGGAAAGTCGGGTCACATCCAATCCTGGGCGAAGGCTGCGCTGGCGGGCGTCCGCTTTTGCCTGCATAAAAAGAGGGGAGCATGCGTGTAAAGTCCCATATCTGGGTGAGCGCCTATCTGCGGCGGGTCAACTCCGCCTTTGTCCATGCCGCTCTCGTGCGGCGCGGTGATGCCGACGCGGGCGCTATCTATATCAAAGTGGCGGCCATGGATGGCACGGCTCAGGTTTTCGCCCCCCTTTCAGCGGAGCTTGCCGAGATGACCCCGAGCGCCTCGCTTATCATGGAGGAAGGCCGGGCCTGGCAGCCGGTGTATTCTCCCCACGCCGGGGAAGCGGAGGCCGATGCCTACCTTGCGCGCCAGGCCGGCCGCGATCCTGATATGTCAATATTGGAGGTGGAAGCCGCGCAAGGACGCCATCTCTTGGGAGAAACCGCCAAGGCCCTGTCATAGCGGCTCAATCGAGCAGCGGCTCGACCGCCTGAACAGAGTTTCGCGGCCGTGCCAACCAATCCCCCGGGCGTCATCCCGAAACTTGATTGCCGGGATGTTCGCACCAATTCCATCGTCATGGCCGGGCTTGACCCGGCCATCCATAAACGCAAGGCATTTCAAGTCATAACTGGATGGCCGGGTCAAGCCCGGCCATGACCGGTGAGCGAAAATTCTGCAATGTTATCAAGGTTTATTCTGCGGGCTGGAACATCCCGGCGCCTCAGCGTGTTCTGCGCCGCTGGGGTCGTCCCCGGATATCGGGGGCGTTACTTTTGGCTTCGGGAGCGGGCGGCTCAACGACCACGGCGACAACCGGCTCCGAAGGCTGAACGTCACAGCGTGCTTTTTTGAGGTCGCTCAAGGCTTGCGCCCGGAAGCTTTCCCCCGCAGAGGGGCGCGGATCGCGACGAACCCTGTCTCGCTTGGGGAGACGACGATATTCTGGTCCTCGCCCTCCTCCGTCTTTTCCGTCGCCAACTCCTCGGAAAGCCGGTCGCGGCGGATGAGGATCAGCCGTGCCTCGGATTTCTTGGTGTCGGCGCCGGTGACGAGGTAAAAATTCTCTCCCGACGGGGTCGACACCGCGAGGGACCATGGCCCGTCGCTTAGCGGCGATCTGATAATGACATTCCGCTCCGAAAGATCGAAAAGACAATAGGCGCTGATCACGTCCGGCGGCGAGAATGGCAGGCCAGCTCCGCTTTTCCCATCCGCGACCACAAGCGTGTTCGGCTTCATGGTGGCCGACAGCCGGGACCACGCATCGCGCTCGGCGAGCGCCGGAATGCCAAGCACACATAGAATGTGGATGATGCCGCCAGCAACCACTCCGCCGATAACCCACGGGTAGGTTTTC
>CAVRSS010000027.1:0-14518 GCA_963723755.1 uncultured Alphaproteobacteria bacterium | reverse complement strand
TAAGCAAAACCCCGAGAATTTCCGCTCTCTGATCGACGAAGGAGAGAAGCGGGGCCACATGTTGCCGCCAACGACCCTGAGAGCTCTGAGGCGGGCAGCGCTCCCGCGACAGCTCAAGAAGCAGATACCGCGATCAAGGAAGAGATGAAGCCCTAAAAGCCCCGATAAACGGCTGTAGCTCGACAAATCATACTACGCCGAAGCCTCCCTCACGAAAAGCATGATGTTTTTGCGTTGACCACCTTCCTGATTGCCCTTGGCTCTGATCTACGTGTATTTGCTACTTGGTATCGTCTTTTTTTCTAGGTAGAATAGTTCAACACAACTCAACATTTTGATTTTCGCCGCTGGACTCCAAACACACCGAGAGAAACTGTGCCATTGGGGGTCCGGCTGCAACCGCTGAAACTGATCGCTGACATCACCAGCCCCATGTTGCGCACGGTGATCTCCCCAACCCACGTCGGCACAGTGGGATTGCGCAAACGTATGGCTTGCGCCGCAGGATCCGTACTCCAGGCCGAGAACGGCTTGGAGCAGTTGGTACACTGCGCCGCTAGCCCAGGCTTGGGGCCGAACACGCCCCGCTATGGATAGAGGCTCGGCCCGCGGCTTCGGCGTTCGGGAATTCACAAAACAGCTCCGGTAGCCGACGCTGATCCATATAGGCAGCGGGGTCCGCACTACTGCTGTCGGAAATTCGGCTCGATGTCTTTGCTGAGTTCATAGCGGACGAGACCGCTCCACGATGGCGTTATCGTGCGGCCAGATTGAGCCGATCTCATGATATGATAATCGGACCCCCCGGGCCTCGCCGCGACTGTCCGAGTGCCCCAGCCCGAATAAAATGAGGGGCGCATCCTCTCCTGGGCAACTTCTCGTGCTCCCCCAGGAGCCATGATGCCCGTGAACATGGCGCTGGCCGGATTGCTGGTTCGCACCTTGCAGGGGTGCTTTTGCTATTGAGGGCTAGCGCGTAGGTTCCGAGGTCCCTCGCATTTGCAAAGCATCCTCGAACCGTTGTTTCAGCCTTTCGGCCTTCTGAACGAGGTCGCTCGCCCGATCCGGGCGCGAAGCACCCGGTTTTTTTTCGCGGGCGCAAGCAGCGCCGCGTAGATTTGCTCTGGACTTCCACGTAGCCGTTGCCCTTCGGCAAGCTCGCCATCGGCGTGGAAAACGGCATCGTACGAATCCTTCGGACCCTGGTTTGCAAGCCCCTTGTCCGTGGCGCGCGCATATTCGACAAATCCGTCGCCATCGCGATCGCCATGGGCCTCGAACGAACTTCGAGGCCGCGCACTGATGTTCGGCCAAATTTTCCGAAAAAAAAAACTAATATTCCCAGTCCTTTCGACATAAGGTGGCAGCGAGGAGACAGAACAGCGGAGTGGAGTCTACGTTCCGTACACAGACGATGCACCTGGTCGAGGTTGCCATTTCCCCGCTCCGCATCTCATGGGAGGATCTTGCCCGG
This sequence comes from uncultured Alphaproteobacteria bacterium, assembly GCA_963723755.1. Taxonomy (GTDB): domain Bacteria; phylum Pseudomonadota; class Alphaproteobacteria; order Rhizobiales; family Rhodomicrobiaceae; genus Rhodomicrobium. The sequence goes on along the minus strand of CAVRSS010000027.1, from coordinate 13,044 downwards.
TTGAGCATCGGAGGGGCGTTGTCAAAGGTTTTTGCCTGGAAATGCGCGAACCGTCGCAGTACTGCCGCGTGCGATCGACGTGTCGAACCAGAGCGTTTGGATGGCCGCGCACAAAGGCCATCGCGGCCGAAGGTTGTCGAATACCATGGGATCCCGGCAAGGGATATTTGCCCTCTGGCGTGGCCGTCATGAGCATTCTCAGATCAGCGAGAGAACGGCAGACGATTCCGTTTACGATGGTGTTCGGATGTTTTTTTGATGGTCACGATGTCATTCGGTTTGCCGAACGAGGCCATGCTTCGCCGGAAGAAGTCCCCCCGCAGGAATGAAGCAGCTGCCGGACCCGCTCCGCCATCGCAGGATACGGTCACGAACTGACGCCACGGAACCGACGGCGGCAGCGTCAGCGCGTATCTCGCGCTTGTCGTCGTGAAGTCGGTCGGCTCCGGGTCGAGTTACTGAGCGCGGTTTCACGCACCCTATTATCGATGCCCTTATCTCGCAGAATGACTTTGTTCTTTCCTGACTACCTCCTTTTGAAGGCTTCCGCGAGCCGCGCGGCGCATCCCGCGCACCTCGAACAGATGGGCGAAATCGCTTTCGGAAGTCGATTCTCGCTGCACGTTCGAGCTGAAACCGGCACGTTTCCGTGGTTGACGATCGCGCTCCGCGCGGACAACACCCCGTTGTGAATCTTGTAACGGTCCGGCTGATATGAACCGTATCCTCTAGGAGCGAGATGCCTTCGCCGGCGAGAATATCCGGGTTCGTCAAATCGGCGCCGAGGTTGAGATCGTCGTCGGGAGCGTCGAACCGCAGAGAAGGGGCTCCTGGCCGTTAATCAGGAAGGCAAGGCGGGACAGATGGCGGGTGTCCCGGGCGAACAAGCCGCCAGCCTCGTCGCCGAGTTCACTCTCCCGCGCCGTATCGTCGAGCACGGCAAAACAATCATTCTGCTTCAGCACGCAGCGCGGCCGCGACGGTGCGCCCGCAGCGGCGATGGAGAACGGCGATTGCTCGGCATCAAAACCTCTCGTCCATCTCGCCAGTCGCCTCTTGCTTGCCAAGCATGACATGCACCTTTCTTCTACGCTATTCTAGCCGCAACGTCGAATTCGGCTTTTCTGAAAGACCCCAGAGGCGGCAAATGTTTGATGCATATCAGGCAAACTTGGCGCATTATCTCATTTGGGTGTGCCAACTTATCCTCGGGGTGCGTGGCACTGCTCTCAGAATTACTTGAAAGCCGAAATTTTGTTGCTGGAGAATTCCTAGCTGAATACGCCGCACGATCGATACGAGCTTTACGTGCAGCTTAAAGAGAAGCTCAATGAATTTCGGGTATTCTCCCCCCCCCCGCCGCAGGATTTGTTAGAGCTGGAGGCTGCGCTCGACGAGGGCTCGCCGCGCTCCGTCATCCGCATCAAACTCCGCAGCCGCGCTAAGCGCCTTGCCTCTCAGTTCGCGGGGACCAAGGAGGTTTCCCGCGCTTCCTCGCTCTCCAATGCCGCCGCAGCCACATCGTTCACGCGCTCCAGCCATAAGAACTCCAGGCTTTTACGCGTGTCCTCCCCCATCGTTGAGTTGTGCTTACTCCCGGCCGCAGATGTTTTGAAACTGGCCCGTGCGGCCGCGGTGACCTTTTCCTTGATGCCGCCGACCGGCAGCACAAGGCCGCGCAAACCTGATTTCGCCGGTCATGGCGGTGTCGTTGCGTAACGTGCTCTCGCTGAGGAGCGAGAACAGCGGCCAAGATCGCCACGCGCCGCGCTCGGTCGACCCAGCGGCTCGGGAGGATGCTGAGAATCTGCATGTTGCTTTCGAAAGACAGCCGGGTCGATGCCGAGTGATGCTTGTGTGGTTTTTTATCAAAACTATCTGGCTTGTGTGTTTTCTCCCGCATCACGTCGCCAGCTGGCCGGTCAGAATGGAGGCTGCCCTTGCCCGGGCGCAGCGAGTTTGCCCTCGATGAAGAGAATGTCGCCGCCGACAGGTGTCCACGCCGAGCCCCGTAGCGACGCCAGGGACGCTGGTGCGCATGGCGACTTCGTTCTCGAATTTCGCGGCTGGCCGAGGATATCCTTCAGGTCCCCGAGCTCTTGACGTGGACCTTTTCGTCGGGCGCCCTCCGTGCTCTTACCGCGTCATGCCGAAAACCTTGCCAACTTCCCTTTCGCCCCCGCGCACGCCCGCCTCGCGGGTGTAGTCATGGATGATCTGCCGCAACGCGTCATTGTTGATTCTAGCCTGTTCCGCGGTCAACTCGTTTGCTTTCGAGCTGGCGGGCCACGAGATAACGCCGCGCGATCTGCAGCTTCTCCTCCGCCGTGTAGCCGGACAGCGTGATGATCTCCACTACTGGTCGCTCCCCCCCTGGGATCGTGTCGAGCAGGTTCGCGGTCGCGATGAAGGTGACGCGCGAGATATCGAAAGGCACGCCGAGATAATTGTCGCGGAAGGTCGAATTCTGCTCTGGATTTTCTCTTCCCGCATCGCCGCGCACGGGTCGCCTTGGAAGCCGCGATCCCTCTTGTCCATCTCGGAGATCGACAAGATGGCCGCGGCTTCCAAGGCGACCCGTCCGCGGCGATGCTGGAAGTGCTTGATCCAGAGCAGAATTCGACCTTCCGCGACAATTATCTCGGCGTGCCTTTCGATCTGTCGCGCGTCACCTTCATCGCGACCGCGAACCTGCTCGACACGATCCCCGGGCCGTTGCGCGACCGTATGGAGATCATCACGCTGTCCGGCTACACGGCGGAGGAGAAGCTGCAGATCGCGCGGCGTTATCTCGTGGCCCGCCAGCTGAAAGCGAACGGATTGACCGCGGAACAGGCTAGAATTGACGATGACGCGTTGCGGCAGATCATCCATGACTACACCCGCGAGGCGGGCGTGCGCGCCCTCGAAAGGGAAATTGGCAAGGTTTTCCGGCATGACGCGGTAAGGATCGCGGAGGCGCCCGACGAAAAGGTCCACATCAAGGCTCGGGACCTGAAGGATATCCTCGGCCAGCCGCGATTTGAGAACGAAGTCGCCATGCGCACCAGCGTCCCTGGCGTCGCTACGGGGCTCGCATGGACACCTGTCGGCGGCGACATTCTCTTCATCGAGGCGATCTTGTGCGCCGGGCAAGGGCAGCCTCATTCTGACCGGCCAGCTTGGCGACGTGATGCGGGAAAGCGCGCAAGCCGCGCTAAGCTTGATAAAAAACCGCGCGGCGTCGCTCGGCATCGACCCGGCTGTCTTCGAGAAGAGCGACATCCATATTCACGTTCCTGCCGGCGCCACTCCGAAAGATGGCCCGAGCGCGGGCGTCGCGATGTTCACCGCGCTGTTCTCGCTCCTCAGCGGGCGCACCGTACGCAACGACACCGCCATGACCGGCGAAATCAGTTTGCGCGGCCTTGTGCTGCCGGTCGGCGGCATCAAGGAAAAGGTCACCGCGGCCGCACGGGCCGGTTTGAAGCGTGTTTTGCTGCCGGCCCGGAATAAGCGCGACTACGACGATATCCCCGAGGACACGCGTAAAAGCCTGGAGTTCTTATGGCTGGAGCGCGTGGACGATGTGGCTGCGGCGGCATTGGAGAGCGAGGAAGCGCGGGAAACCTCCTTGGTCCCCGCGAACTGAGAGGCAAGGCGCTTAGCGCGGCTGCGGAGTTTGATGCGGATGACGCGCCGCGGCGAACTCCTCGTCGAGCGCAGCCTCCAGCTCTAACAGATCCTGCGGCGGGGGATTCCCGAACACGCGAAATTCATTGAGCTTCTCTTTAAGCTGCACGTAAAGCTCGTATCGATCGTGCGGCGTATTCGCTAGAATTCTCCAGCAACATTTCAATTTCGGCTTTGAGTGATTTTAGAGCCATGCCACGCACCCCGAAGATGAGTTCACACCCAAATGAGATAATGCGCCAAGTTTGCCTGATATGCATCAAACATTTGCCGCCTATTGGGTCTTTCAGAAAGCCGAATTCGACGTTCGGTAGTCACTAGAATAGCGTAGAAAGGTGCATGTCATGCTTGGCAAGCAAGAGGCGACTGGCGAGATGGACGAAGGTTTTGATGCCGAGCAATCGCCGTTCTACATCGCCGCTGCGGGCGCACCGTCGCGGCCGCGCTGCATCCTGAAGCAGAATGATTGTTTTGCCGTGCTCGACAATCACGGCGCCATAGGGTGCGCTCGCGACGAGGCTGGCGGCTTGTTCGCCCGGGACACCCGCCATCTGTCCCGCCTTGCCTTCCTGATTAACGGCCAGGAGCCCCTTCTTCTCGGCTCGACGCTCCGCGACGACAATCTCAACCTGCGCGCCGATTTGACGAACCCGGATATTCTCGCCGGCGAAGGCATCTCGCTCCTCAAGGATACGGTTCATATCAGCCGGACCATTTACATTCACAACGGGGTGTTGTCCGCGCGGAGCGCGATCGTCAACCACGGAAACGTGCCGGTTTCGCTCGACGTCACGATCGACTTCGAAAGCGATTTCGCCGATCTGTTCGAGGTGCGCGGGATGCGCCGCGCGGCTCGCGGAAGCCTTCAAAAGGAGGTGGTCGGAAAGAACAGAATGTATTCTGCGATATAAGGGCATCGATAATAGGGTGCGTGAAACCGCGCTGACATTCGACCCGGAGCCGACCGAGCTCACGACGACAAGCGCGAGATACGCGCTGACGCTGCCGCCGTCGGTTCCGTGGCGTCAGTTCGTGACCGTATCCTGCGATGGCAGAGCGCGTCCGGCGGCTCCTTCATTCCTGCGGGGGCTTCTTCAGGCAAGGCGTGACCTCGTCGGCAAACCGAATGACATCGTGACCATCGAAACATCGAACGCCGTCGTAAACGAGATCGTCTGCCGTTCTCTCGCTGATCTGAGAATGCTGATGACGGCCACGCCAGAGGGCAAATATCCCTATGCCGGGATCCCATGGTATTCGACAACCTTCGGCCGCGATGGCCTTATCACGGCCATGCAAACGCTCTGGTTCGACACGTCGATCGCACGCGGCGTGCTGCAACGGCTCGCGCATTTCCAGGCAAAAACCTTTGACGACGCCTCCGATGCTCAACCGGGCAAGATCCTGCATGAGATGCGGAGCGGGGAAATGGCGGATTTGGGCGAGGTGCCATTCGGTCTGTATTACGGAAGCATAGACTCCACTCCGCTGTTCATTCTCCTCGCTGGCCTTTATGTCGAAAGGACTGGGGATCTTGAGTTTTTGCGGAAAATTTGGCCGAACATCGTGCGCGGCCTCGATTGGATCGAGGCCCATGGCGATCGCGATGGCGACGGATTTGTCGAATATGCGCGCGCCACGGACAAGGGGCTTGCAAACCAGGGCTGGAAGGATTTGTACCATGCCGTTTTCCACGCCGATGGCGAGCTTGCCGAAGGGCCGATCGCTCTCGTGGAAGTCCAGGGCTATGTCTACGCGGCGCTGCTTGCCGCCGCGAAGTGCGCCCGGATGCTTGGCGAGCAGGATCGGGCGAGCGACCTCGTTCAGAAGGCCGAAAGGCTGAAACAACGGTTCGAGGATGCTTTCTGGTGCGAGGACCTCGGAACCTACGCGCTAGCCCTCGATGGCAATAAGCACCCCTGCAAGGTGCGAACCAGCAATCCGGCCCACGCCATGTTCACGGGCATCATGGCTCCTGAGCGCGCACGCAAAGTTGCCCAGGACATTATGCGCCCCTCATTTTATTCGGGCTGGGGTATTCGGACAGTCGCCGCGGGCGAGGCCCGCTACAATCCGATGTCGTATCATAATGGCTCAATCTGGCCGCACGATAACGCCATCATCGCAAGCGGTCTCGTCCGCTATGGACTTAGCGAAGGCATCGAGCCGATTTTCAACGGCATGATGCAGACCGCTGCCTATATGGATCAGCGTCGGCTACCGGAGCTGTTTTGTGGATTCCCGCGCCGCCGAAGCCGCGGGCCGACCCTCTATCCCGTAGCGTGTTCGCCCCAAGCCTGGGCTAGCGGCGCAGTGTTCCAACTGCTCCAAGCCGTTCTCGGCCTGGAGTACGATCTTGCGGCGCGAGCCATACGTTTGCGCAATCCCACTGTGCCGATGTCGGTTGGGGAGATTACCGTGCGCAACATGCGGCTGGGCGATGCGGCGATCAGTTTCACGGTACGGCCGGACCCCAATGGCACAGTTTCTCTCGGTGTGTTGGAGTCCAGCGGCAAAATCAAAATTTCGGTTGTGTTGGACTCCTCTACCTAACGATGCCAAGCGGCAAATACGCGTAGATCAGGCCAAGGGCGATCAGGATCGCGACGGTGGTCAACGCAAAAACGGTGATCTTTTTCGTGAGGGAGGCTTCGGCGTAGTATGATTTGTCAAGCTGCGCCGGTTCCTCGGGGCTTTTGGGCTTCATCTCTTCCTTGATCGCGGTATCTGCTTCTTGAGCTGTCGCGGGAGCGCTGCCCGCCTCCGGAGCTTCTCCAGGGTTGTTGGCGGCGACCCTGGCCCCGCTTTCTCCTTCGTCGATCAGAGAGCGGAAATTCTCGGGGTTTTGCTTATCCTTGCCTTGCCGGCCGTTTTCGAGGGGCATGGGAGCATCCTAATCATATTTATGTGACCGATTTCTGCGCGGCACTCTACCACAAAGGCGGCGTAATTCATCCTTCGCTTTCGGGAAAATTCCTGCCGGAGCGATTGATGGTGAACGTTAACATCGATAGCGCAAAGCGAAAGGGTTCTGCTTTGCGCCGCGTGCTTTCCTCGGCGGATTCGCTCAAGGAGCGCGCGATCATCACTGGATCGTCCTCATCCAGTGAGGGTGTACAATCGGTTAAAATTGGTTTTGTTTCGTAGACATGGCATAAGTAACTATATATATAATTTTTTTACTTCGCCTGCAACGACGGGCATGGGCAAAGGCGTCGCGATTAAAGCGGTTCACATGAAAGCGCTTCCCTGCCAACCGGGACATTCCTGTTTCGGGCGCGCATGTTTACGCGCCACGGCAGCCGTGCTATTCAGTTTCCATGCGCACACCTGCCTCTTGTCACATTCGCGTTTCGGCGAATTGACGATGATCGAGCCTCGATAGCGGCTGCGCGGCAGGCCTATTTCGCTTGATCGGCGCGAGCCTTCTTCACCCAAATGTTTGTTCCTAAAAGGTTTGCGCGATGACGATGCCGTCCGCCCTGATCCGGCTGCAAACGCCGAATGATCATGCCGCCCTGATCGAGATGAACGAGAGAGCTTTTGGGCCGGGCCGTTTCGCCCGCACCGCCTACCGCGTGCGCGAGGGCGCGATGCGCGATCCCCGGCTCAATCTCTGCGCTGTTCTCGAAGGCAAGATTATCGGCTCGGTGGACTTCACGCCGATCGCCGTTGGGGCCGTTCCGGGGGCGTTGCTGTTGGGACCGCTCTTGATCGCGGAGGATTACAAAAATCAGGGGCACGGCCTCAGACTCATGCTGGACGGGCTTGAGCGAGCGCGCGAGCTTGACTACAAGCTCGTGATCCTTGTTGGCGATCTGCCGTACTATTCGCGTGCCCGATTTGAACCGACGCCGCCGGGGCACATCGCGTTTCCAGGGCCGGTTGATCCGGCGCGCATTCTGCACGTCGACCTGATTGCGGATGCGCTGAAGGCTTATCGTGGTCTCGTCCGGGGGATTCCGTGTCGAACGCCTCTCCTTTAGGAAGAGGCCGGACCGCCTTGCAGTCCGGGGACGAGCCTTTAAAGCGTGTTGCGATCAGCTTGAACCCATGTCTTGGCCGGGCTTGACCCGGCCATCCAGCCTCAAGATTCAAAAACATGGAATTTGTGATCCTGGATGGCCGCCCATGTCCTCGGACTTGGTCCGGGGATCGGAGGGCGGCCATGACAATAAGGCGATTCCGAGCAATTCGACGCGCTTTAACCACACCCCGTCCCCCATGGAGAGGGATGATTTCACCGCCCCTCGCGATACCACGTCAGGGACAGAAGCCCCAGCCCGATTGCGAGCGCGGCGAACCCCGCGATAAGCGGCGTATACGAGACCGCCGTCACCTCGAACGCGTCGCGCGCCTTCAGGCCGAGCCAGGACGCGCCGCTGAAGCGGTGTCCCGACCTCACCATTGAAATCGATGGTGTGCTGGTAGCCGGCGCTCCCGCTGTGCCTCCAAGGAAGAACGCTCCGCCGCCTGTCTTGTCCAGGATCGGACGCAACGGCTCATCGGTTGCCACGACGCGCTGAAACTCAGGAGCATTCATTTCGCCTGCGATGGCTATGGCGTTCAAACCATCCATCGTGATGCGATGCACGCCGGGTTCGTCGGTCGAGAGCGTCTTTGCGTAGCGTCCTGGCGCGCCCTGATCGAGGGTGAATTTCACTTCGTGGCCGGATGGCGTTGTCATCGTCGCTTCGCCGACCTGCGCCTTCACGGTGCGGCGTTCGATCGTGATCTCGTGGCGGCCCGCCCGCGCTGACAAGGCTTCTTCTTCAAGGTCGGGCTCTTTCATGAGCCAATGGGCAAGACGGCGCAGCAAATCGACATGAGGGCCGCCGCCTTCGTAGCCGCGCGCCCAAAGCCAGGCGTGATCGGACAAAAGCAGCGCCACCCTGCCGCTCCCTCGGCGGTCCAGGATCAGGAGCGGCTTGTTCTCGGCGCCGCTCATCACGACTTCACCCCGTTCGGCCTGGCTGTCGACCACGCGATACCAATGGCCCCAGCTTGGCTCCTGGCCCTCCTTGCGCGGTGCGCCGGGAAGACCAGCGGTGACGGGGTGTTTTTCGCCTTCCTTTGTGATCGCGGGCCTGAACGCCTGCTCGACCATTCGACCCGTTGGCCGGGCCGGAAGCACCGTGCCCAGCGGCGTGCGCGCGAGGCTGACGGGCGAGGCGAAATCCGCGCCCGCCGCCACAAGCACGGCGCCGCCCTGCTCGACATAACGCGCGACATTATCGAGATAGATCATCGGCAGCACGGCGCGGCGCTGGTAGCGATCGAAAATGATCAGGTCGAACTGGCTGAGCTTTTCGGAGAAGAGTTCGCGCGTTGGGAAAGCGATCAGCGAGAGCTGATCGATGGGTGTGCCGTCGTGTTTCTCGGGCGGACGCAGAATTGTAAAATGGACCAGATCGACGGCGGCATCTGAGCGCAGCAAATTGCGCCAGGTGCGTTCGCCCGCGTGGGGTTCGCCGGAAACCAGCAGCACCCGCAAATTTTCCCGCACGCCTTGCGCCTGAATCACCGTCTTGTTGTTGACGGTGGTCAGTTCGCCCGGCTCGGGCTTCAACTCGACCTCGACAATGTTCGGGCCAGCCCGGTCGAAGCGGAGGCGGATGGGAACCGGCTTGCCGTAAGGCGCTTGCACCGTTTCCACGGCTCCCGAGGCGCGCCGTATGAGAAAGGTGGCGGGTGCGCCGTCGGTGCTTTTCCCGCTGCGCTCTGCCTTCACCTCTGCGAATTGCTCGGAGCCGACGAGCCCGAAGCGCGGGGCAGAGACGATCTGGATGCGATTGTCCTTTTCGTCCGGCGATCCGGTTATCAGCGCGTGCAATGGCGCGTCGAAGCCGAGGCGGCTGTGATCCTGCGGTGCATCGTGAATCTGGCCGTCGCTGATGAAAACCGCGCCCGCCATGCGGCCCGGCGGGATGTCAGCCATGGCGGTGTCGAGCGCGCTGAAAAGGTTGGTCGCTTCACCGCCCGGTTCATCGGTGCCAGCCGCATGGACCCAGCGCACTTCCAGATTGGGGATTTTTGCGAGCTTGTCCTTCAACTCGGCCTCGATCTGGCGCGCGCGTTCATTGCGTCCGGCAAGTTGCATGCTGGAACTCGCGTCGGCGACAACGACGGCAATGTTGGACAGCGATTTCCGATCTTCGTTTTTCAGGTTCGGGTTGGCCAGCGCCAGAAGCAGGCAGCCGAGGCTCAAGGCCCGCAAGACAACGCCCCTGCTGTTGCGCCAGGCCGCGAGCGAGACCGCCGCCACGCAAAGCACGGCGCAGGCCGCAAGCAGCTCAGGCGAAAAGAAGGGGAAGAACTCAACAGACCAATTCATGAGGCGTGTTCTGCTTTTTGTATGGAAGTAGCTGTTGCCCATGGTTCGACGAACTCACCATGAGGACTAAGCCATTCATAACGCTGAACCTCATCCTGCGCTTGTCGAAGGATGGAGGCACATTTCTAGCATTCTCAGCATCCTGTTAATGCCCGAGGCGTTCCAGGATCGCGGGCACATGGACTTGATCTGATTTGTAGTTGCCGGTCAGCGCATACATCACGATGTTGATGCCGACGCGATAGGACATTTCCCTTTGGTCTTCGCCGCCAGGAACGGCGGCAAACATCGGTCGGTCATTGTCGTCCATCGCCCAGGCGGCGGCCAGATCGTTCGATGTGACAATAATGGAGCTGACCCGTCCGACTTTACGGCACGCTTTGTCGCGTCTGCCGTATCCGCGCGCGCTTCTACCCAAGGATCGCCATTGTCCCATCGGCCAGGGAATGACTGAAGCAGATAGAAAGACTTCGTCAGCACGTGATCTTCCGGCACACGCTGAAGCGGCGGCAGATCGAGTTTGCCAAGAAGCTGCGATAGCGGCGTGGACACGCCCGAGGACAGAAGACTGCCCGGACTGGCGTCGTCGTTCTTGGTATCGAAGATGATAAGGCCGCCCTGCTTCATATAGGCGTCAATCCTCGCGAGAACGGCATCCGGCAAAGGTTGAGCGTTTGGCAAAACCGGCCAATAAATGAGCGGGAAAAACACCAGTTCATCGCGTGCGGGATCGATGGCCATCGGATCGCCAGGCTCAACGGCGGTTCGGGCTGTCAGGATCTTCGACAAGCCCGACAGTCCCGCCTGGCTCACCCGGTCAGCCTCGGCGTTTCCTGTCATCACATAGGCGAGGTGGGTTTCGAGAGAGGCTTGCAGCGCGAAAGACGTCGCATCGTTCGCCGGCTTGGTGTCGGCGCGCGCGCCATACACCGGGCCGAGGAACAGCCCGAGCGCGACCATGGCAACCGCTCTCGCCGCCATTGAATTCGAGCCTTGCCCGAGGAAAAGAGCACAAACCACCCCGTCGGCCAGGAAAAGGCCAAGCGCCACGAGAAAAAGCCATGGCGCGAGCGCTACCGTCTTGGCGTCCGAAAACACCATGACATGGGCATTGGCCGGCGTCTTAAGCGCGCTGAGACCCGTCCGCCTCGGAAACGGCATTGATAGCTCTTAACGCATTTTGCGGACCGTAAAGCCCCGCCGGATTGGCCGCATTCGCCCGCGCCTTCTCAATCTTCGCGGCAGGGATCGCCTGCGTGCGCTCGCCAGGCTGCGAAAGCTTTCCAAAACCGTCAAGAACCCGCCACGGCTTCAAGGACGCATCCTGGCTGGCATTGGCGGATGAGGCTTCTCCGAAAGCGGCCGGAGCTTTTCCACCTTGAGAGACCTGTAACGGCGCTATCTCCAAAATTTTCCGCATCATCTCCACGAACAAACCGGAAATCGGAAGGTTAGACCAATCCGGATTGGCGGTAATATGGAAAAAAACCAGCGTTCCCGCTCCGCGTTTCGTTGCTGTCACGAGGGGCGTGCCGTCGGAAAGCCGTGCCCAAACCTGGGTCTCTCTCGGCATCGCGGCTGGGTCCGCCAATACTTGCCGCGAAACGGTTACATCTTTCGGGATGGCAAGCCCTTCAAATGGAGAGCCTTGTTCAAAGGCAGCCGGGGTTTGCGGCGACGCCCAGCTCATGGCCCCGCCGAGCGTGCGTCCGCCTTCGCGCAAGGGCGCGGGCAGCAACGCATCGCCGCCCTGTTCCAGTCTTGGTCCCGCGAAGCGGATCAACATGCCGCCGTTTTCTACGAAGCCGCGAAGCCGTTCGGCGACGTTGCCGGAGATGCGCCCGACGTCGCTGAGAATCACGGACGGAAGGCGAGGCATTCGTGAGGTCCGTGGTGGCCTGATCGAGATTGGCGGTCTGGGCTTTCGTGACCTCGGCGAAGGGCGTCAAGGCCCGTTCGAGATAGTAGGTCGGAGAGAGAAGCGGCTGGGCTTCATCCGTGCCTTCACTTGCAACCAGACCGACGCGCCTCCGCTGCGACCGCCCGTCAAGAAGAAAGACGCCGCCTGCCGAGGGCTCGTTCACGATTTCGAGCCGCGCAGTCTGGTTTCGAAGGTCAAGGGGAAGATCGAGAGACACGTCTGCGAGCGTGTTCGCACCCGCGATGTCGAAAGGAACAGCAGCCAGCCTGTCGCCGCGCGCTGTCATGGCAGCGACAAGCCCGGTTCGCGGCCCCGGCTCTGCTTTCAAGACCCGCGCGCGGATCGAACCACCAGGATTTGTTGCAGATTGCGTGAGGGCAAGCGGCCCCGACCCCGACGCGTCGCCGTAGATATCGATGGTTCCGTCCGCGGCAAGACCGCCGAGACTTGGCAAGCGCATCGGCTCCTGCATCGTCCACGCCGTCGCCAAGCCAAGCGACGCGAATTTTGCCGCGACGCGAGCCGAGATCTTTCTCAATTTGCCGAGCAAGGGCAGCGCGGTCGCCTGGAAAAGGTTGAGGAGAAAGCGACGTGAAATGCTGCCGGAACTCTGCCGGCGTCAGCGGTTGAAGCGAAGCCCCCGGCCCGGCCGTCGGAGCGAGAATGAGCGTCTGGCCGTTATCGTCAGCCAAGCCCGCGAGCTGTTCCGCGAAGGCCTGCCGCGCGGCCCATCGGCTTCCAGCTGCCCAGCCATTATCGACAACGACAAGCAGCGGTTGTGCCAGCGCCGCCGATGCTTTTGCCGTATGCTTGACGACGGCGCCGCCAATGCGCCGATCACGGCCGCAGCGACAAGCATGCGAAGGGCCGTGAGCCACCAGGGGCTTCTCACCCGCGTTTTTTCGCGCGATTGAGGCCGAGAAGAAGCGAAGTCGGCGGAAACGCGATGGACTTGGGCCGGGGCGGCGTCAAGCGCAGGAGCCACCATATCACCGGCAATGCAGCCAGCCCCGCGAGCATCCAAGGCGAGATGAAGCTCAGAGAAGTCAGCAAGCTTGGCATTACGATAAGCCATTCCTTGCCGCCGTCTGGCCCTTGATAAGGCCCTTGGCGCCAA
>CAVRSS010000026.1:0-14612 GCA_963723755.1 uncultured Alphaproteobacteria bacterium | reverse complement strand
GACAATCGCGGGCGCTCTGTCGCTTTTTGTCATTCCGGTCGCGCAATATCCCGATGTGGTGCCGCCGCAAGTCTCGGTGACAACCAACTATCCCGGCGCGTCCGCCGCCATCGTCGATGCTACGGTCGCACAGCCCATAGAGGCCCAGGTCGTCGGCGTCGACAAAATGATCTACATGAAGAGCGTGAGCGGCAACGATGGCAGCTACACGCTGACCGCGTCATTCGAGCTTGGCACGAACCCCGACATCAACACCGTCAATGTGAACAACCGCGTTCAGGTGGCGCTTTCGAAGCTGCCGCAGGATGTGCAGAAGCAGGGCCTGACGGTCAAGAAAAAGTCCTCGGCGCTGCTCGGCGTTATCGCCCTGTATTCGCCCAAGGGCACGCTCGATCCGCTTTTCATCTCGAATTACGTCACCATCAATATTCTCGACCAGATCAAGGCCACGCCCGGCGTCGGCGACGCCAATCTATGGGGTCCGCAGGATTATGCCATGAGGGCTTGGGTCCACACGGACAAGCTCACAGGTCTGGGGCTCACCACGGCCGACATTATCAGCGCGATCCAGGCTCAGAACGTGCAAGCCGCCGTGGGACGCATTGGCGCCCGCCCCGTTTCCAACGATCAAAGGCTGCAGCTCAATATCCAGACGAAAGGCCGCCTCGCCTCGCGTGAGGAGTTTGAGAACATCGTCATTCGGACAAACCCCGACGGCTCCATCCTCCGGCTGGGAGACGTGGCCCGCGTCGAGCTTGGCGCGGCGAACCTCGACCGCGAGACGAGGCTGAATGGCAAGGCGGCATCCGCTCTCGCCATGTACCAGACGCCCGGCGCGAACGCGATCACCACCATGCAGGCCATTCAGGACCAGATGGCCGTGCTCGCGAAAGCCTTTCCGGACGATCTCGCGTGGAAGGTCACTTACGATCCTACCGTCTTCGTGAAGGAAACCGTCCATGAGGTGGAGAAGACACTCGTCGAAGCCTTCATCCTTGTCGTCCTAGTGGTCTTTCTCTTCCTGGGAATCTCCGCGCCACGCTGATCCCGGCCATTGCGGTTCCGGTCAGCCTGGTCGGCGCTTTTATTGTCCTCAACGCCATCGGCTATTCCGCGAACTCGGTATCGTTGCTCGCCGTCGTGCTCGCCATCGGTATCGTCGTGGACGATGCGATCGTGGTGGTGGAGAACGTCGAGCGCGTCATGGAGGAGCATCCGGAGATTACTCCTGCCGACGCTACGAAACTGGCGATGCGCGAAATCACCGCGCCGATCATCGCGATCACGCTCGTGCTGCTATCCGTTTTCGTGCCGGTGGCCTTCATACCCGGCATCTCGGGTGAGTTGTTCCGCCAGTTCGCCGTGACGGTCGCGGTTGCGATGTTCCTGTCGGCGGTCAATGCGCTGACGCTCTCGCCCGCGCTCTGCGCGATCCTCCTGGAGCCGCATCATGGACCAAGGCGCGGCATCATCGGCCGGGTGATGCGCTCCATTGATTACGTCCGCGATGCTTATGGCAGCGCCGTGGCCCGCCTTGTCCGCATTTCGATCATCGGGCTTGTTTTCGTCGCAGCGTCCATGCTCGGCGTTGTGGGGCTTGCCAAGATCACGCCGACCGGCTTCCTGCCGGAAGACGACCAGGGCGCCTTCTTCATCGTCACACAGCTGCCCGGCGGCGCATCCGTCGCGCGCACCTCGGATGTCGTCGGGAAGGCAGAGCAGATTCTGGCGCAGGAACACTCTGTCCAGGACTACACGTCGATCATCGGCCTCAATTTCATCGACAACTATTCCCAGCCGAATTCCGCCTTCTTCGTCGTGACCTTAAAGCCGTTCGAGGAGCGCCGCGGCGCGGCTGAGAGCGCAAACGGCATTATGGCGCGGCTCAATGCGAAGCTCCGCGAGATAGAGGGCGGTACCGTGCTCCCCTTGCCGCCTCCGCCGATCATCGGCCTCGGCACGGGCGGCGGTTTCACCTACGTTTTGAAAGACTTGAAGGGCGGCGATCCGAAGACGCTCGCCCAGGTGCTGCGCGGCCTCCTCGTCGCCGCGAACCAGGACCCGAACCTGAACCGCGTGTTCAGCACGTTCTCGGCGACAGACCCCTCCATCTATCTCGATATCGACCGCGACAAGGCGCAGGTACTTGGCGTGCCGCTGAATTCGCTGTTCCAGGCGCTTCAGGCCTCGCTCGGCGGCTATTACGTCAACGATATGAATCTGTTCGGGCGCACCTGGCAGGTTCAGGTCCAGGCCGAGGCGTCCGACCGCACGAGCATCGACGACATCTATCGCATCAACGTCCGTAACAACGAAGGCAAGATGGTCCCGCTCAGGAGCCTCGTCGAGCCGCGCGTGATCGTCGGGCCACCCGCGCTGATCCGCTACAACAACAAACGTGCCGTCACCGTGCAAGGCACGCCTGCTAAAGGCGTTTCGTCGGGCCAAGCGCTCGCCGCTATGGAGCAAGTGGCCGAGAAAACGCTGCCGCAGGGGTTCGCCGGCGAATGGACCGACACAGCGTTCCAGGAGAAGCGCGCCGAAGGCAAGACAGGCATCATCCTCGGCTTCGCGCTCTTGTTCGCCTATCTGTTCCTCGTCGCGCTGTATGAGAGCTGGATCATACCCGTTCCGGTCCTGCTTTCGGTGTCGGTGGGCGTGCTCGGCGCTTTCGCGGCGATCATGCTCGGCGGGCTGACCCTCGATCTCTATGCGCAGATCGGCATGGTGGTTCTCATCGGGCTCGCGGCAAAGAACGCGATCCTGATCGTCGAATTTGCGAAGGAGAAGCGCGAGCACGGCGAGCCGCTGCTTCAGAGCGCGATCGAAGGCGCACGCTTGCGCTTCCGGCCGGTGATGATGACTTCGCTCGCCTTCATCCTGGGGCTTTACCCGCTTGTTGTCGCGGAGGGGGCTTCGCAGCTCGCAAGGCGCGACGTCGGCACGCCGGTGTTCGGAGGCATGATCCTCGCATCCTTCGTCGGCATCTTCGCCATTCCGCCGCTTTATGTGATCTTTCAGTGGGTCGCGGAGAAGCTGAAGAGAGGTCCAACGAAAGCGCCGGAGCCCGCGGCGAAACCCAAGGACGCGCACACGCCTGAACGGCTATCGCCAGGAGCGGCGGAGTAAACGAAGCGCCTCTCGCCTGCGCGCTGAGGAGAACCGCCCGCGAGAAGCAAAAACCAACAGGCCGTCCGCGCAACCAGATGATCCGCGCTTCGTTCGCGGATGTGGCAATGGAGGATAAATGAGCCCAGGTTTCTTGACCACTCCCAAAGCGCCGTCCAAACCTGCTCTTCATTCAAGAGGCCCTTGATCCAGCAAGATCGGGAGAGGCAGCATGGTTCGCATCACTTTACTCATCATGTCACTGTTCATGGCGTCATTCGGCGTGGCTTTTGCGGAAGCAGATGGGCCTGCCGCGCTGATCACCGAGGTCTATGGAGTTGCCGCGCCTTCAGGCCATTATCAACAGCCCCTTGCGATCTTCGTCGAGGGCAGCTTGCGCGAGCGCTACCTTTCGAAGCGGCTATGCGCTGCGCTTGCGGACATGGATAAGCGCACGCCCGCGGGCGATGTGCCCAATATCGATTTCGACGTGGTCTCGGACAGCCAGGATCCGGACGTGCACGATCTCAAGATCACCGCCGCGTCCGAAAGCGCCGACAAAGCGGTCGTTGTCGCGGATTTCAAGTCGCACGAAGATAGCGAGCGAACCGTGCTTCGCTATGAACTCGTGCAGGAGGATGGCGCCTGGAAGATCGATGATGTCGATGCATCCGGCAAAAGCCACTGGCGCGTCAGTGAAATCATCGCCGGTGAATAGGGATGCCTGCGAAGTGATCGCCGGAAGGCGGGCCGACGCCCGCCTTCTCAAGATTTCAGGCCGCCACGCTCGGAAGCCCCGCGAGCGCCATGGCGAGTTCACCTTCGTCATAGTCCTGATCGACGAGCTTGCCGTCGAAATAGGCGATATAGGCGCCCATGTCGAAATGGCCGTGGCCTGACAGGTTGAAGAGGATAGTCTCGGCTTTGCCTTCCTTCTTGCAGCGGAGAGCCTCGTCGATCGCGCAGCGCACAGCGTGCGTCGACTCCGGCGCCGGGACAATGCCTTCGCAGCGCGCGAATTGCACGCCCGCATCGAAGCAGGTCTTCTGGTGATAGGCGCGCGCCTCGATCAGCCCCTGCTCATAGACATGCGACACCATCGGACCCATGCCGTGATAGCGCAGCCCACCCGAATGGCTGGATGGCGGAATGAATGTCGATCCGAGCGTGTGCATCTTCACGAGCGGCGTCAGATGGGCGGTATCACCGAAGTCGTAAGCGTATCTGCCGCGAGTCAGCGATGGGCATGAGGCGGGCTCGACCGCGATGATGCGCCGCTTGCGCCCGCCGCGCAGTTGCAGCCCAATAAAGGGGAAGGCCAGCCCTGCAAAATTCGACCCGCCGCCCGCGCAGCCGATCACGACGTCAGGGTCATCACCCGCCATCTCGAATTGCTTGATCGCTTCCTGCCCGATGACGCTCTGGTGCAGCATCACGTGATTCAGCACCGAGCCCAGCGAATATTTCACCGCCGGATCCTTAGCCGCGACCTCGACGGCCTCCGAAATGGCGATGCCAAGCGAGCCGGGACTATCGGGATGTTCGGCAAGAATGGCGCGGCCGCACTCCGTCTCGTCCGACGGCGAAGGGATACAGCGCGCGCCATAGGTTTCCATCAGAGCACGGCGATAGGGCTTCTGGTCGTACGAACAGCGGACCTGGAAGACCGTCACATCAATGCCGAACAACGCGCCTGCAAAAGCAAGCGAAGAGCCCCATTGGCCGGCGCCGGTCTCAGTGGAAAGGCGAGTAATGCCCGCCTCCTTGTTGTACCAGGCCTGCGGCACCGCCGTGTTCGGCTTATGGGAGCCAGCTGGCGAAACGCCCTCATTCTTGTAGTAGATTTTGGCCGGCGTTCCGAGCGCCTGCTCGAGGCGTCGCGCACGAATTAAAGGTGATGGACGCCAGGTGCGGTAAACATCGCGGATCGGTTCGGGGATCTCGATCTCCCGTTCGGTCGACACCTCTTGGAGGATGAGCGCCATTGGAAAGAGCGGTTCCAGATCGCCCGGGCCCGCGGGCTGCTTGGTGGCGGGGTGCAGAACCGGCGGCAGCGGGCCGGGCAGGTCCGCCGTGAGATTATACCAGAACTTGGGAATTTGCGTTTCGTCGAGAACGAACTTGACCTGGCTCATCACGCCAACCTCCCCTTGGAGTGCGTCCGGAAAAGTGCGAAGCCGTTTTCCGATAAAGACGCACGATAACAAAACCTTTGAGGCCGCTTTTGATTCCATCAAAAGCGGATAGGCTCTAGAGCAGCCCGCGTCATTTGGGCGCGGATGACGCTTCTCTAGCACTTTGAAATCGATCAATTTTCCGCCTTGAATCGATTCCGATCAAAGGCGGGTTGATCTAAAAAACGTGGGCGGAACCATACACGAGGAAAGCCAACCTGCAACCGCGTCATATTGGATAATTCTGCGTCCATCCCGTTTGACCTTTGGAGAAACTCCTGTTCATCCCGGCAATAGCGAATCCCGCCATCGAAACGCCCGGATCGTTATCACCATTCCCCCGTTCATTCAAGAATCGGTGCTGCGCAAGTAGGTCCGGCGTTTGTTTTCCGTTTGGAGCTTTCATGAGTTCAGTGACGTTTACGGCCGAAGCCGAAAGTACGGGATTGCTGTTACCGCTTCGGCTGCCGTTGCGCCGCGTGCTCGCGATCGATGCATTCCGGGGATTGACGATCCTCGCCATGATTTTCGTGAACACTCTGGAAGGTGTGGAGGGCATGCCGTTCTGGCTTTATCATACGCCCGAAAATTCGCCCGGCATGACGTTTCCCGACCTTGTCTTCCCCGCGTTTCTGTTCATCGTCGGAATGTCGATCCCCTTCGCCACCGCCCAGCGGGTCGCCGCCGGAGATACGGTCTGGCAACTCATGCGCCATGTGCTGATGCGCACGCTCGGCCTCCTCGTGCTCGGCGTCTTCATGGTCAATGCCGAGGAAGGCTATAATGAGCAGGCCATGCCCCTATCGATCGGCCTGTGGTCGATCCTCTTCTATGCATCGGTGCTCATGGTCTGGGGCATCTACCGCTTTCAGAACAAGGTGCTTGCCAACGCCTTGCGCGTGGCTGGTGTCGTGGGACTTGTCGTGCTCGCCTTCATGTTTCGAGGCGGCGAGGACGGCAGCGTGCGCCTTTCGCCGCAGTGGTGGGGTATCTTGGGCCTCATCGGGTGGTCTTACCTGTTTGCCAGCGCGATATACCTTCTTGGACGCAGCCGCGTGCTTCCCCTTGTCATCGGCCTGCTCATAGGCGTGATTTACTCCTGCCTTGGCCAGTTGGACGCGATCCAGTCCTCTCCTTTTCTGCAGCTGCTGACCGCTCAGTCGGGAAATGCGGCTCACACCTCCATTGTGCTATGCGGCGTTATCACAACGCTGCTTTTCTTCAGCGCAAGCGAAGACCGAGCGCCGCAACATTTTGGATCTGCGGCGCTTTTGGCGCTGGCGCTGGCCGCCCTTGGAGCCTTCCTGCAACCTTATTACGGACTGTCGAAGCCAGACGCGACGCCGAGCTGGGCTCTTTACAGCGCCGCGCTATGCGTCGTGCTGTTTGCTTTTCTCTACTGGGTGATTGACCTGAAAGGCGCGCGAGGCTGGACCGCCTTCCTTCGCCCGGCGGCCGCCAACCCGCTCGTCATCTACCTGCTTCCGAATATTGTCGGTGCGGTGATGAAGTCCTTGCACCTGACTGTGCCCGAACAGCTGGCCGAGGGCGTCCCCGGCCTGCTTTTCGCCGTGGCCTATGCTTTTGTCATGCTCGCCGTGGCGCATCGAATGCGACTGAAGCTGCAGCTGTAGCATCTTTCACCCACAGTCCCCGCCCCACAGCGAAGCACCGTCAGTCTGCGTGGCCCGCACTAAGCGCTGCCGTTTTTCCCAGCGTCTTCAGGTCGAACCAATTGTTGCCTTTTGGCAAAAGCCGGTCCTTGAGGAAGGCAAAGAAGACGGGCGGTTTCACCATCTCAACAAATTCCTGCTTGGGAGGCGAAACCACCGCAACAGCGACGAGGGCGACAGCCATAGCCGCGGAAGCCTTCCAGGAATGCGTATCGAAGAGCTTGAGAGCGGTTCCGAAAGATTTCTTGAGCATCTTGCCTTCGACATCGACCGAATAAATCTCGTCGAGCGTCAGATGGATGATGAAGCCGATAAAGACGAAAAGACCGGTCAGCCAAGCCTGGGCGGAAGGCTGTCCTAAGACACGATCGAAAATGTCGGCGGTTAATATCATGAAGAACGCGGCCGCCAGGATCGAATGAAATATTCCACGATGCCGGGTGCGTTTCTCGAAAGCTTTATAAGCGCCGTATCGCGTGACGAAATAGGCGCCAAGCCACACGATCCAGAGTTCGGCGATAGAATGCTGCTCTTGCAGCGTGAACAGAGCGATGAATGCGGTCACGACGCCGAGCACGCTGAAAAGCATTCGTGCCGGAATGGCCTTTTCGAGGTCGATGTCAGGCAGGATGCCGCCGATTGTGCCAGCCATCGTCAGCGTCAGCAGATAATTATTCGGTGCGGCGTGACCGGCCAGCGCGACGGTAGCGCAAAGTCCGCTTCCAACTAACGCGACCGCTAAATGTGTATTGAAATTTGCCATATGTGCCCTCCGTTAACGCGAGATTAGCCGATTTGCGTTCGCGGCCATGTGGCGGGGCGGTGATTGTCCTCAGATAGCTGTCGTCAAAAAGTCGATTGCGGCGATGATTTGATCGCGATGCTCCGCGAGCGACGCGACCTTCTTTCCGAGGGCCTTTGCGCGGACGGCAGCCATTTCCTGGACGGCAAGAAGATACGTCTCACCGTCGACTTCTACGATCGGGTTCAATCTCAGAATTGGCTTGTCCGCTGCTTTAAGAGAATAGAGCGGGACGACCAACCGCGTAGCGAGTGTATCAAACAGGGAATTTTGGACGTCGACAACCAGAGGGCCAGCGGCCCCTTTGGGCGTGAATTGGTAAACATCGAACTGCGCCATCAGAACAAGCGATCAAAATCGCTCAAAATGCGTTCCTTTGCGACGCGATCATTGTAAGCCTCTATCGCAGCGGTATTTTCTTCGCGCCACCTCTGCCGGCCGTGCGCCGCTACAAGTTCAGCCAGCCGGCCTTCGAGTGCTTCCGAAAGATTGACGCCAAGAGCTTTTGCTTTAGCCGCGAGGTCGGAATTGACACTTACGTTTACGGCTCGCTTCGGAGCGTTCTTATCGTAGATCATAGCCCAAATCCGCAAAGAGGTGCGCATAAGTGTTGCGCATTATCATGCGCATTGCAAGTGTGTCTGCGTTCAATCTTTGTCTCTGCGCGGGAAGCTCGCCTTATCGCCAGCCGCGACTTCCGTCGTGCGCAACGCGTCGGCAAGCCGGGCTTTCGCTGACCCTGGTTTCAAGGGCTTCTGCTGGCTTTCGTGCGGTGCCCATCCGCAAAGGTACAGGATCTCGAAAGTCGCGCGCACCTTGCCGTCACTGCCGGTGAAGTGCTGGGCGTAAATCTCGAGCGCCTGGGCGAGCGTGTCGCGCCGCATGGGCTTACGGGAACGCGCAAGCAGCGGATTGGCGCCGCCCATGGCTTTCAGCTCTCTGATCAAGGCCAGGGGGGTTGGATAGGTTACGGTCAGGCGTTCCGTATCCACGACCGGGAGCGCGAAGCCCGCGCGCTGCAAAAGGCCGCCCATGTCGCGGACATCTGCCGTCGGGAAGACTCGCGGCGATACCCCGCCGGCGGTCTCCGTCTCCGCCACCATGAAAGCGTGCCTCAGTTCGACGAGAGTTTCGCCGCCAAGCAGCGCGCCAAGGAAAAGGCCATCGGGGCGGAGCGCGCGCCGTATCTGAATGAGCGCGCCCGGCAGATCGTTGACGAGGTGAAGCGAAAGCGCCGATGTCACGAGGTCGAGCGAGCCATCCCTCAAAGGGAGCGCTTCTTCCAAAGCAACCACGCGTGGGGCAGGACAAGCCTCGGCGAGCGCCATCACCGGGCTTAGAGAAATCGTTTTTGTGCCCGGAAAGCGCTCGTTGACGAGCCTGGCGACAACGCCATGGTAGGCGCCGGTGTCGGCGGCCAGTTCGAAGGTCCGGCTGATGCCTTCGAGCCGGCCAACGAGTTCTTCGGCGGCATGGCGCAGCAGAAAATCGGTTCCCGGCTGCGCGCGCGCGGTTCGCGTGAGATTGGCCTGGATATGCCGGCGATCGAAAATATTGGGGCTGTTCAAAGACTTCATCCGCATCTATGGTGCATTTTAGAAAAAGTGATTCCTATCGACTTTGCAAATGTTTCAGCGTGTAACCCAGCTCGCCGCCGATGGCTTGAGATACTCCGCCGATCTGATCCTCCCGGCCGTGTGTGTTTCCTGCTCCACGCTCATTACCCGCCATAATCTTCTTTGTCCGCGATGCTGGAGCGGACTCAATCTCATCACGCCGCCTTTTTGTGACAGGCTCGGCATTCCCCTTCCAGCTTATGAAGGGACGGAAACGCATATCTCAATGCAAGCGCTGGCGAACCCTCCCACATTTTTGCGGGCGAGGGCCGCCGCGCATTATGGAGGCGTCATCCGCCGTCTCATCGTCCGCTTCAAGTTCGAGGACAAGCATGAGCCGCTGCCTCTGTTCATAAAGCTGATGCGGGAGGCGGGGCGCGGCCTTCTCGCGGATGCCGATATTCTTGTCCCCGTTCCGCTTCACCGCCTTCGGCTTTTGCAGCGGCGCTTCAACCAGGCCGCCCTTTTGGCCAAAGGATTAAGCCGGGTGTCCGCCGTCCCTGCTTGCGTCACGTCCCTTCAGAGGACGAAACGAACCAGGGCGCAAGTTGGCCTCGCTCAAGATGCACGCCAACACAATGTCGCTGATGCCTTTTGCCTGAACCGAAGTGGCCGAAACGCGGTGCGCGGCAAGCGCGTTCTGCTGATTGATGACGTTATGACCACCGGCGCAACGGCAAATGCCTGCGCCGCCGCACTTTTGGAAGCAGGCGCGCACGGCGTGGATGTGTTGGCAATCGCTCTTGTCGCGCATGGCATCGAGGAGCCAATGGAGGATGAGGGAGAGCTTTAAGCCGCACATTCTCGAGCCGGGCGCGCTGCCGCTGAGCCGCGTGGCCAAGCCCGACCACATGCGCGCCAAGCAGATGGCCGCGAGGAGATCGAAAGGCTGCGTGCGGCTGGCGCTGGGACAGCGCGAGCCAGGAAGGCACACAGTCCTAGAAGACTTCCACTACGGCCGAATGGCCGGGAGCCGCGGCCAGTCTTCGGTCCCGCGTGATCAGCGGAGCGCGCAACTCTTCGGCCAGCGCCACGTAGGCCGCATCGTAGGCGCTCAGATTTTGCCTGAATCGCCAGATGCGGCCGAGCAACAGCACGGGAGCGTAGCGCGTGAGGCGAAGGGCCGTCAGATCCTCGATCGCCTCCTGCGCCCGCCTGGCGTGAATGTCCTCTCGCGCACAAGGCGCCGCAGGACCTGGGCAAATTCCACGTCGATGAGATGCACCGTGTGGAGGGTTTCTTGCTGCGCATAGATACGCCGCTTGATCATCTGTCCGGCCGGGGTTTCGAGCAGCCAGTCGACGGCTGCCGAAGCGTCGAGCACGATCATCGCGCCGCGCGTTCCTCGCGCAAGAGACTGGCGGTGTCCAGATCGGCGGAAACCGCTTTGCGCTCATGCAGCCGCTCGCGGAATTCGGCGAGCGTCGGCGCTCGGCGATCTCGCGGAGTTCCCCGAGCAGATAATCGGAGAGCGACCTGCCTGAGATCGCGGCTCTGGCCTTCAGGCTGCGATGCAGAGCCTCCGGGACGTTTCGAACCTGGATCATTCCTGCCATGCGCTCAGCTTACTCGCATGTGCTTAGCATGTCAACGGCGCACGGCAATCGCAGATTCTACGACTCGCGGGCGCAGCCCGTTCCCAATGGATCAAATCGAAGGTCTTGCCGAAACAGCAAGCGCCGCGTACGCCCTACGCCGCCCGCTTGCGCCATTTGCGAGCGCGCCTTTCCACGCCCGGCGCCCTGACCTCGTCGACCGGTCGCGTGCCCGGCGACCAGCACCGTCGAGGCCCTCGCCCGCGACCTGCCGCGGCGCACCGGGCGCAGCACGGCGCTCACGCGGCGCTCTGCCGCTGTGGGGCTAGCCGCGTAGCGCGGGTCGAACATCGCAATCACCGCGATGGCGCGAACGCGATACAGCCGCGCCCATTGGCTCTCGGTCAGCGACTTCTGCACCGACTGCCAGTAAGCCGTTCCGGGAGAGGTACGCGCAGTGGCCTGGCGCAGCAGAGACTTCTCCGCACCGCCTGCTGCCGCGTCGAGCACGGGCAGTCGTCCTTGTTGATCAGCGCGAGAAACTCCGTAAACTCCTGGAGATTGAAGCCGATCTGGTAAACGAGTTGCGTAAGCGCCATCTGCTGCGAAGCAGTGAGCCGGTCGAAGTTGCGGCAATAGGCGCGCGCGTTGAGGATGGACTGAACGATCCCGATGCGCACGAGCAGCCGCGCGTCGCTCTCGTCGATCTGAGCCGCGAGCTCGCCCAGGTTGCGGCGCATCTCGCGCGCCGTCTGTTTCGGTTAGTTGCTCATGAAACTGGGCCAGAATATTCGTTAGCCGCGCGGCTCCAGTCCGGCCGCCTGCCAGAGCTCAGCCGAGCTCGGCTCGTAAAATGGATGGGGATTCTTGGGGTCAGGCTGCGGGTGCTCACGCGCCTCGAGATCGAGGGTGAAGCCCGCGCCGATCAGCGGACGGCTCGTTTTGGGGTCGGGATAAGCCGCCAGCACCCAGCCTTCATGGCGCTTGTCGGTCAGGATGTCCATCAACTCCTCAACGGAAAACTTGACCTCGGAGTCCTTGAAGGCGATGAGAGCCTCCGTCGCGGGCGTCATCGCGGACGGTGATGCGGCGAGATCCTGCACATTCGGCGAGGCAGCGGACGAGGCCTGCGTTGCAGGTGAAGTTTGTTCAGCGGCGTTCGCGCTTTGAGTGGCGTCGGTCTGGCACACGGCCGACCGGCTTGCGGCCGGCAGCAAGAGGGAGAGAATGAAAATTCCGGTGAGAGTTCGCATCGTGCAGAGCTTCCAACTCCGCTTACACTTTGCTCACCAGAATGCGGAAAACCCGCCGGAGCGCAATGACCCAGGCGGGTAAAGCATCTAAAAGGTAATTTGAGCAGGCAAATTTCAGCCGGTTGTTCCGATTCGGAGTGCGGGCGTGTGGCACAGGTCGAAAAGACGCTCGTTCCGCCACAACAGATGGGTGCCCCAGGTCCGGGGGGGTCCCCACAAACAGGTCTTGGTTTGTGGGGTGGAGATCTCGACCTTGAGACCTGGGAGCGTCCACTCCCCGATGCCTCTATTCCTCGATCCGGAAGGAGTATTCCTCGATCACGGGGTTGGTCAGGACGTCTTTGGCCATGCGCTCCACCTGGGCGCGAGCCTCGTCGGCCGAGAGCCCGTCGGCGAGCGAAAGCTGAAAATACTTGCCCTGGCGTACGTCGGCCACCTGGGCGAAGCCGATCTTGCGCAGAGCGTTGTGGATGGTCTGGCCCTGGGGGTCGAGGACCGAAGTCTTCAGCGTGACGTAGACGTGCGCCTTCATGATTTCTGATTATAGAAGGAACGGCTAGGCCCACCCGGTTGGCGGGCAATTTCTGAAATCTGCGTCGAAGAAATACAGTAAGAGTCACTTTTCTCGCTATTATCTCCGCAGGGTCCGCGCTATACTGCTCGAAATGAAATCAATGTTTACAATTCATGCTGGCGAATACCTGGTCGGTCTCCACGTCCAGAAGTCCTTAAAGCTCAACGCATGGATACCGGCTAAGGACACTGGTATCGACTTGCTGGTCACGGACGATGCTAACCTACACGCCGTTTCGTTGCAGGTGAAATACGGCAAAGATTTCCCCACCGCGCCCGGGACATGCGTGAGGGGGCCGAGTACTTTATCGAAAACATTCACAGGGAATTGCCTTTGCGCCACCCGCCACAGTGGCCCCTCAACCCTTTTCAAGTACTTCTTTCAAGCTGGTTACAAATGGCTTGCTGCCGAAACGCTGTACGGACCCCATGAAATTATTCTAGGCGCGTTGCGGGGTGCCTCCCGCGCTTATGGACAACCGCGATATGGCGCCCATATCGCGGCGCAATGGTCCACTTCACCGCATGATGATCCGCGGCGTTCCGCCGATATTTCCTCGCCCTCGCCACTCCGTACATTCATGGTACAGAGCACATTTATATTGAAGATGGATTGTGGCACATGGAACGCGGCCACAGCGCTGACGATCGCTTCAGCCCTGCCTGCCAGGGGCATCAGAAGGTTCACCAGGATTTTTATCGCTTTACCCGAGCCCATAGCCGCCGGGGAAACATGCGTGTTCCTGTGGGATTCTTGCATGGCCAGTACGACGGTTGGACCTGCTGGTCACATGCCAAAGTGTGGGGACAGGCAGACCCCGAGTGGGATTTTGCCGAGCCGGAGAAGAGTTGGGACCTGCTCAAGGTGTTCTTCCCCCGCTCCGTGCTGGCTCCTATTTACCGGGATCCTTGTCCGCACGAACCGGTGGGAATTTCTCACCGGCACCCCTTATGGACCGGCCGATATCGTGCCCATTGAGGCCAATCCGGAAACCCTCTCGAAGTACACAACGTTGGTCTTTTTAGGCTGGAACACGGTGGAGGCGGATCAGATGGAACGCCTGCGGAAATACGTCGAGGATGGCGGCCACCTGATCCTGGCTCTTCCTCACATTTCCGTGGAGGTGCGGCGAAAAAAATTGCCACAGCCGCTCACGGGGCCTAAGGTGCGTCAACTCATAGGGTTGGAGGTCCGGGGGCTCAAGGCGAGTTCGGGGAACTGGGTCACCCAAGACGCTGCGCAGCGGAGTTCGTTAACCACCCCGCGCGCAGCCTCCAGGTGCAATTAGGCGATGTGACCCTCGATGGCGCCGCCACGCGCATAGTGGATGAGGCTGGACCCCGGTTGTGGTAGACCACAAAATCGGCAAGGGCAAGGTTACATTCGTCAATGTCGCTGCCTATCCGGGTGATGCCGCTTTGGAAGGGTTATATCGCGAACTCCTGCGCCAGGCTGGTGAGCACGCGGTTGCAGAACAGAGAGCCAGGGTTTGGGCAAAAGGAAGCGAAGACACAAGTTTCGCTGTTTATGACTGGGATCAGGCGCCGGACAGCCGCCCACCAGCACGATTTATTTCTTGAACGTTAATTGGTGCAGGAGGACGCCACGCTGCCTTACGCCCACTTGTTGTGGGGGGATGCGGATGTGCCGCTGGCCATAACCCGCGGGGTGATTCACGCCGTGACAGTCGCAGGCGATTGGGGGATCTGGACCCAGGATAACGACACGGACGTGATTGCCTTGCAACCCGATGCTCGCGGCGTTGAGGTGACCCTGCAAGGTCAAGGGAAGACCAGGCTGCAGGTGATTTACCGGCCTGCGGCACGAGGCGGCGTGCGGGTCAAGTTGCGTGGGCGATGGTACGAGGGATCGCTGGA
>CAVRSS010000025.1:0-8643 GCA_963723755.1 uncultured Alphaproteobacteria bacterium | reverse complement strand
ACAGACGGTACGCCAAACAAGCCTACTGCCACCTTTACACACCCTCAAGAAACAACTTTGCATCAACCTTACCGCCATGTTGCGGATTTCGAAGACGACGGCAAAGATCCCCAAGACGGCGCCGGTACGCCTCTGTTGAAAACTGATTAGCCCCGACACTGCCGCGAGCCACTTGCCCTTCCCAAGCAATCATCGCCTCCTTGATTTCTCGCACATCGTAGGGGTAAACCAAAATCCCAGCCTCGCCGGCAATCTCTCGCATCGATCCGAAATTCGAAGTAATCACAGGCGTCTCGCAGAGCATCGCTTCCAGGATAAGGCAGACCGAAACCTTCATAGAGCGAGGGAAATGCAACCGCCAGCGCGCCCTAATAACGTTCACCAACTGCGGAATGTATGGTACTCATGCTGCCTTCATTATTGGGACAGGAACCTTCGCAGAAACCGGCTCATCGAAGTCATCTCACCCCAAACCGTGGCTTTTCCATGCGCCTCCGAATGATGGGGTGAAAAAAGATCGTATGAAATGATGTCGCAAAGCGCGCGGCTGGCGAGTTCGATCCCCTTTGCCGCGTAAAGCGCGCCGTTTATCTGAGAATATCTGGTCAGATATCCAAGAAAGGCGCTCGTGGTCGCGGTATCGGGTGGAGTGGCGGATGTCCAGAAAGAGTTGAGGCTTCCCTGGAAGGTGAGCCCTTCCATATCGAAGATGGCTTTGCCGCAGCATTTTACCGGAAGGCCACGCTGTACGGCAGCAAGCCCCGCCGTGCTATTGACAGTCACAAACCCGTCGGTGTTGTCCAAAACGATATCGATGCTTGTCTTTCGCAAGTAGTAAGCCCGGCCCTTCTAATTTCAGCTCCCTGACGAGGCTCTCAAACAGGCGTGGCGTCCGTTCGACGCCGTAGTCCAGCGGGTGTTGCTTCACAACGAGCACCGCATCTTTCGGTGCGAAGGCAGCGAAGGATGTGCAGGCCTCGCGCAGAAAGGGATTGTTGGAGCCGTATGAAGAGTGCACGCGGAGTTGCGCATCGCCTGGTTTTTGCAAGATGACAGCAAACATCTGCTTGCCAGCCCGCCTGTGCTTTACGATGTCCTCAACCGACTTTCGCTCATCATTCGTTTTCCGCCACAAATATTCAGATACATATCCCGTGCCTTGTGTAAACACTGAGTTGCCATAATACGTGGTGTCGAAGGGCAGCCAGGGGTATAGAGCGATACTTGCTCCGAAATGCTTGATCGTGCTGAGAACCTGGTCTCGCATGCGGCACGGGAATGCTTGCGCCGTTTCAAAGCCGTCATTGTTGTTATGGTAGAACGCTCCTTCTTTTGGGAGCGTAGAGTGACCGTTGACGCCGTCCCGATCGAACGTAATCCAGTGCGGACGGAGATAGCCATGCTCGACGATGTAGCGGCTGAGGCCCATGGTCGTGGCCAGTTTGATAGCCGTGCGGTTGCGCTCACCGGTGTCATTATAAGTGACGATAGCGGTTATGTGATGCTTCAGAATGGCCGCTTTGATAAAGCTCTCATAGTCCTTGTTCACGGTTACGAAACGCGATCCGGTGACGCGACGGCGTTGAGACAAAATCGCCGCCGTCCCATGCGATCCGCCAGACCTTGTGACCTCGTGCGGTGAGATCATCAGCAAAGATACGAAAAAATCGCCCAAACGGGCTGGACACAAAAAGAATCCGCGCCACCCCACGCCCCCCCAAAGTGTGTTTGCCTTATTAATAACTTTTGGCTTATGCGCTGATTCCCCGGCGCTCGCGGTTATTGTTTTATTAGGTCCTAGTGACAATGGAGTAGTAATTGTGACCGGGGTGACACACCGACAGCGAGTGTACACAATACTTAGGATTGTGCATGAGCCATAGTAGTCTTGCATTAGCAGAATGAGGAGCCCAATAGGGGGACGGATTTGATCCCCAGGCTTCACGCTCAAGGGCTCATCTGCGGGCCATCGGCCATGTTTTCACCATGAATCAATCTGAGCTACTTGCTCTATTTCCGAGGGGTTTGCGAGCATGAAAGTTGTGGTCGATGGTTTCAACCTGGCGCTGGAAAAAGGTACAGGCGTAGCCACTTATGCTCGAAATCTTACATCCGGTCTTCGAGAGACGGGCCATGAAGTTCATGTGCTTTACGGTAGGCCGGGAGCTTCGGGCAAAAATGATCTCTTGAGGGAAATCGCCTTTTTCGATGAGAACTTCGGCGCTCGTAATAGCTTCCTGGGCAAAACGCGCCACGTGATTGAGGCACTGGTTAACCCTTTCGCCAGACCGATCAGTTCAATCAATCTTTCTGGGACCGTCATCTATGAACAGTTTCTCTCGCGGTTGCCGGTTTTTGACCAGCTTTGGAACTCGTCAAATCTGTATGAGCAGGCCGCCCTTCGCTTCTACCTGAGTGGCCGCAGGCTAAGAGTCGCGTCTCCTAAAGGCGCCGATATCACGCACTGGACCTATCCACTGCCAATCAAAGCCTGCGGGACATCTAATATTTATACGTTGCACGATCTGGTCCCGCTACGCTTGCCTTATACAACTCTCGATAAAAAGCGCGAGTATCTTAAGCTTGTCAGCCACCTCGCTAAGCATGCCGATCACATTGTCACCGTATCAGAGACATCAAAAAGAGATATCATGAGTATTCTCGGCGTCCCTGAGAGTAAAATAACGAATACCTACCAATCAGTGTCGATTCCAGAAGCCTATTTGTCGGTTCCTACACGTATGTTGCGGGAGGAACTGGCGGGCGCTTTTCGCCTGCAATATAAGAAGTACTTGCTATTTTTCGGTTCAATTGAGCCGAAAAAGAACATTGGCCGAATAATTGAGGCCTATAGCGTCAGGGATTGCTTTTCCGCTCGTTGTCGTTGGCGCGCAAGTGTGGAAATCCGACCAGGAACTGAGGCTGCTCAAACAGGCAGCGCCTACGAACCGGCAGCCACGTGACGAGCCCGGCCCCAAGGTTATCCAGCTCGAGTATGCCACGTTCCCTCAACTGGTTAACCTCATCAGAGGAGCGATTGCCGTCACCTTTCCGTCCCTCTACGAGGGATTTGGCTTGCCAATTCTTGAAAGCATGATTTGCGGTACGCCGGTTATTACCTCGAATGTGGGATCGATGCTCGAGATTGCAGGTGACGCGGCCATATTGGTCGACCCATACGACACCCGCGCAATCAAAGACGCCATGGTTGGAACTGTCCGTAATGCGGATCTGCGCGCGGAGAAGGTTGCGCGCGGAGCCTTCGTGGCAAAGCGGTTCTCCCCTGAAGCCTATCAGAAGCGTCTTGAGGGGCTTTATTCGCGTGTAACGGCCCCGATCGCTACCCCTGCTGAATTGCTTCCCCAACGAGCGTGAAAGAGGGCAAGTAGGTTGCGCTAGGTAGTGTGCGGAGAGTTCTGCAAAATGGTCCGATGTGTCGACCATGGTATGCGGGTGATGTTGCCGTTACCAACCCTTTGCAGAGGGAGCAGACCATGACCAAGTGCGAGGATAAAGCGAAGGTCGTTGCCATCGAAAGCGCTTGGGGTTGGAAAGGGCGAGCGCACCGATGAGCGGCTTGGCTACCGCAGCGGCTACGACTCTCGCGCCTTGATCACGCGCGTTGGCACGCTGGAGCTTCGGGTCCGCGGGATCGTGCGGACGGTTTCGACGGAGCTGTTCGAGCGCTGTCAGCGCTCGGAGAAGGCCTTGGTTGGCACGTTGGCGGAGATGTATATGCAAGGCGTCTCGACGAGGAAAATGTAGGAGGTCACAGAAGCTCTCCGCGGTCATAGCATTTCGGCGAGTTCGATCAGCGCCATCAACAAGACGCTCGACGAGAGTTTGAAAGCCTTTTCCGAACGGCGCCTTGCAGACCCTTTCCCCTACCTCATCCTCGACACCCGTTACGAGCGCATCCGCGAGGGCGGGGTCATTCCGAACCAAGCCGTGCTCGTGGCCGTCGCCTTAGATTGGGAAGGCCGTCGCCAGATTCTCGCGGTGGAGCTTGCCAACCGAGAGGCGAGCTGGCGCGACTTTCTTCTGGGCCATATGGGCGTTGCGCTTGTGAGAACCTCCAACCCCGCAGCGGGTGGACGAGTGAGCTGCTCTTTTCCTTAGTTCGGGCCGTTGTGCGCCAGCAGGAGCATGCCGCCCGATATGTTTTTCACCTTGAAACCGTTCTGCAGAAGGATGCGCGTTGCGATGTATGACCGTTGGCCGGACCGGCAGAAGACATGGATCTCGCGGTCTCGGGGAAGTTCGCCAAGACGCGCGCGAAGCTGATTGACCGGGATGTTGAGCGCTTCCGGCCCGTGCTCGGTGGCCCTCTCCGACGGTTCGCGCACATCGAGGAGGAAACCAGCCCCCGCCGTGTCCCAGTGGATGAGCGGCATCTCTCCGCTCGTCCCATTGGCGGCGACCATCCCGGCGAAGTTCACGGGGTCCTTGGCGCTGCCGAACTGCGGCGCGTAGCAAAGTTCAGTTTCCTCGAGATCGTAAATGGTCGCGCCCATTTGCAGGGCCATCGCCAAGGCGCTGATGCGCTTGTCGACATTGTCGTCGCCAAAGGCTTGCGCTCCAAGAAGACGCCCATCGGATTTTCGGAACAGCACCTTCATTGCGATCGGCTTGGCGCCCGGATAATAGCCAGCGTGCGAATTCGGGTAGAGGTATATTTTCTCGTAATCGCTGTTGCCAAGCCGCTTCAAGGTTTTCTCGCTGACGCCGGTCCAGGCAATCGCCGCGCCGAAAAGACCGACGATGGCGGTTCCCTGTGTGCCTCTGAACCGTGACTTGCCGCCCGCGATGACATCGGCCGCGATCCGGCCTTGCCGGTTCGCAGGACCGGCCAGGGCAACAAGGCTCGACTCGCCGGTGACGAAGTCCTTGACCTCAATGGCGTCTCCGACAGCAAAGATATCCGGATCGCTGGTCCGCATCTGATCATCGACGCGGATTCCTCCGCGCTCGCCGAGTTGAAGCCCTGCCGCTTTGGCGAGAGCCGTATCCGGACGCACGCCGAGCGAAAAATCACGAGGTCGCCCCTATGAGCGTTGCCGGATTTCGTCCGCACATCGATGGAGCCGTCCTGGACTTTCTCGAATGCTGCGACCCCGTCGCCGAATGCGAGCCGGACACCATGGTGCTTGAGGCGCGCCTCCGCAAGGCGAGCGAACTCCGCATCCACTGGAGGCAGAACCTGGCTGGCCATCTCCACGAGGGTGACTTCGATGCCAAGGTGAACCAGATTTTCGGCCATCTCCACCCCGATGAACCCGCCGCCGACGACGACGGCGCGCATCCGCCGCTCACCGTTGTGGCGCTCATTAATCCATTCCTTGATCTGCCGGGCATCGGGCACGGTGCGAACCTGAAGATCCGAGGAAGGTCAATTCCCGGCAAAGGCGGACGGATGGACACCGCCCCTGGCGACAGAACCAGCTTGTCATAGGCGTGCTCGGTCACCTCGCCGGTCGTCACGCTGCGCAGCTTGACCTTCTTCTCCTTCGGCGAAATCCCGATGGCCTCGCTGCTGGTCTGGACATCGATGGCAAAGCGCTCGCGGAACAGCTGCTCGCTGGCAACCAACAGGCTGGATTCCTTCTCGATGACGCCGCCGACGTGATAAGGCAGCCCGCAATTCGCGTATGATACGTACGGGCCACGCTCAACCAGCAGGATTTCGGCTTTTTCGTCGAGCCTGCGCAGCCGCGCCGCGCAGGAGGCTCCGCCAGCCACTCCACCGACAATAATGACCTTCATAGGCTTGCTCCCTCTCTATTGTGAATTTTTAAATACCTCGGGATCGCGAAACGAAAACCTGAGGAGATGAAGAGCGCGAAATGACTGCGGCAGGGCCTATAGTCTCGGGCCGATCGACACCGCGGTGGCCACAATTTCCCGGCGCTTCCTTCATGCCATCTTGGCCGCAAGGAACAACTCCTCGAGACAGGGCCAGAAAAGCCGCTCTGAGAAGAGGTGTCTGTAACTAAGTCACAAACGCGTCCATTGCCTGAGATGCGCTGCGGTGGAATTGCGACACTCAGCGTCCGCCAGGAAGCTGCTGCATGACCCACTGCTCGATCGCCTTCGCGGGCATGGCGCCGCTCTGTCGCGCGATCTCGCTCCCACTCGCGAACAGAATCATCGTCGGAATGCTTCGTATGCCGTGGCGGGCGGCCGCTCCGGGAAGCTTTTCCGTGTCGGCCTTCAAAAGCCTGACACGAGGTTCAAGCGCCTGCGCCGCCGTCTTAAAATGAGGCGCCATCTGCAGGCAAGGCCCGCACCAAGGCGCCCAGAAGTCGACGAGAACCGGGATCGAGGTTTTCGCAAGCAAGTTGGTGAATTCGTCTTCTGACGTGAGCTCGTGTGGCTCCCCGGTGAAGAGCGGCTTATGGCAGCTGCCGCATTTTGGACGGGCGCCGGCATCAAGCTTTGAGGCAGGGGCTCTGTTGACAGCTCCGCAGGAGGAGCAAGCAATCGTCTCAATCGTAGTCATGTTCTACCGCTTCTGCTTTTTGTCATGCCGGAACGCTTCGATGGCCCCGCTCGCTCGACAGCCAGGCTGTGCAAGAGAACTTTGGTGCGTGACGCCGTCACCCCGACAATCTCAGCAAAAATCCGTTCCATCAAGCGTTGACATGGCTCGAACGGAGATCGTCTAATACTTCCGTCAACTTGCTCTTACCGGTTTGCTGAACCTCGATGCCAGCATCGCGAAGAACATAGTCAGGACCCCGTCCGGTCAAATCCACCTTCACGAGGACGACGTCGGGCTTCTGTGACGCCAGCCATCGGGCGACCTGTAGACCCTTACCTCTATCCAGGGAAAGGTGCGGGTTCGGCTGTGTGCGCTGCTCGACAACGGAATTCGTGGCTTGATCGATTGTGACGAAGGCGAAGAAGGCGGCCTCGCCGAAATGCTCGCTCATCGTACCGGAAAGGTTGACGAGAGGAATGGCGTAAGTCGTTTGCGCGGACCTTCGGGCTTCCAAGTGAAGGAGCACCCGCTCGACCTGCGGGATCGCTGTCCGCACGTTTTTCTCGATACGCTCCAAGGCGCTCTCGGCCCTCCCCGGCTCGCTCCCCCGCAACGCGATGCCCGCCTCCACGAACCGGAAGCGGCCAGCATTGCGGCCGGTTACCCATTTAACCTCTGCAACAGCCGGATCGGCGAGTACGATTTGCTTGATCTCGTTCAATCGCTCCGCATCCAGCGAGGCATCGAGCAGAACCCTCACGGCATCGGCGAACAAATCCCATCCGGTCTTGACGACGGCTGCCACGATAATAAGCGCCGCGGCGCGATCAAGGGCAAGGCCGAACCACGACGACAGGAGCGCCACAAAAGCGAGGCCGGTCGTATAGGCGTGAATACGGAACTCGCGCGCTTGCGCGATTAGCGCCGGTGAATTGATTGCCAGTGCGGCACGGAGTTCGAAATGGCTGAAGATCACCGGGATCACCAAGGTCACGGCCAAGCCAGCGAGCATCCAGCCGTCCACACGGAGTTCAAGGCTTGTGCCGAAGAACACGCTATGTACGATCTCGTAGGCAGTGAAGAAAATCATGCCGCCGATTGCTGCGGCCACGAGGTTCTCAACCTTATAGAGGCCGTATGGAAAAACGTCGGACTTGCGCGCCGCAATCTTCAGCCCGATCAGGACGGCGCCGGCCGCAACCAGATCGACAACGTTATGGATCAACTCGGCAACGACGGCCAAACTTCCGGAGAAGGCCGCGATCATGCCGAGAAGCGCAACGAGCACGAGGCCGGCCGCTATCGAATACCATGCCCATCGGATAGCGCTGATTACAGTGGGAGCTGCCCCGATCGGATGTCGATCAGCGTGTGTCACCTGATTTGTCCTCAAGGCTCCCTGCTTCAGACGCCGGTCCGCCGCCTTTGCAGCGTCGGCGCCTATTGGAATGCTGAACCGGGGCGTACCCCAAGCCATCTGAAAACGACCGCAGCAGGACAGAAGCCTGTAAATCCGGATTGCAGCATATTAAGGCCAGCAAAGGCCGTCAGCAGGTACCAGTACTCGCTGTAGAAATACCCTAGCGTCAAGCTCATGAGCACCATGAAGCCAGCGAAACTGATAACGGCTTTGTCGATTGTCATTCCCTAATTCCTTTAAAGCTCATTCGACCTGGTTGAAAGCTCTGCACTTCGGCCGTGTTCTCACCCTGCGGGATCGACTTTAATGTAAGCGATTTCCGATCCTCATGCATTAGCTTCGCCATGGTATCCCGCACGTTCGCCATTGAGCCGTCGACTACGCCGTAAGGCAAATGAAAAGAACGAGCTCGGGCGTACCCCGTTGTGGAGTTCCCAAAAGTGGCCTTCCCGGTTTTAGGATGAAACTCTGCGAAAATAAAAGATTCCAAGCAGGCATTCGTTGGCTGGCCAAGGAATGTCTGCGTAGTACCCCAACGAGAAATCCCGCCCCATTTGCCGCAAGCTCGCACGGGGTTCCCCGCGGCTAAGGCGTACTCGCAAATGGGCCTAATGCGATGTGGCTCCGGCCGTATATGTCTCAGAAAACAACGCTGTCGCCATTGCCGAGGAACGCATGGCTCCCCTTGGCTTGCGCCGAGCGTTTCGGGTAACTCAGATAGGTATCGGTCCCCTTGATGATC
>CAVRSS010000024.1:0-17987 GCA_963723755.1 uncultured Alphaproteobacteria bacterium | reverse complement strand
ATCATCAAGGGGACCGATACCTATCTGAGTTACCCGAAACGCTCGGCGCAAGCCAAGGGGAGCCATGCGTTCCTCGGCAATGGCGACAGCGTTGTTTTCTGAGACATATACGGCGGAGCCGACATGGCATTAAGCCCATTTGCGAGTATGCCTTAGCCGCGGGGAACCCCGTGCGAGCTTGCGGCAAATGGCGGGGATTTCTCGTTGGGGTACTACGCAGACATTCCTTGCCAGCCAACGAATGCCTGCTTGGAATCTTTTATTTCCGCAGAGTTTCATCCTAAAACCGGGAAAAGCCACTTCTGGGAACTCCACAACGGGGTACGCCGAGCTCGTTCTTTTCATTTGCCTTACGGCGTAGTCGACGGCTCAATGGCGAACGTGCGGGATACCATGGCGAAGCTAATGCATGAGGATCGGAAATCGCTTACATTAGAGTCGATCCGCAGGGTGAGACACGGCCGAAGTGCAGAGCTTTCAACCAGGTCGAATGAGCTTTAAAGGAATTAGGGAATGACAATCGAACAAGCCGTTATCAGTTCCGCTGGCTTCATGGTGCTCATGAGCTTGACGCTAGGGTATTTCTACAGCGAGTACTGGTACCTGCTGACGGCCTTTGCTGGCCTTAATATGCTGCAATCCGGATTTACAGGCTTCTGTCCTTCTGCGGTCGTTTTCAGATGGCTTGGGGTACGCCCCGGTTCAGCATTCCAATAGGCGCCGACGCTGCAAAGGCGGCGGACCGGCGTCTGAAGCAGGGAGCCTGAGGACAAATCAGGTGACAGACGGTCATCGACATCCGATTGGGGCAGCTCCCACTGTAATCAGCGCTATCCGAGGGCATGGTATTCGATAGCGGCCGGCCTCGTGCTCGTTGCGCTTCTCGCATGATCGCGGCCTTCCCGGAGTTTGGCCGTCTTTGCCGAGTTGATCCATAACGTTGTCGATCTGGTTGCGGCCGGCGCCGTCCTGATCGGGCTGAAGATTGCGGCGCGCAAGTCCGACGTTTTTCCATACGGCCTCTATAAGGTTGAGAACCTCGTGGCCGCAGCAATCGGCGGCATGATTTTCTTCACTGCCTACGGGATCGTACATAGCGTGTTCTTCGGCACAAGCCTTGAACTCCGTGTGGACGGCTGGATGCTCGCTGGCTTGGCCGTGACCTTGGTGATCCCGGTGATCTTCAGCCATTTCGAACTCCTTGCCACCGGCAATCGATTTACCGGCGTTAATCGCGCAAGCGCGCGAGTTCCGTATTCACGCCTATCGACCGGCCTCGCTTTTGTGGCGTCCTGTCGTCGTGGTTCGGCCTTGCCCTTGATCGCGCCGCGGCGCTTATTATCGTGGCAGCCGTCGTCAAGACCGGATGGGATCTGTTCGCCGATGCCGTGAGGGTTCTGCTCGATGCCTCGCTGGATGCGGAGCGATTGAACGAGATCAAGCAATCGTACTCGCCGATCCGGCTGTTGCAGAGGTTAAATGGGTTCCGGCCGCAATGCTGGCCGCTTCCGGCTCGTGGAGGCGGGCATCGCGTTGCGGGGGAGCGAGCCGGGGAGGGCCGAGAGCGCCTTGGAGCGTATCGAGAAAAACGTGCGGACAGCGATCCCGCAGGTCGAGCGGGTGCTCCTGCACTTGGAAGCCCGAAGGTCCGCGCAAACGACTTACGCCATTCTTCTGTCGCCTTTCCGGTACGATGAGCGAGCATTTCGGCGAGGCCGCCTTCTTCGCCTTCGTCACAATCGATCAAGCCACGAATTCCGTTGTCGAGCAGCGCACAAGCCGAACCCGGACCTTTCCCTGGATAGAGGTAAGGGTTACAGGTCGCCCGATGGCTGGCGTCACAGAAACCGACGTCGTCCTCGTGAAGGTGGATTTGACCGGACGGGGTCCTGACTATGTTCTTCGCGATGCTGGCATCGAGGTTCAGCAAGCCGGTAGAGGAAGTTGACGGAAGTATTAGACGATCTTCGTTCCAGCCATGTCAACGCTTGATGGAACGGATTTTTGCTGAGATTGTCGGGGTGACGGCGTCACGCACCAAAGTTCTCTTGCACAGCCTGGCTGTCGAGCGAGCGGGGCCATCGAAGCGTTCCGGCATGACAAAAAGCAGAAGCGGTAGAACATGACTACGATTGAGACGATTGCTTGCTCCTCCTGCGGAGCTGTCAACAGAGCCCCTGCCTGAAGCCTGATGCCGGCGCGCCGTCGAAAATGCGGCAGCTGCCATAAGCCGCTCTTCACCGGGGAGCCACACGAGCTCACGTCACAAGACGAATTCACCAACTTGCTTGCGAAAACCTGATCCTGTTTCTGCCGACTTTTGGGCGCCTTGGTGCGGGCCTTGCCTGCAGATGGCGCCTCATTTTAAGACGGCGGCGCAGGCGCTTGAACCTCGTGTCAGGCTTTTGAAGGCCGACACGGAAAAGCTTCCCGGAGCGGCCGCCCGCCACGGCATACGAAGCATTCCGACGGTCATTTTGTTCGCGAGTGGGAGCGAGATCGCGCGACAGTCGGCGCCGTGCCCGCGAAGGCGATCGAGCAGTGGGTCATGCAGCAGCTCCCTGGCGGACGCTGAGTGTCGCGATTCCACCGCAGCGCATCTCAGGCAATGGACGCGTTTGTGACCTAGTTACAGACACCTCTTCTCAGAGCGGCTTTTCGGCCCTGCTCGAGGAGCTGTTCCTTGCGGCCAAGATGGCATGGAGGAATCGTCGGAAATCGTGGCCATTGCGGTGTCGATCGGCCCGAGACTATAGGCCCTGCCCAGTCATTTCGCGCTCTTCATCTCCTCAGGTTTTCGTTTCGCGATCCCAGGTATTTAAAAATTGACGATAGAGAGGGAGCAAGCCTATGAAGGTCATTATTGTCGGTCAGTGGCTGGCGGAGCCTCCTGCGCGGCGCGGCTGCGCAGGCTCGACGAAAAAGCCGAAATCCTGCTGGTCGAGCGTGGCCCGTACGTATCATACGCGGAATTGCGGGCTGCCTTATCACGTCGGCGGCGTCATCGAGAAGGAATCGAGCCTGTTGGTTGCCAGCGAGCAGCTGTTCCGCGAGCGCTTTGCCATCGATGTCCAGACCAGCAGCGAGGCCATCGGGATTTCGCCGAAGGAGAAGAAGGTCAAGCTGCGCAGCGTGACGACCGGCGAGGTGACCGAGCACGCCTATGACAAGCTGGTTCTGTCGCCAGGGGCGGTGTCCATCCGTCCGCCTTTGCCGGGAATTGACCTTCCTGGGATCTTTCAGGTTCGCACCGTGCCCGATGCCCGGCAGATCAAGGAATGGATTAAGGAGCGCCACAACGGTGAGCGGCGGATGCGCGCCGTCGTCGTCGGCGGCGGGTTCATCGGGGTGGAGATGGCCGAAAATCTGGTTCACCTTGGCATCGAAGTCACCCTCGTGGAGATGGCCAGCCAGGTTCTGCCTCCAGTGGATGCGGAGTTCGCTCGCCTTGCGGAGGCGCGCCTCAAGCACCATGGTGTCCGGCTCGCATTCGGCGACGGGGTCGCAGCATTCGAGAAAGTCCAGGACGGCTCCATCGATGTGCGGACGAAATCCGGCAACGCTCATAGGGGCGACCTCGTGATTTTTGCTCGGCGTGCGTCCGGATACGGCTCTCGCCAAAGCGGCAGGGCTTCAACTCGGCGAGCGCGGAGGAATTCGCGTCGATGATCAGATGCGGACCAGCGATCCGGATATCTTTGCTGTCGGAGACGCCATTGAGGTCAAGGACTTCGTCACCGGCGAGTCGAGCCTTGTTGCCCTGGCCGGTCCTGCGAACCGGCAAGGCCGGATCGCGGCCGATGTCATCGCGGGCGGCAAGTCACGGTTCAGAGGCACACAGGGAACCGCCATCGTCGGTCTTTTCGGCGCGGCGATTGCCTGGACCGGCGTCAGCGAGAAAACCTTGAAGCGGCTTGGCAACAGCGATTACGAGAAAATATACCTCTACCCGAATTCGCACGCTGGCTATTATCCGGGCGCCAAGCCGATCGCAATGAAGGTGCTGTTCCGAAAATCCGATGGGCGTCTTCTTGGAGCGCAAGCCTTTGGCGACGACAATGTCGACAAGCGCATCAGCGCCTTGGCGATGGCCCTGCAAATGGGCGCGACCATTTACGATCTCGAGGAAACTGAACTTTGCTACGCGCCGCAGTTCGGCAGCGCCAAGGACCCCGTGAACTTCGCCGGGATGGTCGCCGCCAATGCGACGAGCGGAGAGATGCCGCTCATCCACTGGGACACGGCCGGGGCTGGTTTCCTCCTCGATGTGCGCGAACCGTCGGAGAGGGCCACCGAGCACGGGCCGGAAGCGCTCAACATCCCGGTCAATCAGCTTCGCGCGCGTCTTGGCGAACTTCCCCGAGACCGCGAGATCCATGTCTTCTGCCGGTCTGGCCAACGGTCATACATCGCAACGCGCATCCTTCTGCAGAACGGTTTCAAGGTGAAAAACATATCGGGCGGCATGCTCCTGCTGGCGCACAACGGCCCGAACTAAGGAAAAGAGCAGCTCACTCGTCCACCCTCTGCAGGGTTGGAGGTTTTCACAAGCGCAACGCCCATATGGCCCAGAAGAAAGTCGCGCCAGCTCGGTTGGCAAGCTCCACCGCGAGAATCTGGCGACGGCCTTCCCAATCTAAGGCGACGGCCACGAGCACGGCTTGGTTCGGAATGACCCCGCCCCTCGCGGATGCGCTCGTAACGGGTGTCGAGGATGAGGTAGGGGAAAGGGTCTGCAAGGCGCCGTTCGGAAAAGGCTTTTAAACTCTCGTCGAGCGTCTTGTTGATGGCGCTGGTCGAACTCGCCGAAATGCTATGACCGCAGAGAGCTTCTGTGACCTCCTTCACTTTCCTCGTCGAGACGCCTTGCACATACATCTCCCAACGTGCCAACCAAGGCCTTCTCCGAGCGCTGACAGCGCTCGAACAGCTCCGTCGAAACCGTCCGCACGATCCTGCGGACCCGAAGCTCCAGCGTGCCAACGCGCGTGATCAAGGCGCGAGAGTAGTAGCCGCTGCGGTAGCCAAGCCGCTCATCGGTGCGCTCGCCCTTTCCAACCCCAAGCGCTTTCGATGGCAACGACCTTCGCTTTATCCTCGCACTTGGTCATGGTCTGCTCCCTCTGCAAAGGGTTGGTGACGGGCAACATCACCCGCATACCATGGTCGACACATCAGACCATTTTGCAGAACTCTCCGCACACTACCTAGCGCAACCTACTTGCCCTCTTTCACGCTCGTTGGGGAAGCAATTCAGCAGGGGTAGCGATCGGGGCCGTTACACGCGAATAAAGCCCCTCAAGACGCTTCTGATAGGCTTCAGGGGAGAACCGCTTTGCCACGAAGGCTCCGCGCGCAACCTTCTCCGCGCGCAGATCCGCATTACGGACAGTTCCAACCATGGCGTCTTTGATTGCGCGGGTGTCGTATGGGTCGACCAATATGGCCGCGTCACCTGCAATCTCGAGCATCGATCCCACATTCGAGGTAATAACCGGCGTACCGCAAATCATGCTTTCAAGAATTGGCAAGCCAAATCCCTCGTAGAGGGACGGAAAGGTGACGGCAATCGCTCCTCTGATGAGGTTAACCAGTTGAGGGAACGTGGCATACTCGAGCTGGATAACCTTGGGGCCGGGCTCGTCACGTGGCTGCCGGTTCGTAGGCGCTGCCTGTTTGAGCAGCCTCAGTTCCTGGTCGGATTTCCACGCTTGCGCGCCAACGACAACGAGCGGAAAAGCAATCCCTGACGCTAGATAGGCCTCAATTATTCGGCCAATGTTCTTTTTCGGCTCAATTGAACCGAAAAATAGCAAGTACTTCTTATATTGCAGGCGAAAAGCGCCCGCCAGTTCCTCCCGCAACATACGTGTAGGAACCGACAAATAGGCTTCTGGAATCGACACTGATTGGTAGGTATTCGTTATTTTACTCTCAGGGACGCCGAGAATACTCATGATATCTCTTTTTGATGTCTCTGATACGGTGACAATGTGATCGGCATGCTTAGCGAGGTGGCTGACAAGCTTAAGATACTCGCGCTTTTTATCGAGAGTTGTATAAGGCAAGCGTAGCGGGACCAGATCGTGCAACGTATAAATATTAGATGTCCCGCAGGCTTTGATTGGCAGTGGATAGGTCCAGTGCGTGATATCGGCGCCTTTAGGAGACGCAGAACTCTTAGCCTGCGGCCACTCAGGTAGAAGCGAAGGGCGGCCTGCTCATACAGATTTGACGAGTTCCAAAGCTGGTCAAAAACCGGCAACCGCGAGAGAAACTGTTCATAGATGACGGTCCCAGAAAGATTGATTGAACTGATCGGTCTGGCGAAAGGGTTAACCAGTGCCTCAATCACGTGGCGCGTTTTGCCCAGGAAGCTATTACGAGCGCCGAAGTTCTCATCGAAAAAGGCGATTTCCCTCAAGAGATCATTTTTGCCCGAAGCTCCCGGCCTACCGTAAAGCACATGAACTTCATGGCCCGTCTCTCGAAGACCGGATGTAAGATTTCGAGCATAAGTGGCTACGCCTGTACCTTTTTCCAGCGCCAGGTTGAAACCATCGACCACAACTTTCATGCTCGCAAACCCCTCGGAAATAGAGCAAGTAGCTCAGATTGATTTATGGTGAAAACATGGCCGATGGCCCGCAGATGAGCCCTTGAGCGTGAAGCCTGGGGATCAAATCCGTCCCCCTATTGGGCTCCTCATTCTGCTAATGCAAGACTACTATGGCTCATGCACAATCCTAGATTGTGTACACTCGCTGTCGGTGTGTCACCCCGGTCACAATTACTACTCCATTGTCACTAGGACCTAATAAAACAATAACCGCGAGCGCCGGGAATCAGCGCATAAGCCAAAAGTTATTAATAAGGCAAACACACTTTGGGGGGGCGTGGGGTGGCGCGGATTCTTTTTGTGTCCAGCCCGTTTGGGCGATTTTTTCGTATCTTTGCTGATGATCTCACCGCACGAGGTCACAAGGTCTGGCGGATCGCATGGGACGGCGGCGATTTTGTCTCAACGCCGTCGCGTCACCGGATCGCGTTTCGTAACCGTGAACAAGACTATGAAAGCTTTATCAAAGCGGCCATTCTGAAGCATCACATAACCGCTATCGTCACTTATAATGACACCGGTGAGCGCAACCGCACGGCTATCAAACTGGCCACGACCATGGGCCTCAGCCGCTACATCGTCGAGCATGGCTATCTCCGTCCGCACTGGATTACGTTCGATCGGGACGGCGTCAACGGTCACTCTACGCTCCCAAAAGAAGGAGCGTTCTACCATAACAACAATGACGGCTTTGAAACGGCGCAAGCATTCCCGTGCCGCATGCGAGACCAGGTTCTCAGCACGATCAAGCATTTCGGAGCAAGTATCGCTCTATACCCCTGGCTGCCCTTCGACACCACGTATTATGGCGACTCAGTGTTTACACAAGGCACGGGATATGTATCTGAATATTTGTGGCGGAAAACGAATGATGAGCGAAAGTCGGTTGAGGACATCGTAAAGCACAGGCGGGCTGGCAAGCAGATGTTTGCTGTCATCTTGCAAAAACCAGGCGATGCGCAACTCCGCGTGCACTCTTCATACGGCTCCAACAATCCCTTTCTGCGCGAGGCCTGCACATCCTTCGCTGCCTTCGCACCGAAAGATGCGGTGCTCGTTGTGAAGCAACACCCGCTGGACTACGGCGTCGAACGGACGCCACGCCTGTTTGAGAGCCTCGTCAGGGAGCTGAAATTAGAAGGGCGGGCTTACTACTTGCGAAAGACAAGCATCGATATCGTTTTGGACAACACCGACGGGTTTGTGACTGTCAATAGCACGGCGGGGCTTGCTGCCGTACAGCGTGGCCTTCCGGTAAAATGCTGCGGCAAAGCCATCTTCGATATGGAAGGGCTCACCTTCCAGGGAAGCCTCGACTCTTTCTGGATATCCGCCACACCACCCGATACCGCGACCACGAGCGCCTTTCTTGGATATCTGACCAGATATTCTCAGATAAACGGCGCGCTTTACGCGGCAAAGGGGATCGAACTCGCCAGCCGCGCGCTTTGCGACATCATTTCATACGATCTTTTTTCACCCCATCATTCGGAGGCGCATGGAAAAGCCACGGTTTGGGGTGAGATGACTCATGAGCCGGTTTCTGCGAAGGTTCCTGTCCCAATAATGAAGGCAGCATGAGTACCATACATTCCGCAGTTGGTGAACGTTATTAGGGCGCGCTGGCGGTTGCATTTCCCTCGCTCTATGAAGGTTTCGGTCTGCCTTATCCTGGAAGCGATGCTCTGCGAGACGCCTGTGATTACTTCGAATTTCGGATCGATGCGAGAGATTGCCGGCGAGGCTGGGATTTTGGTTTACCCCTACGATGTGCGAGAAATCAAGGAGGCGATGATTGCTTGGGAAGGGCAAGTGGCTCGCGGCAGTGTCGGGGCTAATCAGTTTTCAACAGAGGCGTACCGGCGCCGCTCTTGGGGATCTTTGCCGTCGTCTTCGAAATCCGCAACATGGCGGTAAGGTTGATGCAAAGTTGTTTCTTGAGGGTGTGTAAAGGTGGCAGTAGGCTTGTTTGGC
This sequence comes from uncultured Alphaproteobacteria bacterium, assembly GCA_963723755.1. Lineage (GTDB taxonomy): Bacteria > Pseudomonadota > Alphaproteobacteria > Rhizobiales > Rhodomicrobiaceae > Rhodomicrobium. The sequence goes on along the minus strand of CAVRSS010000024.1, from coordinate 9,394 downwards.
GTACCGTCTGTTTTTTCGGTGCTTTGCGTTCACCTCGTAAAAAGCCTGCTGGCACAGGCATTTGGTAGTTGTGAGCCGACAAGAGTTGCTTCGGCGACAGAGTTAAAATCATGCAATTCGCAAGGTTCCCTTTTTTTTCATGATACCCCAGAACCTGAACTGATAAATTACTTGTCCTGCAAAAAGTGCCTCTCATTGCCTTTCTAAGCAGCGTCCGAAACAAACATTCACGAGTTCATGGACTTATGGGCGATGCCTATGATCAATGCAATTCGTCAGACCTCACTTTCTATCGCAGCTTTAGAAGAGGTCGTCACCGCTCCGCACGTTCTTGTAATCCGCAGCCATGGTGGCGAAAAAACCAACATCCGAAAATTACTTACACGCCTTGTTGCCTTTCTTGGTTTGGACTCCTGACAGAGTAAATCTCGATCACAGTATTAATGGCCTTCGATTGCAAACGGCGCAGGATGGCCACGTATATCTTGAAGATCAACTCAAGCAAGCCAAAATACTTACGGGCTGCACCTCGGGCAAGAGGACAGAGACGGACTATCAAAAAATTAGTTTCTACGCCTTACCGGCTATAATAGCATTCTCCAGCTAAGGCCTATGTCTGCGGTCAGTTGGCCGGGCGAGCTTTTTTTGGCAGAGGATAATAAGCCCGCTGGTGCTGGACAGACAGTAAGCCTGATGGGGCCTTCTCGCGTCCTCGTCTACGGCCCATATTTTGGTCTTCCGAGGGGGAGATGGACAGCAGCCGCAAAATTCTCCGTGTCGAATAATCTAAGGGAAACAAGATCCTCCTAGACATCTCTCAAAACTATTCCAAAGACATGCTTGCGAAGGGTGAAGCTATCCTGCCCGCGTCAGGAACTTATAGTTGTGATATGTCCTTCATCGTCACAAATCCCACCTTCCGATAGAGGCCAGACTGGCGACAACACAGGGCGCGATAGAGGGCGAGCTAGAATTTTTCGGTTTGGATTTAAATCGGCATTGAGCCAACCAGGAACCGCGCACTCACCGCATCATAGGTTTGTTTGAGCGATCTGCTTTAACTTCGAAACAACGTGCCACCTTAATAGGCGACGCATCTGTTTGCCGCCTTCTGGGTGATCAATATCAGCCTTATTGAGGTTGCCGGTGGCGACAGGAGTGTCGCCTGCTTTTACCAAAGTTACCCCATGAAAAGCGAATGAAACGTTACCGAATTTCCAAACACGGAACTCAAAAACATCAGATGGGTCCGCTCAAGTCTGATTGAACTCCAAAGTACCATCGACTTTTCCCGAAGTGGAAATATCAAGATACTTCAATGCGAGGCGGTCCATTTTTCGAGCATACATCAGTACCACGGTAGCACCTTCGGTGCACAATACACTCACAGAAAAATACACCTTATACCTACCTGGTCGGAGGCGGATATAGGGACCGTAAACAACACACCCGTCGGTGGATTGTGGTAACGTGCTAATCGCTCCGTCGATATCTCGCTTACCTGATGCCGTTACCGAGAAAGATTTAGCCTCGAAACTCAAAACCTTGTTGCGTGCGCTGTTAGTAAGGTTTGTCACCATGGAACCGACGGTGAAGCCGTCATCGGACCTGCACTGCGCGCATGCGGGCTTGCGAGACCACTCCCCGCGCCGAAAGGTTTCAAACATATCCTGCCAGCCTTGAGTGGCAAAAACCTGGTCGATTGTTGATTCGTTGAAATTGCCCAAGATCATGGATTTAGAAAAATCGAAACAACAAGGCAGCACAGCCCCATCCCAGTCGATGATGAGTTGGTCCAAAATTTGAGTCGGCCGACAGGCAACTCCAACGGGTGCCAAGGACATTTTGAAAAAAGGACCGGCATCCCAGGCACGATTGCTGATGGGTGTAAAATCAAGACCAAAATTGCCAGCAGGTTCGAAGAATTGGCGGATCCGGTCTGCATCCAGCATGTTTTCTTTATGAATTGGCGCAGTCAAGGTAATATTGTTACGACCTTTTTTCTGGGCTAACTTGATAAGGCTTATAATACGAGGAAACACACGCTCGGCCTTCAGAGGATCCATTATACGATTGTAAACCTCAGGCGAAACGGATTCGACATGAACCGCAATGATGTCAGCCAGGTCGACAATCTCTGAATGTCGGCTTTCATCGAAAAGGCCCGCGTTGGTCGCAATCGAGATTTCGCTCCTTGGCAGCTTCTGTTTCACCAGCCTGAGCCGCTGAGCGAGAAAGGGATCGTCAAGCGGCTCAGCAAAGAGACCGAAAAGTATATTTCCTCGATAGGACGATTTTGCTAGCTCATTTACGATCTTTGAAAATAACTCCATAGTCATGCGGCCTTGGGGCATTCGCCGAGAAGGTTTATTTGTGGGGCAGTGTATGCATGAAGCGTTACAGACCCCCGTTGTTCCTATGACGATGCCCTGCATTCGACGTGTGCTCGGCGTCATAGCGTCCGCTAAAAAGAAATCTTCTCGGGAAGGCAGATGATCAGATCCCCCAAGTACAGTTATAAGACGAACCAATGTAGTCGAACAGTTCGCGCTCGCATGCCCGGTGAACAAAACATCAGCCGGATCAGACAACTCAAAGTTTAGATAAATTTCATCATTAGATATACTCTTCGGATCAACACCAACCTCGGCTTTTGTGATTTCTTCATCTCTTGCAAGAGAATGCACACGAATAGTTATTGTCTCGCCCTGGGTAAATGTAGAAAAAATGAGGTGTATCCGAGCGGAGAATTTACCTTTTGGGAGTGAAACCACTTCTACAAAAAAATCCCCGCTTGTCGCCTCAGTTGAATCCAAAACTGATCGCTGCGGCCGGCTTGCGATTTCAACACGCATTCAACATTCTCCCAGTGATTTTTCAAGGAACAGCGAGAATCTCCTTGGTTGTGGTCATAGTCTGTATGAGCAGTCAGTTTCCGAAGCAATCCTAGCGCGAAAGTTTTCAGTGGATGGCACGCATTAATACACATGTACTACGTTAATGCGTGCCGCATCCGCATCATGAAAGCAAGAGCAGCCTAGGTATAGGGAACCGGGCAGGACATACATCCTCAGGTAGCTCTAGCAGATTGCACGTCTTTAAAGGTGTAACCACCCTAAGAGCGATCAGGCCGACGCAAAAAACACACGAAACTTAGCCATGATAGCGGAACCAGAGCGGGAGCGCGCTGTTAACGGATGAAAAGCCTCAGTCAGAGGCTATTCCAAAAACAGCAAGATAGGAGCTTGAATGGCCTCCCAGAAGAAATCTGGCTCGACCTCGAATCGCGGCTTTGCCTCCATGGACTCTGAGAAGCAACGGGCAATCGCATCCAAGGGTGGGCAAAGCGTGCCCAATGAAAAGAGAAGCTTCAGCCAGAACCGCTCATTGGCAGCGGAAGCCGGCCGTAAGGGCGGCCAAAACGTTTCCGATGAGAACCGCAGCTTTTCTCGTAATCGGGATCTCGCCGCTCAGGCCGGCCGGAAAGGTGGACAAGCAAGTCATGGCGGTAAAACACGTGAACAGCGTTCCCCAGTTTAGAGACCTTGGGCCGGCAAACGCGTCTTAGGCGCGGCCAGGTCATGCCGGCGGGGTCTGCTATATATCAACACGTCTCCGCCGGGTGGCGAATTTCTTCTTTGCTATTTCTCAAGTGCCGGGTATGCGTGTGGAAGCGTAGAAACGGACTTGATCATGGAACGATTTTTCGGCGGTAGCCCACTCCTGGTAATTTTGAAGCTTGTGACAGCTTCGTTGATTATCGGGGTGGTACTTTCTTTCTTTGGCTTTAATCCCAATAATCTGTATCACGCCGTCATCCGGCTCGGAGATTGGATCTCCTCTCTCGGCTTTGACGCCGTCAAGACGGGAGTGCGCTATTTCATTCTCGGCGCTTTAATTGTCATTCCGCTTTGGCTCCTGATGCGCTTCTTCAGCTTCCTTGGGTCTGCCCGTCGCGTCGATCGATCCGAGCCCCCAGCGCCGCGTAGATACAGGAAATAACAAGCCACAAGCCTAAAGGTCCGCGCCTTTGTGCGAACACAGACCGCAGGGTAAGCGGCTCCAAAGCCGGGATGTGCTCGTAATTGCGGTCCCGATGATCCTGGCAAATGCGACGGTGCCGTTGGTGGGTATGGCGGACACGGCCGTCATGGGGCAACTCAATGACCCCGCGCTCATCGGCGGCGTAGCGCTCGGCTCCACGATCTTCGCGATGCTGTTCTGGGCCTTCGGCTTCCTGCGGATGGGAACCACCGGCCTGACGGCCCAAGCCGTGGGTGCGGGGGATGACGCAGAAGTCGCGGCCAACCTGTACCGGGCGCTGTTCATCGCGGTTGCAGCTGGGGCGCTGCTTTTTGCCTTTCATGCGCCCGCGATCCTCCTCATCCTGAAGCTGACAGGCGGCAGCACTGCGGTCCAGACTGCGACGGGAGACTATTTCGGCGTTCGCATCCTGAGCGCACCCGCAACGCTTGCGAATTACGCCCTCGTCGGCTGGCTGATGGGTTTGGCGCGCGCAAATCTCGCGCTTGTCCTGCAGCTTTTCCTCAACGTCATCAATATCGCGCTCGCGATCCTCCTCGTTCTTGTTGCGGGCAAAGGCGTGAAAGGAGCTGCGCTGGCGGCGGTGTTTGCGGAATACGCAGCCGTGTTCGCCGGGCTTTTGATCGCCAGACACATTATTGGAAGGCGCCGGGGGAAGCGGGCAGCTCTCTTTGAAGCGCGGGCCTTTCGCAGGCTTATCGCAGTCAATGGCGACATCATGATCCGCACCATTTGCCTGATGTTCGCATTCACCTTCTTCGCCGCCCAGGGCGCACGGCTCGGCGACGTGGCGCTGGCCGCGAACAGCGTGCTGCGAAGCCTCTCGGATCTTTCCGCCTATGTGCTCGATGGGTTCGCTTTTGCCGCCGAGGTGCTTGTCGGGCAAGCCGTCGGGGCAGGAAGCTTTGGGCGCTTCCGCCAAGCCGTTTATCTCAGCTCGATCTGGGCCGCCGCCCTCGCTTTAGCGGTGAGCCTCGCTTTCTGGATCGCCGGACTTTTCCTGATCGATCTCATGAGCGCGACGCCTTTGGTGCGGCAGGCAGCGCACGAATTCCTGCCCTGGGCCGTGATGACCCCGATTTTCGGGGTCGCCTGCTTCCAATTGGATGGCATTTTCATCGGCGCGACGCGCACCGCCGACATGCGAAACATGATGATCGTCAGCCTTGCTATATTTCTCGCCGCTTGGGCGCTGCTGACGCCTGCTTTCGGCAATCACGGTCTCTGGGCGTCGCTTATGATCTTCTACATCGCGCGGGCCGCAACACTCGGCTCGCGCTATCCGTCGCTCGAACGCCGTATCGTCGATTCTGAAGTAAGGGTCGCTGCGCCGTAAGCGGTGTTCTCAGGCCGCAGCGGTGTGGTTTTGGCGGGTAGTAGCGTAAGCCCACGGCATCAGCTCATCGATGCGGCGCATAGGCCAGCCATTGACGAGGCGTGAAAGGACGCTGGCGAGATAGGCCTGGGGGTCGACGCCATTGAGCTTACAGGTTTATACCGACCGCCGAACTATGCCGAATGGCTCCGAGGGTAACTCCTCCTTTCCAGCGATTATTCGGGGTCGTGGAGAAGGTTTGTTTCGATTCCATTCGGCGTAGTTCTGGCCATTTACAGCGCTTCCAGGAAGGCGAGCAGGCGGTCGTTGGGGCGAAAGCGGGTTGGCTGTCCGCGACTGTACGATTTGAGTTTAGCCAAGGCTGCTTCCTTCAAGGCCAGATAGGCGTGGAGGAGCAGCTCGGTGGCGAGGCTATGCCGGAAAAGATGAGGTCCTTGGTGCGCATATCCACGGATACCCGCGCGATCGAGAGCCGTCTTTGCGATCATTGTGATCGAGCAACCGGACGCAAAGCCGGCGTGCGGAGCGATCGTACGCAAAAACAAGCGGCGGCACGAAGACGCTGGGCGCCCTTCACGCAGGTAGGCAACGACAGCTGCGCCGACGTCCGGAGGGATCGGCAGCCTGGCGCCACCGGCCCTTGGCGCAAATGAGCATCTCGCCGGATCGCCAGTCAATATCATTCAGAGTAAGGGCTGCGCTTCGCTGGACCGCGCCAAGCTTCGCCAGCATCATGAGAATAGCGTAGTGTCGGCGCGCCATGGCGGTGGCTCGGTCGCAACTGTCCAGGGCCTCCTGAACCTGCGCGGCGGACAGATAGGTTGGCAGGTTCGCGAGCTTCTATCGCCTGATGGAGGGCACGCAGCCTGCCAGAGCGAGCGGGTTCAGCCCCTTATGATGGAGGTGTCTGATGAACGCGCGTAACGCCCAGCACATCGCCTTCCCGGAATTCGCGCTCCATCACGGGCGTGGCGCTCAATATAGCGAGTGACGTCCTCCTGGCCGATCTTGTCGAGATCGCTCAAGCCAGCAGGGCATACTTCGCGCACAAACAGGCGAACGACCGGCAAGTGGCGGACAACGGACTTCGGCGCAAGACCACGTTCCCTTTGCAGATAAAGGCTGAACGCCTCGAATATCTGGTCGTGCTGTGAGAGCGGCGGTTGCACCGCCGCCGCGATCTGTCTCGCTTCGTCCTTTTGCCTGGACAGCGCCAGGACAGCATTGGTGTGGAGCCTTTCGACTTCGAGGCCCTCCTCGGCGACAAGGCTTTCGACATCAATTGGATACGGGCTGAATTGGACAGAAGAGGCGCCGCCGCCGTCATCCCGCCAAAGCAAAACCGCAAACGCGCCATCGAATGCGACTTCGCCATATATGAGGGCGCCATCTCATCGAAAACTTCCTCTGCGATATCAGGGAGTTCCGACGCATCGCAACCCGATACGACAAGACTGATTGCAGCTTTAGCGCCATGATCTGTCTCGCCAGCTCATTCATCGCATTGCGATGAATGTCCACAGACCCTGAATGCTGGTCACGATGAATGCTGGAGAAAAAAGAGCCATTCGGCATAGTTCGGCGGTCGGCATAAACCTGCAAACTCAATAACGTCAATCCGAACGCCTGGCTCACGGATGTGCTCACCAAGCTCGTCAACCGCTGGCCTGCGCGTCGCATTGATGAGCTTATGCCCTGGGTCTACGCCGCCACCCTGTGAACGGCGCACCGCTTACTTTCATCTTGAACCGCGGAAACAACCTGACACCTGATAATTACCCGTATGTGCCTGTCCTAAGACCTGGCCTGCACTGGTGTGATCTTGCTCGCACGTTGCTCGCTAAGCTGGGTGCGTGGCGAACTTTCATGATCACTCGCCAGCCCCTCCGAGAACGGCAAGTGTTTTGCTCCCCAGATGGCGGCCTGAGTGCGGTTCTTTACCCGGATTTTCCGAAGGATTGCCTTGACGTGGACCTTAACCGTTGCCTCTGTGATCTGGAGGTTCTGAGCGATCACCTTATTCGGTGCCCCATCGAGGAGGCCTCTCAAAATCGATCCCTCGCGAGCGGAAAGCTTTACCTTGGCTGAATTTTCCCCGGTCGTCGCCGCAGCGCTTTCGTTCGTATTTTCGATATCGTGCTGGCCGTTGCAGATTTTTCTCGCCGGAGCATCCCGAGCCTCTCGGAGGCTTCTCACGAATTCCGGCGGCAGAATACTCTCGTCCTCGATGATCAGCTCTATCACTCGAAGGAGGGTCTGAGATGATATAGCGTCCCGCAGGTAGCCATCGGCGCCAGCCTCAAGCGCGGCCATCACATCGTTTGATCCCGTTGAGGCATTGTCGACCAGGATGTCGGCGGAACAGAGATGGCTTCGGATGCTTTTGACGATCTCTACGATCTCAGAGGGAGATTTCGCCCCCCACAACAAAAACAACCTTACCTTCCAGCTCGTCTCCTCGATAGTAGGAGCTGTCGAAGCCAGTTAGCTGATGAACCGTATTGTAGTGTGTATCTTTGAGAAGGCTAGCAAGACCTTCGGTAAAAAGGCGACTCGGATGGACGAGAACAATGGTGAGTTGGGCCTCCGCAAAACTAACATCACGCATTAACTTAATTCCTCTCTTAAAAGAGACCTCTTGCCCACGTTCTCTATCGGAGTACTCCAGTGAAGTTACCAGTCCGACCCCGCAGTGTACAGAGCATTTCTCCAACCATACGGCGGGAAGGGCAAGAGCCGCATCTTAACCCTAATGGGCGGAGCTAAATTCCTAATGGATATAGGTTTGGCTATTTCTCTCCGAAACTACAAGCCTACCAATAGGTTTTTTTTACCTCTCATGCTGCGGCAGAACCAGTTCTTACTCACCTTTAGATGCATCCTCAGACGGATGCTGCTAAATCAGCGAGGGCAATCTGGTTCATGCTGGTTCTGCGCATTAAAGGGCGGACATTTCTTGGGCAGAATGGCCCGTTTTGTTGCAGCGTCGGGCCGATCGCGTCCTCATGGATGTGAGTAGAATACCAGGCACGGCGGAGCAACAAACTTTCCAAACGAGCTGCGCCCACGAAACGACGGCTGCCTGCTATGGTCTCCTTTGGGAGTGGCTTGAACTGCTCATTCGGGATGTGAAACCTGGGGAATCCTGGAGCTGGGTCTCTGCCGCTAGAATGCGTCCGGAAGGTGCGAAGCGGTTTTCCGGTGAAGACACACGCCAAAACAGAAACGAATCCCGCTTTTATTCCATCAAAGGCGGATAAGCTCTGAGAAAAAAGCCAGTTCACTTGCTGCAGAGGAAACTGGCTGTCCCGACCGAACTGGCTGAGACGCACGCGCTACTGCCAAAAAGCACACGTCTCTATCACCACCCAACGATAATCCTAGTCCTGTTGGAGCTGCGGACCAGATCGTAAAGCTCGCTGGCGTTCTCGGGATGAAGCCGAATGCAGCCGTGAGAGGCGGGGTACCCCAGATGGTTGATGTCGTAGGAGCCATGGATCGCGTAGCCACCGGTGAAGAAGATCGAATACGGCATCGGTCAACCATATCGACCTGAACGGTGGTAGGGATCGAGGGCTGTGGGATAATAGACGCCGTCGGGTGTGTTGTAGCCCCAGGCCGCCGTCGAAACAGGCCAGACATACGCCAAGTGCCCGTCGACATAGACGTACATCGACTGCCTTCCCTTGCTGACACGCACGACCACCTCAGCCGAGGCTGCCAACACAAACAACCCGCAGATCAACAGGCAAGCGGCAAGCAGCACTTTACGCATAATAAAGCCCCAAGTCTACAATGTGCCCCGGAAACAGGCCCTAACTGCTTTCCTCTCCTTTAAGATTACGCTTTAACAATTAAAGGAGCGTTGACGTTTCGTTCATTATGGCGAAGCGTTACAATCGCTATTTCGGGCGGCACCATAAAACGGATGGGAATGTTCGATACGCCAAGTCCGCTCGAAACGATCATATGGCGTCCATCTTTCTCGGAAAAAAACCGTAGGCGTACTTGGCA
>CAVRSS010000023.1:0-23480 GCA_963723755.1 uncultured Alphaproteobacteria bacterium | reverse complement strand
CTCATCCATTATCTCGGCGAGGATACCGTCCTCCAGTTCGGCGGCGGCACCATAGGCCACCCGCAGGGCATTCAGGCGGGCGCAACGGCGAACCGCGTGGCGCTCGAAGCGATGATCTTCGCGCGCAACGAAGGCCGCGACTATCTCGCCGAAGGTCCGCAGATTCTGAAGGACGCTGCCCGGCACTGCCAGCCGCTCCAGCAGGCGCTCGATACCTGGGGCGATGTGACGTTCGACTACACGTCGACCGACGCTCCCGACTTCGTCCCCGTCCCGACGGCGGCCGAGTAACACGGATTGTCATGGCCGGGCTTGACCCGGCCATCCAGCGCAACACACGCCCCGCCTCAAGGGCGGCCATGACGACGAGGAATTCAAAATGCGTGTTACACAAGGAACGTTTTCATTCCTGCCCGATCTGACCGACGAGCAGATCGCGAGACAGATCCAGTACAGCATCGAAAACGGTTGGGCCGTGAACATCGAGTTCACCGACGACCCGCATCCCCGCAACACCTATTGGGAGATGTGGGGCTTCCCGATGTTCGACATCAAGGACGCGGCCGCTGCCCTGACGGAACTCGCGGCCTGCCGCAAGGTCTATGGCGACCGCTATATCCGCATCTCGGCCTCCGACTCGACCCACGGATGGGAATCCGATCAGGCTCTCGTTCATTGTGAACCGGCCAAAGGAAGAGCCCGGCTTCGACCTCGCGCGGCAGGAAGTGGATGGCCGGAACATCCGCTACACGACGAAGCCCTACTCAAGCAATAAACCCGCTGGGCAACGCTATTAAGCAGATAGTCACCAGCTGTCATCCCGGAAAGGCTCAGCCTTATCCGGGATCGTAACGAACAGAAGTGCTTGCTTTTTTGCGATCCCGGCTCGCGCTTCGCTTGGCCGGGAGGACGAGGGGCTGGCAACGAACTGGCGAAATTTCCCTCCCGGCCCTTTCCTTTTTTGAGCTGAGAGGGAGATAAGTCGTGTTCTCTACCCATATAAGCAGAAAGACGTGGGTTTCGGTCCAATAGGAGAATGTGAATTGAGCCTGGCAACGGACCTTAACGAGACACAAAACAAGAGCGAAGAGACTGTCGATCTTCGCCGCGAGTATGCAGAGTTGGGAGTGGCCGAGATTCTCGACCAGCTCGACCGCGAGCTTATCGGACTGAAGCCGGTCAAAACCCGAATTCGTGAAATCGCCGCTTTGCTGCTCGTCGAACGGGCGAGGAAACGTCTCGGCCTCGCGCATGATACGCCAACACTGCATATGAGCTTCACCGGCAATCCCGGCACCGGCAAGACGACGGTGGCGATGAGGATGGCCGACATTCTGCACCGGCTTGGCTATGTCCGGCGCGGGCATCTCGTCTCCGTGACGCGCGACGACCTTGTCGGCCAATATATCGGCCACACGGCGCCCAAGACGAAAGAAATTCTCAAAAAGGCGATGGGCGGCGTTCTGTTCATCGACGAGGCCTACTACCTGCACCGCGCCGAGAACGAGCGCGATTATGGTCAGGAAGCCATCGAAATCCTGTTGCAGATCATGGAAAACCAACGCGACGATCTGGTTGTGATCCTGGCTGGCTATGAAGACAGGATGGACAAATTCTTCTCGACCAATCCGGGCTTCCGCAGCCGTATCGCGCACCACATCGAGTTCCCCGATTATTCGGACGCGGAGCTTCTGCAGATCGCCGAATTGATGCTGGCGACCCAGAATTATCATCTGACGCCCGAAGCTCGCGAGGTTTTGATCGATTACGTAGGAAAGCGCCGCCAGCAGCCGCATTTCGCGAACGCGCGCTCCATCCGCAACGCTCTCGACCGCTCGCGTTTGCGTCAGGCGAACCGGATTTTCGCCTCGTCGACCGGCCCTCTGTCGGCTAAGGAATTGTCTGAAATCTCAGCTGAGGATATCTTGGCGAGCCGCGTCTTCAACTTCACTCCAGCAAACCCATAGGTCAACTATGAGCCGGTCCGTCCTCATCGCCCCCTCTATCCTTTCCGCCGACTTTTCCCGCTTCGGCGAGGAAGTGCGTGCGATCGACGATGCTGGCTGCGACTGGGTGCATGTCGATGTGATGGACGGCCATTTCGTGCCGAACATCACGTTCGGCCCGCGCCTCGTCGAGTGCATCCGCCCGTGGACGAAGAAAATCCTCGACGTGCATCTCATGATCGCCCCGTCGATCCTTACCTCGAAGCGTTCGCAAAGGCAGGGTCCGACGTCATCACGGTCCATGCCGAAGCAGGGCCGCATCTTGACCGTTCGCTTCAGGTGATCCGCGGGCTCGGCAAGAAGGCAGGCGTTTCGCTCAATCCAAGCACGCCCGAAAGCGCCATCGAATATGTCCTCGACAGGATCGACCTCATCCTCGTGATGAGCGTCAACCCCGGATTTGGCGGCCAGGCCTTCATTCCATCGCAGGTCGAGAAAGTTCGCCGCATCAGGGCGATGATCGCCGGACGCGACATCGATCTCGAAGTCGACGGCGGCGTCACCCCAGAGACAGCTCCTGCCCTAGCCGCGGCGGGCGCCAACGTTCTTGTCGCAGGATCCGCGGTGTTCAAAGGCGGCCACTATGCCAAAAACATCTCCGCGATCCGTGACTCCTGCCTGCTGACCGCCTAACGCAAAATCTCAGAGGGCCGCCTCAAAGGCGCCCCCTTGTGTTACCCCGTCAGAGAATTCGACTCGCATCATCAGGAGCTTTTTCAGGCCGCGTGTGAATTTTCGGAAAACGCTTGCAGCGAGGATCAATCACCAGACCCTCAAAGCCGCGGCCGCCATCAAAAGCCCAACGAGATAGCCTGTCCACCAGATTGATCGGTCAGCATGACAGGCGTTCCAGGTCGGACGATTAATCCGGGAACTGCTTTCTGACTGGTAACTAAAAGGCCTCAAAACCGCTTCTCGTTGGTTCGTCTGAACGCTGACAGCCAATCGAGGTTGCATCCGCGATCAGGCAACCCCAAAGAGGTCAACAATCCTCGTACGCGAGGTAAATTTTCAATTTAGAAGCATGCGACTTTTTTTGAGATGCGAGGGAACTCGCATGACGGATGTGCGTTCTCGCCAGCAGGGCAATTGTGCTTTTTGTCGGTGACGCGTATGCCATCCAGAACTATCGGCGGATTGTCGCTGTTCATTTTTACAGCTTCAGTTATTTTCCTGCTTGCGTTGGCATCAGGTCATGAAAGTCGGAAACCCATTTTCCCGTTCCGAATTGCTTCTTCAGAGCGCGATGTCCGCCTCCTGAGCGCCGAAGAAATTAACAGTCGCACCCTCGCTCTCGTGGCGGCAATCGACGCATCTTCGAAATAGAGGACCTTACGGTACCATAGTGGGCTAATATGTCATTGCGAGCCACCCTGCGGCTTGTTTGCTTGATTGATCTGATCGTTCCGCTTTTGCCCCTGCCTGCCTTCGCGGAACCCGCGCGGATCATCATTTTGCGGCACGCGGAGAAACTTAATCGCCATGAGCTTTGCGAAATGGGCGAGGACCGCGCACAAGCTCTCTCCCATCAGTTTCTCGGCCAGGGCGCATCGCAGTCGCTGTTTTCCGCGGGACAAAAGCCTTATGCTTTTCTAGCCATCACGTTACACACCATTGAGACGATCACACCGGCGGCGCAGAGTTGGAACTTGCCGGTGATCCCTTACGAGGTTTCCGGCGGGAGAGAAGATGCCTCGGAGAAAGAGGCGGAGACCAACCAGCGCACGCAAGAGGCCGCGCACGATCTACTCACCGATCCCCGCTATGACGGCAAGACTGTCGTGATGGCATGGGAACATAACCACATCGCCAAATCGAAGCTCGAAAAGGAGTATTCGGGGGAACAAGTTACGCTTCGCCAACTCCTTCACCTCGACCAGATCGCCGAGGTTCCTAAGACTTGGCCGGGACTCGAATTATGATTACTTCTGGATTGTGGACTACGCCTCAGGAAACCCTGTTCCGACCGGGTTTCGAATGGTCCGCCAGGCTTTCACTGTCCCCTTCGACAAATTGCCGGCCAACGCGTGGGACGAGCCGGAGCCTGAGCATATGGAAGCAGGCTGCAAAAAATAAGGAACTACCCTTACCGCCGCGCCCAGCTTCCACCCTGATTCCTCGTCCGGGAATCACGAGGGCCGGCGCGTGTCGCCAGCCCTCGATTTGTCAGCTGCGCGTGGTTTTCTGGACTGCATCCCCGATCAGCTTATGGAGTTCCTGCGTCTGCGCGGTGTAGTTCTGCATCTGATCCTGCGCGAAACGGGTTTGAAGTGTCACGATATCCTGGAGATTTTGTGCCTTGGCCATTTTCTCGACCACGGAGAAAGCCGAATTGGCATTTTTCTTCGCCATGGCGACTGCGCGGTCTTGAATGTCCTTGAAGCCCGCGGCCACAGGGTTTGCGGGCATAGCGCCCATCCAGGCACCCATGGCTTTCGTCACGAAATCTGTAAGCTGGTCATAAGCGACATGCGCTTGCTTCATATTCTGTTCGGCAAGATCGCGCATGTTCTGCGGGATTTCAAAAGGATTATCAGCCATAGTCTCCTCCTACGTCGCGTCCTGAATTGATGAAAGATAATAACACGCCCGCAACAACGGCGTGACAAGATAAGTCAAAAAGCCATTCATACTGCGACTAAATCAGGGGCGAGCAGGCGCCCAACGCACTCATGGACTCCTTCTTGCCAGGCAGGCAACCCGACGCCGAAAGTTTGCTTCAGCTTCGAGCAATCGAGCTGAGAATTCTGCGAACGACGAGAGCGTGTCAAGTATTCGGCGGACGCTAAAGCATCGAGACTGAAGGAAAGCCCCGTTAGCTGCTCGGCTTTGATAAGCACCTCGCGAGCAACGTCGTACCAGGTTGCTGTGCCGGTACCGGCAGCGTGATAGACACCCCAGGGGATAGCATCTGCGGGGCTTGATGTCAGGCACGCGGCGACTGCAAGAATTCCATCAACCAAGTGAGGGGCGTAGGTTGGGTTGCCGTATTGATCGTTGACGACTTTTAGTGGCATTCCGAGCTGTGCCCGCTGCAAAATATTGCTGACGAAACAGCGGCCGAACGGGCTATGGATCCATTCCGTTCTAAGAATGATATGCTTCGAGTTGGCCTTTTGCACCTCGACTTCGCCAGCGAGCTTTGATTTTCCGTAGATGGTCGATGGGGCCGTCTGGTCTGTCTCGACATATGCAGATTTTTTCTGCCCGTCAAACACGTAACTCGTTGAGATATGAATGATAGGGACGCCTCTTCGCGCCGCAGCCTCGGCCAGGAGTCGTGCTCCGGCCGAATTGAGCGCAAGGGCCAGTTCAGGTTCGCTTTCGGCGCCGTCAACGTCGGTATAGCCTGCGAGATTGATTAGAACGTCGGGCCGGATGTCTCCCAGGGCTCTTTCGACGCTTCGGGGTTCGCAAATATCAAGCCCAGGCCTGCCGATGGCAAAGGCCGAGATATCCTTGCGCCCAGGCGCGATTTGCATGAATGCGCTTGCGATTTGTCCGTGCCAGCCGGCAGCCAGTATACGCATGACTTCTCCCGATGCATTCGCAAGGCTCCCGGTTACAGGATGAAAGCGCCCTGTGTCAACGAATGGTCCATTTGTATGGGTGTCCCTTACGCTTTCACGAATTTCCTTCCTCTGATGGATTGTCAGCGAAATCGCTTTGACGGCAGGTTAACACCGCTCCGGTCCGCTTGAAACGCTGGTAAATATGGCGAAAAATACCGAACGGGACGCCATCCGCCGCCTGCGCCAAGGCTGTTCCGGCTCATCGCAAGAGTTAATCCGCGAAGCGGAAACGTATTTAACGGACTTTTGCTCGTCCCAGTTAATGACAAAATTCCGGCATTTAGTTCTATTTAATGGGAGGTCACAGACTGAGAAATATTTTTTGTTTTCAGGGCTATGACCGAATTACTTCCTGCCGGGAAGAAGGCTCGGCGGGAAGTAATTGAGGCCGGAATAAATTGCTTGTTAAGCAGTTTGGTGGGAGGAAATAATTCCGGCGCGTACTCGTTAACCCTATTTAGATTAAAGGAATGGCGGCACGGACAACGGCAACAATACGTTTACGATTTTGGCGGGGTTTTGCGCCTTGCGTTGAACGATTGGAGCGCCGCAGACACGGGATGCGCATTACGGCGGGTCTCAATATCGTCTCTGAACATGTCGAGCAGATGGAATGCTTGATGGTATGAGTACTCTTCGCCGGGAAACCCGCTTGAAGACATTGACCTGCCCTGAAACTCTGGCGATTTGTAGGACGAAATCATCCCGCGAGGCTTTTCTCATGGAACGTGCCGCTGAATTGCTGATGCCGGCAGGGTCGCTGGAGAAGCTTAAGGTTGCGATCCTCTATGGCGCCGACGCTGTCTACATGGGGACGCCGGATTCTGTCGCTGCGAACGCGGTCGAACTTCTCGCTCGACGAAGTTTTAGAAGGCGTCGCCTTCGCCCACGCCCATGGCAAGCGTGCCTATCTGACCCTGAACCTGTTCTTGCACAACCGCGATATCGAGAAACTGCCAGAATACGTTCAAACCATTCGCGACGTGAAGCCTGATGGTGTCATCGTCGCTGATCCTGGCGTTTTCAATTTCGTCAAGAGAGCCGCGCCCGAGTTGGAGCTTCACATCTCAACGCAGGCCAATGTGTGTTCGTGGCTTTCGGTGCAATTCTGGGAGACGCTTGGTGCGAGCCTCGTCGTTCTCGCGCGCGAAGTGTCGTTCGATGAGCTGAAGGAAATCCGCGGGAGGTGCCCGAACATCAAGCTTGAAGCCTTCATCCACGGCGCGATGTGCATGACGTACTCAGGGCGCTGCCTGCTCTCGAACTATCTGACGGAGCGCGGCGCGAACCAGGGCAACTGCACGAACTCCTGCCGTTGGAATTATAAGGTCAAGGTGCGCTTGAAAGACGGGTCGTTGCAAGACATCGAGCTTAACGACGAGACAAGAGAGCTCTTCGATTTTTTTCTCGAGGAGGAGAACCGCCCCGGCCAATTGATGGCGATCGAGGAAGACGAGCGCGGGTCCTACATCCTGAACGCCAAGGACCTCTGCCTGATGCCGCGATTGAACGAGTATCTCGCGCTCGGCCTCGACTTTTTGAAAGTGGAGGGGCGCAACCGCAGCGCCTATTACGTCGGGGTCACGGCGCGCGCTTATCGCATGGCTATCGACGATTGGCGGCGTGATCCCATCGGGTGGCACCCCGACGCTTACATGCGCGAACTCGCAACCATCCCGAACAAGGGCTACTCGCTCGCCTTTCACGATGGAAAGCTCTCTCATCACGCGCACAATTACGAAGACACGCACACGCTCGCAGCCTGGGAATATGCAGGCATGATTGTCGACGTTACCGAGGATGCTTTCCTGCTCGCCGTCAAGAACCGCCTGGAAATGGGCGACGTGCTGGAATTCGTGCCGCACACCGCCCGCGAGCCGCTTCTCTTGCGCATTTACGAGTTTGAAGATGTCAGGCACGGGCGAAAGACCACGCGAGAGGGTATCAACGCCGGACAGAAGCCCGTGATCCGCATTCCCTTCGCCTGGTTCCACGAAGAGGACGCCAGGAGTTTGCGCCTGGACTTTCCAGTTCACACGGTCGTGCGGAGAGAACAGGCTCTTACGCAAGAGGCCTGGGCACGGCTCAAGCTCGACCGCGTTGCACAAGCCGCCGAACTTGGAAAAGGAGGCGAGAGCAAGTACCAGGATGCGCGCCAGGACCTCGTTGAGGCACTGCGGTCAGAATATGAAGGCGTCACCTTCCGCACTCCGCGTCTCGGAGTGGAGGGCTGTTGCGGACGCGGCTGCAATGGCTGCCTGCATTTCTGGAACGAGCCGCGCTATGCCAACGCCCGCCAGCTTCTGCGATCCAAGAGGCAAGGCGTGTTGCTCTCCGACGACGAGGCCCGGCAAGTAAAAGGGGTCGCGAAAGGGCCGCCAGCTTGACGAGCCGGACCGCTTCACGAGTGCCGCACAGGTTTGCGAGGGAGCGCCGCCCTGATGCCTTTTTATCCGAAAAGACCCTCCTTATGAAAGGGGCATGGACAGCAACCACCCCATGAGCGTTTCGGCTGCACTTGCGTGGGTAAGATGACCTCAGAAAAGGATACAAATCTCTTTCAAATTGGACGAAAGAGCGCCTTGATGAAATAGAGGCGACCTTGGTCGCCCTCCTATCTCACGTCGATTCTTTGCAAGCGGATATTACAGGAAACGTTCGCGGTGCGGGCTGAGGCCCAGCGCAAAGACTGGCAGGAAGGCCAATCATTTCGCCGAAGCTCTCCGATCGCGAGAGCCATTGAGCTTGTGCTCCTCGTCTATTTCAATGCGATTACCACTTCTTTTTTGTGAGGCCATTGCTTGAAATACTTTGAGTGCCGGCGCTCGGTTTTTGAGTTTGAGTGATAGTTCAAGGTTGTTGTTCGTTGTTTTCGCACTGAGATCGGAGAGAAGGCCGACACCGCCCAGATCCAGTTTTCCTGTTTTCAGTTGCTTCTCGATTTCATCTCTAATGCGTGATGCGACCGTTTTCGCGCCCCCCATAATTGTCGCAAAGCCGTTCAACCAAGGGTCAATCTGCAAATTCGTTATATCGATCTTCTCTACGGACAGTTTTCCGGAGTTGTTTACGATATCAAAGAAACATGAGAACCTCATCTGCCCCGAAACGGGTATGAGTGTATCCAACGCCACATGAGATGAAATATTCAAGCAAACTCTCCTGTTGTTTACTCCGCAAAGAGAGACTTTTGAGATCTCGCTTTTATATTTCACTCGTGAGTTTACCGGACCTTCGAGGTTGATTGTCGGAATTTGATCCGCATCCAGCGTCAGGCGAACATTCTGAATATGTTTGGAGGTATCAACTTCGGTCTTTATTTTGAAGGGAATTTTGTATCCGTCCATCCAGGCGTACGCGGCGACCTCGTTTGCAGAGTTTATTTTCGCCCAAGTATGAGCTGGAGCCATGACAAGGAATAGAACCAACCAATATTTAGGGCTAACAGCCATGATGACTCCCGATCGACCAAGTCACACATCAGCTAATAATTTCAAATGACCTGTTAAAGGCTGGATATTTCTCTAGTTTAAAATTGACTATCGGCGCTCTGCTCATTTTTTATAAAATTGGCCGCCATTTCAACAATGTTTTCCTTCTCACAAGCAACTCATCAAGGTAGCGCTTCAGGTAAGTTCAATCTCGTTACCGGCCGCCGCATTAGCGTAAGTCGCGCCCCCAAGATCCGTCCGGAAGCGCGAGAGAATGCCAGATATGGCGTGCGATGAAGATGCATGTATTAACTGCAAAGTCACTTAGGGATACGATTCGTTTCGGGGCACATGCTGGGGGTATACGATATGCGCGCTGTATTGCTTTGCATCTTGATGCTTTTTGTCAGTGCCGGCTCGAAGGCTGCCGGCAGCGCCGGAAAATACAACGCGGACGGGCGGCAGACGGTCAGGATCGAAACTCTCGGCGTGCCCTCGGTAAACGGCTCATTCGCCACGACCGCCTACATACCGAGCGGCCGCGGGCCTTTTCCCGTTGTGATCTTGTCGTCGGGCTTCTTGCAGAAAGGCGACGCTTACGCCCCTTATGCGAGGCGCCTGGCTAGTTGGGGAATCATTACATTGCTCCGCGACGATCCGACCATTATGGGCGAACTGGCGCAGAAGGGCGATCTGATGGATAGCCATCCAGACCGCACCAACAGATCGACCCTCGCCGATCAAGCCAATGCAACCGGAATGACGAACAGGATTGCCTCGGATCTCTTGTATGAGTTCGACTGGTTAGTGGGTGCGGCCAACAAGGACCCGGCGAGCCCCCTCTATCAAAAGGTTGACCGTGATCATATCGGTCTGGCAGGACACTCGTACGGCGGGCAGGCGGCGCTTCTCGCCGGGGAACAACTGAAAAAGCGTATCAAGGGGGTGTTCGGGCTTGATCCGGTCGATCTGCCGTTAGGCCCTCAGGCGCGCGACAACCTTGCGACCATTGGTGTGCCTGTGGTTTTCCTCGGCGAGACGACGAATTCCTCGTTCGGGTCGTGCGCTCCGTCCTGGTCCAACTACCAGATGCTGTATCGCTATGCTGCCCCCGGCACCGCAATGATCACGGCGGTCGGGGCCGATCACACGATGTTTGAAGATCCCGCCAACTGCTCGCTTTGCTGGCTGTGCTCCAAGGGGCCGGCGGATGGGTCGGAGGTCCTTGCGTATTCGGTCCGCTATCTCGCGGCCTTCTTCGCGCGTGAGCTTTTGAAAGACCGTCGCGTCGGCAGCAGGTTCGAAGGCGCCGGCGCGGCCGGAGATGTCAACGCCGGGCGAATTGAGATCTCCGTGAAGTAGGCGAGCGAAAACATTCCAAATCCGGGGTGGAGCTGTCGAAACCGTCACGAGATGCGCGGCGTTTGGGAAATGGACTGGGAACAGCCTCGGCCTCGGGTCGATAACTCGATCGCGGCCGCCCAGAAGATCGACATCTAAAGTCTTGGCGCGGTATCTAATCAGCGGAAGTGGTCGACGACGCTTCCCGCATCGACGGTCGCGTATCGGTCAAGGTCCGCTTTTGTGCAGCGTCGTTGCAATGCCCCGGATCGATCTGAAAGACTTCCGTTGTACGCGGGCAAATATGCAATCTATGGCGGAACGCTTTTAGGCTTTGCGGTGCTGACGCTTGTGACCCACGGCCACGCGTGCGAATGTGCCCGCTCGCGTTGCGTTTGCGGTGAAGCCGAAATGGACCCAACAGACGAGCCTTTAGCGCCGGCGGCAGGCGAGGAAAACGGGCAGGACTACGCGATAGGCTTTCCGGCGGAAAGCTCTGGGCTCGAAAGGCTGCTGCTCGTGCTCGCGGTACTTTCGGCCGCGCTGGTCTTTTTGCCGCTGACGGCCGAGACGGCTTTGCTGCATTGGAACATCATTGGCGCGGAACATGAGTTCGTCGCGCTGCTCCGCAAGCTTGGGTTCTGGAGCTGCCTGGCTTGCATGGTGGCATCTTGGTTTCTTGAAAAGGAGAAGGAAGAGGGCGGGCATCAGGCCATCATTTTCGGCCTGCTCGCCGCCCTTCTGCTCGCCGCCGCTTGGGCCATAGAGACGCTTGTGCCCTTCGAGGGCTGGTGGCAGGCCTTGCGGCTCACCCCTGCGGTGGTTTACGGCGGCCTCGGCTATGCGTTCCTGACCAAGGGTTCCAGCAGGGACCGTGGCGCGCTTCCGGCTGATGAGGCGGCATGATGAGTGGGCAGACTGCGGGCTTCGGGAAACGCTGGCCCGCTTGGTTGCTCCAAAGCTGTTGGGGATTGTGCTCACAATCCGCCCCGGGAGAGGCGCTTGCGCCTTTGGAAAACGGCACATGGGGACGAAAGTTCGGGCGCTTGAGATTAATGGCGATCCCGGAGGGGCTCGAACCCCCAACCCCGTGCTTAGAAGGCACGTGCTCTATCCTGTTGAGCTACGGGACCTCGCTCGCTTCGCCGGCGCCGATTTGGTACTCGGTGGGCGAACCCGGGTGCAGGATGTTGCGGGGAAAGGTTGAAGTCAAGGGTGAAGGCAAGTGATTGGTGAAGGCAAGTGAAGCCGCCTCACAAACCAAGGAAAAGATAGCCGCAAAAAATTCGGTCTGACGCACAAGGCAAAGGACCACAGCAATCGATGACCGATTCAAGCGCTCGCTTGCTCAAGCTGAGCTTCGCGTGCCGCCATTCACGGGCAGAAAGGCGCCAATGAGTTCTGGGAGGTCCTCAAAGCCCTCAAGGATCGCGTCCGCGCCAAGCTCTTCCGGCGGAACTGCGGCATAACCGAATCGAACGGCGAGGACGGGGATGCCCGCTCCTCTGGCAGCGGCGATGTCGGCCTCGCTGTCGCCGATCATGATCGCGAAAGGCAACGCTCCTCCTGCTCTTGATATAAGCTCCGTGATGTGGCGCGGATCCGGTTTGTGGAAAGGAAACGTATCGCGGCCCGCTTTCGCATCGAAAAGCGTGGCGATCCGAAGCGCGGACAGGAGCTTCGTCACAAGCCTGTCGAGCTTGTTCGTACAAAGTGCAAACCTTGCGCCCCGGCCGCGGAGCTCATTTGCAGTTTCGATGAAGCCTGGGAAGAGGTGCGTCTTGTTTGCGATGTGCTCTTCATAATGTTGCACAAGCCGCTCGGTGAGCCGCACAAATCGCGCCGTATCTGCGCTTTGCCCGGACGAGCACAGCGCATGATCGAGCATCGCCCTGGCGCCATATCCCACGCCCCGCCGAATCGCGTCGGCGCTCGCGGGCCGGAAGCCTTCGGCGATCAGCGCGGCGTTTGCCGCGTCGATGAGATCGGCCGCAGTATCGGCAATCGTCCCATCAAGGTCGAAAACGATTGTGGCACGGTGAATGATCTTCCCCCAATTCTGTCCGCCTTAGCTGCCCGCGCGACACGCCAGCACCTGATCTTCCCTTCCAAGGCGGCCGTACCCAAGATTTGCGTCCAAATCGAGTCGCGTTTTGGCTAATCCACGTCAGATTGCCCACGCCGATTGTATGGGACCCCGAAGCGCGCTGCCGGCTGCACTTACTCAAGGCAGCGCGCCCGCATCCTTTTTTGCTTTAATAGTTCATCTTTGGCATCTTTGACGCCTGCGCCGCCGTCATGTCGATGACGATGCGGTCACTTTCGAGGCTGAAGCGGGTAGCCGGCAGGATGACTTGATGCTTGCCGAACCCGTGGTGCCGCCGATATCGGTGTAAAGCTGCGTTGCCTTGTTTTCAGCGCTGCTGTCCAGTCTCGTCACTTTTCCAAGCTCTTTGCCATCGTTGCTATAAACGGGCTTCCCAACCCAACCTTTGGCATCTTGCGGCGACAGAGACTGGTCGGGACCCTTGCCAGCGGAAGCGGGCAACGCAAATGCGGCGGCAAGCACGGTCGCAAATACCAGTGGACGTATCATCACTTTGTCTCCTCCTTCAAAAGCGATACCGAAGCAAACCCCCAACAGGCTGCCCGGCTTCCCTTCTCGCGCAATCGTGAATCGCCGAAGCCACCTCAGCAATGGCAACGCGGGTGAGCTGACCACGAGCGCGCTCGATGGTTCAGCGCATTAATCTTTTGCTAACAGCCGCGAACTACCTTAGGTTGAGCACTGTGTTTTCTCTCGGAGTGAAACCGATGACTGTATCGCCGGTCGGGGCAAATCATCAGCACCAAACCCAAAATGCGACCGGCTCCAACGCATTCCGATGAAAAAGGCGTCACGAAAAACGCTCTCAGCACAAGCTCAAGCAGTTGTGCAAGCTGCGCTTTTGAGCCTCCAGCCTGGCGGCGTCTCCTCTAGCTGACTTTGGTGTCATCATGTCAACCCTCGCCACCTATCTGCGGATTTCCAATAATCTTCCAAAGTGGCAGAAACTGACGGCCGAGCAGACGGATGTGAAGCAGGCAACAGCGTATTATAAAGCGAACATCGGGAGCGTGAAAACACCCGCAGACCTCGTTAAGAACTACAAACTCTTTTCCTATGTGTTGAATGCATATGGCCTCGGGGATCAGATCTATGCAAAAGCTCTTTTTCAGAAGATTCTGCAACAAGGTACGGGTAGCACAAAAAACCTAGCGTATACCTTGAATGATCCGAAAATATTAGCCCTGGCGAAGACTTTCGATTTTGCCGCAAACGGGGACTCGACAACCTCGTCCTCAGCAGTTCAAACCGATGTCGTAAACAATTACGTTGAGCAAACGCTGGAGACAAATCAGGGGCAGTCCAACCCGGCCGTTCAGCTCGCCCTTTACTTTCAGCGGAACGCTCCGAATATCAAGACAGTCTACAACATCCTCGCGGACAAAAATCTCCTGACCGTCGTGCAGACGGCTCTGGGCATATCGCCGTCAACCTCCGCAATGAATGTCGACAGGCAGGCGACGCTCCTGGGGAACAAACTGAATGTCAACGATTTCCAGGACCCGAAAAAGCTGGCAACCTTCATTCAAAAGTTTTCAGCCCTCTATGATGTGAATAATGCAGGCTCGACAACCTCACAATCGGCAACCGTGCCGACCGCATTTATCAACCTGTCAAGCCAGAGCAGCGGTATTGGCGTCAGCCTCCTTTCGAGTATTCAGAGCCTCAAGTTAGGAGGTTTTTGACGGCTCTCTGCCACGGCAGACGACGGGCTCCAGCGGGACTAACTGACGTCGAGGCGACAAACTTAGACGTCTTCTTGAAGCTTCCGCAATCAGCTTCATGCAAGTTGGGCAGGCTAACGCACTCAACTTGGGACAGGGAGGCCGGTTGTGACCATTGTTCTTGGACTTGTGGTGACCCTCGGCTGCATGCTGGGCGGTTTCGTCGTCATGGGAGGTAAGATCGGCGTCTTATGGCAACCCGCCGAATACGTGATCATATGCGGAGCCGCGATTGGCACATTCATCGTCGCAAACCCGGTGAAGGTCATCAAGGACTCAGGCAAGGGCATTGTTGAAGCGCTGAAGAATGCAGAGCCGAAAGAAGCGGAATATCTGGCGGTCCTCGGCCTCCTCTACGCGCTGATGAAGGAGCTGAAGTCCAAGCCAAAGAACGAGGTCGAAGTCCACATAGAAAACCCGGATAGTTCCCCGATCTTCACGAGGTTCCCCGAGGTCTTGCACAATAAGGAACTGACCCACTTCATTTGCGACTACGCACGCCTGCATATCATGGGAAGCGCGAGGCCCGATGAGATCGAGGCCCTGATGGATGAAGAAATTCAAACTATCCGCCATGACAAACTCAAGTCCTATAACGCCCTCACTACCATTTCAGAGGCGTTTCCAGCACTTGGCATCGTAGCGGCCGTCTTGGGAGTCATCAAGGCAATGGCAGCGATCGACCAACCGCCGGAAGTGCTGGGAGAATTGATCGGCTCGGCCTTGGTTGGCACCTTTGCTGGTATATTTCTCTCCTATGCAGTTGTTTCGCCGATTGCAACAAAGATCAAGACCGTAAGAGAGAAGAAGATCCGTCTCTATCTTCTCGTCAAGCAAACAATCCTTGCGTTCATGAACGGTGCCATGGCGTCTGTCGCTGTAGAGCATGGCCGTAAAATGATCTCTGCGTATGAAAGGCCTAGCATTGATCAGGTGGAGAGTAACTTGACCGGATCTCCTGACGCCAGAAAGGAAGCCGCCTAGGGCGGCCTCTTCAGTCGGAGAGTTCTTTACATCACTCTTTCTGAGACCGTGACATGCAACTGGACAATGAACCCATAGGGGCCGCTACAGTGAACGACAAACTCGTACCATCTGATAGTCAAGCTACGGGCAACATGGATCGAGTGTTACGGATCCCCGTGACACTCAAAGTCCTGCTCGGAACGGCGTCGATGCCGATTTTTCAACTGACCAAACTTGGACGTGGCGCTGTTATCCCTCTCGACCGGAGGGTCGGCGAGCCTGTCGACGTGATGATCAACGGCCGTATCATCGCTCGCGGAGAAATCGTGGTTCTCGATGAAGAAGGTTCGCGCTTCGGCGTCACCCTCACGGAAATGATCGACAACGCCAAATCACAAGTCTAGATCGACCCGCCTTCAATCGGGATGCATTGAAGGGGGAAAAGTTGATCGATTCCAGAGTCTAGAGCAGATCATCCGCCTCCAGATGGACATGGACAAGCAGCAATCTTTTGACCCTGGCAGCGCTTTTGAATTTGGCATTCGAGAACTCGTGGTGGGGGAATCACCCACGAGGCTCATGAGCAAGGACGTCTTTGTCCGATAACGAAGATAAAGAAAACAAAACAGAGGAGCCGACCGAAAAACGCCGGTCGGAGACTCTTGAGCGGGACGGCGGGCCTTCCTCCAGGGAAGTAGGCTCTGCGTCGGCGCTCCTCATCGCTTCTGCATTTTTGGCCGCCGGCGCTCCTAGCCTTTGCACGGGACTGGTGCAAAGCCTTGCCATCTTTATCGAAAATCCCGGCGATTGGCGACTCGACAACGGTGAGGACGCCGTCCGCCTCTTCCAACTCGTTGCTATTATTGTTATCAAGTTTCTCGGCTTATTCATTGCCGCCATTCTTATTGCCGGAATAGCAGCTGCATTTCTTCAGAACCCTCCAAGGCTCACGATGAGCCGAATCGTACCGGACTTTTCTCGTGTATCACCCTCTGCCGGTCTTGGCCGTCTGATCAGCTCGCAGGCCCTAATTGAATTCCTTAAGGGATTGATCAAAATGGGCGTGGCTGCTTTTGCGGCCTATTCCGCGATCGGCGCCCTTACGGCCGGATTGCTCGCTATTCAAAGCCCACCCGATGCCGTTCCTGAACTGATCCGGCATCTTTGCCTCCGCGCAGCGTTCATCTGTACTCTCCTGACCTGCGTGATTGCCGCGGCAGACGTCTTCTGGACGCGTCGTACCTGGCGGCGCAACCTCATGATGACAAAGCAGGAACTCAAGGAGGAGATGAAGCAGGCCGAGGGAGATCTGGCCCTAAAGGCGCGCCTGCGTATGATTGCCAGATCGCGCATACGGCGCCGAATGATGGCGAATGTGCCGAAGGCGACGCTGGTTGTCACCAACCCCACTCATTATGCTGTCGCCTTGCGGTATGTCAGAAATGAAAATTCGGCTCCTAAGGTTCTCGCCAAGGGTCAGGATCAAACGGCCCTCACAATACGCCAAATAGCAAAAAAACATAATATCCCTATTATCGAGAACAAGTTGCTGGCGCGCTCACTTTTTGAAGCAACGGAAGTTGATCAGCTTATTCCACCGGAATTTTATAAAGCGGTCGCAGAACTTATTATTTATCTCGATTCAAAATCCCGGAAGCCGGGGCACAAACCGGGCCCCGGGCCGGCAAAAAAACCTGCCGCCAGACTGACAAGCCCCACGCAAGAATAGCATCTTAACAGTTGGTTAACGTGCCGGTTTCCTGGCAACGACCTCAGCGAATGGATGCTGATATGGCAATAAACAATGTCCTCGATCTTGCGGCTCGCCAAGCGTCGTGGCTCCTCTCAAGAGAGAACCAGGTTGCTCAAAATGTGGCGAATGCAAACACTCCCGGCTACAAGACTGCCGACTTGACACCTTTCGAGGCGTCCCTGCAGACGGCCTCACTACAGCTCACGACAACCTCGCCCACGCATATCAGTATCCCTCAAAGCGAGTTCCAGATAACGCCCGAAGAGACCACCACAGAAAAGAGCGATACCTTTCTGTCGGGCAATAACGTCAGCCTGGAATCGGAGATGATGAAGGGGGGCGAAATCAATCGCGCTTACTCGCTGAATGCTGCTGTTGTGAAAGCATTTAACAGCATGCTCCTGCAATCGGCGAAGGGCTAGTCGCGATGGACAATCTTAACGCGACATTTTCAGTGGCCGGTTCAGGGCTCTTTGCCCAATCGCAACGCATTCGAATCGCGTCGGAAAATCTTGCTAATGCCGAAGTCGACCGGTAACTCGCCCGGCGCGAACCCATACACGCGAAAAGTCATCTCCTTCGAGTCGGAACTGGATGAAGCCAGCGGAGCAAATCTCGTCCAGGTTGGCGATACCGAACTGGACAGTTCGCCCTATCGCATCGAAAAGATGCCAGGCCATCCCGCCGCAGATCAAAGCGGTAATGTCAAACTCCCGAACGTCAACATGCTTGTTGAGCTTTCGGATATCCGGGAGGCGACGCGGTCCTATGACGCGAATGTGCAGATCGTCAAGCAGGCGCGGGACCTCATCACCATGACCATCGATCTTCTTAAAGGCTTAGTTATGGCAATCGATCCACTCTCTTCTCTTTCCAGTTTTAGCCCGCTTGGGACCGCGCAACCAAAAAAGCCGCTAACGTCCAGCACTCCGCCTGTAGATTCAGGCGATTTTGCCAGCGTTTTGAGCAATCTGGCCAAGCAAACTGCGTCCACCCTCAAGGCCAGCGAAGATACAGCGATCAAAGGCATTCAGGGTCAGGCGCCAGTGCAGGAGGTCGTTCAGTCTGTCATGCAGGCGCAGACGTCGCTGCAAACCGCAATCGCGCTCCGCGACAAAACTGTATCTGCTTACCAAGAACTGATCCGCATGCCTATCTAAGGAAAGAAAAAATATATGCGCGCCCTTTCAATTGCGGCTACCGGCATGGCGGCTCAACAGCTTAATGTCGAGGTCATCGCGAACAATATAGCTAACAGCAATACAACAGGCTATAAGCGTAGCCAGGCTGAGTTTGCAGACCTGTTGTATCAGACTGAGCGCCAGGCCGGTGTTCCGAACCGCACCGGCGGAGAGCCAATTCCGGAGGGAATGCAGGTTGGGCTCGGCGTGCAACCCGTGTCTATTCGCAAGCTGAATATCCAAGGCTCTATCGCCAGCACTGGCAATCAGCTTGATCTAGCTTTGAATGGCCGCGGCTGGTTCCAAGTGTTAGGACCCAACAATCAGACCCTCTATACACGGGCGGGCACCTTCGGCAAGAATGCTCAAGGCCAGCTGGTTACCCAGGATGGGTATCAGGTTGTCCCTAATATAACATTGCCGGCAAATACTGTCAGTGTTCAGGTCATTTCGGACGGCACTGTCTACGTCGATACGGGGACTGGAGCTATGCAGCAGGCAGGCCAGATCACGATCGCAAATTTCCCGAACGAAGCTGGTCTGCTAGCGCAAGGCGACAATCTTTATCAGGAGACCACGTCTTCGGGCAGCCCCCAAGTCGCCGCGCCGGGACAACCGGGCTATGCCACGATACAACAAGGCTATCTCGAGAGCTCAAATGTTGACCCAGTCCAAGAGATAACGAACTTGATATCCGCCCAGCGAAACTATGAAATGAACTCAAAAATCATTCAGGCTTCGGACGAGATGTACCAGACAATCACCAAGAATAATCTTTAGGCGCTGGCTATGAGAGTGCTGTCTTGGATGGGCGCCGCGATCGTACTTTCCCTTTCGCTAGCTGATTGTGTGGCCGCAGAGGATGCCGTCACACAGTTCCCTGTCGCAAGGCGGACCATTTACCCGGGCGACACAATCACCGAGGACATGATCACTCTCAAGGCGGCGGATCAGATAAGGGGCGTTGGGGCACTCGTGACCAATGCTGAGAGCCTGATCGGCAGAACCGCTCGCCGAACGCTCCTCCCGGGCCACCCAATCCCGAAAGTGGCGATCCGCGAGGCTTATGTTGTTTTCCAGGGAAAGACAGTCCAAGTAATCTTTCATTCAGGAACCGTCACGATAACGGGCGTCGCCCTTGCCCTCGAATCGGGAAGCACGGGAGAGATGGTCAACGCCCGTAATCCAGACTCGGGTATCGTCATTCGCGGCATCGTTCAACCTGACGGAAGCCTGCGAGCAGACTGATGGTGAGGGGGCTGCTGATCGCGATTCTTCTCATGGCGCTAGGCCCCGTGCAGGCGGCGACCCGCATCAAGGACATCGCAATTATCAAGAATGTCAGGCCCAATCAACTCATCGGCTATGGCTTGGTCGTTGGTCTGAATGGCACTGGAGACAGTCTCCGTGCATCCCCGTTCACGAGCCAGTCCATCCAGTCCATGCTCGACCGAATGGGCGTGAATATCCGAAGCACCACCGGAGGCAACAGCCAAGTTCAGACCAAGAATACGGCGGCTGTTATCATCACGGCTGAGTTGCCAGCCTTTTCTGCGGAGGGATCGCGGATCGACGTGACCGTATCATCACTCGGCAACGCGACCTCCCTGGCAGGCGGCACTCTCATGCTCACGCCGCTGAGTGGTGCCGATAACGTGATCTATGCGGCGGCGCAAGGTCCCGTAAGCGTCACGGGATTTCAATCGGCTGGGAAAGCAGAAACGCTGACTTAGGGCGTGCCGACCGCCGGCCGGATCGCCAATGGGGCGCTCGTCGAACGTAAGCTACCTGCCGAACTGGAAAACGAAAAGTCCTTCACGCTGGAGCTAATCAATCCCGATTTCGCGACGGCTACGAGAGCGGCCGACGTCATCAATGATTATACCCTTGAGCACTATAGCGGCCGGGCAGCGCGGGCCAGGGATCTACGAGCCATCTTGCTACTGCGGCCGCCTGGGCTCGATGCAGCGCGCTTCATAGCCGAGTTAGGCGAACTGGCTGTCGAACCCGATACCCCGGCAAAGATCGTGATTGACGAGAAGAGTGGAACAGTTGTGATCGGGCGCGATGTCAAGATATCGCCTGTCGCGGTGGCCCATGGCAACATAACTGTTCGTGTAACGGAGATGTCCAAAGTTGTTCAGCCGCTTCCCTTTTCGAGAGGCGAGACGGCCGTGGAGCAGCGGACAGCCATCAGCGCCGACGAAGCAGGCGGCGCTCTTACGATCCTCACCGGCCCGAATCTTTAGACGCTGGTTTCGGGCCTGAACCGAATGGGTCTTAAACCTCAAGGAATTATCCCAGCAAATGTTCGGCTATTAAGTCTGCTGGAGCGCTTCAGGCCGGAGCTTGTGGTTCAATGAAACGCCAGCGCATTTTCGCCCTACTGCTCTCAGCCGTCATCCTCGCAACCGCCGCCACGTCGGATGCATTTTCCGCGGAGAAAACCCCGACATGGGGCTGGAAGGAGGATGAAGGGGCGAGCGCGCCTCATAAGCCGCGCCCTGCCCCGGCCCAAAACGCCTGGCAGGCCAAGACGGCAACGCCTGCCCCAGACCCCGCCTCGCTACCAAAAGTCGAACCGCCTGCCAAGGCCGCCCAGAGCCGACCGCCAACAGTCAAATCCTACTGCGAAAACATAGCGGATCCCGCTTTGGACGCTCGCTTCCTGCATCAAAAGGGAGAGCTTACGCATCTGGAGGAGGAACTGGCTAAGAAAACCGTTCTCCTTGAAAGCAGAAGAAGTCTGAGTTTCAAGATTGGCTCAAGCGCCGGGACGACTTCATCAGCAAGGCCGAGGGAAGTCTTGTCAAGTTGTATTCGAAGATCAAGCCAGATGCGGCGGCTCTTCAACTCGCAGCCCTGGATGAAGAGGCTGCGGCGGCACTTCTGCTTAAACTCAGCGCCAAGTCTTCAAGCGCCATCCTCGACCAGATGGAAACAGCGAAGGCGGCGCGAACTCGTCTCAGTCATGATCGGCGCGGCCCGCCCTTCAGACAAGGCGGCCACTCCAGAAAAAGACGTCCCCCGCAATGCATCCGCAGAACAGCCGAACGGGACGCCGCAAGAGGCAGGGAAACCTCGGGATAACGGGAAATCATGATAAGGGCGGCTTTTGGTTTAAGCTTGATGGCGACTTTACTGGGCGGCTGCTCCAAGACCTTGGAAGAGCTTAACAAAGCTCCGCCGCTATCTCCTGTGGGGACTGGGATCACGCCGGATATACGGTCGTCGGCCCCATGCCTGTAACGCCTCCAACCTATGTCTCAAGCACTTCGCTGTGGCAGGACGGCGCCGCGGACTTATACAAGGACGCTCGGGCCACCCGAGTTGGCGATCTTATTACTGTAAAGATCTCGATCAAGGATCAGGCTTCTTTCAACAATACGATGAGCGCCAATCGTAACTCGACTGTTGAAATGAACGTTACGGAAACGACCAATTTGAGCTGGTCGGGAATGTCGAAGCATCTCAATACGCAAAGTACCGGCCAGCTCGATCCCAAATTTCAGTCGACATCGCACTCACAAGGCCAGGGCGGCGTCTCTCGCTCTAAATCCATCGATTTGCGGGTCGGCGCGGTCGTAACCTGCGTCTTACCCAACGGCCATCTGATCGTAAGCGGCAGGCAGGAGGTCCTGGTTAATTTCGAGCTTCGCGAGCTGATTATCGCGGGCATCGTTCAACCAGGAGATATCGCCGCAGACAACAGCATCTCTTACGACAAGATCGCCGAGGCACGGATTTCCTATGGTGGCCGCGGGCGTGTCATGGAGGTCCAGCAACCCGGCTGAGGACAGCAACTCTACAACAAGCTGAGCCCCCTTTCTGATGCAGATAATGTGAGGTAGCATGGCTGAGAAGGGAAGCTCGAAGAGCGGCGTCGTTGGCACCGTGATTGGCACTTTGGCTGCAATCGCTGGCGGCTTTGCTTTCGGCTCTTTTGGCATTAAAGGCGCGAGCACCGTCGCCGATGCGGCGGCCCTTTCCGCGAAAGCGCCTGCGGCAAAGCCGGCCGAGGTGAAACCGTTGGCGCCGATTGTTAGAAATCTGCGCGAGCCTTCATCGCTTTACGTTCGCCTGGAGGCGGTCGTCGTCTTCGAGCCAAATACGCAGGACTCGGCGGCGCTTGCCGCGAAGATCGGAGATGATCTGGTGAGCTATTTGAGGACGGTTTCTCTATCTGAACTGGATGGGCCAACAGGTTTCCAATATGTCAGAGAGGACTTGAGGAAGCGTGCCGTCCAACTAGGCGCAGGCAAAGTGAGAGAATTACTTCTGCAGTCCTTTGTTATTCAGTAACCAGGCGCGATATTCAAATGTTTTTGCGGCGAACTCACGATTTCGGTGCCATCAGGCGCTGACAGAAGTGGGTGGCTGCTTTGAAGAAAGTCTCAATCGTTAGTAAAACAATGGAGCCGGCGTAAGAATGTCTGTAATTACCGGCCGCTTGCTGATGCCAGTGTTTTGCGCTGCGGCGGTGTTGTTAGCCGCTGCACTTCCCGCAGCGGCTCAGCAAAGCGATTTATCGTCTCTCCTGCCGGGTTCCGGGAACCTGACATCGGCTCGGGTCATCCAGCTTGTCCTGGCCATCACCGTGTTGTCCGTCGCGCCAGGAATTCTGGTGATGGTGACGTGCTTCACCCGCTTCATCATCGCGCTTTCGTTCTTGCGCTCCGGCCTTGGCCTGCCTTCGACACCGGCCAACCTCGTGCTCATCAGCCTCGCGCTTTTCATGACCTTGTTTACGATGGCGCCGACCTTCGACAAGGCTTGGGAAAGCGGCGTGCAAGCCTTTCATGGATAACAAATTATCCGAGGAAGAAGCGTTTCACAAAATCAGCGATCCTTTCCGCGAATTCATGACGGCAAACGTCCGGCAGAAGGACATCGACCTCTTTGCGGCAATGTCGCACTCCCAAAATGCAAGCACCACCACGGAAGCAACGCCTCTGCGCACCTTGATCCCTGCTTTCATGATCTCCGAATTGCGGCGAGGCTTCGAGATCGGCTTTCTGATCATGCTCCCGTTCCTGGTTATCGATCTCATCACCGCGACACTGACCATGTCGATGGGCATGATGATGCTGTCTCCCCAAACCATTTCGCTGCCTTTCAAGATTTTGTTCTTTATCCTGATCGACGGCTGGAATCTTCTCGTGGGGGGGTTACTGCGATCCTTCCATTAGCAGGATACTGAAAAAGCATGAAAACGTGGCTTCATCCTTCGACAGGCTCAGGATGAGGCTTCGACAAGCTCAGGATGAGGTGGAGTGTTGGCTTCATCCTTCGACGGGCTCAGGATGAGGCTTCGACGGGCTCAGGATGAGGTCGAGTGTTCTCAAGGAGTTGATCCTCATGGTGAGTGAGTGAGCCTCATGGTGAGCTTGTCGAACCAT
>CAVRSS010000022.1:0-13653 GCA_963723755.1 uncultured Alphaproteobacteria bacterium | reverse complement strand
TTATGTTTTTGTCCTCTACTGGGCGCCAGTTACGTATTGCTCGGCAGGCAGAATGTGGGTCGGGAAAGCGGGCCCGACGGCGAAGAAAAAGCGGTCGCACCATTCGCGATAATCCTGCCATTTATGGTCCGAGCGGAAATCGGGCACGCCCGACTTCACCTCCACAATCCAGATTTCCCCCTTCGATCCGAGCGAGAGAATGTCGGCCCGGCGTCCGCTTTTGAGCGGGAATTCCGTCAGCGTTCCATGCCCCATCGCCTCGAGCAGGCGCACGGAGCCCCGGAGAGGTTTTGGCGTGCGGCGGCCTTCGCTTTCAACGGGCGCTCGTAACGCAGATGTGCCCAGGCTGTCGTCAAACGTTACCAAGATGGACCTAGTTCTCGATTAGGTTGTTGCTCAGATTCCCAGCGAACGGGATTGAAATTCCCAGAAGTTACAAAAGGGCAAGACACTTATGCCACTCGACGACCGCCCCCCCAGCGCCGAGGAGGATAGGCAGCTTAAGCTCTCTTCCGCCCTTCTCGCAACACGGCGCTTCTCGCTCGATATCGCCGAGCCGCTTTCGGTGGAGGATCAGGTTGTCCAGGCCAACGAGGACGCAAGCCCAACCAAGTGGCATCTCGCCCACACAACATGGTTTTTCGAAGAGCTGGTGCTGAAGCGCTTTCTGCGCGGTTACGAAAGTTTCGACGAGCGCTTTTCCTATTGTTTCAATTCCTATTACGAGAGCCTTGGCCCCCGGCATCCGCGACCGAAGCGCGGTCTGCTCACGCGGCCCTCGGTTGAAGAGGTGCGGGCCTATCGCGGCCATGTCGACGAGCATCTGCGGCGGCTCTTGGAGCAGGCTTTGACGCATGAAGCCCTTTCGTTGATCGAAACCGGCATCCATCACGAGCAGCAGCACCAGGAGTTGATGCTGACGGATATCCTTGCGCTGTTTGCCGAGAATCCGCTGCGCCCGGCTTATTGCGACGCGCAGCCAGCGGCAATAACTGGCACTGCCGCACCCGGCCATTGGCGCAGCGTCCCCGGCGGCGTCTACGAGATCGGCCATCGGGCGCAGGTTTTGCCTACGACAATGAAGGCCCGCCGCATGAGGTTCTCCTGCGGGATTTCCGTCTCTCCAGCCGCGAGGTCACAAACGGCGAATGGATCGCCTTCATGGAGGCGGGCGGTTACCGGACGCCGTCGCTGTGGCTGTCGGATGGCTGGGCCACGGTGCAGCGCGAAGGGTGGGAAGCGCCCGGCTACTGGGAGCTTCGCGACGGCGTCTGGCATCAGATGACGCTGCATGGCCTTCGCAAGGTGGAGGAAAGCCGCCCCGTTGCGCATGTCAGCTATTACGAAGCGGACGCCTTCGCCCGCTGGGCAGGTCATCGCCTTCCCACCGAATTCGAGTGGGAAGGCGCCGCGCGTGGACAGCCTGGCCCCGCGCCGCTTGATCTCTCTCATCTTCTGCCGAAGCCCGCAGCCAGCGACGGCGTATCGTCCCTTTTCGGCAGCGTCTGGGAATGGACGCAAAGCGCCTATCTCCCCTATCCCGGCTATAAGCCCGCCACACGGCGCGCTCGGCGAATATAACGGCAAATTCATGTGCAGCCAGATGGTGTTGCGCGGCGGTTCGCTCGCCACCCCGGACCGGCATATTCGCCCAACCTACCGCAACTTCTTCTATCCTTATCAGCGCTGGCAGTTCATGGGCCTGCGCCTCGCGAGTGACGCATGATGGGACAAATCGTTCAGTTTCCCGAAGCTCGCGTCGGAGCCGGAAGAGACTTTCGCGACGCGGTTCTTCAGGGTCTGTCGCTGCAGCAAAAGAGCGTGCCAAGCCGCTTTTTCTATGATGCGCGAGGGTCGGAGCTTTTCGAACGCATCACCGAATTGCCTGAATATTACCCGACCCGCACGGAAATCGGCCTGCTGAACTCCTGCGGCCCCGAGATCGGCAACCTCCTCCCGCCAGGCGCGGCCGTTGTCGAGTTCGGCTCAGGGTCCAGCCGAAAGACCGAACTCCTGCTCCGCGCCTTGGAACGTCCGGCCGCCTATATCCCGATAGAGATCTCGGCGGCGGCTCTCTATCCGGCTGCCCGCCGTATCGCGCAGGCTTTTCCCGGCCTTGGCGTGCACCCAATACTCGGCGGTTTTCACGACCTCGATGGAATGAAGCTGCCGCTGCAGGACCGTTTTTGTGTCGGCTTTTTCCCCGGATCGACGATCGGCAATTTCAACCGCACGGAGGCCGTTCTTTTTCTGCGCTCGGCGCGCCGCCTTCTCGGCAAAAGGGCCGCGTTGCTGGTCGGGGCCGATCTGCAAAAGCCGCTCGACGTTTTGCTGCCCGCCTATAATGACGCGGCGGGCGTCACGGCGGCCTTCAACCTCAACCTGTTGTCGCGGATCAATCGGGAACTATCCGGCACCTTCGACCTCGCCGCATTCGAGCATTCCGCGATCTACAACGACCGCAAAGAGCGAATCGAGATGCATTTGCGGTCCGTCTACGCTCAGTGCGCGACCGTGGCTGGCCGCTCTTTCTCGTTCCAGGCTGGCGAGACGATCCACACCGAAAACTCCCACAAATATTCGCTTTCCGGCTTTCGCTGGATCGCGGCGCGCGGTGGATGGCAGACGGTCAGAAGCTGGGCGGACGAGAACCGCCATTTTTCCCTGCATCTTCTCACGTAATACGAACGGCAATAAGTCACGGCGCAAAAAACTATATATATTATTACTTATGGTGTCTTTTGCCAAACAAAGCCAATTTTAACGTCCCGTACACCCTCACCGGTTGATGGGGGGAAAGCTCGTGTCGCACGCTCCGGCGGTTGCTATAAGAGATTCGAAAGCCCATCGGCGAGCGGCAACGGTGAGGAGACGGTTCATGGCGATCAGCAACACTGTCCTGGCGGCGCCGGAGTCTGGAACGCGCGCCGCCGCCTCGCCGGCCTCGCTTGTTTCCGTCGGCGTGCTCAGCTTCGGCGCTTTGCAGACGATCTCGCGGGCGCTCAAGGCTCACCGTGAGAGCGGGCTTGTCGATTGCGCGGGCGAGTTCTTCGTTCATTTCAATGCCATGACACCCGATGACAAAGGGGTTGCCGAAGAGGCAGGCGTCCGCTCCACGGGCACGGTCGAAAACCTCGGCATTTATGGCGGTTTTCGCGCCATCGCAGAGCAAGCCAAGAACCCTTACGTTCTGATCCTGGAAAACGACGTCGTACCGCTGCCTGGCGCACTGGTGCGGGACTGTGTGGAATCCTGCATTTCGGACATGATCGAGCACGGCATCAAAAGCTTTTGCCTGCGTTCGCGGCGCGAGCCTGGCGAAGGCGCGCCCTATGCGAAATATATCAAGACCTTCGGTTTGCTTCAGCCGATCGCGCCCGCTCTTGCCCCAAAGAAGGCCGCGCCATTCTCACAACTCAGGATGTTTCTGGAGCACGGGAACATCGACAAGTTCAGGGCCGCGTCGCTGTATTGTGAGCGGGCTCCCGAGACAGTGCAAAAACATGCGATTCGCAAGCTCCCGAGCGGCAATTTCATGACGGACTCCCGCTATCGGAACTGGAGCAATCAGGCCGTGCTTGTCGAGCGGCAGTATTTTCTCGACGTGGTCTGCCGCCGTGTCGAGGAGCACCCTGATCCCAGGTTTGTGAATGGACATCAGGACATCGAGCGCGCCTTGAATCGAAGGTGGTGGCGACGCAGGCGTGATCGGATGGGACATGCGGCGGAAGGTGTTTTCACCCATCGCCGCCTCGACCGATGAGCCGCGATGGCCGGAAGCCTGCATAAAAGTGTTTTCCGGACGTTATCTATCAGAGGAGAACCCGGATGCCAGTCGTTTTCAAGTCTGTCATTCTTGTCGCCTTGATTGCCGTTGGCGCCGTTCTCGCGCTCGGGCTTCTGAATATGGCGGTGGGAGGCAGCGCCAGCCGCAGTCAAATGCTCATGCGATGGCGTATAGCACTGCAGTTTCTTGCGATCGTCATCCTCATGGCGACCATCTACTTCGCATCTTCATAGCGGGAAGTGTCAATTATCCCACAGAGAAGACAAAACCCAATTCAAACCGCTCTATCCATTTTGACAAGTACTGCGAGTCTCCCCAACACTTAACTCAAAGAACGGGGGCGCTTGTGGACGGGGACTTTATGACCAGCTCTAGGCGGGGTCTGTTCGCCATGGCGGTGGCAGCCGCTTGCATAGCCGCAGCGCCGGTCGTTAGCCGTGCGGGCATCATCGAGCCGTTTGAAACGGCCGCGCATCCCTTCTGGACGGTGGATGAGGTTCGCGTCGGAGCATTCAAGCAGGCGATCGACGACGCTCATGGCGAGGGAACAGGCGCAATGAACCTTGAGGTTCTCGGCGGCCGCTTTGCTGGCGGCTACGAGAACAGCATCCTCGATTTCTTCCTGACGCCGCGTCCGCATGTCGGAACGACAATCGCTTTCGGTAAGACCGACGAGTTCTATTTCGGCGTTACCTGGGACGCCAAGCTGATCGGCAACACTTTTTTCGAGACCTCATTCGGCGGGGCCGCTCATGATGGACCCTTGCATGAGTTGGACGTAGCCTCCTATGGCTGCCAGGTAAATTTCAGAGAATTGGCTTCGCTCGGGCTCGCCCTGACACAGGATTGGCGTTTGATGGGAACTCTCGATCACATGTCGAACGCCGGCCTGTGCGGCAACAACAGGGGCCTTACGAACGCGGGCGTCCGGCTAGGCATCAAGTTCTAACTGTGTTATGCCTTGGGACCTTTTCCAAGAGGTCCCGCTCAGCAGGCAGCATGGTTGTCCTCACAAAAATCTACACAAGAACTGGCGATGACGGCACGACCGCTCTCGGAAGCGGCAAGCGTGTGCCGAAAACCAGTCTTCGTATCGCGGCCTATGGCACCGTCGACGAGACGAATGCCGCCATCGGCGTGGCGCGATTGCTGTTGTCAGCGGATCAGGCCCTGGTGGCGGACATGCTGGCGCGGATCCAGAACGACCTCTTCGATCTTGGAGCCGACCTTTGCGTGCCGGATACAGGCGAACCGCTCCCCTACACGCCTCTGCGGATGAAAATCGAGCAGGTTGACCGGCTGGAGCGCGAAATCGACCTCATGAATGAAGAGATGGCTCCGCTGGCATCCTTTATTCTCCCGGGAGGCTCCCAGGCCGCGGCCGCGCTGCATGTGGCGCGAACGGTCTGCCGCCGCGCCGAGCGCAGCATCGTGGAGCTGCGAGAGGACGAGCGAGAGCATGTGAGCGACGCCGTGAGCCGTTACATCAACCGCTTGTCCGATCACCTTTTTGTCGCCAGCCGGTATGTCAATGACAAAGGCAAGTCGGATCTTCTATGGCAACCGGGCAAAAATGCGTAATAATGCATATTCAGTTCGCGTAATGCATAGTTTCAATATTATCGGGTTCGTCCATGCTGTTTGTGCCGATTTGGGACATGAACCATCTCAAAAGGGTGAAATTCCAGTATGTGACGGTAGGCCTGATCGGCCTGAATACGCTGATATATTTCGTATTTGAAACCCATCTGGTTTTGCATTCACCCGCGGGTTTCGTGGATGCCCTGGCTTTCAAGCCGCGCGACGTTGCGAGCGTCCATGCCTTTATGGAGCATGTGCCCCAACAATTCAGGCTCCTGACCTACATGTTCGTGCATGGCAGTATTTGGCATCTCGTTCGGAAACATGGTGTTTCTTTTCGTCTTCGGCGACAATGTCGAGGATGCGTTAGGCCATGTCCGCTTTATCATTTTCTATCTGCTATGCGGCGTGATCGCGGCTGTCGTGCATAGCGCCGTGACCGTCTCGCCGGATGTGCCTCTGATCGGCGCGAGCGGCGCGATCGCGGGCGTCATCGGCGCTTATGTGATTCTCCATCCGAACATCCGTGTGTGGGTTCTTTTCCCCGTCCCGTTTGTTTCCTTCCTGCCGCTTCGGTTCTCCGCGGCCTTCGTCATCGGCCTATGGATCATGTACCAGATCGCCAGCGGCATTTTCCTGACCGGAGAGGCGACCGCCTGGTGGGCCCATGTTGGCGGCTTCTTCGCGGGCGTGCTCCTCATCGTCATCATGAGACGGCCTGGTGTCCCGCTCTTCGATACAGCGACCGGCGTCCAGTAATTGCTGGCCGAATGTCTAACCCTGGGCGCATTGACTTTTTCGCAGGTGCGAAATACGCTTGATTTTCTGAATGGCGCTGCAAATGAATACGATCAAACCATCAGGTAAGTTGACCCGGCGGTGCGGTGCATAATATTCGATGGATAAAAGAGCCAGGGCACACTTCGCATGAAAATACTCGTACCCGTCAAACGGGTCGTCGATTACAACGTCAAAATCCGGGTGAAACCGGATGGAAGCGGCGTGGACATCGCGAACGTCAAAATGTCCATGAACCCCTTCGATGAAATCGCCGTCGAGGAAGCTCTTCGCCTTAAGGAAGCTGGGCACGCGACCGAAGTTATTGCCGTTTCCGTAGGGCCTCAAAAGGCACAGGAGACGCTCAGGACCGCGCTTGCGATGGGAGCGGACCGCGCCATCCTTTACAAGACCGATCTGAACCTTGAGCCCTTGGCGATCGCGAAGATCCTCAAGCACGCCGTCGAGCAGGAAAAGCCCGGCCTTGTCATTCTCGGCAAGCAGGCTATCGACGACGATTCCAATCAGACCGGGCAGATGCTCGCCGCCCTTCTGAACTGGCCGCAAGGCACCTTCGCATTCAAGGTCGCGGCCAAGGATGGCGCGCTTGAAGTGACGCGCGAGGTCGATGGCGGCCTGCAAACCGTTTCGTTGAAGCTGCCTGCAATCGTGACAGCCGATTTGCGGCTAAATCAGCCGCGCTATGCGTCTCTGCCGAATATCATGAAAGCGAAGAAGAAGCCTCTCGATGAGCACGATGCGGCAGCGCTTGGAATTGACATCAAGCCCAAAATCAAGGTGTTAAAGACGGTCGAACCCCCCACGAGGAAGGCTGGCGTCAAGGTGAAGACTGCAAGTGAACTCGTTGAAAAACTGCGCACTGAGGCTGGAGTGTTGCAATAATGGCCGTTCTTCTGGTTGCAGAGCATAATAATCACGCGCTGAGCGGCGCGACGGCGAAGGCGCTCACAGCGGCGCAAGCGCTTGGCGCGCCGGTCCATATCCTTGTCGCCGGGTCGAACGCCGAAGGCGTCGCGCAGAAGGCGGCGGCTCTCAGCGGCGTCGATAAAGTCCTCCTGGCGGATGCCGAGCATCTCAAGGCTCAGCTTGCGGAAGATTTGGCCGCGCTCATCGTTCCGCTCATGGAAGGCTACGACGCTCTCGTCGTCGTTGCCTCGACGACAGGCAAGAATTTCGCGCCAAGGGTTGCAGCTCTTCTCGATGTTGCGCAGCTTTCGGATGTGACGGCGGTTCTGAGCCCGACGCAGTTCGAGCGCCCGATCTATGCCGGCAACGCAATTCAGACCGTCGAATGCAGCCAGGGCAAGAAGGTGCTGACGATCCGCACCACGACTTTCCCGGCCGCGCCTGAGGGCGGATCGGCTGCCATCGATCGGATCGCGGCGCCCGCGCCGAACGGCATCAGCCAATTTGTCAGCGAAGAACTGTCTCAATCGGAACGGCCGGAACTCACGGCCGCCAAGGTCATCATTTCCGGTGGCCGCGGCATGCAGTCGGGCGAGAACTTCAAGCTCCTGGAGCGGATCGCAGATAAACTCGGCGCAGCCGTCGGCGCGAGCCGCGCGGCCGTGGACGCAGGCTTTGTCCCGAACGACTATCAGGTTGGCCAAACTGGCAAGGTTGTTGCACCAGAGCTTTACATCGCGGTTGGAATCTCCGGCGCTATTCAGCACCTTGCCGGCATGAAGGAACTCGAGAGTCATCGTTGCCATCAACAAGGATGAGGAAGCTCCGATTTTCCAAATCGCGGATTATGGCCTTGTCGGAGACCTTTTCCAGATCCTGCCTGAATTTGAAGCGGCGCTCGACAGCCGGAAATAGTCCGCACAGAACCCAGAGTTCACGATGGTCCAAGCCACAACCCCAATGTTTCGCGGTAATCCGTTCATCAATAGAAGCGAGGGGCGGGAGCAGGCCCCCATCAAAACTGTGGGGATCATTGGAGCTGGGCAGATGGGCAACGGCATCGCCCATGTCGTCTCCCTCGCCGGCTACAATGTGCTTCTCCATGACATCAGCAAGGAGCGGGTTGAGGCAGCGCTCGCCACGATCAACGGCAATATGAGCCGTCAGGTGCATCGCGGAAAGATCACGGAAGGGGACCGCGATAAGGCTCTCTCCTTGATCAGCCATGCGACCTCGCTGGATGCGTTAGGTCGAGGCGGACCTCGTCATAGAGGCTGCGACGGAGGACGAGGATATCAAGCGCAAGATCCTGATTGCGCTATGCCCGCAGTTGAAGCCGCATACGATCATCGGCAGCAATACGTCGTCAATTTCGATCACGCGCCTTGCCGCCGTTACCGACCGCCCCGAGCAGTTCATCGGCCTTCATTTCATGAACCCGGTGCCGGTCATGGATCTGGTTGAGATGATCCGTGGCATCGCGACGGATGAATCGACGTTCAATAGTGCGCGCCGCTTCATCGAGACGCTCGGAAAAACGGTCACCGTGGCTGAAGATTTTCCGGCGTTCATCGTGAACCGCATTCTTTTGCCGATGGTCAACGAGGCCGTTTACACGCTCTATGAAGGTGTGGGTTCGGTTGAGGCTATCGACCTTGCCATGCGGCTTGGCGCACGCCATCCGATGGGGCCTCTGCAACTCGCAGACTTCATCGGCCTCGATACCTGCTTGTCTGTTATGCAAGTATTGTATGAGGGTTTGGCGGATACCAAATACCGCCCGTGCCCGCTGCTCGTGAAATACGTGGAGGCCGGGTGGCTTGGCCGGAAGACGCAGCGCGGATTTTACGATTATCGCGGGGAAGTGCCTGTTCCTA
This sequence comes from uncultured Alphaproteobacteria bacterium, assembly GCA_963723755.1. GTDB lineage: Bacteria > Pseudomonadota > Alphaproteobacteria > Rhizobiales > Rhodomicrobiaceae > Rhodomicrobium. The sequence continues at coordinate 4,704 of CAVRSS010000022.1, read as the reverse complement.
CACGGTGAAATCCCGGGTGAAAATAGTTACGCGTCTTCTGAGTTCCCGATGTAAAGTCGGTCACCACTAAAACGCGCAACTATGGAGTCCAGGGTTACGCCATGTCACTCACCAGCCATGACGGCGCCGTCGCGTGGGGGGATCGCCCCTACACAGCCGCAGTCGTTCTCGCAAACGGACTGATCATTCAAGGGGATGGGATTGGCGCAACGGGAGAAGCGACGGGCGAGGTTTGCTTCAACACGGCGATCACGGGCTATCAAGAAATTCTGACTGACCCGTCTTATGCAGGCCAGATTATCACTTTCACCTTTCCCCATATCGGCAATGTCGGGGCCAATCCGGAAGACATTGAGACGACCAATCTCGTGGCGGCCTCCGGCGTGCGCGGATGCATTCTTCGCGCCCCGGTAACAAGCCCGTCGAATTACAGGTCCGCCCAGAACTTTGATCGCTGGCTCAGTGCTCGCGGCATCATCGGCATTAGCGGCATCGACACTCGGGCCTTGACGATGCTCATTCGCGAAAGCGGTATGCCGAATGCGGTGATCGCGCACAATCCCGATGGCGTTTTCGATTTCGACGCGCTTCAAGCCAAGGCCCGTAATTGCCCCAGCATGGAGGGCGCCGAACTCGCCCGGACCGTAACGGCGACGCAAAGCTATCAGTGGAGCGAACGAGTATGGACCTGGAACCGGGGCTTCGCGCAGCAGGACGAACCGGAGTTCCATGTTGTCGCGATTGATTACGGCATCAAGCGCAATATTCTGCGCTGTCTCGCTTCGGCAGGTTGCCGTGTGACCGTGCTTCCTGCCGACGCAACCGCGCAGGACGTTCTCAGCCGAAAGCCGGACGGGGTGTTCTTGTCGAACGGACCGGGGGATCCCGCCGCGACAGGAGACTATACATTACCCGTCATCCAAAAGGTCGTCGATTCTGGAATACCCCTGTTCGGCATTTGTCTCGGCCATCAGCTCTTGGGGCTCGCCCTCGGCGGACGGACGATAAAAATGCCTCATGGGCATCATGGAGCAAATCACCCGGTTATGGATTATACGACGGGGAAGGTAGAAATTACTTCCATGAACCATGGTTTCGCAGTGGAACGCGAGAGCCTGCCTCATTCTGTGGAGGAAACGCACGTCTCTTTGTTTGATGGAAGCAATTGCGGCATCCGGCTTAAAGGGCGGCCTGTGTTCTCGGTCCAATATCATCCCGAGGCATCGCCCGGCCCACAGGACAGCCACTACTTATTTTTCAGGTTTGTAAACCTGATGAGAGAGAGGCGATCCCTTCCGGGGCGGGATGAGCGCAGCTCAGGGTTGAGCTAATAAGACGGCATCAACTGTCTAGTTGCGTTTACATGTCAAAATGTCAAAAAAAGTTGACGTGCGTCAGTTTGTAATGCTTCTAATGCCTGGACTTCCGTTCCTGTTCGCGTAATTATCTGGCGTCACAGGCGGAATTCCTGCCAGTACGACTTAAGCTGGCTCTTTCGCCCGGCGCATCCGTGTGCGCGCCGACCCGCCAACGAGGAACGCTTATGGACTACCACGGGAAGTTTGCCCAAGCTCTCGAAGCACTGACTTCCGAGGGACGATATCGCGTATTCGCCGACATTCTGAGGCACCGCGGAGAGTTTCCGCGAGCAATTCACCACACTCCAGAAGGCACTAAACCTATCACCGTATGGTGCTCTAACGACTATCTCGGCATGGGGCAGCATCCATCCGTGTTGGCCGCTATGCACGAGGCGATCGACTTTGTCGGCGCGGGCTCCGGCGGTACGCGCAATATTTCCGGCACCACCCACTATCACGTTGAGCTGGAAAGAGAACTAGCCGATCTTCACGGCAAGGAAGCCGCACTTCTCTTCACGTCAGGCTATGTCTCGAACGAGGCGACACTTTCGACGCTGGTGAAGATCCTGAAGGGCGCGATTATCTTCTCGGACGAGAAAAACCATGCCTCGATGATCGAAGGCGTTCGGCAAGGCGGCGGCCCCAAGCGCATTTGGCGCCACAACGACCTCGAACACCTCGAAAGCATGCTTCAGGAATATGGCCCGGATGTTCCGAAGATCGTGGCGTTCGAATCCGTCTATTCGATGGACGGCGATATCGCGCCGATCAGCGACATTTGCGATCTTGCCAAGAAATATGGTGCATTGACGTATATCGACGAGGTTCATGCCGTCGGTATGTACGGCCCGCATGGCGCGGGCGTAGCCGAACGCGACAATGCGATGCACAAGATCGACATCATCGAAGCGACGATGGCGAAGGGCTTTGGCTTGATGGGTGGTTACATCGCTTCGAGCAAGGCCTGTGTTGACGCAATTCGTTCATACGCTCCTGGTTTCATCTTCACGACTTCTCTCGCACCGGTCATCTGTGCGGGCGCGCTCGCAAGCATTCGTCACCTCAAGTCGAGCCAGATCGAGCGTGAAAAGCACCAACTCCGCGCAGCTGTCCTAAAAGAGAGACTGGCGCTCGAGAACCTGCCGGTGATGCACACGCCGAGCCATATCGTGCCTGTGCTGGTAGGCGATCCGGTGCAGTGCAAGGCTCTGACCGATTTACTGCTCGATCGCTTCGGGATCTATGTGCAGCCGATCAATTATCCGACGGTTCCTCGCGGTACGGAGCGCATCCGCTTGACGCCAGGCCCAAATCACACCGACGAGCAAATGGACCATTTGGTCAGTTCGCTTCGCGTTATGTGGGATGAAATGGGGCTTCGCAGCGGTTACGAGTGGTGCCAGCTGTGGCGTGGACGGATCGCGGTCGCGGGTCAGCTTGATCTAGCGGTTGCAGCAGGCGGCTAAGACTTTCCCCCTCCGGGGCATTTGAAACCACCTTGGCGAAAGCCAGGGTGGTTTTGTATTGCGTGAACTCCAGCACGAAGCGCAGGAGCGCGACCTTACCGGGAAGATCGGAACGCTTGGCAAATCTTCTTGTTTGCCAAACAAATCGGTCCCCCGGAGGATGACAATGCTGAACACGCATCAGCAAGGCTTTGCGAAACTTGTAGCCTTGATCGAGGCCCTCGACGTGGGGATGCTCACGACCGAGGATGAAAACGGGCATCTTCGGTCGAGGCCAATGGCGACACAGAGAGCAGAGGAGGGCGTTCTCTGGTTCTTCACTGGCAAAGACTCGCCAAAGATCGAGGAAGTGAAAAAAGACGCCCAAGTGAATGTGAGTTACGCCGACCCCAACAATCAGGTTTACGTTTCTGTCTCGGGTCTTGCGCGGACGTCTTGCGATCCGGCAAAGGTCCGCGAGCTATGGAGCAACGCGGCGCAGCGATGGTTTCCGGAAGGACCGGACGATCCACGCGTGATGATCCTTAAAGTGGAGATCACGGAGGCTGAATATTGGGATGTCGACAAGCGTGCGATGATTCAACTTTTGGAGAAAGGCGCCGGCGCGGCGGAGATCGTGTCGGCGACCGATCATAAAAAACTCTCTTAAAGCAGCCCGCGTCCGATGGACGCGGAAATACTGTCTAGCGCTTCAAATCAACGAGCTTTTCCGCCTTTTATCTATTCCGATTGAGGACGGTTGGAGCTTGGCGATTGCGTTGACTTCGCCGACGTCGGCAACAAGCCGACCGTCATTCGCGGCATTTTTATTCGCCTTGGGGTCGAATAACCTGCGTTGCACAAATACTTGTGAGTGCAATGGTGGGTTATATCCTTGCCAAGCTTCCACGGCCAAGCTAGGCCTCCGCCGAACATAAGCCGTTTTGGAGACAATTGGAATGACGTGGAACCGGCTTGCGATCTTTGCCGTCGCAGCGCTTCTCGTGACGACCTTAAACGCCTCGGCAGAGCCTTCGACCTACACCTTCGATCCCATGCACACCGAGGTGAGATTTTGCTGGAATCATCTCGGGATCAGCCGTCAATGCGCTCACTTCACAGGCTACGACGGCGAACTTCTGTATGACGAGGCCAATCCCGAAAAAAGCCAGCTCAAAGTGACGTTCAAGACAGACAGCATCGAGACCCTTGTGCCTATTTTCAACGACCATATGAAAGGCGATAAGCTTTTCGACGCCAAACAATTCCCGGAGGCGACTTTCCAAAGCACGAAATTCGAACGGACGGATGAGAAAACAGGGAAAGTCAGCGGCGATTTGACCCTACACGGCGTCACAAAGCCGGTTACGCTTGATGTGACACTCAATTTTGCAGGCATTCAGCCGATGTCGAAGAAGCCAACTCTCGGGATCGGAGCAAAAACGAACGTGAAACGCACCGATTTCGGTATTTCGGCAGCCGTCCCTTACGTGTCGGATGAGGTTTCGATCGAAATTCAAACCGAGATGTCTAAGAAGAGCTAGCGCAACCTGCCTTTCATCGGAATCGCTTTAAGTGAGCTGTTATATTACAGGAGTATTAGGCGTAGCTTTATACTGAACTTCCCAACCGCTGAATTAATGGCAGCTCGGAAGTTTGGTTTAAACCTAAGTTCCTGGTCAGTTTGTTGCAGGCCAGCATAAATAACTAATATTTTTCCGAACCTTATGTGGTGCGAGTGCTCAAAATGGTGATCCGGATGTAGCCATGTGTCGCTACAGTATGACTCCGGCTGCGATGGCGCAAATTAGGCAGAGATTGCGCAAAATGCGTAAAGTTCCCCAGCGTAGAGATGTAGAGGATATTCGCTTCTCATCGCAAGAGATTGAAAGCAGCAG
>CAVRSS010000021.1:0-16376 GCA_963723755.1 uncultured Alphaproteobacteria bacterium | reverse complement strand
GTAAGACGAATTTTGGTGGGACACTACGAAATGCGCTATGAAATTCAACATTCCACAATCTACGTTCTGCGACTCTGGCACACGCGGGAAGAACGTTAGCCCCCTGTATTATTGCTGGCATCAAACAAGTCTTCTGAAAATCATCTAGCCGACCTTATTGATTCAAGAGTGAATCCAGCATGTACAAACTTAATAAACTTTTTCCTAATGCTATTGAGCCCCTCGCAAACATCCTAGGTCGTGAGCAGCTCGCCCAAAATCTGCCTCGGCTTGAAGCGATATATGAATCTACCGAGCAAGCATGGGAGAGTAACTTAAAAAGGTTCAAAGGAAAACCATGGTTCATGCCAGGGCAGCCAAGAGGCAGCGCTGCGAACTGATGTCATCGCCTTCTCTTTCGAACATGCGGCGCCAGCCGAGGTAGCTTGGGAGATATTTTGTAGCCACGCCGTTGAACCGGCGCATCCAGGTTTTCAGACGGCTGTGGTAGGCGTTGACGTTTTGAATATGAAAGACGCCCCGGCTGCGTTCGCCGTCGCGGGCGCAGAGCCCGACATGGCCAAGGCCATTTTCGGTGGCAAAAGAGGCATAGGCACGCGCGCCGTCGCTGACGAGCACTGCGGTCACGCGCCTGTCTGTCTGGCAGGCTTTCCGGGCGGCGGCCAAAGACGCCGGCATTAAGCGGCGCTTCAGCCCGCATACGCTCAGGCACAGCTACGCCACAAGGCTTCTGGAAAGCGGCGTCGATACCAGGATCGTGCAGGTTTTGCTTGGGCCGACGCCTTCGCCAAGCCGTCACCCACGCCTTCCGATGGTCAGCCACGACTGAAAACTCCATAGCAACCGTCACACCCAGCGTTCAGCCCAACGGAGTTTCAGCTTCGGCTTCGCGAAGCAAAAACTCTTACTTCGTTAATTATGTTCCGATCTCGTAATTTAAGTATGATGGCGGCTTTCGCAGATGCCGCGGCCCATGCGCTCTGTTCAATTATATCATACAACTCAATACGTTAAGTCCATTAACCTCTCGGTAAGGAGTTTTTCCCTAAGATCTCGGCCCAGGTAATGCGGACACAAGCGCAATCTGATTCGGGGGATTAAGCGAAATGCCGCCTTTCGTAACGTACATACAAAAAGCCAGTTGGCCTGTAAGCCGGGTTCTGCGCCGCGGCGAACCGCCGGCAGCGGCGAGTCCCAGGCTGACGACGGCGGCGATCCGCATGCGCGCCGGAGAACTCTTCTTAGACCTGGATCGGGACGAAATAATTGACGGCGAAGAGGATGGCCAAAGGCGCATAGCAGCTTTTTTGCCGGAAAGAAGCGCTCAACGGGTGGATGGTCCTGAGGCCACCTTCAAGCCTTGAGCCACTGGTTGTAGTTCTGGCGGCGTGAACGGCGCTTGGAGCCGCGAGCCTTGCCCGGCTTAGCCTCGTTTCCGATCCCTGACCACGCTTGTCAGCTCTCAGCCGCTTTTGCGGATTTCGCCTCAAACTGTGATGGGATAGAAGTAGTTCAAAGGAGCAACAGGACCAGCCAAGAGCGTCAGCTCGATCCCGAGAACTCCAGCCGATCAGTGCCCATCCATGCGTCCGCTACGAGCGGCATCGAGGCCCGGACCAGCTTCGGAGAAGCTTCCCATCGTTTAGTTCCGGCAGATGCAATCGCCGGAGGCCCGATGGATCGCGCTTTGCTCAAGAGTGCCGCTGCGCCGGGCATTCAGGATATCCTGCAAGAGGCGCTTGGCTTTCTCCGCGCAGGCGAAGCCGACCGCGCCTTGGCGTGTCTGATCGCCTATCCGCGCTTGACGCACGGCCATCCTTTTGCGTGCTATCTCGCCGGGCTGATCTACGTGAACGCGGGGAAGAACACGACGGCCCTCCCTTTTTACGACCGCGCGTTGGCGCTCAATCCTCGCTACGCGGAAGCGCTGGAAGGCCGCGCCCGAATCATGCAGCGGCTCGGACGCTTCAAGGATGCGATTTCAAATTATCATGCTCTCCTTCGCATCAAGCCCGCAAATGCGGAAACGCTCTATAATCTCGGCGCGGCCTACGAAGGCGCCAGCAGACGGGGCGATGCCCTCGCTTGTTACGATCGCGCGCTTGAGATATCGCCCGGTCATTCGCCCGCGCTGGCGGCCAGAGCGCTTCTCCTCTATGACGATGGCGACGTTGACGACGCGCTCGAGACGCTTCGCGCATCGCTTGACGCCGACCCTTCCAATGAAACAGCATGGTACAATTGCGGTGCGATCCTGGCCTCGCTCGGAAATCACGCCGAGGCCAGCAAATGCTTCGGCTCCGCCCTTCGGCTCGTCCCCACCTATGGCAAAGCGCTCTACGGCGCCGCCACGTCGCTCCAGAAAGTTGAGCGCCTGGAAGAAGCGCTCGCGGCTTGCGACGCGCTGCTGAAGCAAGAACCGGCGAATTTCGAGGCATTATTTCTTCGCGGCAATATTCTCTACGATCAGCGCCGCCCCCAGGACGCTTTGGCCGCGTTCGACGAAGCCCTCGCTCGCAATCCCAAGCATTCGGCTGTTCTTTGCAATCGAGGAGGCACCCTCCACGAACTGGGACGGCTGTCGGAGGCCGCCGCCATGTTCGATGCGGCTCTTGCTCGGAATCCACGCTGCATCGAAGCATTGCTTGGACGCGGCATCGTCGAGTTCAAAAGTGCGAGGATCGAGCCGGCGCTTGCGTTTTTTGAAAGCGCGATCAAGGCCGATCCTTCTTCAGCGACCGCTTTTTGCGGGCGCGGCCTGGCACTGCAATATCTAGGCCGGATTGAAGAGGCCAGGAGAGACTTCGAACACGCGCTCGTTCTCAAACCGGATCTGACGGAAGGGCACTCCAATCTCGGGGCACTGCAACTCCTTCTCGGCGATTTCGAACGTGGGTGGGAGGGTTATGAATATCGCAGGCTCGCAGCCGACCGATGCAAGGCGGAAATTCCGCTACGCTGGCCCATTTGGAACGGAGAGGCCATCCCCGGGAAGAAGCTTCTCGTCCTCGATGAGGCCGCCAATGGCGACGCCATAATGCTCGCGCGGTATTTTCCCATGCTGGCCGACATCGGCATTGATGCGACGGTGGAATGCCGCCCTCCTATGCTTGGGCTTCTGAAGCAGGTTCCGGGAGTCCGTCTCGTCACAAAAATCGATCCGGCCGAACATTTCGATCATCAAATTCATCTTTTCAGCTTGCCGCGCGCACTCAAAACGCGGGCAGAGTGCGTCCCCGCGCCCGTTCCCTACCTTTTCGCGGATCCGGACCTGGTGGCAAAGTGGGCAGACCGTCTCGGAAACCATGGTTTCAAGGTCGGCATTGCGTGGCAAGGAAATCCCGATCCAAAGATCGACATTGCCCGCGCGGCTCCGCTTGCAAATTTCGCCCCACTCGCGGCCATTCCGAACTGCCGCCTCATCAGCCTTCAAAAAGGTCATGGCATTGAGCAGGTTGCGCTCTCGGGTGTACGGGTCGAAACGCTGGGCGATGACTTCAACTCCGGGCCGAGCGCCTTTCTCGATACAGCCGCCGTCATGGCCAATATCGACCTGATTGTAACGGTGGACACCTCTATCGCGCATCTCGCGGGAGCCATGGCGCGACCGGTCTGGGTTGCCCTGAAGCGCATGCCTGAGTGGCGGTGGATGCTTGGCCGTGACGACTCCCCCTGGTATCCGACGATGCGTCTTTTCCGGCAGCGTTCCGTGGGCGACTGGGAGGGTGTGTTCACAGACGTGGCAGACGCGCTGAAAACGCTCATAGTGGAGAAAGCGAAGGGTTCAACCGGCCCGCTTCTCCTCCCGGCGGGGGTCGGCGAACTGATAGACAAACTGACCATTCTGGAAATCAAGGCGGAGCGCGTCCCGGATCCGGGCAAGCTGTTCAATGTCAGGCGCGAACTGGCCCTGCTGAGCGACCTGAAAAGAAGCCGCGGCGTCTCGGGAACCCGCATCGACAGCCTGACAGCGGAGCTGAAACGCACAAACTGCGCCCTCTGGGAGATCGAAGACGCGATCCGTCGTTGCGAACGGATGGGCGATTTCGGCCCGGATTTTGTCTCGCTCGCACGCCGCGTCTATCAGGAGAACGACAGGCGGGCCGCCCTCAAGCGAGACATCAATGTGGTTTTCGGATCGGCAATCGTCGAAGAGAAGCATTATTCACCGTATGAGAGAGAGTGACGGGTCGGCCGCAAGGCCGGTGTCGAATTGAGCACGGTTTGCCGGGCGCAGACCGATTGCGTCGGTAACCCGGCGCTGAGTGCTTTTGTAAACAACGGACTAAGGCGGCATCTGTTTTCATTCTCCGGATCGGCTTTTTGCTTGCGTGTTCAGCCGGAATGCTCTGCCGTGGATCTTAGGAGAATGCGCTTTACCGTGAGGTTAACGGAACCAAAGCATTGATTTCAAAAGGAAAAATACGAAGGCGATAGGGATGGCGGCGGCTGCGAAGGGAGCTGTCAAGGTTAACGGGCTAGCCAAAAACATAATTAACGGATTTCTTCGCGCCACGCTTTTTCGCAAAAAGCGCTTCTATTGGCGCGATTTCAGGCGGGAAATAATTCCGGCGCGTGGAGCGCGTGGGGAATTAACCATAAAGAGGTTAATTCACCCCCCTGCCGCAACGCTATTTTTACCATATTCGACCTGAATTGGGCCGCTGTCATACAACGACCAGCGTGTTTGTATACAACGTCAGGGTACCTTGACACAAAATGGTCCAAAAAAAATAGACCACTGCCTCATTTCGCGCCAACGCACCTGATCGCGTTGCGACCGGGTGCCCGGAGCAACAAGGCGACCCACATCCTGGGCGGGTCGACCCCGGTGGCGAACCAATTAGAAAGAAAATCGCCACCTGAGGATGTGGATTAAAAAGTCTGCAACCTGTTCATTCTCGGTGGGGCAGCCGCAAGGCCGGTGTCGAACTAAGCAACAAGATTTCCATCGAACATACCAAAATGCGATTCAAGTTTAGCACAAGTGCTGAATGCTAAATTTTCCTTCCCAATGACTCAGCAGATTTTCAATCAAATGACATTCCTGGATACAGCCAATTTTCCGCATCATCCCTCTTCGGTCTTGGGTATGGCTGCGATTGTCGGAACTCGCCTACCGGCAGGGCGATCTTGCCGCGGTCTGGGGCCAGCTCTTGGAAAGATTTGCCGCTGATCCCACAGATGCTGCGGCTCTTTTGGATATGTCGTTCATTCTTCTAACCACCGGGCAGCGGAGCAAGGGGCTTGAACTCCAACAGATGGCGTTGAAGCTTCCGCCGCCATTACGCCCGCGCGCACGGAAGCGGCGACGGCTTGAAAGTCCTGGCATTGGTCGCGGAAGGCGACTTCATGGCCAACACTCCGATCGACTTTCTCATGGAAGGCTCAAACGCGGTCCTGACGCTGTATTACGTCGACGGCCAGACCCCGGACCTGCGAGACGTCCCCGAGCATGACGTCGCCTTCATCGCCGTGGGCGAATCCGAAGCGAATGCACCAGTCCTTGCAAACCTTGAACGGCTGCTGGAGGGCTGGCGAGGGCCGATCATGAACGGCGCCCCCCGGCACATAGCGGCGCTGACGCGCGACACGGTCGCTGAAATGTTCGCCGATGAGGCGTCGATTGTCGACTCCCGTCACGGTGAGAGCGGATAGGGTTTCGCTTCACCAACTGGCGCAGGGCAAATCGGGCTCTCTGCGCTTCTGCCGAATGAGACCTTTCCTATCATCTTGCGGCCCTATGGTTCACATGCGGGGGAGGGCCTGGAGAAGATAGACAGCCCGGCGAATATTTGCAGCCTATTTAGAGAAACAGCCCGAACAGCAATTCTATCTGGCGCCCTTCGTCGACTACGCCCGCCCCGACGGGTTCTTTTCGAAAACAGAGGATCGCCGTCATCGACGGTCGGCCCTTCGCCAGTCATTGGGCTGTCTCCAGTCACTGGATGGTCCATTATCTCAATTCCGGTATGCAAGAGAACGAGGCGTGGCGCGCTGAAGAAGCGTCGTGGATGCGAGACTTCGATACCGATTTTGCCGTTCGCTACGCGCCCGCATTCAACGCCCTCTATAGGAAATTCGGCCTCGATTATTTCATCATCGATTGCGCTGAAATGCCGGACGGTCAACTCCTGCTGTTCGAGGCGCAGGTCGCCATGATTGTCCACGCCATGGATGCAACCGGCATCTTTTCCTACAAGCTGCCCGCGATGCAAAAGCTGTTCAGCGCTTTCCAGTCGGCCCTGGAACGCCGGTGCAGCCATCTTTCATGAACACGGCGGGAAAGTCCGAACCATGCTTGGAGCGCGCAAGGACGGCTTTCTGGCAAAAGCGCTGGCTTCCAACCGTGAGGCCCGCGCCTCGCTTGGGCTCCTGTTGTCCCAAGGAGGCGATGCCCGGATAACGCTCGATCCCCTCACGCGGCGCAATCGGTACGGCACGGCCACGACGCCTGTCTGTGACGAAATCTCGTTCGCATCGACGACGGCCAACACGATTTCCGAGTCGGGCTTCGCAGCGGCGGGACACGCGCTCGACCGGTTGCTGACGCCAAATTCGGCTTCCGGTTTGCGAATTGATCAATGGTTCGATGACATCCGAGCCAGCATCACGCATTTCCTTGGCATTCCCGGGTCGGAGGCAGTCCTTGCCCCTTCGGGGACGGATGCCGAAGTCCTTGCTCTCGCCATTGCCTTCGGCTTGGCGACGGGGCCGCTCACAAACATCCTCATTGCCCCGGTGGAAACCGGGAGCGGTGTTCCAATGGCAGCCTCGGGCCGTCACTTCTCGGGTTCCACGGCTCTTGGCGCGCAGGTTACCGCTGGCAGCGTAATCGATGGGTTTGCCGCAAGTGGGATCGAAGTCGCTGCTGTGCCAATTCGTGATGCGGGAGGCGCGCCCCGCGCCCCTGACGCGATCGATCAGGAGACCGCGGACGTCGTTGAGCGCGAGCTGGGGCGCCACCGTAACGTGCTGCTCCACGTTCTTGACTCATCGAAAACCGGGCTCACGGGCCTGACGCGGCAGGCTGCGCGTGCCCTTATGGCAAGCGCGCCTCAGCAGGTCCGCGTCGTGGTTGATGCCTGCCAGCTTCGATGCAGCTTGACGCAAATCAAGCGCGATCTCGAGGACGGGTTTATGGTCCAGGCGACAGGCTCTAAATTTGCTGGCGGGCCGCCCTTCTGTGGGGTAGTGCTTCTACCCGCCGTATTGGCGGATGAGATTGCAACGCGACCATCGCTTCCAAGGGGAATTGCCGATTACAGCGCGGCGTTGGATTGGTCCACGGCTCTCCGGCATCGTTTCGGAGAAATGTGGGTATCGCAAACGAATATCGGTCTCGGTCTGCGCTGGGTCGCGGCACTTGATGGTATTGCCTCAATGGCTGCCATGGGCGACAACGCGCAGACAAGGATCGCGGACCGCTTTGCGAAAGAGGTTCGCGCCAGGGCGAAAAACCTTCGTGGCATTGAATTCGACCATGATGAACCTGATTTCGGATCGAGCACTATTGTGCCGTTAGCGGTGCGCGATAGGTATGGCTCCTCTTCTGCGTTCTCAGCGGCGCAAAGGATTCAGGCGGCTTTGAGGGAGCAAGACCATGGCCCTGTGTGCCATGTTGGACAACCGGTATGCCTGGGAGAACAGACGGTGCTGCGCGTCGCCGCTTCGGCTTACACCCTGGCGGGCGTCGCCGTGCGAATGAGCGGAGGAAACGATATCGATCGGGCCTTTCAACCCGTTGCGGCGGACCTCGACGGCTTGTTCGAGAAGTGGTCTCGCATTGAACGTCAACTCTAGAGTAAGCGATGTCTCGACCCGTTTCGCCAAAAGATTGCGATAGCAACGCCGAGCCTTTTCCTGCCGGCGCGCCAGAGCCGTCCGACGGTTCAGTAAACCACGATCTCGATCCGGCGGACTGGAACGAGTTCCGCAGCCTCGCGCACACCATGCTGGACGATATGATCACGCATATCGAAACCATTCGAGAGCGGCCGGTATGGCAACCGGCGCCAGCGGCAACGCGCGAACGGTTCCGGCAGCCTTTGCCTCGTGAGGGGCGCGATCTCGCGAACGTGCTCGGCGATCTCAACACTCACATCGTTCCCTATGCCACGGGCAATCTTCATCCTGGTTTCATGGGCTGGGTGCATGGATCGGGCACGCCGGTCGGCATGATCGCCGAGATGGTTGCCGCAGGCTTGAACATGAACTGCGGCGGGCGCAATCACATCGGCCTCGATGTCGAAAACCAGATTTCGCAGTGGATGGCCGAGGCGCTGGGCTATCCCGGCAGCGCATCCGGCGTTTTCGTCACGGGCTCGTCCATGGCGAATTTCGCTGCCTTGATTGTGGCGAGAACAAAGGCCGCGGGCTACGAATCCCGCCACGAAGGGCTGGCGATGACGGCCTGCCGCCTCGTCGCGTATACCTCCGTGGAGGCGCACACTTGCATTGCGAGGGGAATGGAACTTGCGGGGCTCGGCTCCGCGAATTTGCGCACCATCGATGTCGATCAATCCGGCCGCATGGATGTTGCCAAGCTGGAAACGGCAATCGCCGAAGACCGCGCCGGGGGGTTCGCGCCTTTCTTCATTGCGGCCACGGCAGGCACCGTGAACACAGGGGCGATCGACCCGCTTGATCGCATTGCGCAGGTGGCTTCGCGGGAAGGTCTTTGGTTCCATGTTGATGGAGCGATCGGGGCGCTTGCGGCCTTTTCGCCTCAGCTTCGCCCATTGATGAAGGGGATCGAAAAGTCGGACTTGGTTGCGCTCGACTTTCACAAATGGGGACACGTGCCCTACGACGCCGGGTTTCTCCTCGTTCGGGACAGCGCGGCGCACAAACAGGCATTTGCAATGCCCGCCGCCTATCTGCAACGGTCGGAGCGCGGCCTCGCCGATGGCGACACTTGGCCCTGCGATCTCGGTCCTGACCTGTCGCGCGGCTTCCGGGCGCTTAAGACCTGGATGACGATCGAGACGCTTGGCGCGGACCGCATCGGCGATGCGATGCTGGCGAATTGCGAACTCGCTCAGTACCTCGCTCAGAAAGTGCGGCAGAGCCCGCTGTTCGAGCTGAAAGCGCCTGTCGCTCTCAATATCGTGTGCTTCGGCGTTCGGGGCGCGCACGACCGGGCCTTCAACCGGGAGCTTGTTCTGGACGTGCACGAAACCGGCGTCGCAGCGCCGTCTTGGACTTCCATCGGCGGCGAGAACGTCATTCGCTGCGCCATCGTCAATCATCGCACCACGCGCGCCGACCTCGACCGCATGATGGACTGCATGACTGATCTTGCCCTTTCGCGACGCGAAGCGGCTCGTTGAGGCAGGCCAATTGGCTCTTTTTGTATGCACCGCATGGCGGGAACAAAGTCGTCCCAATTTTTCCCTGTCACTGTCAGCGCGTCCTGCCCTCATTGAGTTATTGTACGAAAATGCGCTTTACCGCCGCGTTAATTTTGGCGGCTCAAGCGAAATCGCCCGTTTTACAGGGGTTTTCCGGCGGTGCGTCGCCGACGGAGCCGGGCTTCGGACGGCGCCTCAGACTCGCCGGGAGAGGCGCGCGGGGTGGTTAATTCGCGAAGCCAAAACATATTTAACGGACTTTTGCTCGTCCACTTAATGAGAAAATTCCAGCATTTAGTTCTATTTAATGGGAGGTCGCGGGCAAGAAAAAGGCGATCAGATTCAATGATTTATTGGAATTACTTCGCGCCGCAAATGTCGCGCGGAGGGAAGAAATTGTGGCAGGAATTAATTGCTTGTTCAGCAACATGGTGACCGGAAATAAATCCGGCGCGCTCCTGTTAACCATAAATCCGTTAACGTCACCACTTGAGCGCGAATAAGCAGTGGAGGCTACAACCGTGGATTGCCCGTCAGTCTTTTCTCCGGTCAATGGGGCTTTCGTTGTGGAATAGCGTCAGCTCGGGGTTACGCTCCGGCAGACCGCGATTGTGGCCTGGATCAGGTCCTGCGGCAATGAAGGCTTGCTCAAGACCTTGGCTTTGGGCCACTCCCTCTGAAGCGTCGATGTATCTTGCATTCCCGTGACGAAGACGATGCCCTTGCCTTGGTCCGTGAGTATTCTTGCGATCGGAAACACGTCTCCACCTTTAAGCGTTACATCCAGCACCCCAACATCAAGCTGTTCAGACCTTGCGAGGAACTCGGCCCGCTGAACGCTCACGGCCGGCCCTACGATTTCCGCACCGGCATCACTAAGGAAGTCTGCAATGTCGAGGAGCAGCAATGCGTTGTCCTCGGCGACGAGGATGCGGCAGCCGTCTAGCGGCCTGCGAGACTCTTCGCTCATATTTTCAGCCAATCGGGCCATGGTTCCTCCAAAACCTTGATTTAATTTGTATAAAGCGAAGGCCGACGTTAGCGGCTTCCTTGTGTGACCGCAAGGTTACAATCTCTGCGCGAACGGTAACCATTATTTGACCGGCCTAGCCCTGTGTTTTGGTTGGATAACCGGCGGCTATGAATTACGGTCTATGGCGGCGCGTCCTGGCTCGCGTGTGCATCACAAGGACCGATCGCCGCCGCCGTCATCCCGGCCAAGCGAAGCGCGAGCCGGGATCGCAAAAATGAGACGCTTTAAGTCGTTACGATCCCGGATAAGGCTTCGCCTTTCCGGGATGACGAGTGTGGACCGAGCGAGGCGCAGGCCGCCTCTACTCGGCGATTGCCGCTCGCACTGCGGCAGCCGCGCCGGTTTTCGCCCGAATGTTGTCGTGGAGATGCTTGCGCGCGAGAGCGCCCTCGCCCCCGGACGTCGCATGATAGAGATCGAGGGCTTCAAATTCGTCGGCTTTTGGCGGCGCGATTGCGGTGTCCGTATAAGTCAATCGATCCGGTGCAGCCAGCACCTCTTTCCGGATTGCATTGCATTGCCGGTAATTGGACCAATAGCGCCAAGCTTTGAGGACCGTTTCGCCAAAATAGCGCGGGTAGAAGATGAAGGGGCTTTCGATCGGCATTCCGCTCCTGCGATCGCGGCGGAATTTCAGGCGGAGCGCCCCGCCTTCGAGCGGATGAACGCCTTCGTAAGAATGCACGAGCTTGAACCAGAGAAGCGTCGACAGAGTTGTCCCTGGCCGCCCTTTCGGGCTGGCGGCAACCCGGCGAAGGATGGTGCGGATATGGTCTGGACTGTAAAAGCTGGCCCAGGCGGCGCGCCATGCCTCTTCCCATTCCGTATCGCTCATTTTGGGATGATGGGTAACGCGATGGTTCAGATCGTATTTGTTCATATCCGGATCCATCCACACCCCTTTTTCCAGGAGGAGCTTGTGGTCCTCCGAACCGGGCAAGGGGGTGAGGTTGAACAGTTCCAGGAGATCGAGCGGCAATTCCCTTTTGATGATTTCGATGTCCCGCAGGACCGACTCCTTGGTGTCTCCTGGGAACCCGATGATATATCCGGCGCAGGTGATCGCGCCGTAGGCGCGCCACTTCTGCAGCATCTCCCTGTAGTCCGTGATTTTGTTCTGACGCTTGTTGGCGGCAAGCAAATTGTCCGGATTGATGTTCTCCAGCCCGAGGAAGACGCGGCGCACGCCCGCTTGCGACGCCTTTTCGATGAAGTTCGGGATTTTGTGACAGAGCGTATCGACCTGGATCGTAAACCCGATCTTGGGAAATCCGTTTGCGCGCAGTTCGATCATGCGGTCGAAAAGCTTTTCCCAGTCGCGATTACGGGCGAAATTGTCGTCGGTGAGGAAGAAGCGATATATTTTCTGCGCGTAGTTTTCGCGGATGATCTTCTCAAGATCGTCCGGCGTGCGGAAGCGGCTCTTGCGCCCTTGCACGTTGATGATGGTGCAGAACGAGCATTGATAGGGGCAACCGCGCCCCAAATCCATGCTCGACAGCGCGCCCGCGGTCCGGCTCAAATGCTTCTGCGGAAGGATGGGAACCGGCTGGCCCTGCAGCGACGGAAGCTGATCCATGAAATTATAAAGCGGGGCGAGCTTGCCCTCCCAGGCATCGACCACAACCTGATCGAAGCGGCCGTCTTCGGCTTCCCCCGCAAAGAATGAGATGCCGAGGGCCTGCGCATCGCGCATGTCCTTTGGCCATTCCGGCAGCATGGCGATGCAGCCGGAGACGTGAAAACCGCCAATGCAGACGGGGAGGCCTGCCTTGAGGAACGGGCCGGCGATATCGACCGCACGCGGGAATTGATTGGTTTGAACGCCGATGAGGCCGATAAGCGCCCTGCCGCCACGTTCCGAGATCATGCGGATGATCTTGTCAGGCCGCATGCGCCGGTTGGTTTCGTCATAGGTGTGGATATGGATCGCGACATCGGGGCCAAGGATGCTGCGGCGTTGCGCATCCATGGCCAAGCCGTTCAGGCAGGCGAGCGTGTTGGAGGGGATGGCCGATCGATACCACTGTATGGGGTAGCCGTCGTCATCATAGTGAGCAGGCTTGATAAGCACGACGTGGAATTCGCGCTGCGGTGTTGGGCTCATGTTTCCTTCCTGACCTGCGTGTGCAGAACGGCAACGCTCGAAAGCACGCCGTCGGGCAGAAACGTGCATCCACGGTTGCACCCAAAACATCCGGCTCGACATCTAGCGTCATGACATTCTGGCAGGAATACGGGCAACACAAGTGCGGCCGGGACACAGTTGCGCTCGACCGCCCCGTTACCAACAGTTACCCGAACACGTTTTGGAGATCAGGCTCTTAACGGCCTGTTCGGGGGGGGTAAGAGGGGCAAAAGTCCGGGCAATTTCTTTCGCGAAAACACATCATGTCATGGCCGGGCTTGACCCAGCCATCTAGGCCTATTGAAAGAAATGTGTTTTTTGCTCCTGGATGGCCCGATCAAGTCGGGCGATGACAAGAGCGAGTTTGTTGGCTGCCCGGACTTTTGCCCCTTTACCCTGTTCGGAGCGCGAGCGGGTCGCCTACTGTTGCAATGAAGCTTCTTTCTCGGTGGGAGCTGGGCTTGGTTCCGCCTTTTTCCTCGGCGGCCCCATGAGAAGCGGTTGAAAGAGGATTGCGGCCGCCATCGTGCAGGCAAGCGACAGCGCAAGCAATTGCCCCATGCTGGACGTGCCGGGATGGTTCGACATCCATAGGCTGCCGAAAGCCACAGCCGTGGTCAAACCGCTGAAGAACACCGCGCGGGTCAACGGCGAAGCCAGGAGATCCGTTTGGCCCTGACGCCAGGCGACGATGTAGTAAATCTTAAAGGCGACACCCAGGCCGAGCAGGACGGGCAAGGCAATGATATTCGCGAAATTGAGCTTGAAGCCGATCGCGGAGCAAATCTCGAGCGTCACCATGGCGGCGAGGATGAGCGGAAAAAGCGTGAGCGCCACATCCGACACCTTACGCAGGAAGAGCCAGAGCAGGATCGAGATGGAAAGCAGCGCCCAAAGCCCGGCCTCGACGAAGGCGCTGACCACCGTCTCGCCCGCCTTCTGAATGCCGACCGCCTCGCCGGTCGCAGTGGGCTCGACCTTCAAAACCGCATCGACGAACCGTTGCAACACCTCCGTATTGTTCGCATTGCCTTTCGGCGTGGCCGAAACCCGCGCGCGGCCGTCCGGCGTCTTCCATTGCCGAACGAGGTCCGGCGGGAGATTGTCCAGCGCGACGGGTTCCGGATTCAGGCTCATCCTGAGATTTTCGAGCGTGACGTCGAGCGGCGGGATGAGCACGTTCGCAGCGCGTTCGCGCGTTTCAACACTTGCCCTCGCGAGATTTGATAGAGCTTCCGCCAGATTTTTGGCCGCTTGCGATCCTGTGCCCTGACGCTGGCTTGCGAGCGCGCCAAGCGATGTTGCGGTCGCCTCGAGGCTCGACACAATCTCGGCGTCGGTCGGCAGCGCCTTCACCTGCGCGGGGTGCAAATTGTCGTGGAGCAGGTCGGCTTTCTCTTTTATAGCCGCGAGCTTGATATCCTGCCTCTCGGGGATCAAGCTTGAAAGCGTAATCGTGCGCGCGACCTCGGGCAGCGCCTGCAAGGTCTTCGCCATTTCGTTCGCTTGATCGAGCGACGGCGCCAGGATCTCGGCCGTCCGTCCGGCCACTTCCGGGTCCTTGCTGATATCGAGATAGGTCGAAACCGACTCCACTTTGGGATTGCGGAGGTCCATCGGGTTGAAATCGAACTGCAGCCAATAAAGAAGAGGACTCGCCGCGAAGACCACGGCAACGGTTGCGGCAACGATGGCGACCCGATGCCGTTCCATGAAGCGTTCCAGCGGACACAGAAACGCATAGCCAAGCGGCGAAGGTTCTGGCGGCGGATCGAGCATCCGAAGCAGCGCCGGAAGCACGGTAAGGCTCAGGATAAGCGCGATAATCATGCCCATGCCGGCAATTGCGCCAAGCTCCGATACGCCCTGATAAGCCGTGGGAAGGAAAGAGAGGAAACCGGCGGCGGTTGCGAGAGCTGCCAGGACAAGACGGCCGCCATTGTTCGCGGCGGTTTCCACAAGAGAGCGCATGAGGCCGTGATGGTCGTAGCGGGCGGCCCGATAGCTCACGCTAAACTGCAAGCCGAAATCGACGCCAATGCCCACAAACAAGACAAAAAAGGCAATCGAAATCGGATTGAACGCGCCGACGAGGCTGAGCCCCGCAGCGGCTGTGGCGGCAAGACCCACCGCAACGCTGAAGAAGACGGCGAGGATGATGCGGAACGAGTGGAGGGCAAGCCAAAGGATGAAAAGAACGGCAGCAACCGTAATCACCGCATTCTGGGCGGCGCCCTGCCGCAGCGTGTTGAATTCGTCGTCCGCGATAGGAACGGGTCCCGTAAGCCTCACGGTCACGCCCTGCTGAGGCAGTTTCAAATCCGCAACCGTTTGCCTGATGGCGTTGGTGGCCTCCTGGCCGGGTTCCAAAGCGTCAAAATTGAGAACGGGAGAGATGGTCACGAACTGTCGCGTTTGAGGTTTCGCCGAACCGCCCTGGAACTGGCTGATCCAGCTGAAATATGCAGGCTGCCCGGCGAGAACTTTATCGATCGTGGCGGACAAGGCCTGGAACTCTGGCGCGAGCGTATCCATCGATACCCTTCGGAAGATCACGCCGCGGAGGCTCAAGCTGATGGAGTCCATGATGCCTCTCAGGCTCGGGTCGGCGGCGAGGCGGCCTAGCAGAGGACCTGAGCGTGAGAGCTGATTGAGCTTTGCTGTGAGCTCTGGTTCGGGAAGGTACAGCAGCCCGTTTTGGCGGAAGAAAGGAGATCCGTTTCCTTCACTCACACCTTTGATCCAGTCGTGTCGCTCCTTGAGCCTCTTCGTCAGCCGGTCCGCCGCTCTTTGCGCAAGTTCCGCCGTCGGCGCATCGATGACAGCGAGGATCATGGTGTTCCCGCCGGGAAAAGCCTTCTGATAAGCGGCCTGATGTTGACGCCACGGAAGGTTCGGCGAAATCAGATGATTGATGTTCGTGTCGATTGCAAAATTCCGGGCGACGAAAACGGCCGAGAAGGTTGCTACCGCCAACGCAATCGCGAGAACGAGCCACCTTGCCCGCGCGCTGAACCAGACAATGCCAACAAGGATGCGTTTCAACATCGCTTCAACTCGCCGCTAATAATAGCGACGCCAGAGGAGAACAGCGATCAGGATTGCCATGATTGTCAGGCCAAAGGTCCACCATCCTTGCGGTGTCTTGGGAACGCCGGGCTGTTTCTCAATTTCGTCCTCGAGGGAGAAAGGTTCGGACGGTTCGGGGGCGATCTCGCTCGAAGAAATGCGAGCAGGACCTTTCACTTCGTCTCTTTCCGCCATCAGATTCAAGCTCGTGCGAATGACGCGTTCGGAATAAATGCAATGCAGAAACCGCCGAACAGTTCCGTCCAGGCCGTCCGCAAGGCTGGCCCCCGATCTCAATGCGGGTGGGCGCCGTGATGATTGGCAAGACCGGGAAGGCCAAATCCCTTGCGCCAAATCATGAGCGGCATCGGCACGAACTGCTTCGTGACCGGCGGCGCGACACCGCACCTCAAGCAGGTGTCAGAGCGTTCGACGCGTGGGCCTTTCCAGGCGCGCGTCAGCCTGTGAGAGTTAATAATCGGCTAAAATTGGGTTCGTTTCGTAGAACCGCCCTAAGTAAACATGTAAATACTTTTTTCCTTCAAATGCGGCCATGGGCAAAGGCGTCGTGACTTATGGCTGTTCGTATTACGTAAGTTTCAAATGGCGTCGCAAAGGGCTGGCCTCCAGTCCTTGCCGGACTTCGGAAAAACTGTGTCTTGGCCGTACCTCGTCCAGGAAACTTCTGTTTGCAATTGCTTTCTGCGTCATACGGCTTCCACGGCTGTTGGCTTTCGAGCCGGCTGTCGCGTGCGACAAAACATCGAAGATGAAAGCGAGGGCCTTTTCCACG
>CAVRSS010000020.1:0-20958 GCA_963723755.1 uncultured Alphaproteobacteria bacterium | reverse complement strand
TGTCTCAGATCGACATGGCCGTTGCCATCGTAATCAACGCCGTACTTGATGTAGGACGATGGCAGAAAATGGCGTCTGGCCGATTTCCCCGGCATAGGCGCCGACCATGTCGCGCAGGGAGAGATCGCCGCGCTGCACGATCTTCAAGGCGGCGAGGAGTTCGCCCTGGAACAACTGGTTCGGCGGCAATCATGCGCCATGGTGGCGAGCGTGCGGATCACCGGCAGCTTGCCCATGTCGCCGCTGCCGAAATCGGTTTCGAGTCCCCAGATCGCAACAAGCACCGGAGCCGGAACGCCGAATTGCCGCTGAATGCGCGAAAGAAGCGCGGCGTGGCGCTGCAAAAGCTGCCTGCCGCGTTGAATGCGGCCCGGCGTCACGCGGGTCGAGGCGTAACGCTCGAAGCTCATCCGGAACGTGCCGCGCTGGCGCCGGTCGAAGGCGAGCACCGACTGGTCGGGCGAGACGCCCGAGAGCGCGGCGTCGATGACCGAGCGGGAAATGCCCGCGCCCGCCGCCTCGCGCGACATCGCGCCGACGAAGTTGCGGAAGTCGCCGCCGCATTGCGCCGCGGGGGCGGATGTCGTGAACAAAAGCGAGAGAACGAGCGCCGTTGGAAAATGCCTGATCATGCCAAATCTTTTTTTTATCGCCGATGCGGACATCGCATGCGCATGAGGTTGAGGCAAAGACATGGCGGCCCAACGGAATTGCGTCCTCCCGAGGCGAGAATGCAACGCCAAGAGCTTTGTTGGTCAGAAGGGGCGCCCTTTGCGAGCCGGCAACCGGCGCTCAAGGTTTCGCTGCCGCTGACGGGTCCTTTTTCATGATGGCCATCAGGCTGTAGGCCGGCGTCTCGCCCGGTACGCCCGCAATCTGGTTGTAAATCAGGAAATCTCCGGCCTTCTGCATGGAAATGTCGTCCACCCCGCCCGTGTCGATCGGATTGACGGTGCGCAATTTATTATCCTTTACGACGCCGACTTTTGTCTCCTTAGCCAGGGTCGTGTTGGTCCCCCCCTCGAAATAGACCTGCCCGTCGTCCTTGACGCTGAAAGCATCGACTGCCGTAAAGTCCTGCTTGGGTCCGTTCCCGCAGATCATGGAGGCTTCCCGAACCACATAGGTTGTCTTGGAGCCTCCAAACCTCATCTTCACTTCGGAACAAGCGCTGACCTCCCCGCCGAGTTGGAAAGCCCCTGTCCCAATCCAATCCCCGTTCACAAAGCTCGCGCCGTCGTCCGCAAGCGCATTCGAAGCCACGAGGCCACCCGCCACAGCCAGAAACAACCAGGACTTCATGATCTCCCTCCGATGCAAAAACGCCTTGGACGGAATTGTAGGAGGCTTCTGTGCGCAAACTAAATAAATTCTGTGAGCGCAAGCAGTTCAGGAAAGGGAATTGCTCGCATCCGTTGAAGCGGTTACCGCCGAAGCGGGGAAAAGGAGCTAGCAGGATTTTGAAAAACGGGGGAAATCCGGGCGTCATCCTTCGACAGGCTCAGGATGAGGTCTTCGACAGGCTCAGGATGAGGTAGAGCGATTTCAATGGCTTGGACCTCATGGTGAGCCTGTCGAACCATGAGCTTGTCGAACCATGAGCTTAGTCGAACCATGGGCCGCATCGCTTTTCGCGGACGCGCCAACGGATCACCGCCGCCGTCATCTCGGCCAGCGGAGCGCTTCGCGCTTCGTCATCCCGGCCAAGCGAAGCGTGAGCCGGGATCGCAAAAAGGGTGGCACTCCAATTCGTCGCCATTCCGGGATGACGAGCGTGGAGCAGCGGCTTCCGGGATGATAATCCGTTGGTCAGATCAACGAACTCTGCCTAGTGCCGAAGGCGGGCTGCGGTTTGCCTGCAGAATATCGGCATTGCGAGCACCCCGGTCACATCCCGGAAGTTGTCACGGGCGGCGTCGGCGAAGTCCTCGGCGCTCATGGCGGTGGCCGTACACTCCATTTTACCGGCCTCCAAATGGGCAAGCGCCGCTACGGCCAACATCGTGTCTCGCAGTTCGACCGGACATGGAACGACGCCATGAGCCTCACAGTAGCGCCCGATAAGGCCCATGATTTCATTGACAAGGTCAGGGTCTCCTGATCCGGCAACCACCACACGAAAATCCGTCCCCATACCACGCGACCTTGTTCCAGAACCACAGTCAGCCTAAAACACGTCATCTCAAGTAAGGTTCCGAATATTCGCCACGGTGCAGCAACAAGTCGCGGGAACGCAATTTCCGACCAAAGTCGTATATTCTAAAGTCGGAATTGTTCCTTTGGTGAACTAGAAATTGCTGCGGCAAAAGCGCCATTTAATGCGCTGGAAGAAAAACACATTTGCTTCGATTACGTTTCGGTTCATAGTAACCCCGTCCAGGTTTCCTCCCCGGACCCATACTGAGCCGCCCGGAACATTTCCAGCGGCTTTTTTCTTGTTAGCGGCCCAGAGTCCGTGAGGGGCCGCCTAGTATGATCTTCGGTATCACCGTCCTCCCTGGCTGTGTCACGAATTTCCAGCCAGCGTAAGTTTTGGCGTCACCGAAACCCTCGAGTTCCTTGTCGAAGTCGACCTTTTTGAACGGCGCATATCTGCTTGCGCTCACAACTCCTATAATTGCGCCCTCCGACCCGAGAATGAGCCTAAAATCGCCGCCCGTCACAGGGTCCTTGTAGAGCTGCCGCATGAAGGGGGGCTCTAAAGAACCCCTGTCATCCGTAAGCTCCTTCAGCTGGCGCGGATAGCGACTGTTCCGCGAATAGAACGCGCTGATCGCATGCTTATAAGCAAGCCCGCGAAAAAGAAGCTCCGCCTCCTGATCGCGCCTCAACCGATAGCTCTGAGCAAGGTCGAGGCGCATTGCGCCGAAAGCCATCGCAGCCACGATGATCAGCATCAAAGGGAAGGTGTAGCCGGACGACCCGGCCGGTTGCGCGTTTCTCATCGGCGGCAATGCCTACGCACTCATGTGGCACATTCAAGGACTGTGCCTCGGCCTTGCACAACCTTGATGCTGAGGCGCGGCTCGCTACCGGCGGCACGCTCCATCCGGGCGGAGCAAATCATGCGCCATGAGGACGACACCATCCCCTGGTCTTACGTTCGGCGCCTGCCCGAGGACATCGGGAGCGTCAGGGCGGCGTCAGGCTTAATGTGCTGAAAGAAAAGCTGCCGGAAAGTTATCCTGTGGACCTCGCCGGCATTTTGGAGCGATTGGACCGGGACGAGCGCTTGGTCATCTTCAGTCAATTCGATACCGGGCAGGCTTCCCACACGCTAGAAGAGGCCGAACCGCGCGTTAAACGCAAACTGATCGCCGCTCTCGACAAGAAGCGCGCCGCCGAGTTGATCAACGATTATGAACCCGGCCCAGGCCGCCGACACGCTCGAAGAGGGCAGCGCGCCCGGCAAGCCTGCCACAAGTTTGGTCTGTGCCAACCCGCAAATCAGCCCAGATTCCACGGCGTTTACACGAAATGTGTATAAACCACTCCCCTTGGATGGACTGATTTTAAGACAATTTTACATTCAAAAACTGTTAACTCATTACTATAAAACGACAATTTTAATTGTGCGTAGAACTGCGTCCGCAAGAGCGCGTAACACTTTTGCCACATCAGTGAAAATCGCCGTTGCGAGCGGTCAGGGAGCGGTCTAGAACTCAACGATGCAAGGTTAATAATTTGCAAACTGCAACTGACCTTGCTGGGCACGCGTTGAGGGACCAGGTTCCGGCTAGAACCCGCAAATCCCCCGGCCATTGAATTCACGT
Source organism: uncultured Alphaproteobacteria bacterium (assembly GCA_963723755.1). Taxonomy (GTDB): domain Bacteria; phylum Pseudomonadota; class Alphaproteobacteria; order Rhizobiales; family Rhodomicrobiaceae; genus Rhodomicrobium. The sequence goes on along the minus strand of CAVRSS010000020.1, from coordinate 17,185 downwards.
TTGTGCGTGGGGCACACAATGACTATTGGGCGCTTTTATGCGAGCGCTGCAGCGATGGCTGCGGCACTCGGCGGAGTTTCTTGTCCTGTCACTGCCTTACTTGCGGCAGCTGGCAAGATTCAAGTCGAAGTCACTGGCACAATCAAGCCATACTGCGCGAACAGTATTACGACTGCTCCAGTCAATGCGGGCAATCCCGGAAAAGCGGGCTCAGCGACGTTTGCTTTCACGGTCGATTGCAACGCGCCTTTCCAATACACAATGCAATCCGACAACGGAGCCTTGCGGCTCACGAACCCGCCTGACGCCGTATCACGCGATCAGATCGAGGTCGCCTATAAGGTTCACATCAGGATTCCGCTGACGCTAGGCGGCTCGATCGACGACACCTGCAGTAGTAAATCTATAAAGCAGGGCGCAACAAGCTGCTCATTCACTGACTCGGGCCAGAAGATCGCGATCAACCAGCTGGCTGAAACACGGATCTCATGGAACTCTTCCCCCGCTCGGTTGCTGGCAGGTCAGTATACCGATCGTCTGACGGTATTTGTAAGCGTCAAACCCTAGAACTGCGGATAGCACGGAACATGAATCGAAGGTTTTCGGGGGTGATACTATGACGAGGGTCTTCAACGTTGTCTGCGGCGTCTCTGTCCTCGTTCTTGCATATGCCGCACACGCTGCTGGCGGTTTCGAGCTTAGCATCGCCAGGGAATTCCCCCCTGTTTGCAAGATCGGCACGGCGCCGGCTTACAGTCTCGACACCACGGCAACTGTTACAAACTCCACCACGACTTCGCCAACGATCGATTTCGGTGCGAACTTTTCCAATTCCGATGCCACGGGACGGAAGATCTCTGGCAGCGTTCAGTTTACTGTCCTCGCCAATTCGCAATGCGACTATGCGCTTACGTCAACATATGGCGCGCTGAAAAACATCACCGCCGGTCAAACGGGCACCTTCCGTGATTATTACGCCGACGCTCATAATGTATCAGGATCAGGTACGCTGGTTCATTTAGACAGCCTCTCATCCAATACACTTGTCAACCAGTTCACGATCCCGGCGCCCATCTGGTGGGGAGCTACTACGGTGGCGATCGACTTTAGCATTCCACAGACCTCGACCCCGTTAGCCGCGGGCGAGTATCAGGACGTTCTTTCACTGACAATAAATCCATCTGTCTAGATTATATTGTAATGTGAGTACAAGTTTGTGCGTTTAGTTTGTTGCTACGTGGAAGATTTCTGCGGGCGTACGGGACGTTGTGTTCCGAGGTGCAGTATTTATTAGGCACTTTAACTGCCACGTAGTTTACTAACGCACTTAAAAGGGGCACACCATGAGGAAGATCTTTGCACTTGCTTGCGCGACTTCGGCGCTGGCAATCGTTACAGCCGCAAATGCAGGCGGCGGCATAGGCATAGGCAGTACTGGCAACTCGTTCCAAGTCACGATCCAAGGAACGGTGCCGGGTTATTGCACCATTGCTGGCAGCGGAACAATCACTGTCACGAATGGCTCATATGCTGGTACAGACAAAACAGGCCTTCTTAAGATCGACAAGTTGGGTGACTCCAACGGCAAACTCCAGGACGTGAGTGCGAGTGGTACCTTCTCTATGAACGCCAATGAATCCTGTCACTTGTCGCTCCTTTCTACAAAAGGCGGCCTTTTCAACCTCTCAAATCCTTCAGCAAATAATATTCTGTACAGCGCTATCATTTTCGATAAAAAATCCAGCCCTGACTTGGTCCCGGTAATAGCTCCCGGTAAAATCGCTGATTTTTTCTCTCAATTTGATCCGAAGACTTTAGGAAACGAGGATGTCAGTTTCAGTTTCAAAATCGCCGGATCAAGCGACCCAGTTGCTGCCGGTAACTATCAGGATGTCCTGACCCTCTCTCTCGAGCCAACCATCTAATGGGCCCTTTTAGCCGCTGGCTGCCGGGCCAGCGGCGGCCTGCGTATCTCGTGGCCAGCTGCCTTGGGCCGCAGGCTTTTCGCAGTTAGGGCTACGGAGTGGGTTGAATACAGAGTCAACCCGCTAGCGGCTTTATCTCTTTGCTTTTTTCAGGAAAACCAGTTGGGGACACCATGACTTGCGTATCTGTTAAACAAACTTGCCTCGCAGTAGCGGGATTTTTCGCTTTAGGCGGACTAGACTCCGGCGTGTGCTGTAAATGTGCAGCCGCTGTCGTTGGAGATGGTTTCTATCGGCGCGAATTCTCGCTCCAGCATCCAGGTAGTAAATGACGGTGCGGCGCCGATGCCCGTGGAAGTCATCGTCAAGAAGCTCGACATAGGCGAAGACGGCAAAACAACCGTGTCCGCCGCCAGCGATGAATTCCTTGTGTTTCCCCCGCAAGCCGTCGTTCCGGCGGGCGCGACGCAGAGCTTCCGCATCCAGTGGGTCGGAGCTCCCGATATCAAGAAGAGCCAGGCATACATGCTCTCCGTCAACCAGCTTCCCGTGAAGATGAAGCCTGGTGAGAGCGGGGTGCAGATGGTGTTCGATTTCGGTGTGGTCGTCAATGTGGCTCCTTCCGGGGCACAATCGGCCTTAAAGCTCGTCAGCGCGGAAGCCGCAACACAAGGCCAAAAGCATGGCGCGGCCATCACTGTCGAGAACCCGGGCGTGATGTATTCCTATTTCAGCGACGCAAAGCTCACTCTTGAGAGCGGAAGCTGGCGCAAGGTCATCTCCCCTGGCGAGCTTCGTCAGTTGGTCGGATACGGGGTCGTCATGCCGGGGAAGACGCGCCGCATTCTCGTTCCCGCGGACGTTCCAGGAGGGTCTGGCAGGATCTCCGCCACCCTCGATTACAAACCAAAGCTAGCAAAGTAGCGACGGGAGCCTCGATTGGGGACGCTGCGCCGCCAGAACTTCAGTCATTCACCTCCTTGGGGCACGAGCGTCGGTGATGGGACAGTCTTTTCGCGCGGTCGGGTATATGACGGCAAGCCTATTGCTTGCGTCAGCGGCTTTGGCCGCACCCGCCCCGAGCGGCTGGAAATCACAGATCGTAACTGACGAACCTACGCAGGCTGTTGTGAAGCTCAATCCTACCGGTCGCACCTTTGAGATCGAAGTTCCGCTGAAGGTCGACGGAACCAGACTTGGTGATGTCGCGATCAAGATTACGGCAGACGACAGCCTGTTCGTCGACGTGAAGCTCCTAAAAACATATCTTGCAAAGATCTACATCCCTGAGATTTTGACCACCGCTCTTGCAATGCCCGAGGAGCAAACCGTTCAGATGGCGGCCGGCAGCGTGGTGAGCAAGAAGGCCCCCGGCACCACGAGTTCGGACGTGCAACTGGTATCGCAGCAACTGGAAACAAAAGAGCCGGGCGAACTTCTAGGCGACAAACCGAGTTACCTCTCCGTAGCGACGCTTAAAGACCGTGGCATCACTATCCGCTATGATCCCCTCAACCTCGAGCTGGAAGTTTTTCCGACGGTTGATCAGCGGCCAACCGCCACCCTCAACTTCAGGCAAAACGCTGAAGAAGAGAGCGCAACGCTTGAACAGCCTGCTTATGTAAGCGCCTATGTGAACATGCATCTGGCCGCCAGCTATATCAGCCAAAACGCTTATGGCAACACTGGCGCCGAAGCTCCGACGATGGATTTCGACGGCGCGGTTCGGATTGGCCCTTATGTTCTGGAAGCGGAAGGCACATTCTATAACCCCGGGTCCAATTCGTTCAGCCCAGGCTATTTTCAGGACTATGTCTTCTACAGAAGAGGAACGCGGCTCGTTTACGATATGCCGGATGAGGCAATCCGTGTTCGCGTGGGCGATGTCAACCCTAATGGCACGGGCTTCCAGTCGGCCCCCGATATTTTCGGCATATCGGCCGACGTCGCCTATGCGCAGCTCCAGCCGCAAAAGTCGATCCGCCCGACGGGCGCGCATTCTTTCCGTATCGAGCGGCCATCGAATATAGACATTCTTGTCGGCAACGTCCTGATGAAGCACATCAAACTCGGCCCTGGAAACTACAATTTGACAGACCTGCCGCTGAACCCGGGCGCGAGCAACGTGAAACTGGTCATCGAAGACGACACCGGTCAGCGCCAGACCATCGAGTTTACTGGCTTTTCCGGGCAGGAGCTACTGGCGCCCGGCATCAGCGAATGGTCCCTCAACGCAGGTATCAAGTCTTTCGACACGGGCGTTGTAGAGACGGGCTTTTCCCCTGCGAGTTCCAGTCCGGGCAATACAACGCTTGTTAACAAAACGTCTTCGCACAGCTTTTACGTACAACGGCAGTATTTCTTCGATCAGCCCGTAGTGACAGGGTTCTACAGAACCGGCATCCTGGACTGGCTGACAACGACTTCCGATTTCCAGTCCGACACTCGCGTGGTCACGGTGGGCGCGGGTATCGTGGCGCAGACAACTGATGGCGTCTTTGCCGCGAAACTTGCGGCGAGCGACGTCTATGGTGGCGGATCCGGCTTGGCGTTTCAGGCTGGCTACGACTATGACAAACTCAGCTGGTTCGGTTACAATTCCAGTTTTCGGATCATCGGCGAATATCGAATGCGAGACTTCGAGACTATAGCGACCTTTGCAGCTCCCCTCAACTACAGCGCCTATGTCGCTGCTTCCTATTCCCAGCACCTCCCCTGGAACTTAGTGGGAGGCTTCTCCTTTTCGTACTATTTCGCAGACCATACGATCGCTTCCGACACCGGTAACCGCTGGCAAGCGGATGGCAACCTCTCAATGCCGCTTTCGGACAATATCTCCGGCTCGATTTCCTTCGGCTACAGCCAGGACCAGACCGGAGGCACGAACGCGTGCTGCGTTTCCAGTCAGAGCGGGTTCCAGGCTTTTCTGCGTGTTACCTGGACCCCCGATCCCCATGCCAATGCCTCTACGAGCTACGACGCCCGCAGCCAGACTATGCAGACGGCCTTCAACCAGACGAGCGAGAAGACGGGCGTTGGCACCTGGTCAGCAACGGCAACGACGGAGACACAGGCGGATGGGCAGAGCGCTGTAAGCGCCTCCGGCTCCTACTTCACAAACCGGGCTGAAGTCTATGTTAACCATGCGGCGGATCTCGTGGGCCCCGGTTACGGAGGACTGGATCGGCCGCACAGCACACAGGAAGCGACCTCCATCGGTGTTACAACGAGCGTTGTCTATGCCGACGGCGCCTGGGGCATAGGCCGCCGCGTCATGAGCGGATTTGCGCTCATCACGCCGCACGAAAGCCTGCAGGGCAGTCCCGTTGTGGTCGGGACAGCAGAGTCGCCCGCAGGCAGAACCGATTGGCTGGGCCCGGCCGTCGTATCGAGTGGGACCCCCTACAGGCAGTCGCGGTTGACCTACGACGCTCCGGGCGCACCCGCCGGCTACGACCTCGGTAGCGCGGCCTTCGATATGAAGGCGCCCTACAAGGCCGGATATAAACTCATGGCCGGTTCCGCTTACACCGTCACTGCGACGGGAATGCTGCTCGATGCGGAAGGACAGCCGATCCAGCTCCTCGCCGGCGAAGCCCGCGAGGCGGACAAGGAAAACGGCCGGAAGGTGGAGTTGTTCACGAACCGCGCCGGGAGCTTCGGGGCGCAGGGGCTTGCGCCCGGCAAATGGATCATCGAGATGCCGACAGAGCCGGGACCGACTCGCTATGTCTTCGAAATCCCGGACGGCGTTACCGGCCTCCATAGCGCGGGCACGCTAAAGCCGGCCGGCGCACCGCAGCAGAAGCCGCCCATCATCCAAGCGGAGGCTGACAATGCGACGAATTAGGCGATGGGCAGCGGTGGTGGCCTGGCTTGCGCTGTCTGCGACAGCGACTCCAGCGTGCCAACTGAGTCTGCTCGGGCCGGTGACACAGCAGCCGCTGACATACCATCCGTTTCAAGGGGGTGCGGCGATGGCGGAGGTGTCGTTCACAGTGCGGAACGGAGACGGCAAGCCGTGCGACGCGGCATTCGCCTTCTTCCGGCTGGGGGCACCGCAGGCGCGGGCCGGGAACGGCTCGGCACTGAATTATCAGGTGCTGGGCACGTCCGGTCCCGCGACGCAGGGGGCGATGCCTCCGCCAACTACGCTGCCGGGCGCCAGCGCCGCGATCAACGTCACGATCGCCGCCAAGCAGACCTATACGATGCATGCAACGATCTCGGTCGGCGACGGTCAGGTGGTGGGGCCCGGGACGTATACCGATGAGTTGACGCTCGGCGCCTATCACAGATTGCGAGAGGGCACTTACAGGAAGGCCGCCGAGGCGCCCTTCATTGTGACGATCGGCGTGAATTCGCAGATGACGCTGACCGTCGCGGGCGGCGGCCGCAAAACGACCGTGAACTTCGGCGATTTCGTCGACGGGGCCACGCGCTCGGTGCTGTTGCTTGCCTATTCAAATCAGGGCTTTCATCTGGTGGTGAGGTCTGACAACGCCGGGGTCATGAAGCCCATCGATCCGGTGGCGATGGCCGAGGGACATTGGCGGGTGCCGTATACCATCGCTCTCAACAAGGGAGCGCCCGTCGAACTGTCACGGCGCAGGACGATCTCGCTTGGGCAGGGAGCGACGACGAAATCGGGTGTCGCCATTCCCGTCGACGTGCAGATCGGCTCCATCAAGGGCCAGCGCGCCGGCATCTACCGCGACGTCATCACGGTGGCCATCGATGCGGGGCCTTAATAGGAGCGGCCCCTTTTCTGGGACTGAACCAAGATCTAGCGGGATGCCGAAAAACGATGTTGCCCATGGTTCGACAAGCTCACCATGAGGAACACTCGCTAACCATGAGGATCACTCGCAAAGCATGAGGATCAACTCATTGAAAAACACTCGACCTCATCCTCAGCCTGTGAAGCCTCGTCCTAAGCTTGTCGAACCTTCATCCTGAGCCTGAGCTTGTCGAAGCCTCATACTCATCCTGAGCCTGTCGACCCCTCATCCTGAGCCTGTCGAAGGATGGAGCCACGTTTTCAGGCTTTTGCGCGACCGCAGCATATTTAACGGACGTTTAGCGCGTCCAATTTTGGGAGACTATGGGTATTTTCAATTTTCCTTGAACCGCGCCGCGAATAAGTTGTAATCACGAAAACTGGCAACTTATGGTGGATCCATGCGCGCCGATACTTTGTTGGCCAAGGCTATTTCATCGCACCAGAAAGGTATGCATAAAGAAGCCAAGGCGTCCTATCAGGCGGTGCTCAGGGTCTATCCGAGCAATTTCACGGCGCTGCATCATCTTGGCGTCCTCGCCCTTGATCAAAACGAGCCTGACGAGGCACAACGCCTCATAACGCAGGCGCTCGCGCTCGACGGTACATCCTCAGAAGCGCACAATAACCTTGGCACTGTACTGCGCACGCAAGGCAAGGCTGACGAGGCCATTCAATCTTTCAGGCGCTCGGTACAGATTAATCCCGGAAACGCGCTAGCCCTAAGCAATCTCGCCGCTACGCTGATGGATCAAAAGAAGTACACCGACGCAATTACATATTTAGAAAAAGCCCTGGCGTTGGATTCAGGGTTAGTCCAAGCGCATTTTAATCTAGGCAGTGTCTATCACGCGACCAGACAGCCCGACAAGGCCATTGCAGAATTTCGAGAGGCGATCCGGATAGCACCCTCGCTCTATCAACCCTATGTCAGTCTGGGAGACCTGCTTTCTGAACTTGGGCGGCTGGATGAAGCAGCCGAGGCTTTGCGGAAGGCGACGGACCTGCAGCCGAACCCCGGAGCGTTCAATACGCTGGGGATATGCCATCACCGTGCAGGCCGTATCAAGGATGCGGAAGAATGCTTCCGCAAGGCGGTTGAGCTTCAGCCCGACTTTGTCGAAGCGCTGACCAATCTCGGGGTCAATCTGGGGCACCAGGGCCGCCGGGAGGAAGCTGTCGCGCTCACCCGCGCGGCCCTGCGCATCGATCCGGCCCGCCCCGACGCCCTTTCCAGCCTTTTCTTTGAGCAGCGTCGCCTTTGTGACTGGCAGGACTTTGAAGCGACGCAAAACAAGTTGCGAGAACTGGTGCGGTCAGGCGTGGGAATCACGCCCTTTTCCTTTCTCACCGCGAACACGCCGCCGGAAGAGCAACTGCTCTGCGCGCGCAACTGGGCGGCAGGCCTTCGTGAGCCGCAAATGGCCGCCATCTTGCCAACTGCGCGCCGGCCCGGGTGCATCCGCATCGGCTATCTTTCCAGCGACTTCAAAGAGCATGCGACCGCGTTCCTCATCGCTGAGATGCTGGAGCATCACGACCATGAGCGCTTTGAAATTTTCGCTTATTCCTATGGAGTCGACGATGACAGCGAAAACCGCCGCCGCCTCATCGCCGCCTTCGATCATTTTATCGATATCCGCGCCATGCCGCATGAAGCGGCCATCCGCAGGATACGCGACGACGGCATCGATATACTCGTCGACCTCAAAGGCTACACGCAAGAAGCCCGCATGGAAATCGTTGCGGGCCGCCCTGCGCCGATCCAGGTCGCTTATCTTGGTTATCCCGGCACAATGGGCGCCGAGCTGCATCGATTATATGATCGCCGATCACTTTGTCGTTCCACCCGATCAGCGCCAGCATTTTTCCGAGAAGCTTGTCTACCTTCCGCATTGCTATCAACCCAACGACACAAGGCGAGCGATTTCCACACTGGGCTTTACGCGGCGCCAATTCGGCTTGCCCGAAGACGGCTTTGTGTTCTGCAGCTTCAACGGCAATTACAAAATCACGCCGTCCATTTTCGATGTATGGATGCGGCTTTTGAAAAACACGACGGGTAGCGTGCTTTGGCTGTTGGAGACCGGCGCGCGCGTGAACCTGCTGCGAGAGGCGGAAGCTCGCGGCGTGGACCCGGAGCGGATTGTCTTCGCCCAGGGCCTCATCCATTCCCAGCATCTGGAGCGCATGACGCTGGCGGATCTGTTCCTGGATTCCTTGCCCGTTAACGCCCACACGACCGCTTCCGAACTCATTGTGGGCGGGATTGCCTATCCTGACGTGCGCGGGCACGGCTTTCGTGGGACGGGTCGCGGGAAGCATACTGCACGCCATTAGGCTACCCGAACTCGTTACGGACTCGCTCGATGACTACGAGGCAAAAGCCCTGCATCTGGCGCGAAATCCGGCTGAATTGCGGGCGCTGCGCGATCGGCTGTCCCGCAATAAACTGACGGCGCCCCTGTTCGATATCGCCCGCTTCACGCGCAGTCTGGAAACCGCCTATCAGATGATGTTCGACCGGTGGCAAACAGGACAATCGCCCGACGTCATAAGCGTGCCGGACGATGTTCCAGCACCGATAGCGATCGAAGTGGCGCCGACTATCGACCGCGGCTCGAACGGTTCGAGCGCTTGTCACGGTCTTCCTCGTGAGGGCAACCTTCCGGTTGACATCGGCGCCCCTGTGTCAGGAGACGCCGGCCTCGCTGGACAGAAATTTTTGAGCAGTCAAGCCAGTGTTGGGATCGAAGCGCCGCGCGCCGCCAACGTCCAGGTGTATCGCAAAGCGTTTCGAATTTACCGCACGCTGCATTTTGTTTGGGTCGGTGATGAATCAGCCCGGCCCGATAACTGTATAGAGACTTGGGCCAAATTAAATCCTGGCTGGGAGGTGCGCATTTGGGGGAACCGCGAACTGCACTCCCGCAGTTGGCGCAATGCCGGACACATGGGCCGCATGCCGGAACTTTGCGGCGTCGCCGATATGATGCGCTGGGAAATCCTGCAGGAGCAGGGAGGATTTGCTCTTGACGCAGACAGCATATGCATGCGCCCGTTGGAAGAGTGGCTTTTCGAACCGGATATCTTCGCGTGTTGGGACAATGAAATCGGCCGTCCCGGTTTGATCGCGAATAGTTTTGTCTACTCGCACCCGGGAAGCGAACTGGTGCGGCAAATCATAGAAGACATTCATGATACCGCTGATATAACGGCTTTGCGAGCTTGGCAGCTGACGGGTCTGTTGCGACTGACGGAAACCGTCCGCAATATGGGCTACTCAAAAATCACCATCTATCCGAGTCACTACTTCCAGCCCGATCATTTCACTGGCGTGACTTATGCTGGCGTTGGTCCGGTATTTGGGAAGCAGTTTTGGGGCAGCACGATCCCCAACACGTATTCCGGCCTCCGCGGCAAGGAACTGATTGAGCTCAATGTTTGAGCGTCTCGACAACATGATGCGCTTTGGTTTTCTCAATGTGGGCACTTCTGCGGGAGAAGGCGGGCGAGGGCGCGCTAGCCGCGCTGCATGAGGGGATCGAGGCAGATGCAAGCGCGGACGAAACCTCATACCTTTGTTACTTCATGCACCGGCCTGCGCATCTCGATCTCGAAGGCCACGAGGCGACGGTAATGAAGCGATCGCCAAGAGCCATTGCCGGGGTCGAGCGCGACGTGATCACGGTGGCAATCGCCCGGCGCCTTAACCGGGTGGGGGCTATTCCACCGGTGAAATGACGAGCTTGATCACAGTCGAGCTGGCGCCGCTGACCTGCACCGTCAAAGGGCCGCGCTCAAGCCGGAAGCGCATACTCTTGCGGGCATCGCTGCAATTCGGGTTGGCGGTCTCCGTCACAAGCGCCAGCTCTTTGCCGTCCTGAATAAGATCGATCCACGCATCATCGGACAGCGTCACCTGATATGTGCCCGCCTGCGGTACGTCCTTTATGAAAAGAAGCCCGGCAAAACTGTCGTCCGATTTCGGCTCTCCTCCAGGCGCCAGCTCATAGTCTATCGCCGCATGCGGCTGAAGTTGCATGACGAGACCTTTGTCGGGGATTGAACTGAGCGTAGCCTCGGAGAAGACCATGTCCAGGTTAGGGTCGCGAAAAAACTCTAACTCCCGCTTGATGGACCACTCGAACTGTTCGCAAGCCGGATTATCCTTCGCATCGGCAAATCCGGGCGTCACGCCGGCGGCGATGGCAAATATTGCCAGCGCCGTCGCGGACCTTACGCTTCGCGGCTTAATCGACCGCAACCATAACGTCGGAAGCCTTGATAATGGCAGCGGCATTCTGGCCTTCTTTCAGCATCAGATCCTCGGCTGCCTCGTTTGTAATCGCAGCCGTGATCGTTGTGCCATTCACATCAATGAGAACGTGAGCGGTGGTGGCGCCCTTGACGACCTTCGTGATCTTGCCGTTTAGAGCATTTCTTGCGCTGAGCTTCATTCTCGTCTCCATCAGAGGTTTCTTCTCGATTAGCCCCCCTGGTGGCCCTTATACGCCGCTTTTCTTGCCTCAATCCGTCGAACGGGTCAGCCCGTGTTCCTCAGCCCGGCGGCGACGCCGTTTATCGCGATCAGGATCGAGCGCCTCGTCTTTTCCTCATGCTGTCCGCGCCGCCATCGCCGGATGAGTTCGATTTGAAGATGGTTTAGCGGCGCGATGTAAGGCACGCGGCGGGTGATGGCCCGCGCGAGCGCAGGACTGTCGGCCAGACGCTCGGTCGTTCCCGTGATCCGGTTCAACGCTTCCACGGTGGCGTCCCACTCGACAAGCAATGCGTTCACCACCCTGTGAGCGAGTTTCTGATCGGGAACCAGTTCTTCCGCATACTTCCTGGCGAGCCTCATGTCCGCCTTGGCGAGCACCATGTCCATGTTCGAGAGAAGTGTTCGGAAGAACGGCCACTCCTCTCTCATGCGAATGAGCAAATCGGTTCTTTCCCTTGGCGCTTTTTTTGCGAAGGCCCGCACCGCCGATCCAAATCCATACCAGCCCGGCAGGGCGACGCGCGCCTGACCCCACGAAAAACCCCAGGGAATGGCGCGAAGGTCTTCGATGCGATGCGTCCCCCGGCGCGACGCTGGGCGCGAGCCTATGTTCAGCTCGGCGATTTCTGCGATCGGGGTGGCCGCGAAGAAGAACTCGTTGAACTCCGGCATGTCGTAGACGAGAGCGCGATAGGCTTTCATGCTTTTTTCCGAAAGCTGTGCAGCGGCTTCCAGAAACTCATCGGGGACAGGCCGGTCCGGGGTGAGCAGCGTCGCTTCGATCGCCGCCGCCGCCAACGCTTCCAGGTTGCCGCGCGCGATCTCCGCATGAGAATATTTCGAGGCGATCACCTCGCCCTGCTCCGTCATGCGGATCTGTCCGTTCACCGTGCCCGCTGGCTGGGCGAGGATCGCCTGATAGCTTGGGCCGCCGCCGCGCCCCACTGTGCCGCCGCGGCCATGGAACAGGCGCAGCTTGATGCCAGGCTCCTCCTTGATGAATTTCGCAAGCGCGACGGAGCTGCGATAAACCTCCCAGTTGCTCGTGAAAAAACCGCCGTCCTTGTTGCTGTCCGAGTAGCCGAGCATGACCTCCTGCACGCCTCCGGCCGCCAGGACCATGTCTCGGATGCCCGGCAGCGCATAGAAGTCGCGCATGATGTGCTCCGCGCGGCGAAGGTCGGCGATGGTTTCGAAAAGGGGAACGACAATCAGTTCGGCATGTGCGCCCGGATCGCCGAGCACGCCCTGCATGAGCCCGCCCTCCTTCTGAAGAACCAACGCTTCGAGTAGATCGCTGACCGTTTCGGTGTGGCTGGTGATATATTGCCGGATGGCGCGCTTGCCGTATGCCCCTCGGAGCTCGCAAGCGGTGTCCAGGATTTTAAGCTCGCTCGCCGTCTGGGACGAGTACACGACCCCAGGGACGCGAAGCGGGCGCGGATCCCTCAAGACACTGACAAGCGCGCTTTGCTTGTGCTCTTCGTCCAGATTGCGGTAATCGCCCACGATGCGTGCCGCCGCCAGCAGCTCTGCAATCACCTCTTCATGAACGTCGGAGTTCTGACGGAGATCGACCGTGGCAAGGTGGAAGCCAAAAACCTCCACCGCGCGCCGCAAGGGAAGCAGCCGCGTTTCGATCAGCGCCGCGCCCTTGTTCGCGATGAGCGAGGCCTCCACGATGGCCAGATCAGACAGCAGTTCTTCTGCAGTGTCATAAGGTTCCGCCGTCCCTTGAATGCGCCTGGGAGACAATTTGCTGGTCCGCTTCTGGAGCGTCAACGCAAGCCGGGAATACATGCCCACCAGTGCGCGGCGATAGGGTTCATCCTCGCGATGGGGATCCTTGACGTCCGCTCCATCAGCCAGTGCGTGAAGTTCCGGCGTAAAGTCGACGAGACGCGAAGACATCGGCAGTTCGACCCGAAGCTCGTTCAGCTCATGCAGATAGTGCAGCACCGCCACCTCGCACTGACGGCGCAAGGCGCGCACGAGGGTATCCACATTCACATTCGGGTTGCCGTCCCGGTCACCACCAATCCAGGAGCCCATCTGAAGGAACCGCGGCACAGCCATGCCCAACCCTTCTTCAAGGTTCGCATAAAGAAGCGGAATCTCGCGCAGGAAGCTTGACTGATAGAACCGGAGCGCATTCTCGATTTCGTCCGCGACGGTGAGATGCGCGAACCGCAAAAGCCGCGTTTGCCAAAGCTGGACGATCCTGGCCCGCATCAGGGACTCGTTGCGTTTGAGGTCGCGCTCGCTGCTCAAGGTTTCCCGGGCGGACAGCAGGTTCTCGATAGCGGCTGTGCCGTCGAGAATGCTGCGGCGCTGCACCTCCGTGGGATGCGCCGTGAGCACGGGCGACACGAGGCTTCCCTTGAGCGCTTCGCATGTCTGTTCCGGAGTAATTCCAGCCTCGGTCAGAAGCTTGAAAGTCCAGTCAAGACTGCCTTGAGCCTCCTCCCCGGGATTTCTGGTCAGGGACGCGGCGGTACAGCGGATGCGGTGCCGGTCCTCGGCGATATTCGTGAGGTAAGAAAAATAGCAGAACGCCCGCGCGACCTGCACAGCTTCGTGCGGCTTGAGCCAGCCAAGAAGCCGGTCGAGTTCCCGGCCAGCTTCGGGGTCGGCTTCATGTTCGAAGGCTGTGCTGAGGCGGCGGATGGTCTCAATCGTTTCAAAGGTTTCAATGCCTTCCTGTTCGCGGATCGTTTCGCTGAGAAGCGAAGTCAGGAGGTGTATGTCATCAAGGAGCAGCCCCTCCATTTCTGGAAGGCCGCTAATGCCGGAGTTGAGCGTATCAATCATCGTAACTCCACAGGAGAGCGCCGCCACAACCGGCCAGGGGAAAGAGAACTGAAAAGCGGCTCCTCGCGCAAGAGCTTAGAGCCTGCCCGCTTTTGATGGAATCAAAAGCGGGCTCTAGCATGCTGCTGAAAAAGCATGAAATCTTGGCTTCATCCTTCGACAAGCTCAGGATGAGGCCTTCGACAAGCTCAGGATGAGGTCGAGTGTTTTCAATGAGTTGATCCTCATGGTTAGGACAGGCGCAAAAATAACTGCTTCACTTTCGTCGCTTTGACACGCCAACGGCGGGACAATGTCGTCGGGAAGCGATTCACTTAATGTTGCGGCTGTCCTTAGTGAGTGTACCTCATGGTGAGCTTGTCGAACCATGGGCAACATCGTTTTTCAGCAGCCTGCTAAGTTTTTGTTTGTCGTGCATCTTTATCGGAAACCGCTTCACACTTTTCGGTACGCACCCTCGTGGCAGTCTGTCCCGGATCGAACCTGCCTCGCGGACCGGCTGCATCTGTTGAAATGTGACTGCAAATTGCGACGCCAGTTTAAAACGCTTTGGCGCCAGCCATTGAGATCGACAATTTGCTGCCGGAACTATATACAAGCGAATACATCGTGACACCTCAATGGGGAGAAGAATGAGCTTCAGATCACACCTCATCGCGACTTTCTCCGCTGCATTCGTGTCTGCCGCGCTTCTCTTCAATCAAGCCGCTTTTGCCCAGGATAGCGAGACGAAGGCTCCTGTCATCGTGTTCGCCGCCGCAAGCTTGAAAAACGCGCTCGATGCAATCTCGTCGGCTTGGCAGCAAGAGTTGGGCCAAAGCGCCAAGATCAGCTATGCCGCCAGCTCCACCCTCGCAAAGCAGCTTGAGCAGGATGCCCCCGCGCACATCTTCATTTCAGCCGATCTCGATTGGATGGACTACGTTGAAAAGAAGGCGTTGATCGACACGAAAAGCCGCTCCGACCTTCTCGGCAACACGCTCGTTCTCATAGGCCCCAAGGGGAGCAACGCTGCGATCGATCTGAAGAAAGGCGCCGATCTTGGCAAGCTTGTCGGCGGCGGTCGCCTTGCTGTCGGCAATGTCGACTCGGTCCCCGCTGGCAGATACGCCAAGGCCGCTCTTGAAAAGCTCGGCCTATGGCCGCAGGTCACAAGCCACCTGGCTCAGGCTGAGAGCGTACGCGCTGCCCTTCTGCTTGTGTCGCGCGGAGAGGCCCCCCTCGGCATCGTTTACCAGACCGACGCCGCGTCCGATCCCACCGTCAAGATTGTCGCCACCTTTCCCGCCGACTCTCACCCGCCGATCATTTATCCGATTGCGCTGACCACGAAAGCGACGGACGCTGCAAAATCTTTCTTCTCCTATATCGAGTCGCCAAAGGCTGCTCCTCTCTTCGAGGCCCAAGGCTTCACGGTCCTGAAATAGCAAAGCGGAGAAACGATCCTGACCGAGTGGTGGACGCTTAGCCCTGACGAATGGACTGCGATCAGGCTGAGCCTCCTCGTTGCGACCGTCGCCATGGTCGCGAGCCTGCCGTTCGGCTTGGCGATCGGCATGGCGTTAGCGCGGCGCGACTTCTGGGGAAAGGCGCTCGTGAACGGGATCGTGCATCTGCCCCTGGTCATGCCCCCGGTCGTCACCGGTTATCTGCTGCTGCTGACATTCGGCAGAAAGGGCCCCATCGGAGCCTTTCTCGATGAGTATTTCGGCATCGTGTTTTCGTTTCGCTGGACGGGCGCTGCTCTCGCCTGCGCCATCATGGGGTTCCCGCTGATGGTGCGGGCCATAAGGCTTTCCGCCGAGGCGGTCGAACTCGAGGCTTGAAGCGGCTGCCGGAACGCTCGGCGCAAGCCCGGTCTGGGTTTTCCTGACCGTGACGCTGCCTCTGATCTTGCCGGGCATCATCGCGGGCATGATCCTCTCATTTGCGCGATCCATGGGCGAATTCGGCGCGACCATCACCTTCGTTTCGAACATCCCCGGCGAAACCCAGACGCTGCCTTCCGCGATCTACACGCTGACGCAAGTTCCTGGTGGTGACGCGGGCGCGCTGCGGCTCACAGCCATATCCATCGTCATCTCGATGGCGGCCCTGTTGTTGTCCGAGTTTCTCGCGCGCCGCGCCGGCCGCAGCCTCCACGTCGCAACATGATCGAAGTCAGCGCCTTTCAGAGGCTCGGCAGTTTCACGCTCGACGCCACCTTCGCGGCCGAAAGCCGCTTCATCGCGTTGTTCGGACAGTCCGGCTCCGGCAAGACCACGCTCCTCAACGTCGTCGCCGGATTGCTGCGGCCGGAGCGCGGACGCGTCGTCATCGATGGCGCCACCCTCTTTGACGCGGATCGCGGGATATTCCTGCCGCCCTATCGGCGTCAGCTTGGCGCCGTGTTTCAGGAAGGGCGCCTCTTCCCGCATCTGAGCGTGCGCCAGAATCTGCTCTACGGCGCGTGGTTCACGCAGTTGTCCGGCAAGGACGCCAAGCTCGCTCGCGTCGCGGACTTGCTCGGCATCGAGCATCTGCTCAGCCGCTATCCGAACCGGCTCTCGGGTGGTGAAAAGCAGCGCATCGCCATAGGCCGCGCGATCCTTGCCTCGCCGAAACTCCTCCTGATGGACGAGCCGCTTGCCTCGCTCGACGATCCGCGCAAGCAGGAGATCATGCCCTATCTCGAACGCCTGCGCGACGAGGCCCGCATCCCCATCATCTATGTCAGCCACTCGGTTGCGGAGGTTGCGCGGCTGTCTGACACGCTGGTTATCCTCGCGGACGGCAAGGTGCGCGCGGCCGGTCCGACGATCGAGCTGATGCAGCGGCTCGATCTTCTGCCCGTGATCGACGGCGGGGGAACAGGGGCGGTGATCGAGGCCGCTGTAAAATGCCACGACGACATTTACGGCCTGACCGCGCTTGTTTCGCGCGCAGGCCAATGGAAAGTTCCGCGCCTCGAAATTGCGCCGGGAAAGCGTGTGCGCATGCAGATCAAGGCCAGCGATGTGATGATCGCATTGCGGAAGCCGGAGGATATGAGCGCGCTCAACGTCATCCCCGCCGTGGTTGCGGAGATTGGCCCGCTTGATGGCCCTGGCGTGGACATCAAACTCGATTGCTCGGGCGAGGCGCTGGTGGCGCGGCTCAGCGCTACTCCGTCGAGCGGCTTTCCTT
>CAVRSS010000019.1:0-33063 GCA_963723755.1 uncultured Alphaproteobacteria bacterium | reverse complement strand
GAAGACCATGTCCAGGTTAGGGTCGCGAAAAAACTCTAACTCCCGCTTGATGGACCACTCGAACTGTTCGCAAGCCGGATTATCCTTCGCATCGGCAAATCCGGGCGTCACGCCGGCGGCGATGGCAAATATTGCCAGCGCCGTCGCGGACCTTACGCTTCGCGGCTTAATCGACCGCAACCATAACGTCGGAAGCCTTGATAATGGCAGCGGCATTCTGGCCTTCTTTCAGCATCAGATCCTCGGCT
The DNA here is from genome assembly GCA_963723755.1 of uncultured Alphaproteobacteria bacterium. Taxonomy (GTDB): domain Bacteria; phylum Pseudomonadota; class Alphaproteobacteria; order Rhizobiales; family Rhodomicrobiaceae; genus Rhodomicrobium. Next base: position 32,815 of record CAVRSS010000019.1, on the reverse strand, counting down.
GCCTCGTTTGTAATCGCAGCCGTGATCGTTGTGCCATTCACATCAATGAGAACGTGAGCGGTGGTGGCGCCCTTGACGACCTTCGTGATCTTGCCGTTTAGAGCATTTCTTGCGCTGAGCTTCATTCTCGTCTCCATCAGAGGTTTCTTCTCGATTAGCCCCCCTGGTGGCCCTTATACGCCGCTTTTCTTGCCTCAATCCGTCGAACGGGTCAGCCCGTGTTCCTCAGCCCGGCGGCGACGCCGTTTATCGCGATCAGGATCGAGCGCCTCGTCTTTTCCTCATGCTGTCCGCGCCGCCATCGCCGGATGAGTTCGATTTGAAGATGGTTTAGCGGCGCGATGTAAGGCACGCGGCGGGTGATGGCCCGCGCGAGCGCAGGACTGTCGGCCAGACGCTCGGTCGTTCCCGTGATCCGGTTCAACGCTTCCACGGTGGCGTCCCACTCGACAAGCAATGCGTTCACCACCCTGTGAGCGAGTTTCTGATCGGGAACCAGTTCTTCCGCATACTTCCTGGCGAGCCTCATGTCCGCCTTGGCGAGCACCATGTCCATGTTCGAGAGAAGTGTTCGGAAGAACGGCCACTCCTCTCTCATGCGAATGAGCAAATCGGTTCTTTCCCTTGGCGCTTTTTTTGCGAAGGCCCGCACCGCCGATCCAAATCCATACCAGCCCGGCAGGGCGACGCGCGCCTGACCCCACGAAAAACCCCAGGGAATGGCGCGAAGGTCTTCGATGCGATGCGTCCCCCGGCGCGACGCTGGGCGCGAGCCTATGTTCAGCTCGGCGATTTCTGCGATCGGGGTGGCCGCGAAGAAGAACTCGTTGAACTCCGGCATGTCGTAGACGAGAGCGCGATAGGCTTTCATGCTTTTTTCCGAAAGCTGTGCAGCGGCTTCCAGAAACTCATCGGGGACAGGCCGGTCCGGGGTGAGCAGCGTCGCTTCGATCGCCGCCGCCGCCAACGCTTCCAGGTTGCCGCGCGCGATCTCCGCATGAGAATATTTCGAGGCGATCACCTCGCCCTGCTCCGTCATGCGGATCTGTCCGTTCACCGTGCCCGCTGGCTGGGCGAGGATCGCCTGATAGCTCGGGCCGCCGCCCCGCCCCACCGTGCCGCCGCGGCCATGGAACAGGCGCAGCTTGATGCCAGGCTCCTCCTTGATGAATTTCGCAAGCGCGACGGAGCTGCGATAAACCTCCCAGTTGCTCGTCAAAAAACCGCCGTCCTTGTTGCTGTCCGAGTAGCCGAGCATGACCTCCTGCACGCCCCCGGCCGCCAGGACCATGTCGCGGATGCCCGGCAGCGCATAGAAGTCGCGCATGATGTGCTCCGCGCGGCGAAGGTCGGCGATGGTTTCGAAAAGGGGAACGACAATCAGTTTGGCATGTGCGCCCGGATCGCCGAGCACGCCCTGCATGAGCCCGCCCTCCTTCTGAATAACCAACGCTTCGAGTAGATCGCTGACCGTTTCGGTGTGGCTGGTGATATATTGCCGGATGGCGCGCTTGCGGTATGCCCCTCGGAGCTCGCAAGCGGTGTCCAGGATTTTAAGCTCGCTCGCCGTCTGGGACGAGTACACGACCCCAGGGACGCGAAGCGGGCGCGGATCCCTCAAGACACTGACAAGCGCGCTTTGCTTGTGCTCTTCGTCCAGATTGCGGTAATCGCCCACGATGCGTGCCGCCGCCAGCAGCTCTGCAATCACCTCTTCATGAACGTCGGAGTTCTGACGGAGATCGACCGTGGCAAGGTGGAAGCCAAAAACCTCCACCGCGCGCCGCAAGGGAAGCAGCCGCGTTTCGATCAGCGCCGCGCCCTTGTTCGCGATGAGCGAGGCCTCCACGATGGCCAGATCAGACAGCAGTTCTTCTGCAGTGTCATAAGGTTCCGCCGTCCCTTGAATGCGCCTGGGAGACAATTTGCTGGTCCGCTTCTGGAGCGTCAACGCAAGCCGGGAATACATGCCCACCAGTGCGCGGCGATAGGGTTCATCCTCGCGATGGGAATCCTTGACGTCCGCTCCATCAGCCAGTGCGTGAAGTTCCGGCGTAAAGTCGACGAGACGCGAAGACATCGGCAGTTCGACCCGAAGCTCGTTCAGCTCATGCAGATAGTGCAGCACCGCCACCTCGCACTGACGGCGCAAGGCGCGCACGAGGGTATCCACATTCACATTCGGGTTGCCGTCCCGGTCACCACCAATCCAGGAGCCCATCTGAAGGAACCGCGGCACAGCCATGCCCAACCCTTCTTCAAGGTTCGCATAAAGAAGCGAATATCGCGCAGGAAGCTTGACTGATAGAACCGGAGCGCATTCTCGATTTCGTCCGCGACGGTGAGATGCGCGAACCGCAAAAGCCGCGTTTGCCAAAGCTGGACGATCCTGGCCCACATCAGGAACTTGTTGCGTTTGAGGTCGCGCTCGCTGCTCAAGGTTTCCCGGGCGGACAGCAGGTTCTCGATAGCGGCTGTGCCGTCGAGAATGCTGCGGCGCTGCACCTCCGTGGGATGCGCCGTGAGCACGGGCGACACGAGGCTTCCCTTGAGCGCTTCGCATGTCTGTTCCGGAGTAATTCCAGCCTCGGTCAGAAGCTTGAAAGTCCAGTCAAGACTGCCTTGAGCCTCCTCCCCGGGATTTCTGGTCAGGGACGCGGCGGTACAGCGGATGCGGTGCCGGTCCTCGGCGATATTCGTGAGGTAAGAAAAATAGCAGAACGCCCGCGCGACCTGCACAGCTTCGTGCGGCTTGAGCCAGCCAAGAAGCCGGTCGAGTTCCCGGCCAGCTTCGGGGTCGGCTTCATGTTCGAAGGCTGTGCTGAGGCGGCGGATGGTCTCAATCGTTTCAAAGGTTTCAATGCCTTCCTGTTCGCGGATCGTTTCGCTGAGAAGCGAAGTCAGGAGGTGTATGTCATCAAGGAGCAGCCCCTCCATTTCTGGAAGGCCGCTAATGCCGGAGTTGAGCGTATCAATCATCGTAACTCCACAGGAGAGCGCCGCCACAACCGGCCAGGGGAAAGAGAACTGAAAAGCGGCTCCTCGCGCAAGAGCTTAGAGCCTGCCCGCTTTTGATGGAATAAAAGCGGGCTCTAGCATGCTGCTGAAAAAGCATGAAATCTTGGCTTCATCCTTCGACAAGCTCAGGATGAGGCCTTCGACAAGCTCAGGATGAGGTCGAGTGTTTTCAATGAGTTGATCCTCATGGTTAGGACATTCGCAAAAATAACTGCTTCACTTTCGTCGCTTTGACACGCCAACGGCGGGACAATGTCGTCGGGAGCGATTTTACTAATGTTGCGGCTGTCCTTAGTGAGTGTACCTCATGGTGAGCTTGTCGAACCATGGGCAACATCGTTTTTCAGCAGCCTGCTAAGTTTTTGTTTGTCGTGCATCTTTATCGAAAACCGCTTCACACTTTTCGGTACGCACCCTCGTGGCAGTCTGTCCCGGATCGAACCTGCCTCGCGGACCGGCTGCATCTGTTGAAATGTGACTGCAAATTGCGACACCAGTTTAAAACGCTTTGGCGCCAGCCATTGAGATCGACAATTTGCTGCCGGAACTATATACAAGCGAATACATCGTGACACCTCAATGGGGAGAAGAATGAGCTTCAGATCACACCTCATCGCGACTTTCTCCGCTGCATTCGTGTCTGCCGCGCTTCTCTTCAATCAAGCCGCTTTTGCCCAGGATAGCGAGACGAAGGCTCCTGTCATCGTGTTCGCCGCCGCAAGCTTGAAAAACGCGCTCGATGCAATCTCGTCGGCTTGGCAGCAAAAGTTGGGCCAAAGCGCCAAGATCAGCTATGCCGCCAGCTCCACCCTCGCAAAGCAGCTTGAGCAGGATGCCCCCGCCCACATCTTCATTTCAGCCGATCTCGATTGGATGGACTACGTTGAAAAGAAGGCGTTGATCGACACGAAAAGCCGCTCCGACCTGCTCGGCAACACGCTCGTTCTCATAGCCCCCAAGGGGAGCAACGCTGCGATCGATCTGAAGAAAGGCGCCGATCTTGGCAAGCTTGTCGGCGGCGGTCGCCTTGCTGTCGGCAATGTCGACTCGGTCCCCGCTGGCAGATACGCCAAGGCCGCTCTTGAAAAGCTGGGCCTATGGCCGCAGGTCGCAAGCCACCTGGCTCAGGCTGAGAGCGTACGCGCTGCCCTTCTGCTTGTGTCGCGCGGAGAGGCCCCCCTCGGCATCGTTTACCAGACCGACGCCGCGTCCGATCCCAACGTCAAGATTGTCGCCACCTTTCCCGCCGACTCTCACCCGCCGATCATTTATCCGATTGCGCTGACCACGAAAGCGACGGACGCTGCAAAATCTTTCTTCTCCTATATCGAGTTGCCAAAGGCTGCTCCTCTCTTCGAGGCCCAAGGCTTCACGGTCCTGAAATAGCAAAGCGGAGAAACGATCCTGACCGAGTGGTGGACGCTTAGCCCTGACGAATGGACTGCGATCAGGCTGAGCCTCCTCGTTGCGACCGTCGCCATGGTCGCGAGCCTGCCGTTCGGCTTGGCGATCGGCATGGCGTTAGCGCGGCGCGACTTCTGGGGAAAGGCGCTCGTGAACGGGATCGTGCATCTGCCCCTGGTCATGCCCCCGGTCGTCACCGGTTATCTGCTGCTGCTGACATTCGGCAGAAAGGGCCCCATCGGAGCCTTTCTCGATGAGTATTTCGGCATCGTGTTTTCGTTTCGCTGGACGGGCGCTGCTCTCGCCTGCGCCATCATGGGGTTCCCGCTGATGGTGCGGGCCATAAGGCTTTCCGCCGAGGCGGTCGAACTCGAGGCTTGAAGCGGCTGCCGGAACGCTCGGCGCAAGCCCGGTCTGGGTTTTCCTGACCGTGACGCTGCCTCTGATCTTGCCGGGCATCATCGCGGGCATGATCCTCTCATTTGCGCGATCCATGGGCGAGTTCGGCGCAACCATCACCTTCGTTTCGAACATCCCCGGCGAAACCCAGACGCTGCCTTCCGCGATCTACACGCTGACGCAAGTTCCTGGTGGTGACGCGGGCGCGCTGCGGCTCACAGCCATATCCATCGTCATCTCGATGGCGGCCCTGTTGTTGTCCGAGTTTCTCGCGCGCCGCGCCGGCCGCAGCCTCCACGTCGCAACATGATCGAAGTCAGCGCCTTTCAGAGGCTCGGCAGTTTCACGCTCGACGCCACCTTCGCGGCCGAAAGCCGCTTCATCGCGTTGTTCGGACAGTCCGGCTCCGGCAAGACCACGCTCCTCAACGTCGTCGCCGGATTGCTGCGGCCGGAGCGCGGACGCGTCGTCATCGATGGCGCCACCCTCTTTGACGCGGATCGCGGGATATTCCTGCCGCCCTATCGGCGTCAGCTTGGCGCCGTGTTTCAGGAAGGGCGCCTCTTCCCGCATCTGAGCGTGCGCCAGAATCTGCTCTACGGCGCGTGGTTCACGCAGTTGTCCGGCAAGGACGCCAAGCTCGCTCGCGTCGCGGACTTGCTCGGCATCGAGCATCTGCTCAGCCGCTATCCGAACCGGCTCTCGGGTGGTGAAAAGCAGCGCATCGCCATAGGCCGCGCGATCCTTGCCTCGCCGAAACTCCTCCTGATGGACGAGCCGCTTGCCTCGCTCGACGATCCGCGCAAGCAGGAGATCATGCCCTATCTCGAACGCCTGCGCGACGAGGCCCGCATCCCCATCATCTATGTCAGCCACTCGGTTGCGGAGGTTGCGCGGCTGTCTGACACGCTGGTTATCCTCGCGGACGGCAAGGTGCGCGCGGCCGGTCCGACGATCGAGCTGATGCAGCGGCTCGATCTTCTGCCCGTGATCGACGGCGGGGGAACAGGGGCGGTGATCGAGGCCGCTGTAAAATGCCACGACGACATTTACGGCCTGACCGCGCTTGTTTCGCGCGCAGGCCAATGGAAAGTTCCGCGCCTCGAAATTGCGCCGGGAAAGCGTGTGCGCATGCAGATCAAGGCCAGCGATGTGATGATCGCATTGCGGAAGCCGGAGGATATGAGCGCGCTCAACGTCATCCCCGCCGTGGTTGCGGAGATTGGCCCGCTCGATGGCCCTGGCGTGGACATCAAACTCGATTGCTCGGGCGAGGCGCTGGTGGCGCGGCTCACGCGCTACTCCGTCGAGCGGCTTTCCTTGCACACTGGGACGCCCGTTTTTGCCATCGTGAAGTCGGTTTCCTTCGACCGTTCCGCTCTCGGCGCGGCTTGGCGCGATATCCGGGCGGCGGATGCCGAAGCCGCCCAACAATAACGAAGGCTCCGCGCTAATACCGGCGATGCCGCCCTTCTGCACTCAAAATGCCTGAAGTCAACGTTTGACCCAGCAACGGCTGTTCCATGCGCATCATCAGGTGATGGTATATTTTCGGTTAAAATTGGGTTCGTTTCGTAAACTGGCCCTAAGTAAACAGATAAGTATTTTTAAGCCGCATGGCAGCCTCCAGCCAGCCCCTATGCAGCAGCCTCCCTCTGGAAGCGCGTAATGATCGAATTGACGGCTTCCTTGCAAAGCGCGCGAACCACCTCTGCACCAGACCCGTATTTCGCTTCGATGGAGAGCGGCTCGCCACGATATTCGAAGGCCCGCGCGATGCCGTCGTCTTCCGGGATCGCTGTGTGCATCACCGGATGGCCCGCGGCCACCGTCTCGTAATTCAATCGCTGAAAGTCTCCATCGCGCCAGAAGTTCACGAGGCCGATATACCTCCGCTTCTCCTTCGGGATCACCATGACGTCGTCCAACTTCTCTTTTTCCTCGATGACAGTCGAAATCCGGTCGACGGCATAGCTCGACACGAAGTCGGGGCGGAAGGGCACGATCACCTTGTGCGCCAGCCGAAGCGCCCCCTTCGTCGAGAAAGACAGGCCGGGCGGGCAGTCGAAAATCACGACATCAAACTCGTCGCTGAGCGCAGTCATCATGTCGGTGAGGCTACTGGTGATCCCCTGCTCGGCCGCATGCAAATCCTGCCCGGCGCGGGCGCGATTGTGCAGGAACTCGTTCTCGAGGTCTTCGAGGTCGAGCGAACCGCACAGGACCGAGAGTTCGCCGAGCGGGGCCTCGATATCGCCCACCTGACGCAGAATATAGTCGTCTGCCCGAAGCCTGGGCCGGTCATATTTATCGTTGAAATAGTCCGCGACCGTCTTCCTGTTGCTCCGCGCCCATTCCCACTTTTCACCGCCGATAAGGATGATCGAGGAGTTGCACTGCGTGTCGAGATCGACGACGAGCACCCGCTGCTCGCCGGTGGCGGCGAAGCCGTGGGCAAGCATGGTCGTGATCGTCGATTTCCCCACGCCGCCCTTGCGGTTGGCGACTGTAAGAAGAATGCCCATCGCGCCCTCTCTCCACAAACATCCTGCGCGAATATCGCGATTCGCTCTTCCACGATGCGCGGTTCAGGTTTCAGAAGCGGGCGGCCCACACATCAAGCCCGCGGATGAGCCTTGGAGTAAGCCTGAAACAGGCGGTCGCGGTCAACAGCGGTGTACCCTTGCGTGGTGGATAGACTGGCGTGGCCCAGAAGTTCCTGGATCACGCGAAGGTCCGCGCCACGGCTCAAAAGGTGGGTTGCGAAGGAGTGACGAAGCGCGTGCGGCGTCGCGGTGGCGGGAAGGCCGAGGTTGTTTCGGAGCCGCGCGATCACAAGCTGCACAATGCGCGGGCTGAGCCTCCCGCCCTTCACGCCCACGAAAAGCGGGCCTTGTGGCTCAAGGCTGTGCGGGCATTTCTCCAGATAGGTGGACACGGCGGATTGTGCCGCCGGGAGAACCGGCGCGAGACGCTCGCGTCCGCCCTTGCCTTTGATACGAAGCACGTCGCGCGGCCCTAGCGGCGCATCCTTGCGGTTGAGGTTAAGGGCCTCGGAGACGCGAAGGCCCGAGCCGTAAAGCAGAAGCAGCACGGCCTGATTGCGCGGCCCTGTCCATGGGTGTTCGCTGAGTTCCCCTTCGAGCGCGGCCTCGTCAACCACGTCTTTTGCCTTGGTTTCCGTGAGAGGCTTCGGCAGGCGCGGCGGAAGCTTCGGCAAGGCCACGGCCAGAACGCTGCGGTTCCGCAAGGAGCCGGTGCGTTCGAGATAGCGAAACAGCGAGCGAAGGGCCGACAGCGTGCGCGCGAGTGAGCGGCTGCCGGTGCCGTCGTCGCGGCGCGATGCGAGAAAGGCGCGGAAATCGCCCGGCGTCAGCGCGTTGAGCCGTGCCAGCGTTGCCGGTTCACTTGCGGATAGGAAAGACAAAAACTGCCGCGCGTCGCGCTCATAGGCTTCGAGCGTGTTTTCCGCATAGCGCCGCTCCGCGCCGAGATAGCGGAGCCAGCCTGCAACGGCTTGTTGGACATCTTTGGCGTAGAACCCCTCACCCTGTCCCTCTCCCCCTGGGAGAGGGAACGACGCGGCAACCGGCGCGGCCGGACTCCCTCTCCCGTGGGGAGAGGGCTGGGGTGAGGGGCGCTTCCCCCGCTCGTCTTGCGCGACGGTTGACATTGGTTCCTACAGAATGCTCTGCCCCGTCTTTTTCCAATCCGCCGCGAACTGAGCGAGGCCCTTATCGGTGAGCGGATGGTTGACGAGCTGTTTCAAGACCGCCGGCGGAACGGTCGCAACATCGGCGCCCATGAGCGCGGCCTCGGTCACGTGCCGGGGATGGCGCAGCGAGGCAGCCAGAATCTCGGTGCCGAAATCGGGGTAATTGTCGTAGATCGTGCGGATATCGCGAATAAGCGCCATGCCATCCTCGCCCACATCGTCGAGGCGGCCGACAAAAGGCGAAATGAACGACGCGCCCGCCTTCGCCGCGAGCAGCGCCTGGTTCGCGGAGAAGCATAGCGTGACATTGACCATGATGCCCGCCTGCGAGAGCGTGCGGCAGGCCTTGAGGCCGTCCCAGGTCAGCGGCACTTTCACGGTTACGTTGTCCGCGATTTCCGCCAATTTCCGCCCCTCGGCGATCATGGACTCGGCGTCGAGAGCCGCCACCTCGGCGCTCACCGGCCCTTCGACGATGGCGCAAATCTCGCGGATCGTCTGAATGAAGTCGCGCCCCGCCTTTGCGACAAGCGAAGGGTTCGTAGTCACGCCATCGAGCAAACCCTTGTCCGCAAGTTCGCGGATCTCGGCCACGTCGGCAGTGTCGACAAAGAATTTCATGGAAGCCTCCTGTTTTTGCGAGGCGCACTCTAGGAAAGTGCGCAGACTAGCGGTTCGCTGGTTTAGGATGTCTTAATCGATAGCCGCTCAGCCTCTAACAAGCCTCCAAAATTATTTCAGGAACACCCTATATGGGGAAATCACATCGAATCACTCATAAGTTCCCATCATGAGCATAGAAACAAAGCGCCCACACACCGCTTCCAAGCGCAAGCAGCCGCCTCGAATAGAATATCTTCGGGTTGAGAATTATCGCGCTCTACGACATGTTGAATTTAAAGATATAACCCCAATAACAGTCTTACTGGGGCCAAATGGTAGCGGCAAATCGACAGTGTTCGATGTTTTTGCCTTTCTTTCCGAGTGCTTCGATACTGGACTTAGGAGAGCTTGGGACCGACGTGGGAGAGCGAAGGAACTGAAGACACGGGGATCGGAAGGTCCTTTAGTCATTGAAATTAAGTACAAGGAACCTGGCTACTCCATCATAACTTACCATCTTGCGGTTGACGAAAAGAAGGGGACTCCTGTCGTTGTAGAGGAATGGCTCAGCTGGCGCCGAGGGAGCCACGGGCAGCCCTTCCGGTTCTTGGAGTATCGAGAAGGGATTGGTCGAGCCGCGAGCGGAGAGCAACCTGACGCTCATGACACCAGGGTAGAGACACCTTTGAAGTCATCAGACCTGATTGCAGTCAATGCTTTAGGGCAATTTGCGGAACATCCTCGCGTTGCCGCATTACGAGACTTCATTACAGGCTGGTACGTTTCATATTTTTCTGTCGATAACACTCGCGGCCAACCTGAAGTTGGGCCTCAAGAGCGGCTTTCAAGAACCGGTGATAATCTAGCCAATGTTATTCAATATCTAGGTGAGCGTCATCCAGAGCAACTAGAGAATATCTTCAAGATCCTTAGAAGCCGAGTACCTCGGGTTGAACGGGTCCTAGCAGAAGCTATGCCCGATGGCCGCCTACTTCTGCAGATTAAGGACGCACCATTTAAGAACCCAATTCTTGCCCGATTTGCTTCTGACGGGACCTTGAAAATGTTGGCTTATTTGGTCCTATTGCATGATCCCGATCCTCCCCCTTTTATAGGCATTGAAGAGCCAGAAAATTTTTTGCACCCACGTCTGCTCCCAGAACTAGCGGAAGAATGTCGGGCTGCTTCCGGTCGTGGTCAGTTGCTCGTCACAACCCACTCGCCCTTCTTTCTAAATGCCATGCACGAAAGAGAAGTCCGCGTGCTTTTCAGAGACGAGGACGGTTTTACGCAAACACTAACCGCCTCCGAAATCGAGGGCATTCCCCAATTTGTGAAAGCGGGAGCTTCGCTGGGCCACTTATGGCTGGAAGGCAGGTTCGGTGTTGGCGACCCACTAACTAACCAGGGCGCGCCACGGCTACGTTCTGGAAATAAAAAATGACAGGGCAACACCTTGATTTCATCGTGGAAGAACCTTCCATGGAGGCATTCCTGCGCGGATTATTGCCCAACATAATCGGCATGAGGGCAACGTTTGAGGTTTATCCGCATCAATGTAAAGATGATCTTATTAAGAATCTACCGGCGAGATTGCTTGGGTGCAGCGCTTGGTTGCCAGACAGCAGGCGGATTGTTGTCGTACTTGATTGCGATAATGACGAATGCAGCCACCTGAAAGTTGAGATCGAAAAGATCGTAGAAAAGGCTGGGCTTCGCTCCCGTGCAAAGCGGGAAAACTTGCCTTGGCAGATTGTAACCAGAATTGCTATTGAGGAGTTAGAGGCTTGGTATTTTGGGGATTGGGCCGCCAAAACAGGTTTATCCCAAGGTAAATCCGAATATTCCGACACAAGCGCATTATCGCCATCCAGACGCAATCAAAGGTGGAACATGGGAAGCCTTCGAACGCTGTCTACAAAAAGGCGGGTTACTTCAAAGGCGGATTACGCAAAATAGAAGCCGCTCGCTTGCTCGGACTAGCAATGGATCCTCAGCGGAACCGGTCTCCAAGTTTTTTAGCTTTCCGGGATGCAGTTATCGAAGCAATAGCCGAACCTGCTCGTGAGTTGGGGCTGAGGGAATAAGGGTTGCAACCCAAGTTTCCAGAAGTTCTCTAACACTCTTCATCGTACGAACGCGCTTGAACATCGGGCGCAACCAGCCATTTTGAAGACGAAAACTGCACCGGAGGGTGAATGCCGGAGACGGCTTTGAGAACCGGAGGGAAAATTCTGGCCGATCAGCTTCGGCTGCACGGGGCCCGAATGATCTTCGGCGTTCCGGGCGAAAGCTATCTGGCCGTTCTGGATGCGCTTTACGACGACCGCGACAGCATGCCGTTCATCGTGTGCCGTCAGGAAGGCGGCGCGGCCATGATGGCGGAAGCCTACGGCAAGCTGACCGGCAGCCCCGGAATTTGCATGGTGACGCGCGCACCGGGCGCAACAAATGCAAGCTCCGGTGTGCATGTGGCGCGGCAGGATTCCACGCCGATGATCCTGTTCATCGGGCAGGTCGGGCGGGGCATGATGGACCGCGAGGCGTTCCAGGAGATCGATTTCCGGCGCATGTTCGGGCAACTGGCGAAGTGGGTCGCGCAAATCGATGACGCGGCGCGCATCCCCGAATATGTCAGCAGGGCGTTCCACACCGCCGTCTCGGGGCGGCCCGGCCCCGTCGTGCTGGCGCTTCCCGAGGACATGCTGCGCGAGACCGCAGCGATCGCCGATCCGCAAACCTACCAGCGCGTCGAACCGCACCCTTCGCTTGCGCAGATGGCGGAGTTCAGAATGCGTCTTGCTAAAGCGAAGCGCCCGCTGGCGATCGTTGGCGGCGGGGGATGGGACGCAGACGCGGCACTTCGCGTGCGCCGGTTTGCTGAGGCTTCAGGCTTGCCCGTCGCCGCATCATTCCGGCGGCAGGATTATTTCGACAATGAAAGCCCCTGCTACGTGGGCGATGTCGGTGTCGGCATCAACCCTGCCCTCGCGCAGCAGGTAAAAGACGCGGACCTGCTCCTCGTCCTCGGCGCGCGCCTCGGCGAGATGCCGACGCAAGGCTATTCGCTGCTCGATATTCCGAAGCCCAAACAGCAGCTCATTCATGTTCATGCGAGCGCCGACGAACTGGGCCGGGTATATCAACCCGATCTCCCCATCAATGCCGGGCCGCGAGCCTTTGCGGCGGCGCTGGCGAAAACCGATCCGGTCGATGGCTCGGCCTGGCGTGGGTGGCCGGACGGCGCGCGCAAGGCTTACGAAGCCTGGCAGGTTGCGCCGCGCACGCCCGGCGCGCTGCAATTGGGGGAAGTGATCGCCACTGTGCGCCGCGTCCTGCCCCCGGACGCGATCATCGCCAACGGCGCGGGCAATTACGGCATCTGGGTCCATCGGTTCTACCGCTACCGCCAGTTCGGGACCCAGCTTGCGCCGACATCCGGGTCGATGGGCTATGGCGTACCAGCCGCCATCGCCGCAAAACTCGTCCATCCTGAGCGCACCGTCGTGGGGTTCGCCGGCGACGGCTGCTTTCTGATGACCGGGCAGGAATTCGCCACCGCGATGCAGTACAACGCGCCGGTCATTTTCATCGTCGTAAACAATGGGATGTACGGCACGATCCGCATGCACCAGGAGCGGACCTACCCGGCGCGCGTCAGCGGAACCGATCTGACGAACCCGGACTTTGCCGCCTATGCGCGGGCGTTCGGCGGATTCGGCGCTGTCGTTACCAGCACGGAAGAATTCGCGCCCGCCTTCGAAGCCGCCCGAGCGTCGGGGACGCCATCCATCCTGGAGCTTCGGATCGATCCGGAAGCGATCACGCCGCGCCAAAGCCTCAGCGAAATCCGTGCCGCCGCTCAGAAAGGCTCCGCCTAATGCATCGTGCGTGTAATCAGGCGCCGGCATCCGGATGCACTTTTTGTACGCAATTTGCGAATGGCGTCAATGCCTAGCAGGTTGCAGAAAAAGCCTGGACTCTTGGCTTCATCCTTCGACAGGCTCAGGATGAGGTCTGCGACGAGTTCAGGATGAGGTCTGCCACAGGCTCAGGATGAGGTGGAGTGCTTTCAATGTGTTGATCCTCTGGTTAGTGAGTGTAACTCATGGTGAGCGAGCGCTCCTCATGGTGAGCTTGTCGAACCATGGGCAACATCGTTTTTCAGCAGCCTAGTCCGGGGCCGTTAAGAGGGATCGCGCCGCAAACCGGTTCCGATTTTGCGCACGCCGCGCTAAGGATTGACGTGAAATCCTTGCCCCTTTCAGGCATTATGGCGCCCGATGGAAACGTCTAACCCAAAGGGAACAATGAAAAAATCAGCTTTCTTGATTGCCGCCGCGAGCTTCTGCCTCGCAGGCTCCGCCTTCGCGCTCGACGTCAAAAAGGCGGTCGATGTCCCCGTTTCGCCGGACGCGGTCTGGAAGACCATTGGCGATTATTGCGGGATCGCGAACTGGCATCCGGCAATCGAAAAATGTGAAATCTTCAAGAAAGACGGCGCGACGTTCCGCACGCTCTCCTTGAAAGGCGGTGGCACGATCCTGGAAAAGCAAACAGCTTGGGACGACAAGTCCAGAACCTACAGCTACACGATTGAAGAAAGCCCGCTGCCGGTCGCGAACTACAAAGCGACAATCGCTGTCGCGCCCAAGGGAAGCGGCTCCGAGGTGATATGGACCGGTAATTTCAACGCAAAAGGCGCGGACGACGCCAAGGCCACCTCGACAATCGGAAGCATTTTCGACGCTGGCCTTGCTGGTATCGCAGCAAAGGCGAAGTAACCGAAGGTTACACTCGCCGTTACCGGGAAGCTTAGCGCCGCGCGTTTCTAAGACGTGAAATGGCTTCGAAAAGCGAGAAGCCTCCCAGAGAAAGCAAGGTGAGCCAGCCGATACGGGCAACCACATACAAAATATTCATAAGAAAGAGATAAAGAAAGCTCCCAACCAGCTCTCCGATTGTTCTCAGGCCCCACTGGTCAAATGGGATGCCTGCAACAGAGCGCATGCCATCATAGACGTCGCTCAGATAGTCTTTTGTCGGAATGATTTGATCCGGCTTCAGAGCGAAAAAGATGATGAACATCCAGACCATGCCGGCGATGGAAAGGACCGCTCCAACTCCCAGCTGCGTGCGAATTTCTTTCGGTAACTTTGGCGAACCGGACATGAAAACTCCTGCAAATATAGCGTCGTTTCAGATAGTCCGACTTTTATGTCTCTGATCGACCGATAAGACCTATTCGGCTGATATCATGGGGCTCAGAACGCACATATCAAGCGACTACATGGAAACGATTTGGTGATGGCCAATTGATACTCGTACCGTTCAAGGTTGAACTTGGAAGTACATTTTCGTGTTTGGGTGCGCCGGTCTGGCTTCCAGAGTTTGGCGGACATCCGGGCGCTCAAAGCAAGAAGCAGCCTGTTCCGAGCAACAAACCGAATGTGAGTGACCACCGTTAGCAATTACGTTATAAACGATTAACAGCGGTGCCGATCCGAAGCATCCGCATGAAAAAAAGCCTGGGAGGAATTTGATGCCCTTGAATGGGAAAACCTCTCGCGTATCGCGAGAGAGCGTGAGCGTGGCTGATCGCCTGCACACTTTCATGCAGGCCCACGATCTGGGACTCGAAGAGCTTGCCGATTGGCTTCAGACGCACCCGCGAACCTTGGCTCAATGGTTCAATGGGACGGCGATGGCGCCAGCCTGCGCGCTGATTTCGCTATCCCTGGCCTCACGCCTGCCGCAAGCGCGCTCTTACCCGAGCCAGAGCAAAGAGGAATCGCTAAGAAGGGTCCAAGCGATCTAAGGGCGCTTGCTCCGCACGTGGGCCTGAACGCAAAAGAGCCGCCTCGGCGTCGAGGCGGCTCTTGGTGTGTAAACTCTGAAACTCCACGAACGCTTATCAGGTGACGTGGCGGCTTCGCATCGACTTGGGCGATGGCGTCGGGGACGCGGTCTTGCGAAACCGGTTTGGTCGGGATGCACGAGCAAGGCTCAGCACGTCCGGCGAAAGGCGCTTCGCACGACCAGCTTTGAATATAAGCGTCCTGATCGGGCGTGAGGCGGATCTCCGCTATGGGAGACCGCTCACGAAAACTTCCTTGCTTGTTCCCCGCATAACATTGCCGGAGACGGTCGCGCGGTCGGCATCAAGGACCATTATGGCCCCCCGTGCCGCAACCTTGCCCAAGCACCAGGGTTGGCCAGCGCCGTTGAGTGTGACGCCATGCGAATGCGCCCCACATCGCATGTGATCGAACCCAGCGACGAAAGGAACTGTGTTGGCGTTGACTATGGTATTTCCCTTCACCACCACATCGTGGGCCGCTGCCACAAGCACGCCGAGGCCCGGAGTGTTCACAACAAGGTTCCCGACGATGTGCAACCAGCCGTTAGGCGAGCCTTGCGCCATGAAGCCAGTTTGGGACACAGCGTTGATACTGATGCCAGCGCCGGCGAGCCAGCCGGTCATCAGGCCTGTCAGGGCGCCCCTCGCATCGTAGTCGGACAGCCAGTGGCCAGCACTAATGACAGTATTGTCGCGCACAATGACATCGGTCGCGCCGGGGCCTTCATGCCAGTTCACGGGGTTGGCTGCCAGTTCAATGCCAGAGGCGCCGGTGTTCGCTGTCACGTTCCCCTCGATCAGTCCCGGACCCGACTGAACGATGAAGCGGCCACCAGCGCTGTCGCGAAGGCAGTTCCCGCGAAGAACGAAGGGAGCGCTAGCATGCCCGGGATCGGCCAGGAACGGTAGCTCATCGAGGCGTCGCCCGCGGTAAGCCAGGAGAGCGGGCACCGGCGTCGCGAGCCTGAAGGTGAACGTGTAAGTTCCGGTTGCGGGATCAAGGCTATCGACGCGTGAAGCAACGGGCACCGGCTCCGCTGACAGCGGCTTCAGCGTTGCGGGATCGAACATCTGCAACACGTCGTCCGGTGACCATACGTCTGCGAACGGGCTGAACCCGCTATAGACAAAGCGGATCTCGCCGCCGAGTGGATCCGAGTCCCCGCCATGCCCTGCACCATGACGCCAACGATGTTGAAACCGTCGTCCTCGGTGAACGCGAATTCGCTGCTCTCGATCAGAATATCGCCGCGCGTACCGCGCGCATCTGAATTGCCACGGAGCGAAATCAGCCGAGGCCGCTCCCCCGGTTCAAGCAAGGCATCGGGCTTGCGGGTGATCCGGCTGTTGGTGATCCTGAAACCTCGGCCATTGGGTCCGAAAACGAAGCCCGGACCGCCGCCGCCCCATAGTTCCACGCCTTCAAATGCGATATCGCTCGACTTGCCGGCCACGTGCACGGCCGCGCCGGTTTGCGCTATGGCAATGACGGAGCTACCTGGGGGATCGTGCGCCCCTTGAAGTCGAAATGATAGCTCTGATCGCTGCCAAAATTGGGGTTGAAACGTACAGCGCCGGGCGCGAAGCCGTTGCGCGCCCAGGGAGCGAAAATGGTAGACGCGATGCTCGCGATCGTAGGCGTCGATGATGGTAATGATCGGTGGATTGGCGGGGTCGGGAATGTAGTAAGCGCCGTCGTCGACGAGAAACCGTTGCTCACCGGGAGCCACATCCACAACCTTGCCCGGAATGGCGCGCGGGCGGTTCCAGTCAATGGCTATATTACGCACCAGCACACGTTGTCCGGAATTGATCGACAATCCCTGCATCAGGTCCGGCCGCTCCTCGCCGCTCGGACGCGCGTCGAATAGGAGTTGGGTCGACGGGCGTCCATCACGCTGGCCAGCGCCCGAGAAGATCAAGTCGCTCGCCCGATCGATTTCGATTTGGGACCAGATTTTACTGCCCCGCGGCGGGCTTATTTCATACGCACCGGCCTCGAGCTGAACCCGGCCGCCACCAGCCTTGACGATGGCCGCGAGCGCCGCACTGATGTTGGCATAGTCGCTACAGCCGGGCCCGCGCTCACACCGTGGAACTTCGACGACGGTGGGTTTCTCTTTCGGGGCGCGAATAGTGGATTTGACTCGCCTCCCGCTCGGGGCGTCAAACACCTCGGTGCGGTCGATGCCGAGGAGTGGTGCGGGCACTTGCGGCATCCCGGCACAGTTGAAGGGCTGTTGAATGTCGGAGCGAACCGCTACGGCGGAGTGCTCAAGCCCCTCGATGCGATAGGTGTAGAGGCGATTGACGTCCGCGGTGCGATCGACAAACTCAGAGCGGCCCAAAGTGAAGCCTATAATCTCCGGCCGCCCTCCTGCGGGGGTGCGCTCTATCCTAGCGTTCGGGGCAACATCTGACCCCCAGCTGAGATGGATACCAATCGACACAGGAACGGCGCTCAATCCTTCCCCATCGACCGGAGTTTCTGTCGAGGAAGAGAAATTGGCCCAGACGAGAACCAAAGCAAAGGCGGCAATTGCAGCCTGGATTACAACCCGCATGCGCGGCCTCTCGGAAACGCCTTCGAAGATCGCTCGTGCCCAACGCAGCCACCCCGCTGATAAGGCATGAAATCTTGGCTTCATCCTTCGACAAGCTCAGGATGAGGCTTCAGCGGGCTCAGGATGAGGTCGAGTGTTTTCAACGAGTTGATCCTCATGGTGAGCTTGTCGAACCATGGGCAACATCGTTGTCAGTAGCCTGCTAGACTAGAGGCGTCCGGAAAAGTGCGAAGCGGCTTTCCGATAAAGACGAACGACAAAATAGAAGCATAGAGCCGCTTTGATCCCATCGATTGCGGCTAAGCTCTAGAAATCTGTGAAAAAGCATGAAATCTCGGCTTCATCCTTCGACAGGCTCAGGATGAGGCTTCAGCGGGCTTCGATTCCGATCAAAGGCGCGTCGATCCAGCCATCGGCTTCCGCAGTTCACAAATGAGCACAACGCGCAGTCCCTCAAGAAGGCGTGACGAATTCACTACCCTCTCGTAAGCCGCGCCGACGACGTACGTTGCAGCCGTAATGCGCAGATACTGGGGTCGGCCTTCGATACAATCAAAGCGTTCAACCTGAAGTCCGGCCTGGGCCGCAAGCCGAGAAACATCGCCTCGCGTGTTGGCTCTATAGCAGGTCGGAAACGTATCCTCGGCTGACCGCCCTCGCAACTGATTGTATGACTGGTGGAACCAGTGCGGTGTCAGCCTTGAGATGGTTGGGACGTAGTGCCGCTTGTTTGGCGTTTTAAAAATGAAGAGACCTCCTGGCTTCAACACGCGGGCGATCTCAGAAAAGAACTCTGACGGCTCCTCAATATGCTCCAGCACGTTATCGGCAAATACGAGGTCGAAATACCCATCGGCGTAGGGAATGGCGCCTGCGTCCGCCACCTTGGCCTCATCGAGCATGGGGTTTTCGACCACGCGCGGGTCTAGGTCGATCCCACACACCCGAGTCGCCAACCCCCTGAAATTCATCTGAGGCAGGATACCTGCTCCGGCCCCGACGTCCAGGATCACGAAATGAGGCCTGATGCGAGCCAGAATTCGCTGGCGCAATAACTCATCATCCCAGTTATTGGACGAATCCGCATAGAGCGTGCGGTCCATCCATTTCACGAGAGTACCCATTGCTTTTGCGCCAGCCTTAGTTGCTTAGTTGCTGATGACTGCTGCAGTCGGCTCGACACGGTCAGCGCTGTTTGCTGTCGCGTATGCCTGTGCGCTTGCCGCCGCTGAGTTCAGTTTGCCCAATACGGCCTCGATCGCAGAGAATTTGGGCAGGGCCTCGTTGATAGCCAAGCTCCCTGCATTAGCCAACTGGGAGCCGAACACACGGGTGAGTGCATCGATACCCGCCGTCAGAACCACGGCGTCCTCTTTGGTTAAATCCAACTGAATCATATATGCCTCCGTTTCATTTTACTGGATCAACCCGCTTTTTATCGGTGTCGACGAATAGCGAAAAAGTTGATCGATGCTTAAGCGCTGGCAGGCTGCTGAAAAACGATGTTGCCCATGGTTCGACAAGCTCACCATGAGGAACGCTCGCTAACCATCAGGATCAACTCATTGAAAACACTCGACCTCATCCTGAGCCTATCGAGCCTCATCCTGAGCCTGAGCTTGTCCAGACCTCATCCTGAGCCTGTCGAAGGATGAAG
Organism: uncultured Alphaproteobacteria bacterium; assembly: GCA_963723755.1. GTDB lineage: Bacteria > Pseudomonadota > Alphaproteobacteria > Rhizobiales > Rhodomicrobiaceae > Rhodomicrobium. The sequence continues at coordinate 13,595 of CAVRSS010000019.1, read as the reverse complement.
CCACGTTTTCAGGCTTTTCAGGCGGCGGCCACACTGACCGCCGCCTAAGGACAGCCGCAACATTAAGTGAATCGCTTCCCGACGACATTGTCCCGCCGTTGGCGTGTCAAAGCGACGAAAGTGAAGCAGTTATTTTTGCGCCTGTCCTAAGCATCATTGAAAGCGCCAGATCAGGCGGCTGCAAGGGTGGTCACGGTACCATTCGATCCGCGATATTTGAGGGCGCCACCGCTGACAAAGAGGATGCCTCCTCCAGTCGGATTGGTCGTCGGGGCCGTTGTAGCGTTCGATACGTAAATCACGCCCGCCCCGCCGCCATATTGGTCGTGCCCGTTAAGGCCGATATTGCCGTTCGAGTCCGCGTTGAAGCGGCGGTTGCCTGCACCATCGGCGACAATGATATTATTGGAGATGTTACTGAGGCCGTTGAGCGAGCCCCCGATGATCGTATTATTGGCTCCAGATGTGATGCCACCCCCGATGGAGAAGCCTATCATGGTGTTGGCGGAGCCAGCCACTCCCATGCCGACGGCAGACCCGATGAAGGTGTTCCCGTAGGCGGTCGTCATTGCATTCCCGATGGACGTGCCAATGATCGTATTATTGGTGCCCGCCGTGAGCGCCTGACCAGCGCTGTAGCCGAGCAAGACGTTAAGACTGCCCGTGTTCAAGGCTGCGCCGACCTGAGCGCCGACGGCCGTGTTATCGATACCGGAGGTCAGGGCCGGACAAATACCGTACCCTATGAGGGTGTTATCGTGACCCGTATTGACCTGATTTCCGCTGCTTTGTCCGAGAAAAGTGTTGTTGTATCCAGTGGTTAGCGCTTGCCCGCAGCCAGCGCCGACAGCCGTGTTGTAAGACGCCTGCGCAATCGAGGAGGATGGGGCGAGCGTCGTGTTGCCGACGTTCCGCCCAACCCAGATATTACTGCCCCACGGCGTATAGCCGTTGGTCTGGGGCGCGGTGTAGTAGAGGGTGCTGCTCAGCAGATAGCTGACATTGTTGAACTGCGCATTGAAACCGGCGGAACTCACCCACACGTCGCCATTTACGGGCGATGTCGGTGTGCTTTGCGCTAGATTGAGCGCGGCGCGGGCGTAGTTCGAAGAGCCGATGGAAAGCCCAGCCGTCGTTGTGACGGCAGGTCCGCCGATGACGACGCTATCCTGATTGCGGCCCAGGAAGACCGTTCCATAGCGGTTTCCCGTCGCACCCGACCCTATGACGGTCATATAGTTTGGCTGCGAGGTCACGAAGTTGATCCTGTGACCGCTGCCAACGCCGGCACCCGTCACGTTTGCGGACAGCGTAACGGTGGCGGCGGTGACGCTCGTCACGGTCGTGCCAGCCGGAATGACGGAGGGCGCCGTCAGGTCGTAAACTGAAAGACCAGCAATGATGTAATAAGGCACTGCCGCGAACGTCAGAACATTGCCCGACCCAGTCGCGGCGCTCGTCGTCAGGGCCGTTGGCGTTCCATAAAACGTAATCGTGTCGCCATTCGCAACGCCGGGAGAGACGATAGCCTTGGAGAGAGTGATCGTCGTTCCGGCAATGTTCGTGATGATGGTGGCCGCCGGGATGGGACTGGTTCCGCCTACATAGGCCGTCATATCCGAAACCAGCATACCCACTGAAAGCCCGGCTGCGCTCGCGACGGAGATTGTCGTCGCGCCGATCGACGCGCTGGTGGTTGCTGTCGCGTCAATGTTCTGGTTGCTCGCGTTCGATCCGAGATAGGTGTTATAGCTGCCGGTCGTGAGACAGCTTGGGTCGAATTGGATTCCGCCTGCGGCTTGGCCGCATGCCGTATTATACCAGCCGGTTGTTAGCCCCTGAAAAGCAGACACACCATAGGCCGTGTTCGCTGTCCCAGTCGTGCACTGTTTCAGAGTTTCGGAACCCATCGCTGTGTTGACTGACCCGGTTGTGAGAGACAGCCCGGTGTGGTTTCCGATAAGCATGTTCTCCCAGCCGGTCGTAAGGGCCTCACCAGCCTGATCGCCGATGGCGACGTTATAATTGGCCGTGAGGTAGTCGGGTGAACCGGGGGACGATGGGTTGTCGCGTAGATTTTTCAGAGTGTTGCGGCCGACGGCGACATTGCCCCACGAAATCCCCGTCGTGGCGAGCGCGTTGGGGCCAATGGCAACGTTCGTGTTGGCGCCAAACGTGTCAATATAGGATGGCGCGAATGCGGTCTGCGATGTCATCGCCGACTTGCCGATAGCTACGGCATGGCTGCCGCTCGAAAGGCTCGCGGCGGCATTGTATCCAATTGCAACGTTCCGGCTGCCGGTCGAAATGCCCTGCAAAGTACCGGTTCCGGCGGAGAAGTTATTGCTGGTCCCATCGAGCAGGAATGCTCGTACCCCCGAGGTCGACATGCCGATCTGGCCGGCGCCCGGCCCGTAGAGGCCAGTTGTGGTGTCGCCAAAAGTCAGCGAGGGGGCATCGGCTGAGCCTGGGGGCAAGTCCTGAGCCTGAAGCCAAGCGTTCCCGAGTTGAAGCAGCGTTTGTGGAGGTGTTTGAATTGCCATGTCAGGCCTCCACCGCGATCCAACGATGCCCAGCAGTGGCGGCGTTGACCGAGACCGCCTCGGTCGAGACCACTGCGTCGAATTCCATGCAACTGCCGGGCAGGACTTCTAAGCTGGTTCCATCGTTGACACCAGCGTTGAGCCCAAAGCGAATGAATAAGCTTTCGGCAGCACTTAGATTCTGACCGGCGGCTGTCCCCGGATTTTGTACGATTATGTATTTCCGCGATCCGTTAGCGGGAGCCAGTTCCTGTGTCTTACCCCCAAGCTTTAGCGTGCCGTTGCGCGGGTGGAATATAATATGTCCTTTGCAGCTTTTCCTGACCGCTGCCATAATCTCATCGATAACGCCCACAAGTACCTCCTGTACTCAAGTTAACTGTACGCAGCTGATAGGCGAAAGCGCTTTAAGTTTCGGTAAATCGAGTTAGCTGGTATGGAGGCTGACTTTCTCCTATACGCAGCGCGTCCGCCGATCACGCAAGCGAAAGTCATCATAGGTGTCTCTATTATAACGTGAATTAGAACCGCTACGACCACGCAGACTTCGAGTGATCGTCGCCCCCCTAAAAACCAGGGAGCCCAGCAGCGCTATATCCTTCAGAAAGCCATCAGCGACACAAGGCACAGCAATAGCGCTCACAAGAGCCGCAATTAATATCAGTAATATATTGGCTACGCTCGGGTGAAGCGCTGTTTCAGGAGTGATGAAGCCGCTGGGCACAAGGAAGAAGCAAGCGCCCCCAGACCCAATTGAGGGGAAAACGCAACTGATACTTGGTCTCCGCAAACACTTTTGCGCGGCGCCCAACCAACAAGGCAGCAAGAGAACCGGTCATCTCGCTAAGCGAGGACGGCCACGGGTCTGCAGTTGCGACAGCAGACGATCACGCAGGAACACATAGGGAAGAACGTAGGCGAGCAAATAGCCCAATGTTGCCGCAATGGCCGCGCCCGGCGTCCCGATGCGCGGAATCAGCACAAGTTCCAAGGGCAGCGTGACGACTGCCAGAACGCCCTGAGCTATGAGCAAGCGTCGCGAAAGGCCCACCGACATTAGGAAGAAGGCCAGCACATTCGCCACTGCCGCCGTGATACCGAGAGCGACCATCGAGCCTACAAGCAATGGCGGTACGGCGATGTCGCCAACCCAAATCTTCAGGATCGGATCGCAGAAAACGCCTAAAAGCCCGCACGTCAAAGTGGCGAATGCGGCATAAAGCACGATGGAGCGCCGCAGATACCGCCAGATCCCGCCGAAATCGCCGCGCCCGAGCGCCTCGCCGTACGCTGGCCATTGAGCGGCCAGCCCGAGGGTTACCAGCACCAGCGGTTGCGAGAAAAGCCGCTGGACGACCGCGTATTCAGCCACCTTCTCCGCACCGAAGAACCGCGCGATCAGCACCTGGTCCGACTGCAATGCAAGTGCCTGCGTCAATGTGTAGACGAGGAAGGTAGCACCGCCCCCAACGAGGGTGCGGCTCACGCCTATATCGACATTACGCCAGCTCGGAAGCAGATCCCGGCCTCGCCCAGCAAGAAAGATAATGGCCGCGACTGCCCGCGCAATGGCGGGGCCGCAAGCCCAGAGAGCGGCGATGGCGACCAGCCCGGCCCCGGTTTCGACGGCAAGCACCAAGCCTCCGAAGCCCAGAATAACACCGAGCAAATCCCAAAGGCTGACCTCAGGACCCTGCATCAGCCCGAGCCGCGCCTCGCGGATCACGGTAATGGGATAGGACACAGCAAACGAGATGCAGATTATCCCAACCACAAGCGCCGCTTCGCGCTCAAGCCCGCGATCCGACAGATTGAAGGCCCAAGCCCAGTCGACCCGCCAAATGCCGATGAGGGCGATCACCAGGAACGGCAACGCAAACGCGACCGTCGCCGCAAACGCCGAGGCGATTAGAACCCGCACTCGTTCCCTATCGCAAGCGCCGTGCGCCTTGGCCACCTCAGCGATTAAACCCTTCGTCACACCGCAGTCGGCCAGCGAAAAAAACGTTGAGAGCGCGATGGCAGCCATCCAAATGCCGTAACGCTCGGGGCCGACATGGTGCAGCACAAGGGGCACCGTCAAAAGCGAGGCAAGTGTCGTAACGCCCCGAGTTGCGACGGAAGTCAGCGCAGTGCGTAAGACAACCCCCGAGCGTTCCGCGCTAAATAGACCCTTCCTTAGCTGCAGAAGCATCGTCACTATCATGGCCTTCGGTTAAGGGGTCTCCGGCTCATTGGATCAGCGCGCCTTTTATCGGAAGCGATTAAGGCGGATAGCTAATCGAATATAGCGGGCTAAAGCAGCTTAGCCGCGTTCAAATGGACGAGGGCTGCTCAGAGGCGCACAAAAAACTTGCGCTCACTATTCGAGGCCAGAAAGGCTCGTTTGAGGTTCGCGGAGCTGCAGTTTTAGGGCAACGACGAACATCAAGCTCGGTGGCACCACTCTTCGAGCAAAGCTGGGGATGAAAGCGTCAAAATGAGCGATCCGGCGTAACGCGAACCCCCTTGCGCAAAGATTGGACGCCAACTCCGTGCGCGTCAGGGCAAAATTTGACAAAGTTGCATATTCCCAGTTTCTCGGCGCCATTGCCCTGAGGGTACCAAAAATGAGCTTTTGAAGCAGGCGGATCGGACTCAAACGATGAGGCACAGACAGAATGAGAAGACCGCCCGGCTTTAGGACGCGCTGTAGCTCGTCGAGACAAAGGTGAGGGTGGTCCAGGTATTCGAGGACGCTGAGGCAGATGCAGCCGTCGAAGTGGTCGTCTGGAAACGGAAGACTTTCAACTGTCACCACCGAGTTGAACACCAGCACATCCCCTAACGAGGCCTCGCCCGCAAGCTCACGAGCCATTTCGACCATCGGTCGGGATGCATCGACACCATTGACATTGAGCCCGCTGGCAGTCAGCATCCGGCTGAAATAGCCGCTTCCGCAGCCTGCATCAAGCCAATGTCCGGGTACCGGGATCAGCGGTAGCACCTGTTCCGCAAAGAAATCAGACCTTTTGCGGAAGCTGCCACTTCTATATTTCGAGTCCCACTTTGCCGCCACGGCGCCATGGAAATAAACTGCGTCTGCATTGGCTTTCTTCACTGGAGTCGCTGCCCCCGCCTTACTTGGCTGAACTCCGGTGGCGCGTAAGAGTATCTGCGGCGATGACCGGTCGCGGCGACCCGCGCCAGCAGATCAATCTGCATCTCGAACTTCTCCCCGGGCGTTGGATAGGTGGCAAGCAGTCGCTGCTCGCCTGCCGCGACTAGGCTCCTTGCCAGCTCGGGCGCCTGCGCGAGCCTGAGAAGCGCCGAGGCGGCGGCAACCGGATTCCGAGGTTCAACAAGCAGCGCAGCATCCCCGCACAGTTCCCGCGCGAAATCCATGTCCGTCGTTATCAGGGGCCGCCGAAAGAAAAAGCTTTCCGGATAGACAGCGCTCGAAATCTCGCGCAGCGTCGGTAAATATACGACGCAGGCATCCCGGTAGGCAGCTGCGAGATCGGAGATTTTGATAACTCCCAGCGTTGCGAGCCGATCACCAACGCCTAAGCGCGTGGCATCGGCCAGGATCGCCTGCCATTCGCGACTAGCTTCCGAAAGCGTGAAACGGAACACAAAGTCAAACGACGGCTGCAGCTGCCGCAGAGACGCTGCCACCTTGGGTACAAGCTCGAGGTTCTTGTGCCAATAGTAAGCGGATGGAATGAGGATCGAGAAAATAGATCCGGTCTTGCCTTCAGGCTCTGGCAGACGTTGCAGAAGCGGGTTGCGACTGTTCGAAATGACGGAGACGCGGGCACTATCGATACCGATCCGCCGGGTGACACGCTCGCGCGCTGTTGCGGTCTCGACCACCAAGTGGTCCGCGCTCCTGAATGAATGGCGTCGCACGACGTCAGCCGCTCGGTTTATAGTTGAGAGCTTCGGCATTTCTGGATCGCGATCATAGATCAGATGCGGCAGTGCGAAGCCGACGACATGAGGCGAACTCGCTTTCAAGAGCGGTGGACCGAACACTGTGAAGACGACGTCCGGGGCGGCGTCCCGCTCGATCCTGCGCAGCAGTGGTGGAAGACAAACACGGTCGGCGATCGAGCGACGGTGCACGAACCGGATCCGCCGATCCCCCGCGAGGCTATCCGGCAGCATGGATCGTAAAGCTGCCGGTGCCACCGCAGTCCAGGCAACCCTCGACTGGTCCGCAAGCCCAACGAGAACGCCTATAGCAACCTGAACACCACCGCCTACTGTCAACGGCATGCAATCGATGTGCACTTTCACGGCCTAAACCTCATACACGCCTTTACACCTTAGTGATTGCCGGCTAGCGCACTGTTCCGCCGCCGGATATGGCCACGCTTTGGTTGCTCCCCCAAGCCGCGTCGTCCTGCGCCGCCCCGAGAGGATCACGAGTGGCATCAGAGTGAACAAAAAGTCGACGAACACCTGGAAAAAGTAGCCGCGCGTCTGCATGTAGAAACCGAAAAATGTGGGGATCAGCATGTAGGTCGCCAGCCGGACCTCGTAAGACGCCCTCGCTGCAAACCGCATCAGTCGGCATGCAAGCCAATAGTACAGGAAGGCCAAGGGTAACAGTCCCCACCACCCAGCCTGCAGCAGCATCTCGACATGCTGTGGAGCTGCGATACCTGCCTTATCTGCTCCCGCCACCGTTGCCCCGTCGATCAGGTGCGCCATGTACTCGGCAACAGGCTTTTCCGGCCAGATGAAACTCGGCACAAGGCGGCCGACACCCACTACCCACGGATCGAGCGGGACCGGCGGCGGCAGGGGATTATTTGCCATGAAGTCGAGCACATAAACGATACCGAATTCGCCGCCAAAGCTGCTCGTCATCCCATCGAAACTTTCCCATGACAGCCTCGACAAATCGATCCCTTCGCCGTAACGCCGGATAGCGCCCATGAGGTTTATAAGAAAAAGACCGATCACACAGCCCAGGACTCCTCTGACCATTCCGATCTTCGTTCCGTGCAGCGAAGCGTAGGTTCCCACAGCAGCCGCGAGCAAGATGATGATTCGAAAGCGAAATCCAACTTGCATGAAGCCCCAGAGGATAATCGCGGTGATGATCAGTGATCGCAAGTTGAACTTCTCGCGTATCAGCAGAATAAGCGTCAACGGCACCATCAAGTTGAAGGCTTCAGTTAAAAAAGCCAACTTTGCGATTTCGTCGAAGGCGAATACGTAGTTTTGCAGGCCAAGAATATTTAGTTTACCGAGGGCAACCTGCGCGGCCGCTCCTAAAAGTGCCAGTCCCCAAAGACCGCGGTAGATGTATACATTGAATGCCCGGTCCGAGGAATAATGAACGGCGGGATTGATCCTGAGAGTTTTCCAGTTCGTAAAAAAGGCTAAGCTTGCTCCCACGGCATACATTAACACGGCCAAGTGTGTCCATGCCATGTCACTAATGAACATACCGAAAAAGCCGCTATCACCGCCCGCAAGCGCTACCACAGGCATCAAATAGAAGTAGACGAGGCTGGTGAGCATTGTCATGCATGGAAGAGACAACGCGCCAAGCGGCAAAGACGTCGCCGACACCATGTACATAAGGACAATGGGTCCCAGTGACAGAAAGCCGATCTCGGTGCCTATGCGAGTGAGATCCATAGCGTCAACCGGCGACTGCTACCGGCAGCCCGGTGAGCTCGGATATGACAGCGAGGAACCGCTTGCCACAGGTGTTGTCATCGAAACGGGCCGCCGTCGCCAACGCATCCCTCGACATCCTCTCGCGCATTCGGCGATCAGCGGCAATTCGTTCAATGGCGTCGGCCAATGCCATCGCGTCGCGCTCCGGGACGATCAAGCCCTCAACGCCGTCACTAACTACCGAGCCCGCCGAGTTCGTGGTGACGGTTGGAAGACCGTTCGCCATCGCCTCAAAGATCGAGGTCGCCGAGCCCTCGGCGAGTGATGGCATGCAGAACATATCGGCACGCGCGAATTCGTCGGCCATTCGCCCGCGATCCAGCACGCCAAGGAACGTCAGATGTTGCGTCTCGGTCCGGGCGCGCACGAGGTCGCTTGCGTGGCCGGCAATGACGATCTTGATCAAGGGCGCGCGCTCCTTAAGGATAGCTGCCGCAATGGCTAGGTAGGGGAGCCCCTTTCGCAGCCCGGCAGCGCCCGCAAACAGAACACGGCCGGTTTGTGGCCCTGACTTACGCACCGTAACCCCGCTCAAACCATAGGGCGTGTAGCGCACGCGGGCGGGATCAAACCCCGGCAAGTCGGCGAGATCGCGTGCAACGGCCTGCGACGGACACAGATAAATGTCCGAGATGCGAGTTAGCCAACTCATCCGGCGGCGGTAGCGATCCATTACTGACTGCGGCGTGCTCTCAACCTCCCAGCCAGACCAGCGCACGCGCTCCGACTGCTCGATCTCAAGGTGCTTTGGGGTGATGATGAAATCCGTCACAATGCGCGCGCCTCGCGACTTGGCATAGTCGAGAAACGAGCCGCCATTGCCCTGATAGTTGACAACGATGTCCGCGCCATGGAGCCCGCGCAGGCGACTACGCAACGCGAGCGCCTCGTCGACGAGCGCAAAGCGCCGCTCGGGATGCAGTCTCGATAGCAACGTACCGCAGATGTTCGGCCAAAAGCTCGCCTTGAGACGTTCTGGCGGCACACCGCGCACGGTTCGACGCCCTACCGGCGCAAGCAGCCGGGGCACGACACGCGCCGCTAGCCGCGTTAGCCCCGCGTGGCCCGGCGTCCATGCGGCGTCGGTGATGAGGGAATGCAGCAAAGCAGCGCATTCGAGCTGCTCGGCATAGACGTAGTTTCGACGCGCTCCTTGTTGAATAAAGATCACACGCCGCGTGGCCGTCTGTTTCACCTGTCTGCGCCTCAGATGAAGTGGCCAAGAACCGTAACCGACGGAGCCGCCTTTAGCCGCGCTTCCACGAATGCCAAATCTCTAATATACAGCGTGTTACTCGTCTGGACTGCCCTGCAGCCCGCCCGCAAGCGGCGCCTCCAAGGATCATAGTCGGCCTGGAAAAATCCGTGGTCTTCTAGGAGCGTTTTGACCTTCTCCGTCACTGTTTCAACTTCGATGGCTTTGAGTGACGGCTTGGCGAGCAAAACATGAGCCCCATCTAGAGCCGCCTCCTCGTAGCCTTCGACGTCGATCTTAACCAAGATGGGGTTGTCGGCAGACGCCACGTCATCAAGGCGGCATTGCCGTACCATTCGCGTACCAGTTACACCCGGTTGGGAAACCTTATTGACCGTATCCAGCCCGACGGTGAAGGGGACCATGCTTTCAACGTTGCCCACTGCTGCCTCGTATACAGTAACGAGTTCGGCGAGATGATTGATCGACACGTTGCGCCACAACGCCGCTGCGGTGATCGGGTCGGGCTCGAAAGCGATAGTCCGGGCGCGGCAGACGCCAGAGGCCAGCACGACATAGCTGCCGACGTTAGCACCGACATCGAGAAACAAGTCGCCGGGTCTAAGCAGATGAAGCAGCAGCATCATCTCGGGAAACTCATGCAGACCCACGTAGATGTTGCCGGTTGCCCCCATCATCCCACGCCTGACGAGCAGTCGCTGGCCGCCTACCCAGGGCACCACGAGTTCCTTCTGCAAACGGCTTCGAAACTGCCAGGACGCAAACCGCGCCCACGCACCTAGCCGATCGTCGCGAGTGAGTTCGTGTCTCGCAAAAAAGTCGCCGATATCGCGCAAGCTCATGGTTGGTCACACCTGCTTTGATTGCACTTAAGAGCTTCGTTCAATGCTGGGGCTATCTCCAATAACGAGTTTCCCAACATGCCGCGCAGAGCAGCTGCTTCTTCCCCATGCGGGCGTGACTACATTTGGGAATTAAGCCAGCAAAAGTTGTTTTGCTGGCTACTGAGTTAGTACAAGGAACGAATAGCCACCAAATAATCGCGCCGACAAAGAAGGGTTGAATTGTCCGACAACCATCCTCGGCAAATTCGCAGCGGCTGTCTTGAGCGAGGGATGCGTTCTGAATAGCTCAATTGCGCCGGGCGTGAGCATTACGTCGATGATTTCGTGGCCCGTATCGGTCAGAGTGGCGAGCGCCGTTCTCTGGCTGAAATAGTGCAGGTGCCCGACCGATAACCGAGCGTTGATAAAACTGTCGCGCAGGACAGATGAGACGTGCAGGTCTAGCGGGATGTGGTAGATTTTGTAACGCGCCCTTTGCCTGCATCTCCCGCACAAAACCCATGTAGTCAGGAACATGCTCGAACACATCTATAACGAGTAAAACGTCGAAATATTCTTCGGTCTTAAGCAGGTCCTTATGAAAGAACTGTAGACTTTCATCATTTTTATCTCGTTGTGCAATCGCAATGGCATCGCCAGCGATATCGAAGCCCTTCCATTCTGCGTCATCATTGTCATAGAATTTACGAACGTTTTTAAGTACTGCACCGGTTCCGCACCCAATTTCAGCAATGGTCTTGAAAAAAATCGCGTTATTTTGCAACGACTCAAAGATGTACTTTGCCTTAAAGGGGGCATCCTCTTCGTGCCAAGTGGGGTTGTTGGCAAGGTAGGAGCCATCCTCATATATATTCTGTCTTAGAGTATCCATATCAAGGTATCCTCCTCTCTCTTATGAGAGCCGGCATGCCTATTCCCATGCGACAATGGTAACTTGTGTTCTGCGATTGCGGATGGACCTGAAGGCCGCGCAATAACTATCCAGCCTTCTCCGTCCCCATATCGCGCAAGCTTTTCGTCACACCGCCCTGATGGCACTTAAAAGAGTTTCGTTGTTGCTAGAGCTATGTCCAAAAGCCAATTTCTTAGCATGCTGCTATGACGGCCGAGCCGCATAGACAGATGCAGAGGAAGGCCGGACGATCAGAACCTGCCCACGCTAGCGTCTTTGTACGCTATGCACCCGAGCTCGTATTGCTCATGCAGTAGGGAACCTTGGCGCAACTCATACAATCGACGCGATCGGGAGAATTGGGCGTCATAAAAGACCTCATCGAGAAAGTTTGGATGCACATGACCCCACATACGGCTCCAGCCATGCGGGTTAAATCGCCTGTACTGATCGCTACCATTGGGCGTGAATGCGATGAAGGCCCCCCCATCCTTCAAGCATCGCCAAGCGAGGTCCATGACTTGGGATGGCGACGGTACGTGCTCAAGCACGTGCGCTGAGAAGAAGCAGTCGAACGAGCCTGCAAGCGGATGGCCCTCGGTAATTGCAAATGGTTCGTCAACGTGGCGGATCTCAAGCTTGTCGATCGCATAGCTGCGCCGGTCTTGAGCGATCTCATAGGAGTAAACATCGTAACCGGCCTTCGCAAATTGGTAGCTGCCATAGCCCCATGAACAACCATAATCGAGAATGCGGGCACCGGGAAATATGCCGTGACGCTTTAGGAATGCGATGTAGCCGGAGAAGTCGCGGTCGTGTTCTGCGAACATGACGCCCTTCAATGTTTCTAGCTCGCCGTCGCACGGCATCGTCGTTGTAGCGCCCTCCCGGTAATAATAGTTGTAGAAGATAGGGTTGAGCTTCTCATCATCGGTGGGGGCGCGAAACTGTAGCTTGCAGTCAGTGCAGCGTAGCAGTCGCGTTACAAGGTATTTTGTGTCGACATGGGAATAACTGGCTGAGCCGCAGTTCGGGCAACGCCAAGCACGCGGCTTCACAAACTGCGCGGCACTGCGAAGAAGATAGGCAATCTTGCTCATCGGCAGGCCTCTACGTAATCCATAGACGTTGCTTTCAGCCCGCCCTGAACCGGATGCACCGGTAAACGCGGCTTCATGGCCTCAAGCGTGATACAGAACGGCGGATAACCGGTGAGCCGGGTTATCAGGCTATCGAACACAGGCGGAAGCGGCCTAAGCGGCAATGTCAAGAGCCATCCGAACAGGGGGGGCGAAACGCGGCTCATCTGCCAAAGCAGCCAAGCGTGCCATTGCGAGATTGGCCCCGAGATATAGCCAGTTTCTTCAACTTCAAGTCCGGCATGCCGGCACAACTCTTCCAGCATCACCCTATTGTAACCGCGGCGCACATGCCGGCCATCCTCAAAGTTGGGAAACGGGCCGTAGTCCATGAGGTTCTGCGGGATACGGCGAAGCTGGGGAGAAGTCAGCAATAGACGTCCTCCGGGCTTCAAACAGCCCGCCATGGCGCGCATGAGGCGAAAGTCGTCGATAAGGTGTTCGATGTTTTCGGTACACAACACGACGTCGAACTGGCCCTTGTAGGCCTGGCGTTGATCCAGCTCGCGCACATCACAGATATCGAATGCCGCCGTCGGGGTTCTCGAAATACGCGCTCGTTCCTCTGCAACCCTTTGGTCGCGCTCGCACCAACTTAACCCGAGGCTCCTATAGCCGAGACGAGCAGTGCCGATAGTGAAGGCGCCAGCGCCACAGCCGACGTCCAGCAGACGCTCATTATCGCGCGTGTAACGCAGGTGCCGTTTGATCCAGCGCCATCGATCAAAGACCAGCGCATCGCCGTGATGAAGCATCGCGCTCCAGCCAAACAGTTTAACAAGCAAGGATGACATCGGTTTAAGATTTTCCAAGTTTCTGGATAAGATTGGCGACTTCGAGAGCGAAGCGGTCAGGACCGAATTGCGCGGCAAGCCGGCGGGATTCGGCTTCGGCAGCAGTCAGCCGTATTTCGTCGAACGCGGCTGCCTCGGCGAGGGCACGGACCAGATCGTCCTTTCGGCCCGCCTTGAAGCGCACGCCGTTCGTCGGCATGCAAAGGTCTTCCGCACTCCCGACGCAGTCACTCAACACAAGACCACAGCCGCCGAGCGCAGCCTCATGAGCGACGAGGCCCCATGCCTCGAAAACTGAGGGAAGAACGAAAAAGCGAGCGGCATGGAAGCGCTTGGCCAGCTCTTCCGGCTGTACAAATGCCTCAACGCGGATGCGTGGATCTTGGGGTATAAAATCCTGCTGCTCGCCGCCACCAACGAGGTGGAGACACCAGTCAGGGTGATCTTTAGCGAATTCCAGAAATGCGTCTGCGAGGCCAAGTACGTC
>CAVRSS010000018.1:0-24492 GCA_963723755.1 uncultured Alphaproteobacteria bacterium | reverse complement strand
CGCCGTGGGCGTGGACGTGAACACCGCTTCGCCGCCGCTTTTGGCGCGCGTGTCCGGCATCAGCGAAAGCCTCGCCAAGAACATCGTCGCCTATCGCGATACGAAAGGCGCGTTCAAGAGCGCGCGGAGCTTCAAGAAGTGCCGCGGCTCGGCCCGAAAGCCTTCGAGCAGGCGGCGGGCTTTCTGCGCATCCCCAATGGCGACGATCCGCTCGACGCTTCTTCGGTCCATCCCGAGGCTTACCCCATCGTGCGGAAGATCGTGAAAGCGGCCAAGACCGACATCAAGAAGCTCATCGGCAACGCGCCTATCCTGCGCGGTCTTGCTCCGAAGGAATTCGTGGACGAGACCTTCGGCCTGCCGACCGTCACCGACATCCTGCGCGAGTTGGAGAAGCCCGGCCGCGACCCGCGCCCCGCCTTCAAGACCGCGACCTTCCAGGAGGGCGTGGAAAAGATCAGCGACCTGAAGCCCGGCATGGTGCTGGAGGGCGTGGTGACGAACGTGGCCGCTTTCGGCGCGTTCGTGGACATCGGCGTGCATCAGGATGGGCTTGTGCATGTGTCCGCGCTGTCGAAGACCTTCGTGAAGGACCCGCGCGAGGTGGTGAAGCCCGGCGACATCGTGCGCGTGAAGGTGATGGAGGTGGATCTGCCACGGAAGCGCATTGCGCTCACCCTGCGGCTCGACGATGAGCTGGGTGCAGGCGACCGGCCCCAAGGCGGCGCCCGGCAGATGCCGCCGAAAAAGATGAGCGCCGCGCCGAAAAGCGGAAAGCCGGATGCTGGCGGCGGCGCTTTCGCGGATGCATTTCGCAAGGCAGGGATCACGGGGCAGAAGTAGGCCCAGACCGCCTGCGCGCAATCTTTTATTGTCATGGCCGTCCTCCGATCCCCAGATCAAGTCCAGGATCAAGTCCGAGGACATGGGCGGCCATCCACGATAACAAATTCCATCTTTTGGATCTTTAGGCTGAATGGCCGGGTCAAGCCGGCATGAGATCAGTTCCAGCAAATCGCAACGCAAAAGGCGGTCAGCATAGAATATTACCCGGATATATTGACATCATGTTTTATCCGGGTAATACAGCTTCATGGCTCCGAAAACCGATATATCCGCAAACGATCTCGCGTGTACCGCGTTCGATCACGTCGATCGCATCGCGTTTGGTTCGTACGTCCGCGTTGCGCTTGCCGTCAAAGAGCACGCGACTATCAACCCCGACGCGTCGATCCTCATCTTCGATGATGCGACAGGCGAACAGATTGATTTCGACTTGCACGAGTCCGACGAAGACATTTCCGCTCGACTATTGACGCGATTCCACAGCGCGCAAGAGGAGCCCCGCCGCGTTCCAGGGCGCCCAAAGATTGGCGTCGTTGCGCGCGAGGTCACCCTGCTCCCGCGCCATTGGGAATGGCTCGCAGAACAGCCGCGCGGTGCGTCGGTGACGCTGCGCAAGCTGGTCGAAGATGCCCGGCGCGCCGCCGCCACAAACAAGGCGCGCCATCATCAGCGAACGTACCGTTTCATGTCGGCAATCGCAGGCAATCTGCCAAAATTCGAAGAAGCCTCTCGATCGCTGTTCGCCAGCGACATGCCTCGGTTGGGCAAGCTCATTTCGGACTGGCCTGCCGACATCCGCAGTCACATCTTCCAGCTTTGCACGGACGATGCGTCAAGCCCCCAAAAAGCGAACGAGGAAGAGGGGCACAAGCACTGAACGTGGCGGCGCTTTCGCTGATTGACAGTCAAGCAGTCGCCGGATTGGAACCCGCCATACGGGCGTTCTCTATTTATAGTTGTGACTCGGCAACCTTTCGTGTGCGGTTGCATGTGCTGGTAAGCTTCACGTGCGAGCTTGAGCCAGACGCTGCTAGTGTAAGCTTTGCACTGTTCGCAAACGCAGAGCGCTCGTCCCGCGTAGGCTTCGCCGTACCGGGACATCAGTTCCGTTTAGAGGTGGCTGCAAGTCCTCTGGCAAGGGCCGAAGGCTGATGCGCTAGGCTAAATCATCCTACAATAAGGCGCAAAAACAATACTGCAGCTTGGTGGATAAGAAATTCGGGGATGGTAAGACTTATGGAGCAACCGGACCAAGTGAGTAGCAATGTATCGTATACAGAATTCCAATGACGCCCCCGCTTGGAGCGGGTCTCCAACCCGGCGATCCGCCTATGTCGTCCATCTCAATGCGGTCGATTATGGCCTGCTGGCGATGCTGTTCATCACCCTCGTTTCGATTGGCGCCACGCTCCTGAGGAACTAGGCCGGGTCAACCCCGGCCAACGCTTCAATTCAAACGATAGCGCACCGCGCTACTGGCAAATCCAGACGTAGCCGATGTCGGTCATCCGCCAGCAAGAGCCTACGCCATAGGCCCACCACCGTCCGCCCCAATAGCGTCGCCCCGTTCCGTACCAGACGCCGCCGCCGTAGCGCGAACCAACGCGATGAGGACCACGCGCGACGACCGCCCCGCCGCCATGCGGGCCGCGCACTGCAACGGCTCCGCCGCGATGAGGGCCGCGTACGACACCTCTGCCGCCATGGACTGCGACCCTGGTGCTGCTATGCACTCTGACCGCTCTGCCGCCGCGAGGGCCGCGCACGGCTACTGCGCCGCTGCGATGCACCCCACGAGCGCCTCCGCGGACGAGCACAGTGTCGGATGCGGGAGCGATGGCGCCTCGGGCGTCCGGCTTGATGTTGGCTCCATATGCGAGATTGCCGCCGGCGATCGCGAACATGATGGCGGCGGCGAAAGAAATTAAGTGAAACCTGGGCATGATTCTGTCCCTAATTACTCCATTGTACTCGTTCAGATTTGTGACGTTTCGGGCGTTCAAAACCTTGATACTCAATAACATAGGCCGCGGATAATTATCGGTAAACTTTTCGAATGTTTTAGAATCTCATTTTGCTCGCACCGAGGCTGGGTCGCTGCGTCTCTGGCTGGCGGCGGCGCGTCGCCGCGCAAAAATAGAGGCAGCCGGCCGCTGGTGGCGGCGCTCCTTTCTGACGCTTCCGCGAAGCGGGGCTGACTGCGTTTGCCTGTGCCTGCCTCACCATTTTACGTCCGGGGCAGGCCTCTTTGCTGACCTGGGTGCCTCCCTGCCCGCTGCGGAAGGACCAAAATGCAAAGCAGCATGAAGGCCGCAATCGCGGCCGAGGCAAGCGGGCGGCTCAGCGCCATTCCCCCGTCATTCACCGGCTTGTCGAGGAAGTCGCCGACGGTCGCACCCAGCGGACGAGTGAGAATAAAGGCTGCCCAGAACAGCGCCACCCTCGAGACTTTGGTCGAGTAATAAAGGACCGCCAGGACAACGAGCCCCAGACCGAACACGATTGCGCCGCCCTCATAGCCGAGACCCCCGGTATCGGCTGCCCAATCGCCAAGCGCGGTGCCGAGTGTCTGCGAGAAGGTGATCGCTGCCCAGTAGAAGGCCTCAACTCTTGGCGTTGTCACGGTGTTGACGGAGATCGTCCCCTCGGACCGATACCAGAGCGCCAGCGTGGCTATCAGACTGGCCAAGAGAAGCAGAGAGCCGCCCGAATAGCCAATGCCAAGTGAACGATCGGCAAAGTCGGCCATGGTCGTGCCGAAGGTGGTGGAGGCAGCAATCGTTGCCCAATAAAGCAGCGGATGAAATCGCCTGGCAAAGATTTGGGCGATCACAAGCACGATCAGCAGCGGAAGGAAAATTGCGGTACCCGTCAGGTAGCCCCAATCGAGCGTCATCGTCACGCTGTCGCCAGCCGTCTCTCCAAGTGTCGTCGCTGCGATCTTGATAATCCAGAAAACGAGCGTGACCTCAGGGACTTTGCTTAGTGCTTCTTGCTTCGTGACCGTGTCCATCGCGCAATCGCCCTCCCTGGTGACCAAACCTGCGAAACAGGCGATTGTGGCGTAAGTTTCGCTGCGCCAACTGAATGCGAGCCTTCAGGCCAATTCTCCCCCATCAGCGCCAGCGCCTCACGATTGCGCGAGCCGGGAAACCAGCCTCGACGATGGTAAGTATTTTATTTAATATATCGAGACCGCAGGCCTCGCGGAAGCGAAGCCGTGTCGAAAATTTAGTTCACTATAGACGATGTACCGGGCAGGAACGGCACCTATTTAGAAATTCCCGGAGAAAACGGCCAAGTTAGGAGTATTGGGGCCATGGCAAGTCTCTACGAGATTCTGGACAACGCCAACGAAGGCGAAGCGATAGCGGTGCTAGGGCGTGAGCTCGGCCTGACACCGGAACAAACCCAGTCGGCGGTCACGGCGCTGCTTCCAGCCTTATCCGCGGGTCTGAAGCAATCGACGGCATCCGTCGATGGCCTTGGCAATCTGTTCGCCTTGATGGGACAACAGAAGGACCTTCCTGTTCTGTTCGACGATGCGAAGGCGGCGCTTTCACCCGACGGGCTTTCCGCCGGAAATTTGGCCCTATCCGTCATATTAGGCTCGCCGGAGGCGACTCAGGCTGTCGTCGACCAGGCGCAGAAATTTTCCGGTGTGAGCTCCAATATCCTGGAGAAGTTGCTGCCCGCACTCGCAGGCATTGTCCTCTCCGGACTGATGCGAAGCGGATCTTCTGTGAACGCACCAGCCGGCGCACAAGGCGCCCTAAGCCCGTTCGGAGCAGGCGGCGGACTTGGCGACATCCTGGGACAGGTTTTCGGACGGGTGTTGACTGGAGGGGCTTCTGCTCCCGCTCCCTCATCAGGAGGCGCTGGCCCGCTCGGTGATATCCTGGGGCAGATTTTCGGAAAGGGCGCGGCCGCGGGTCCCGCTCCCTCACCTGGAGGCGCTGGCCCACTTGGTGATATCCTGGGACAGATTTTCGGAAAGGGTGGACCGGGAGGATCGGGGGGCGCGACTGCGGGTCCTGCTCCACAAGCTCCCAGCTGGCCCACTCCCGCTCCTGCCGACACAGGCGGCGGGCAGGCCGGACCGGGTGGCGATCTGCTCGGCACGATTATGCGTGAGGTTCTGAAAGGAATTCAGAACGGCACCATCAAGCCGGTCATTATCGGCGGTGGTGGGCCGATCCGAGATCCCTATGCCGGGCGGGCAAGACGGCTCCGGTTCCGGGGCTCCGCAGATCCCTGGCGGCGACATTTTCGGCAAGATTTTGCGTGATATACTCGGGGGAGCCCTTGGAGGCGGAAGCGCCCAAATACCGCAGGGCGGCGGCGCCCAGATGCCAGGGGGACCAACACCGATACCGACGCAAGCGCCAAACCCGCCCATGAAGGATCTGTCTGAGCTGACCAAGCAGCTCGGCGTGATGGGCGGTGCGGGCGCAGCCGTTTTTGGGGACAAGTTCGAGCACGGCCAGAATGTCGATCAGAGCCATCTCGATAATATCCAGGGCATTATCGATCGTTCCTACGGCGCTGATCGGCGCTGAAGCTGACGGCGGAAAAATCGCCAGGAAGGGCCGACGCGGTTGGGTTTCCAAACCTGTGTCGGCCTTTCATCCTATTATAAAAAGAGCGGGTTCCGCTGACGCGCATCTGCTGATACAACCTTTGCCGATTCTCTTGCATCGTCAGAGGTAGCGGGATTGCTGGAACGCCTGTCGAACTCAGCGGCCGAAACGTGGGCGCGCGCGCAGGATGCGGCGGGGCAAATCCTTGCGCCGTCCGTTCGGCTCGGCGTGACGGGCCTGTCGCGATCCGGGAAGACCGTTTTCATAACATCGCTCGTCCACAATCTGCTTGCGGGCAATTCGCTTCCCTTCTTCGAGCCGTTCGCTCAAAAGCGCATCGTGAAGGCCTACCTGGAGCCTCAGCCCGACGACGCCGTCCCGCGCTTTGATTACGAGGGCAACCTCGCCAAGCTCTCCGGCCTTTCGCCCGAGTGGCCTGAGGGCACGCGGCACATCAGCGAGCTTCGCCTGACGCTCGAATTCTCGCCGACAGCGATGATGCGGCGCGCTCTTGGCACCAAGACGATGCATCTCGACATCGTCGACTATCCGGGCGAGTGGCTTCTCGATCTGCCGCTTCTCGACCTGACCTACGAAGAATGGTCGCGCCAATCGATTTCACAGGCGCGCGAGGCTTTCCGCGCCGCCGCCGCGAAGGACTGGCTGGACTTCCTCGCCACGATCAATGCCGTCGCGAAAAAGGACGAGCAACTCGCAAAGAAGGGTTCAGAAATCTTCACCCAGTATTTGCGAAAATGCCGTGAAAAGTCGCTCTCGCTCTCATGCCTGCCGCCCGGCCGGTTCCTGATGCCCGGCGATATGGCGGGCTCGCCAGCCTTCACCTTCTTCCCGCTCGAGACGCCCGACAACGCGATGGTGCCGAGAAGCAGCCTCTGGTCCATGATGGAGCGGCGCTATCGGGCCTATAAAACGCATGTGATAGTGCCGTTTTATCGCGATCATTTTGCGCGGCTGGACCGGCAGATTGTCCTCGCGGATGTCTTGACCGTCGTAAATGCCGGTGCTGCGGCGGTCGCGGATCTGGAACGAGCTCTGACCGATGTGTTGCGCTGCTATCGCCAGGGGCAGAATGCGTGGCATTCACTGTTCACGGGCCGGCGCATCGATCGCATTGTTTTCGCGGCCACGAAGGCGGATCACCTCCACCACACCAATCACGACCGGCTTGAAGCGATCCTGCAGCTGATCGCCAAGAAAAGCATCCAGCGCGCGTCCTTCTCGGGCGCGGAGGTGCGGGCGTTCGCGCTCGCCAGCGTTCGCGTCACGAGCGAGGCGGAAGCAAAGTACGGCAACGACCGGCTCCCCTGCATCGTCGGCGTGCCGGTCAAGGGCGAACGGCTTGGCTCGCGCACTTTCGACGGCAAGGAGCAGCTTGCGATCTTCCCCGGAGATTTGCCGGAAGACCCGGCGCTCGCCCTCACGCCGGAATGGCTGGATTCGGGGGCCGGATCGGCTCATTTTGTCCGTTTTCGCCCGCAAAAGCAGACCGGCCTGGGATTCGGGCAAAGCGCGCTGCTTCAACATATCCGGCTCGACAAAGCTTTGAACTTTCTGATCGGTGACAAACTATCATGAGTGGCGCACCCAAAGGCAGGCCGCCGGTGGCCTTCAGTCTCGACGACCCTCGCTTGGTCGACGCGCCGCCTCCTCCGCCGAAGGAAGTGGCGGCCAAGCCAGCGCCTAGCGTGGCGCCAAGCTCGACGGCCAGAACGCAAACGCCTCCCAGGGTCGAGGCTGCTCCAAAGGCGGAGGCAGCTGCTGCGGCTGAGGCTTCGGCGCGAGAGATTCCGTATGCTCCGTCGCCCAGCGCGTCTCGCGAGATCCCGAGCGTGCCAGAGATCGTCCGCGTCGGCCGCAGCTGGGGCAGCATCTTTCTGAGCGCCGTCACCGGCCTTCTCTTCCTTGCTTTTCTGGTCTGGGTCCAGGACACGTTCCTGTCTTTGCTGGGCCGGAAGGATTGGCTCGGCTGGGCGGCGACACTGCTCCTGGCAACCGCGGTTTTCGCCTTCGTGATGATCCTCTCGCGCGAGATCGCGGGGCTTTATCGCCTTTCCGCCATCACTTTGGTTCGGCAGCGCGCAGACGCGGCCTTGGCCGCCGAAAATGCATCCGAAGCTCGCAGCGCCTCGGGAGAAATCCGCGCCATGCTTGAGGAGCGGCGCGAATTGGCAGATGGAGTTGCTCGCTTAAAGCGCCATCAAGGCGACATTCTGGATGCGAAAGAGGTCCTGACATTGACCGAGCGTGAGCTCTTGTTCCCGCTGGATCGGGACGCTCGCGTAACCGTCGGCACGTCCGGCCGCCGGGTGTCAATGGTGACTGCCTTGAGTCCGGCCGCGGTCTTCTCGGTCGGGTTCGTGGCGTACGAGAATTTCAGGATGCTTCGCACTCTCGCTGGCGTCTACGGAGGCAGGCCGGGCTTCATTTCCGTTCTGCGCCTCATGCGCCTCATCGCAGCACATCTTGCGGTGACGGGCGGCATCGCCTTCACGGACGACATTCTCGGCCAATTCCTTGGCCACGGCATGACATCGCGTCTTTCCAAACGGCTTGGCGAGGGGCTTATCAACGGCGGTTTCACGATCCGCATCGGCATCGCCGCCATCGAGGTCTTGCGTCCGCTACCCTATATCGAAGCGCGGCAGCCCCGCCTGCGCGAGTTCGTTTCCGAGTTCCTGAAGGTTGGACAGAAGCCGGACGCCAATGGGCGCGAGCGCGGCTAGAGCCGCTCCGCTTTTGGTGAACTGTTTGCCGGGCGCCGACCGGTTGAGGGGGTAACCCTGCTCTCCGGCTGAGTGCTTTTCTATGCAATAGACCGAAGGCGGCATCTGTCTTCATTCTCCGGATCGGCTTTTTGCTTGCATGTTCAGCCGGAATGCTCTGCCGTGGATCTTAGGAGAATGCGCTTTACCGTGAGGTTAACGGAAATAAGTCATTGATTTCAAACGGAAAAATCTGAAGGCGATAGGCGCGGCGGCGGCTGCAAAAGGAGCTGTCAAGGTTAACGGGGTGGTCCAAAAACATAATTAACGGATTTCTTCGCGCCGCGCTTTTTCGCAAAAGACGCTTCTATTGGCGCGATTTCAGGCGGGAAATAATACCGGCGCGTGGGCGCGCGCGGAAATTAACCATAAAGAGGTTAATTCACCCCCCTGCCGTAACGCTATTTTTACCATATTCGGCCTGAATTGGGCCGCTGTCATACAACGACCAACGCTTTTGTATACAACGTCAGGGTGGGCTTGACGGCAAATGGTCCAAAAAAATAGACCACCGCCTCATTTCGCGCCTCTAAACAAGCTCGCCATCTGCGAATGTGAATCAAAAGGTCTGCAACCTGTTTCATTCCCAGCGGGGCGGCCGCAAGAGGCGGGTTTGATCTAGACTTGCGGCACGACATTGGCATGCCGTGTTTTCGGGGTGGCATGCACAAGTGAGCCCTCGGTCAACCGCACGAATTGGCCCGTTTCCGCATCGAAAGTGTCAACCGTGCCGTTCTCGATATTATAAACCCAGCCGTAAAGCTTGAGGCGGCCGGTCGCGAGCTTCTCAGCGGCGCTCGGATGGGTTTGGAGATTGCGGAGCTGACACAATACATTTTCGTGAACGAGGGCGTGGAGGCGCGTGCGTTCGTCCACCGCTGGGGGGAGCGTCGCATCGACAATTTTCTTGGCAGCTGCCGCATGGTTGAGCCAGCTCGTCACCGCCGGCATTTTATCGAGCTTCTCCTCTCGCAGGATCGCTTTCATGGCCCCGCAGTCAGAGTGGCCGCAGACGACAATACTTTCGATGCCGAGCGCAGACACAGCATACTCGATGCTTGCCGAGACGCCGCCTGCCGCGGGCGCGTAGGACGGTATGATATTGCCGACAATGCGCACAACAAAGATTTCACCGGGTTGGCGCAGGGTTAGAATTCCGGCACCACGCGGCTATCTGAGCAAGCGATGAACATGGCGAAGGGAGCTTGCGCTTCGCCGAGTTGAGTGAACAACTCACGGCTGGGGCCGTGGACATCTCTATGGAAGCGCAGCGCGCCATCAATGAGCCGGTGCATGGGCCTCCGCAAGTTTCGTGCAAAACTTATTCAGTTTAACATTAACGTTTGCAGAGAACCAGTCAGCAACCTTGCATTCGCATGCTCGCGGGTAGCAGCGATTTCGCCCCTCGCCGTTCTCACGACTTTCCAGGCAGACTATCGTTCTTTTTATGCCTAACGAGGTTCGCTTTTTTGGATACATGATTTGGTTTTGTATTAATATATTCACATTGAGCCGTGATACTGGTGGTATACCGGTGAGAGCACGATGGAACTGCCCCTCGTCGCGGGGAATCAGGTTCACGTCAGGGAAACGCGCAAGACCGCGCGCGAGCCTATCGAACTCGGCCATGCCGAGCGCGTGATCGCCGTCGGACGCGGTTTCGATTGGCTCCACCTGCCAAACACCGCGCTCATCATTGGGCCGTATGACCACAATTGGCCCGATGCGGTCGAGACTGCAGGACAGATCGTCTTGAACAACATCGTGTCCGGGAGGGTGCCGAGTGAGGAGGATGTGTGTTGGTGCTCGTCTCCGCACTTTAGCATGACCCGATCGGAAGTTTCGGATGGAATCTGGGCGTCCAAAAGACGCGATACCTTGAGCGTGTAACGCTTGGAACATTGAAAAATCGCGTATCAGGTCTTACGCCATACGTGCCGCACTGCGCAGGAGTTCTTGTAGCAGACACGCGTTTCCTGCGCTTGCTTGATTGAACCTTTTGTTAGCCGCGCCTCAGCATATCTCGCGCCCCCGATGCGCGTCGCTGCTCGCCCTCCGACTGTTGCCACCCAACAACGAGCCGACTTTCTCTCTACAACTGACTTATTCGAAATTGCACGTTCCGCAATCTTGGCCTATTGTCCGCGCCTCTGGTGAGTTGACTGCCAGCGGTGATAGCACCGCCCGCATTCGCTCCGTGTGACGGGGTCCAGGCCTCGCCAGGTAACAAAACCACGCAAATCGGATCGCCGTTCGGAAAACATGATGCCGAGCGCGATAGCTATTTTTGAAAGGGTAGAAGCTATGAAATCCATATCGGAAAAGACTAGTCCACTTGAGAATGTTGTTGTTTTTCTGATTTTCTTCGGTGTCATTCTTGGATTTTGCGGCGGTGTCATAGCCGTTTGGATGACCACATAACGCCAGAAATTTGGCTGAAGCGTGGGCGTACATAAGCGAAACAGGTATGACTTGATCTGAGGTTCGGCGTCGACGCTGAATTCTCGATCAAGTTGTGCGCCCAAGACGGCACGCGAGTGGAAGCAAAATTCTAACCGCTTGCAAAAAAATGGGCATCTCACAAATCGGGTCACATATCGGCACGCTCGGCAGGCCAAAGCGGAAAAAGGTTCGGCCATACGCTGTTTGGCTGAGGGCTATGCCAGCCTCCTTGCGGTAAGCCCGAGCTCAATGCATTGAGGCCCAGCCGACTCGCGCCCCCTGGTCCTGCGCTGCGGCCTTGAGAGAGCCCCCAGGTTTTCCACCTTAAATTGTACCAAAAAAGTGCGCCGCTCACCTCGGTCCCAAGCGCTCGAAGCATCGACATTGTAGCTATGCACATCTGCTTTGATGCTTGACATATCAGTGAGAAATGTATTGTTGCCATGACTTTATGCTTGATGGGAGTGAAATGCAGTGCTAACCGGAGCCCAGCTGCGCGCATCCCGTGCGCTTCTTGGCATTGACCAAAAAACGCTCGCTGATCAGGCGGGTGTCTCCTTACCCACCGTACAACGCATGGAAGCAAGCCCTGGAACAGTCCGTGGAGTCGTCGACAGCCTCACGAAAATAGTGGAAGCGCTTGATCGTGCGGGCGTGGAGCTGATCGGCGACGGTGCCTCAAGCAGCGGGGGTGGTTGCGGCGTGCGGCTTAAGAAGCGGGCGGAGAGGTCTATCGAATGAGTATTGGCGGAGAATGGCAGCTTTCGGCGATTGCAGCCGCGCTCGCGATCTACGCCGGCGCGGCGTTTATAGCTGTGGTCGTGCCCCGCCGCTTGCTTTCCTTCGTCTATCCGGTTTGCGCTGCAGCGGCGGTTTTGGCGTGCGCTGGGGATCTTTCCGCATTTTTCACCCAGGTCACCCTGCAAGCACACCTGCCTATCGGTCTCCCTTCGGTAGGCCTTCACTTTCGCCTCGATACTCTGAGCGCTTTTTTCGGGCTTATCGTCAATATAGGGGTGTTCGCCGCCAGCATTTACGGTTTGGGGCTTGGCCGCGAAGACCTCTCCAAGCGCATCGAGCCATTCTATCCCGCTTTCTGCGCGGCAATGAACACAGTTCTACTTGCGGACGACGCCTACGGCTTTGTTTTCTTCTGGGAACTCATGTCGCTCAGTTCCTGGCTGCTTGTCGTCTCCCGCCACGCGGACGAGGAAAGCAAGAGAGCTGGCTATGTCTACCTCGTTATGGCTGCGATCGGCACGGTCGCGCTTCTCTTTGCGTTCGGCGGAATGGCCGGAGCTGCTGGCGGGTACGCTTTCAACTCGATCCGCGCCAGTCACCTGACACCGCTCATATCGGCTTTGGTGCTTGCCGCTGCGCTGGTCGGGACGGGCTCAAAGGCCGGTATCATGCCGCTCCATGCCTGGCTACCGCTCGCACATCCGGCTGCGCCAAGCCATGTCTCGGCGCTTATGAGCGGCGTGATGACCAAGGTGGCCGTCTATGCCATCATTCGCGTTGTTTTTGATCTCCTGGGCGATCCGCTTTGGTGGTGGTCGCTGCCGTTCATCATTCTCGGAGCCGCTACGGCGGTCGGCGGCCTTCTCTACGCGGTTCAAGAGCAAGACCTAAAGCGTTTGCTTGCCTATTCGACCATCGAAAATCTCGGCATCATCTTCGCCGGCATCGGGCTTGCGATCGCGTTCAAGTCTTCCGGCATCCAATATGCCGCTGCCATCGCCATGGCGGCCGCGCTTCTTCACTCGCTCAACCATTCCTGGTTCAAATCGCTGCTCTTTCTCGGAGCGGGCGCGGTGCTTCACGCCACGGGCCGCAAAGACCTCGACGGCTTGGGCGGCCTCATTCACCGCATGCCGAAAACCGCCTTTTACTGGTTGATCGGAGCGCTTTCGATTGCCGCGCTGCCACCCCTGAATGGCTTCGTCTCGGAATGGCTCCTGTTTCAGGCGGTGCTCGTCGGGCCAGTCTTCCCCGAGCCCATCCTCCGCTTCCTGTCTCCGGTCGTCGGCGCCATGTTGGCGCTTGCGGCAGGACTTGCCGCGGCCTGTTTCGTGCGAGCATTCGGAGCCGTGTTTCTTGGCCGGCCACGCAGCGCAGAGGCGGAGACGGCTCATGAAGCGCCCTTTGCCCAGACCACCGCGATCGGCCTGCTCGCTGTACTTTGTGCTCTCGGCGGCTTGTTCGGCGGCTTCACCGCTTACGCGATCGGGCCTTTACTGAACACGCTCGCCGGAGCCAACCTCATGAATTTAGCGCAAGGTCCAACTCCATTTTCACTCATCGCTGTCAATGAGGCGCGCGCAATCTATGATGCTCCGACAATCGCTTTTTTTGTCGCGATATCATCACTTGCAACGATGGCTACCGTTCATCTTCTGGCGAACAAGCGAACCCGGCGATCACCTGCTTGGGACTGCGGTTTTCCTGACGCGTCGCCTGCCACCCAATACACCGCTTCGAGCTTCAGCCAGCCCATTCGACGTGTCTATAGCGGCATCGTCTTCAAGGCCACCGAACAGGTCGATATGCCCCCGCCCGGATCGCTCCTCCCTGCGAAATTCATGGTGCGGTACTCGGACTACCTCTGGCGCTATGTGTACCTGGAGCCAGCTGAAGGCCTCTGGTCTCTTTCTAAGCAGTTCAACGTCATTCATTTTCTCACCATCCGCCGCTACCTCGTTCTCATGTTCTGCACACTCATTACGCTTCTCATCATAACTGCGACGTGGATGTGATGCCCGCTTCCTTTCAATCCTTTCTCGCCCAGGGCGCCCAAATGTGTTTGGTGCTCGCCATTGCTCCCGCGGTGACGGGGATAACCCGGCGCGTCAAGGCAAGGCTAACGCGACGACGGGGAGCACCCATCCTTCAAGGCTACCGCGACCTCTTGAAGCTCGTTCGCAAAGACGTCGTGCTCGCCGAAAACGCTTCCTGGTATTTCCGCTCGGCACCCTATCTGATCTTCGCTTTCACCTGGGTGGCTGCTGCGCTCGTTCCGACCCTGGCGTCGGGGCTGATGTTCAATTGGGCCGCCGACGTGGTCGCATTGGTTGCGCTTATCGGTGCGGCTCGGGCGCTTCTTGCGCTTGCGGCCATGGATGCAGGCACGGCTTTTGGCGGAATCGGCTCATCGCGCGAGATGATGATCGCCTCGCTGGCGGAACCAGCAACGCTTCTCGTCGCGCTGACCATAGCATTTGCCGCCGGCACGACGAGGCTGCCGGAAGTCGCGCAATTTCTGATCAATCAGCCTGTCGAACTCAGGGTTTCCTTTGCACTTGCTTTCGTTGCGCTCGTCATTGTGGCGCTGGCCGAGAATGCTCGCATTCCCGTCGACAACCCCGCCACACATCTTGAATTGACGATGGTACACGAGGCCATGGTGCTCGAATATTCGGGCCGTCACCTCGCCATGATCGAAGCGGCGGGTCATCTGAAACTCGTACTCTACATTTCCTTGATCATCTGCCTCTTCCTCCCCTTCGGAATGGCCCCTTTTGATGGCGGGCCTGCGGCCTGGGCGTTCGGGCTCGCCGCATATCTGGCGAAGGTCTCTATCGCAGCCGTGGCGCTCGGCGTTTGGGAAGTGAGCATTGCGAAAATGCGAGTATTCCGGGTAAGCCAGTTTCTTGGCGGCGCCTTCGTTTTCTCCTTCCTGGCGATCTTGCTCGCATTCCTTTCAAAGGAGGTGCTGCGGTGACAAACGCCTATGACGTTGCGCACTTCCTCGCCGGGATGATGCTCGTTTGCAGCTTCGCGCTTCTTTATCAAGACCGGATCTTCGCCGTTCTCAACACGTTCGCCGCGCAAGCCATGATGCTGTCGCTCGCCGTTGCGTGGCAGGGCTACGTTCAGAATTCGCCCGACCTCTTCATCACCGCGGCCATGGCCTTCGGCCTCAAGGGGATCGTGATACCCGTCGCCTTGAACCGCATGGTTATCCGCCTCGGAATTCACCGCGACGTCGAACAGGTGGTGAATGTGGGGGTGGCGATGTTCCTCGGGCTTGGTCTCACGAGCCTCGCGCTGCTGCTCGTCCTCAAGGTAACGCCTGGGGCAGCATCCTTTACGAGGGAAGGGCTTGCGCTCGCCCTTGCGATTATTCTTCTCGGCTTCCTCATGATGATAATAAGGCGCAACGCCGTGACACAGATTGTCGGCTTCATGTCTCTCGAGAACGGCCTGATTCTCGCCGCGACAGGCGCGCGGGGCATGCCTCTCGTGGTTGAGGTCAGCGTGGCCTTCTCCGTACTGATTGCCTTATTCGTTTTTGCGGTTTTCGTTTTCCGTATACGGGAGCGCTTTGACAACGTCGACATCGAGTCGCTCGAGCGTGTTCGGCGGGGAGCGCAGTAATGAACCAGGCTGTTTATGCAGTCGTCGGCATCCCGTTTCTCTCGGCGATCCTGCTTGCTCTCATTCCGAGCTACAGAGTGACGGCTATCGGCAACGTGCTCGCCTCCGGGTCTAACCTTTGCCGCAGGCCTCTCCTTCCTTGCCCTTCCTCCTGTCGTTAAGAATTATGTCATCCTCGACGATCTCAATGTCTTCTTCATCATTCTGAACACGCTTGTCGCATTCACGACATCGGTGTTTAGCGGGAGCTACATCGAGCACGAGATCGAGACAGGTCACCTGACGCCCCGCTTCGTTCGCTACTATCACGCGATGTTCCAGGCCATGATGGGCGGGATGAACCTCGCGCTTCTCGCCAACAATATCGGCCTGATGTGGGTGGGTTTGGAATTCGCAACGCTGATGACCGTTATCATGGTCGGGATCTACCGGACCCCGACCGCGCTAGAGGCGGCCTGGAAGTATTTTATCCTCGGCATTGTCGGCATTTCGCTCGCATTTTTCGGCACGATCATCGTTTATCTCGCGGGACAGAGCGTCCTCGGCGAGGGCGTTGCTGCGATGACCTGGAGCCGGCTTATGGAGGTTGCGCCGCAACTCGACGCGCCGCTCATAAGTCTTGCCTTTATCTTTCTGCTTGTCGGCTACGGCACGAAGGTGGGTCTTGCGCCCTTGCATGCTTGGCTTCCGGATGCCCACGCAGAGGGCCCGACCCCTGTTTCCGCGGTACTCTCGGGGCTTCTCTTGAATGTGGCGCTCTTTGCGCTTCTTCGCTTCAAAATGCTGCTCGCCGCGCATCCGGCCGCGCTCAAGCCGGGACCGATCATGATCACCATCGGGTTGGGCTCGCTGATCTTCGCGGCGTTCATGCTGTATCAGCGCCGCGACATAAAACGCTTATTCGCCTACTCCTCGATCGAGCACATGGGGCTCATCACCTTCGCATTCGGCATGGGCGGTCCGCTCGCGAATTTCGCAGGTCTCCTGCACATGGTGATGCACAGCCTGACGAAGTCCGCGATCTTCTTTTCGGTTGGCCATGTCGCGCAGGCAAAGGGCACTCAGAAGCTTGCCGATATCCGCGGCCTGAGCGTCTCGCATCCCGCGCTCGCCGTGGGGCTGGCCGCCGGCGTGATTGCGATTTCCGGGCTGCCGCCTTTCGGCGCCTTTATGAGCGAATTTCTTATCCTCACGTCGACCTTTGCCCGCGAGCCGCTGCTTGCACTTGCGGCAGCTTTCGGGCTGCTCGTCGCGTTCGGCGCCCTCCTTCTCCGCCTTCAAAATGTTCTTTTCGGCATACCTTCCGGACCGGCGCATCAGGTCAATGCCTCCCCAGCACCCTTGATCGTGCATCTCTCCCTGGTCCTCGCTGCTGGGATCTATCTGCCGGCGGCTTTGGTGTCCGGGTTCCATCGCGCCGCGGAGTTGCTCGGATGAAAGACACAGATTACCCAGGAATAGAGCCGGGCGCTGTCGCGCTTACCGATACGATAGACGACAGCGATCCAGGGCCGGACGGCTATTCGCGCCTTGAGGCAGCGGAAGCGCTTTGGATGGGGCTTTGCAAGGGGTGCGCCGCAGGCTGGCACGACCTTAGCGCGCTTTGGTTCGATAATGGTCAAATGCACATGGCTTTGTCGGAACCACGAACTCGGACGCGAGCCATCGTCTCGTATGAGGCGAGCTATGGCGCGTACCCTTCTGTAGGGCAACATCATACGCCGGCGATGCGGCTTGAACGGGCGATGCGCGATCTTTACGGCACAAACCCCATCGGGCTTCCCGATGACCGCGCATGGCTAGACCATGGCGTATGGCCAAGCCGGCCAACAGAAAAGGGGTACAGGTTCCTTCCCGTCGAAGGCGTCGGCTTACATCAGATACCCGTGGGCCCCGTTCACGCCGGGATTATCGAGCCAGGACATTTTCGGTTTACAGCCAATGGCGAGACAATCGCCCGCCTCGAAGAGCGGCTCGGCTACGTGCACAAGGGCGTAGAGGCGCTATGCAGGGGCGCTTCCATCGATCAGGCAGGCAAAGTCGCCGCTCGCATCTCCGGGGACAGCACGGTCGCCTATAGTTTCGCGTTCTCGTGCGCGGTGGAAAAGGCGCTGGGCTGGGATATCCCGGTGCGCGCCCACATGCTGCGCGGCATCATGGCCGAGTTGGAACGTCTCGCGAACCATGCGAGCGATGTGGGCGCGATCTGCAACGACGCCAGCGTCGTCGCCCTCCAGGCCCGTTGCTCGATCATCCGCGAGGAAATCCTGCGCGTAAATGCCGGATGCTTCGGCCATCGCATGATGATGGATCGCATCGTTCCCGGCGGCGTCGCTTGCGATGTCGACAAGGATTGCAGCGCCGTAATCCTTGCGCTCATGGACACCATTGAAGCCAGCTTCGTTCGAGTGGCGCGGGTCTATGATCAGTCGCCCTCGTTACAGAATCGCACGGTGAGCACAGGCATCGTAGAGAGCGAGTTTGTCCGGGAGTTCGCCGCCGGTGGCTATGTCGGCCGGGCCGCAGGGCGCAACTTTGATGCGCGGGCAGCTTTCGCTTACCCGCCCTACGACAGCGTCACATTCGAGATACCGACGCGCACGAAAAGCGATGTCGACTCGCGTGTTTGGGTTCGTATCGACGAAATCGGCCAGAGCATCTCGATCGTGCGCCAGCTTCTGGCGAAGCTTGAAGCGGGACCCGTGTTCTCGCCGCCGCCACCGTTCGCCCCCGGCACAGGAGCCGCCTTGATCGAAGCGTTTCGCGGCGATCTGTTTCTCTCGGTTCGGCTCGAAGAGGAGGGACGGGTCGGCCACGTTCATGCCCGCGACGCATCCTGGTTTCAGTGGCCGCTCCTCGAAACCGCCGTCAAAGACAACATCGTCGCCGACTTCCCTTTGTGTAATAAGTCGTTCAACTGCTCATATTCGGGCCATGATTTGTAGGGCCGTCCATGCATATCCTCCTTCTCGACGCGCTTCTCAAAGGCCCAGCAACAACCGCTGCCCCAAACCCCCCCGAGGCGATGCTTGCAGACCTGGCAAAGGCGCTGGGTGAGCGCGCGCGCAGCAGGCTCGGGCGATCCCTCGCTATCCGCGAGGTTGACGCCGGTTCGTGCAACGGCTGCGAGCTTGAAATCAACGCACTCAACAACCCCATTTACGATGTGGAGCGCTTCGGACTGAAGTTCGTCGCCTCGCCCCGGCATGCTGACGTCCTGCTGGTGACTGGCCCTGTCACATGGAACATGCGCGAGGCGCTGGAGCGCACCTACGCTGCAACTCCCGATCCGAAATGGGTTGTAGCCGTTGGTGACTGCGGGGCAAATTGCGGGGTGTTTGCTGGAAGCTACGCTTGCGTTGGCCCGGTGTCTTCCGTGATTCCTGTCGACCTGACTGTGAGTGGCTGTCCCCCCCAGCCAGTGGATCTTCTCAAGGGTTTGCTCGGGCTGATGGATGAGACTAATAGTCGACTTAGATGATAGTCGCTTGCCAGCACCCAATGCTCGTTTTTCGATCAGGTGACGGCATTACCCAGTTATACCCTCGCCTGATTTTGATAGGCCAGCAGGAAGCTCCTCTTGAAGGGGATGCATTCGTAACGCGTTCGGACCACCCGCGGGAGCAACATGCGCGCATTCAATGGCGCTCCCGCTTTTTCGAAACCGCCCGGCGCACTAGTGGTTTGCTGGCGCCGGTTCCGGGCCGGACGCCGTACTCGCGCATCATGCTATGAGCCTTTGCGATCGGTTAACTTTATTGGGTTTGTTTGGTAAAAATGGCCATAAGTAAATATGTAAGTTTTTCTGCACTGAGGCTGTTATGTGCAAAGGTGTCGTAACTTGTCGCCGTATAGACTCGCACTCGGGGCTTAGACGTACAGTAATGCGCAACCTTCTAGGCGAAAGACACACCGCCAACCTCCACCCACAGATGGCGTCATTTATCGAAAACAAATCGACGAGCTTTACGCGAGCTTGAGCGATAAGACCGAAGCAACAAGAATAATGATGCAGATCGCAATGCTGTTTGGCTTCATTACATCGTACCCCGCGAACTGGTACCTGCTTAAGGCGGGCGTAAAGAGAAGATGTAGCTCTCGCGATGCTGCGATGGCGCCGCTGCCTGCAGGTGTTGCCGGATCATGTATTAATTAGATTTATTGCTTCAATTTGGAACATTGGCGGACGTTCATCCATTCCAGAACTAACGAAGGGCCAGCGCAAGACGAATTGCTCGAACTGGTACAGCATGAGACGATCCGCTATCGAAATCTTGGCCGTCACGCTGGCGGTCGCCGCCACCCTACCTCTCGTTTCGCGCGTATTGGCGGACGGCCAGACCACAACGTCCGGCACATCGGGCGCTCTGCAGGCAGCGCGAGATCGGGCGGCATCCCGTTCTCATTTACTCGGGCGCAGTGGAAATCGCTGTTTCTCCGCGTTTACAGGGCTATCGGCGCCGATCAGGTGGGCCTGCTCTCAGCCGGGGTGGCTTTCTACGCGCTGTTCGCTCTTTTTTCCCGGGCTTGGCGCAGCGACATGGCTCTTTTCGCTGCTCGCCGACCCGGGCACCATTCAGCAGCAGGTCAACAAACTTCGCGATGTCGTCCCGGCCGAGGCGTATAAGCTCATCGAGCAGCAGCTTGTTGCGCTGTCTTCGAAGAACAGCGCAGGCTTTTCGGCGGCTGGCGTCATCAGCCTTCTTCTGGCGCTTTATTCGGCACGCCTGGCCGCCTCATCGATGATGCAGGCGCTCAATGCCATTTACAAACTCCAGGAAACGCGCGGCTTGATCAAGACGAACGCCATCGCCATCCTCTTTACAGTCGTGGCGATCGTCGTTTTTCTCCTCGCGATCGCGGTGCTGGTGGTCTTGCCGGCCCTGTTCAGGTTCATTGGGTTCCCACCGCTCGTGGAAAACTTCGTTCGCTATCTTCGCTGGCCGGTGCTTGCGGTCCTGGCTGTCATCGCGCTCGCCTTGACGTACCGCTTCGGGCCGAACCGCGAGGGGGCGCGCTGGCGATGGTCACGGTGGCGGTGATGGACCCCCACGTGACCCATCGCCAGCGCGCCCCCTCGCGGTTCGGCCCGAAGCGGTACGTCAAGGCGAGCGCGATGACAGCCAGGACCGCAAGCACCGGCCAGCGAAGATAGCGAACGAAGTTTTCCACGAGCGGTGGGAACCCAATGAACCTGAACAGGGCCGGCAAGACCACCAGCACCGCGATCGCGAGGAGAAAACGACGATCGCCACGACTGTAAAGAGGATGGCGATGGCGTTCGTCTTGATCAAGCCGCGCGTTTCCTGGAGTTTGTAAATGGCATTGAGCGCCTGCATCATCGATGAGGCGGCCAGGCGTGCCGAATAAAGCGCCAGAAGAAGGCTGATGACGCCAGCCGCCGAAAAGCCTGCGCTGTTCTTCGAAGACAGCGCAACAAGCTGCTGCTCGATGAGCTTATACGCCTCGGCCGGGACGACATCGCGAAGTTTGTTGACCTGCTGCTGAATGGTGCCCGGGTCGGCGAGCAGCGAAAAGAGCCATGTCGCTGCGCCAAGCCCGGGAAAAAGAGCGAACAGCGCGTAGAAAGCCACCCCGGCTGAGAGCAGGCCCACCTGATCGGCGCCGATAGCCCTGTAAACGCGGAGAAACAGCGATTTCCACTGCGCCCGAGTAAATGAGAACGGGGATGCCGCCCGATCTCGCGCTGCCTGCAGAGCGCCCGATGTGCCGGACGTTGTGGTCTGGCCGTCCGCCAATACGCGCGAAACGAGAGGTAGGGTGGCGGCGACCGCCAGCGTGACGGCCAAGATTTCGATAGCGGATCGTCTCATGCTGTACCAGTTCGAGCAATTCGTCTTGCGCTGGTCCTTCGTTAGTTCTGGAATGGATGAACGTCCGCCAATGTTCCAAATTGAAGCAATAAATCTAATTAATACATGATCCGGCAACACCTGCAGGCAGCGGCGCCATCGCAGCATCGCGAGAGCTACATCTTCTCTTTACG
The DNA here is from genome assembly GCA_963723755.1 of uncultured Alphaproteobacteria bacterium. Lineage (GTDB taxonomy): Bacteria > Pseudomonadota > Alphaproteobacteria > Rhizobiales > Rhodomicrobiaceae > Rhodomicrobium. The sequence continues at coordinate 3,457 of CAVRSS010000018.1, read as the reverse complement.
CCCGCCTTAAGCAGGTACAAGTTCGCGGGGTACGATGTAATGAAGCCAAACAGCATTGCGATCTGCATCATTATTCTTGTTGCTTCGGTCTTATCGCTCAAGCTCGCGTAAAGCTCGTCGATTTGTTTTCGATAGAATGACGCCATCTGTGGGTGGAGGTTGGCGGTGTGTCTTTCGCCTAGAAGGTTGCGCATTACTGTACGTCTAAGCCCCGAGTGCGAGTCTATACGGCGACAAGTTACGACACCTTTGCACATAACAGCCTCAGTGCAGAAAAACTTACATATTTACTTATGGCCATTTTTACCAAACAAACCCAATAAAGTTAACCGATCGCAAAGGCTCATAGCATGATGCGCGAGTACGGCGTCCGGCCCGGAACCGGCGCCAGCAAACCACTAGTGCGCCGGGCGGTTTCGAAAAAGCGGGAGCGCCATTGAATGCGCGCATGTTGCTCCCGCGGGTGGTCCGAACGCGTTACGAATGCATCCCCTTCAAGAGGAGCTTCCTGCTGGCCTATCAAAATCAGGCGAGGGTATAACTGGGTAATGCCGTCACCTGATCGAAAAACGAGCATTGGGTGCTGGCAAGCGACTATCATCTAAGTCGACTATTAGTCTCATCCATCAGCCCGAGCAAACCCTTGAGAAGATCCACTGGCTGGGGGGGACAGCCACTCACAGTCAGGTCGACAGGAATCACGGAAGACACCGGGCCAACGCAAGCGTAGCTTCCAGCAAACACCCCGCAATTTGCCCCGCAGTCACCAACGGCTACAACCCATTTCGGATCGGGAGTTGCAGCGTAGGTGCGCTCCAGCGCCTCGCGCATGTTCCATGTGACAGGGCCAGTCACCAGCAGGACGTCAGCATGCCGGGGCGAGGCGACGAACTTCAGTCCGAAGCGCTCCACATCGTAAATGGGGTTGTTGAGTGCGTTGATTTCAAGCTCGCAGCCGTTGCACGAACCGGCGTCAACCTCGCGGATAGCGAGGGATCGCCCGAGCCTGCTGCGCGCGCGCTCACCCAGCGCCTTTGCCAGGTCTGCAAGCATCGCCTCGGGGGGGTTTGGGGCAGCGGTTGTTGCTGGGCCTTTGAGAAGCGCGTCGAGAAGGAGGATATGCATGGACGGCCCTACAAATCATGGCCCGAATATGAGCAGTTGAACGACTTATTACACAAAGGGAAGTCGGCGACGATGTTGTCTTTGACGGCGGTTTCGAGGAGCGGCCACTGAAACCAGGATGCGTCGCGGGCATGAACGTGGCCGACCCGTCCCTCCTCTTCGAGCCGAACCGAGAGAAACAGATCGCCGCGAAACGCTTCGATCAAGGCGGCTCCTGTGCCGGGGGCGAACGGTGGCGGCGGCGAGAACACGGGTCCCGCTTCAAGCTTCGCCAGAAGCTGGCGCACGATCGAGATGCTCTGGCCGATTTCGTCGATACGAACCCAAACACGCGAGTCGACATCGCTTTTCGTGCGCGTCGGTATCTCGAATGTGACGCCGTCGTAGGGCGGGTAAGCGAAAGTTGCCCGCGCATCAAAGTTGCGCCCTGCGGCCCGGCCGACATAGCCACCGGCGGCGAACTCCCGGACAAACTCGCTCTCTACGATGCCTGTGCTCACTGTGCGATTCTGTAACGAGGGCGACTGATCATAGACCCGCGCCACTCGAACGAAGCTGGCTTCAATGGTGTCCATGAGCGCAAGGATTACGGCGCTGCAATCCTTGTCGACATCGCAAGCGACGCCGCCGGGAACGATGCGATCCATCATCATGCGATGGCCGAAGCATCCGGCATTTACGCGCAGGATTTCCTCGCGGATGATCGAGCAACGGGCGTGGAGGGCGACGACGCTGGCGTCGTTGCAGATCGCCCCCACATCGCTCGCATGGTTCGCGAGACGTTCCAACTCGGCCATGATGCCGCGCAGCATGTGGGCGCGCACCGGGATATCCCAGCCCAGCGCCTTTTCCACCGCGCACGAGAACGCGAAACTATAGGCGACCGTGCTGTCCCCGGAGATGCGAGCGGCGACTTTGCCTGCCTGATCGATGGAAGCGCCCCTGCATAGCGCCTCTACGCCCTTGTGCACGTAGCCGAGCCGCTCTTCGAGGCGGGCGATTGTCTCGCCATTGGCTGTAAACCGAAAATGTCCTGGCTCGATAATCCCGGCGTGAACGGGGCCCACGGGTATCTGATGTAGGCCGACGCCTTCGACGGGAAGGAACCTGTACCCCTTTTCTGTTGGCCGGCTTGGCCATACGCCATGGTCTAGCCATGCGCGGTCATCGGGAAGCCCGATGGGGTTTGTGCCGTAAAGATCGCGCATCGCCCGTTCAAGCCGCATCGCCGGCGTATGATGTTGCCCTACAGAAGGGTACGCGCCATAGCTCGCCTCATACGAGACGATGGCTCGCGTCCGAGTTCGTGGTTCCGACAAAGCCATGTGCATTTGACCATTATCGAACCAAAGCGCGCTAAGGTCGTGCCAGCCTGCGGCGCACCCCTTGCAAAGCCCCATCCAAAGCGCTTCCGCTGCCTCAAGGCGCGAATAGCCGTCCGGCCCTGGATCGCTGTCGTCTATTGTATCGGTAAGCGCGACAGCGCCCGGCTCTATTCCTGGGTAATCTGTGTCTTTCATCCGAGCAACTCCGCGGCGCGATGGAACCCGGACACCAAAGCCGCCGGCAGATAGATCCCAGCAGCGAGGACCAGGGAGAGATGCACGATCAAGGGTGCTGGGGAGGCATCGACCTGATGCGCCGGTCCGGAAGGAATGCCGAAAAGAACATTTTGAAGGCGGAGAAGGAGGGCGCCGAACGCGACGAGCAGCCCGAAAGCTGCCGCAAGTGCAAGCAGCGGCTCGCGGGCAAAGGTCGACGTGAGGATAAGAAATTCGCTCATAAAGGCGCCGAAAGGCGGCAGCCCGGAAATTGCAATCACGCCGGCGGCCAGCCCCACGGCGAGCGCGGGATGCGAGACGCTCAGGCCGCGGATATCGGCAAGCTTCTGAGTGCCCTTTGCCTGCGCGACATGGCCAACCGAAAAGAAGATCGCGGACTTCGTCAGGCTGTGCATCACCATGTGCAGGAGTTCTGCGAAATTTGCGAGCGGACCGCCCATGCCGAATGCGAAGGTGATGAGCCCCATGTGCTCGATCGAGGAGTAGGCGAATAAGCGTTTGATGTCGCGGCGCTGATACAGCATGAACGCCGCGAAGATCAGCGAGCCCAACCCGATGGTGATCATGATCGGGTCCCGGCTTGAGCGCGGCCGGATGCGCAGCGAGCAGCATTTTGAAGCGAAGAAGCGCAAAGAGCGCCACATTCAGGAGAAGCCCCGAGAGTACCGCGGAAACCGGCGTCGGGCCCTCTGCGTGGGCATCCGGAAGCCAAGCATGCAAGGGCGCAAGACCCACCTTCGTGCCGTAGCCGACAAGCAGAAAGATAAAGG
>CAVRSS010000017.1:0-23149 GCA_963723755.1 uncultured Alphaproteobacteria bacterium | reverse complement strand
ACCTTGGCCGGGATGCCGGCGATCAGCCGGACCAGTTCGCGGGCGTCGGCTTCGCTGTCGTTGATGCCCTTCAGCATGACGTATTCGAAGGTGATGCGCCGGGCGTTGCTGGCGCCGGGGTAGCGGCGGCAGGCGGCGATCAGCTCGCGGAGCGGGTATTTGCGGTTGAGGGGCACGATTTCGTCGCGCAGATCGTCGCGCACGGCGTGCAGCGAGACGGCGAGGTTGACGCCGAGTTCGGCGCCGCAGCGGTCCATCATCGGCACCACGCCCGAGGTGGAGAGGGTGATGCGGCGGCGCGACAGGGCGATGCCCTCGTCGTCCATGACGATCGTCATCGCCTGCGCGACGTTGTCGTAATTGTAGAGCGGCTCGCCCATGCCCATCAGCACGATGGTGGAGAGCAGGCGCGGCGTCTCGCCCTTGGGGCTCGGCCATTCGCCGTAGCTGTCGCGGGCGGCCATGAACTGGCCGACGATCTCGGCGGCGCCGAGGTTGCGCACCAGCGGCTGGGTGCCGGTGTGGCAGAACCGGCAGGGAGGGTGCAGCCGACCTGGCTAGGAGATGCAGACGGCGCCGCGGTCCTCGTGGCGGTCGGGGATGTAGACGGTTTCCGCCTCCTGGCCGTCGCGGAAGCGGAACAGCCATTTGCGGGTTTCGTCGTCGCTGGTCTGGACGATCGCGACGTCCGGGCCGGCCGACCACGAAGCGTTCGGCGAGCCTGGCCTGGGTGGGTTTGGCGATCGAGCTCATGCGGGCGAAGTCGGTCTCGCCGTGATGGTAGATCCAGTGCCAGACCTGCTTGGCGCGGAACGGCGCCTCGCCTTCCGCCGGCAGTTCGCGCCGCCAGCTCCGCGCGCGAGAGGCCGACCAGGTCGCGCCGGCCGTCGGCGGTGACCGGCGAGCGGCGGGGCGAACCGGGCCGTCTTGGCGAGGATGCGGGCGCGCTCGGCCGTCGCGTCAGGTCCGGCGGGTCGCTCATTTCGCCGGGCAGGCCTTGGTGATCGCCTCGTAGGCGCCGCCGAATCCCTTCAGGCTGAAGGTGTCGACACCGCGGCGGCGCGGGGGGCGGGCGAGCGCGCGGTTACCTGCCGGCCGCGTTTCAAGGCGGTCACGGCGGCGCGGCCGTCGCGGGCGAAGGCGCTGCGGCCGGCGGGGTAGAATTCGAGCGCCGGTCTGGTCCACCTGCACCGTCACGGCGGCGCCGGCGGATAGGGAAAGCCGGCGCTGATCGCCACCGCGTCGCGCCCGCTCGGGCGCTCGGTCACCGTCAGCACCACGTCGCCGCGGCCCGGCAGCGCGGGGGCCGAGTTGGTGGCGCGCACGAAGGCGTAGCAGACCGTCTGTCCCGCCTCGCTGTTGGTCGCCGCGGTCCAGTCCTCGAACCGGCCGATCGCCTTCGGTCCTTCGGGCTTCGCCGCCGAAGGCTTGGGTTTTCTGGGCGAGGGCGGGGGCGCCGAGCAGCAGCGAAGGCCGCCAGCAGAATCGGGATTGCGCGCATGGCGCCACAGATACGGTCGGCGCGGTCGCCGAACAAGCGCGCCGCCATCATGTCTCGTCCTCGCCGGGCCAGACCCGCCCTTGCCCGGTCCACCCCGGCGGGCGGTGGCGGAATATCGGGTCGCCATGGCCGGGGGCGGCGGCGGCGGGGCGGCGGCGCCGCCGGGCATGACCGGCCGGTCGGCGAAGCGGCCGTGCTGCTGCAGCCGGTCGTAGAGCACCAGGGCGCCGGCCACCGCGAGGTTGAGCGCGAAGCGCGTCGGGATGCGCACGACGTGGCGGCACTGGGCGAGCAGGGCGGGCGACAGCCAGGCGCGTTCCGGCCCCAGCACGTAGGCGGCGTTGAGCGGGATGGCGGAAGCTCGGCAGCTCGACCGCCTCGTCGAGCAGCTCGATCCCCACCAGCACGCAGCGTTCCGGCAGGGTGATCGCGTCCGGCCCGGCGAAGCGCCACAGCGGCACATGCGCCGGGGTGTCGGCGGTGTCGGCGAGCCGGCCGGCGCGGGCGTCGAAGCCGGCGCCGATGGTGAAGCAGAACGACGCGCCGAAGGCGTGGGCGGTGCGCAGGAGGGCGCCGACATTGCCGGATTTCGACACGCCCTCGGCGCCGATGCCGAAATAGCCGCGGGTTCTGGCGGGATGCATGCGCCTGCTCTATGCCGCGGGGCATGAGCGATGCAACCGATGCCCGGCTGGCCGCCCAGTACCAGGCCTACCCGTACCCGCAGCGTGACCCGAAGGAGGAGGCGAAGCGGCTGCTGATCGGCAGCCCGGGCCATCTGCGGGAGGTCGATTGGTGGGTGTTCGGCGCCACCCGTCCGCGCGCGCGCCCGCTGCACGCGCTGGTCGCCGGCGGCGGCACCGGGGACGCCACCATCATGCTGGCGACCCAGCTCGCCAGGCGCGGCCCGGAAGGGCGATTCGGCTGTTTACGTCGAAGATTGCCGACTCGGCTGCCGAAGGCGTGAACCTGGTGGGCGACAAGGCCTTTACCGAGGAGCTGCCGGAGACGGTTGCGCTGGAAGCCGAGGCGGTTGAGGCTGCGCCGGTGGAAGAAGTGGACCTGGAAGCGGCACTGGGCGGCGGGATTCGCAAGGCGCCGGCTGCGGTGGCGACTCTGGATGGGCGGGAGTCGCCGAGGGCTGAGCTTGATTCGCACGAATGTGCGAGGACTAAGGACAGCGTGGCCGCCAGGAATTGACAGCCACGCTTTTCTTTTGGCACCTGCGGTGCGGCAGACGCAGCTTCGCTGCCAAGGGCTGCAGGAATCACAGGCAGCCGGGGTGAGGTTTGAGAACTAGAGCCCTGGGTTGGGCTTGGGAAAAGCAGGAAAAGAGAGATGACGACAGTGAGCGAAAAGATTGATGCCAAGTTGGTAAAAGAGCTTCGCGAGAGGATGAGACGGGTCGAGTTAGCCTTGGGATCGCAGCCGACGATGAGGATCTTGTGACCGCCTGAGCGAGGCAGGCGAGGGTGTTTTGCGAGGTCGTGGACTTGCCAATACCTCCCTTACCATAGAATGCGATCTGGCGCATATATTGATCTCCTTAAGTGCCGTTTTCAGTTTAAACCGTGACCCTAGGCGCTCAAGCGTATGTTCGAGACACCGTGGCGGCGCGGGACACGACACGTCACATACCTTCGCATCGGCGACGTATCCCCGTGCTCTTCTCAGCAATGCTCGTGCCAATCCCCGGGAAACTTCTAAACCGTTGATTTAACACCTGGAATTCGGCAGACTTCGCCTTCCGAGCTTGTTCTGAATTCCGACAGGGGTTTTTGGCTGTCAGGAACGAAACAGCTGGGAGCGACCAAATGACCCATTTCCCCGGCGCCTCAGCTTGTGAGGCGCAAATCCATGAGCTAAATCTGGGCCAAGAAGCAAGCCGCCGTCAGTCGGAACAGAATTTGCTTCTTCCCGCGCAGCTCACTTGAGCCGCCACGCGCCAGCACTTCATTGCGAGGTCAAAATGCAAATCGGTGTCGATAATGATCGGAGGGTTGAAAACAAGCGCGTTTTCATCATCGACAATGACGGAATAACAGGCTCGATCCTGCAGTTCATGCTGGAGGATGATAACGAGACCCATGAGTTCGCTACGGCCGAAGAGGCTTTTGCCGCTTCGGAAAAGCAGGTTTATCAAAAGACCGAGAAGAGCATTCCCCAGATGGTCATCGTCGGGACGAATGTGCTTCAGGAAAAAGGCGTCGATCACCTTAAGGAGATCGCGGCCAAGTTCCCGGATGCCAAAATCGTGGTGGTCGCGGAAAACCTCGACGATAAGATCGGTAAGCAGTGCCTTGCCAAAGGCGGCGGCGGCACGGCGCCCTGATCAAGCCACTGACGGTCGAAATCGTCCGCCGCAAGGTCGATATGCTGCTCGGCCGGCTCGAAGGCGGAATTCGTTCAGCTCGGCGATTTCGGCTGAGGTTTGGCCGAAGATTCAGGTTACGGCGACCGTCGCCTCTTCGAGGCGACGGTCGTTTAGTGTAAACGGTATGATACCGGATGGCGGCTTTCCGACATTCCATGAATGCCGGTCCACTCGGGTCCCCGCGGTAAAATTTGAATAAATAGCGCCGTCACGCCCTAACGGCTCGAATACTTTGCCGCCGAGAGGTCCCGATGACCCATGTGATCTTCTACGAAAAGCCTGGCTGTTCGAACAATGCACGGCAAAAGCAGCTTCTCTCAGCAGCGGGACACGAACTCGACGATCCGCGATCTTCTGACCGAAGCCTGGACAGCCGATCTTCTGCGAACCTATTTCACTGGCAAACCGGTCGCTGATTGGTTCAACAAGGCGGCTCCAAAGGTCAAATCCGGCGAGATCAAACCGGACGGCGTCGACGCCGAAACCGCGCTTGCTTTGATGCTCGCAGAGCCGATACTTATCCGCCGCCCGCTGATGGAAGCTGGCGGTCGCCGCAACGTCGGATTCGATCCGCAAGAAGTCGAAGCCTGGATCGGACTTGAAAAAGCCCATGCAGCGCCAGCCGATCTCGAAACCTGCCGGCGCAAGTCCGCAGGCTTTCCGAATCTTCATCCGATGCCCCTCCATCAGCGAAGCGAACCCTTCATGACCGTCGCGCCCGATCAAGCGGCAAGCGCCGCGGAAACGATCCTCGCCTATCATCAGCGCACCAAACATTCGCTGCAACGCTATGCGGCTGGCCGGAGACGCTTGATTGGGATTTGCAGCCAAATCCTTTCCGCGAATATGCGGATGCGCCGCGTGTGCTTTTGCCACTGAGCGCCGATAGCATCAAAACCACCTTCGCCGAGATCTATTCGGGCGAGAAGTCACCCCGGCTGCGATCTCGGCCGACACGATCGGCGCCTTGCTGCAGCTCTCCATGGGTTTGACGGCCTGGAAGCAATATGGCCCGGACCGCTGGGCTTTGCGCGCCAACCCATCGAGCGGCAATCTACATCCGACGAAGCCTATGTTTTGGCGGAGGGGATCGAAGGCATTGCCGACGGCGTCCATCATTATGTGAGCCGCGATCATAGTCTCGAACAAAGATGCCGGATCGCGGCCGATGCCGCGGCGAAGAAAGCGGCATCGCGCCTTTGGATCGGGCTTTCATCCGCGCATTGGCGCGAGGCCTGGAAATATGGCGAACGCGCCTTCCGCTATTGTCAGATGGATGTCGGACATGCGATCGGCGCGCTGCGCTACGCCGCCGGCGCGCTCGGCTGGAAGATCGAAATGGTCGAGGGGCTGACCGCACGCGATGTGGCGGCGCTGCTTGGCATTGATCGCGCCGATGATTTCATCGGCAAGGCCGAGCATGAGGCACCCGATCTCATCCTTTCGGTCAGCACCGGATCGTCCGTGACGCCATTGTCGCAAACCGACCAAAGCTTTGTCGCCGATCGCCTCGCCGATTGGAAAGGCAAGGCCAATGTGCTCGACAGGCATCCGATGTATCGCTGGCCTGTCATCGACGAAGCCTCGCTTGCGACACGCAAGACAGGCGTTATCTCCTGAAGCGCCTTATCGCGCCAATCATCCGGGCATTGGCGAAGGGTCGAGTGAACCCGCGACAAGCGTGATCTTGAACCGGCGCAGCGCCCAGGCCTTCGACCGCAGCGCCCGCATGGGCTCGGGCGCCTTCTACCATCCGATCGACCGGCTGCTGCCGCGTCCGGTCGCGCCTTGGGATGTCTGGACCTTTCAGCCGCGCATTCACCCGGTTTTCTTCATCCATCGCGTCGATGGGATCGAGCCCGGCGTCTATATCCTGGTGCGCAATCCCGAAGCCGAAATGCCGCTGCGCCAGGCGATCAATCCCGAGTTCAAATGGCGCCTGCCGGAGCATGTGCCGCCGCAACTCGCCTTCTATCAATTGCTCGCCGGCGACGTGGCCAAAATGGCGCGCACGATTTTTTGCGGTCAGGCCATCGCGTCCGATGCCTGTTTCGGCTTGGGCATGATCGCCGAATTCGAAGGCCTCGTGCGGGCCGAGCCCTGGCGCTACAAGCAGTTGCATTGGGAAGCGGGCCTTATCGGCCAGGTCCTCTATTCCTTGCAAATTCGGAAGCCTTAGGTTTCCGCGGCACCGGCGTCGGCTGCTATTTCGACGATTTCATGCACGAGGTTTTGGGTCTCAAGGATGCGGCCTTCGCCTCGCTGATCATTTCACCGTCGGCGCCGGTCTGGTCGATACGCGCATTCAGACCGAACCGCCCTATGGCGACCGGACAAAACCCGACACACAAGGCTCAGACAAAAAAGGACCCGCAGCCATGGCAGAAGACACAGGCTTTGAAAACGCGTGGATGTCGCGTTTGCACGCACGCTCATCAAGGATACCGATCCTTTGATCCTCGATACGCGCGACATGGGCTCTTACGAGCAAGGCCATATTGAAGGCGGCTGGACTTGTCAACGACTTCAACATCTCGAATTTCCTGATCTACGACGCCGAAGGACAAGCCCGTGCTCATCTATTGCTATCATGGCAATGCGAGCCAAGTTCGGGCGCAGACCTGTCCCTTACCCACTTCCGCTTCAAGAAGGTCTACAGTCTCGACGGCGGGTTCGAGGCTTGGGTCAAGGGGCAGTAATTGTGCGCGGTCCTTCTCCCTGTGGGAGAAGCTGTCATGCAAAGCATGACGGATGAGGGGTTATAATCTTTCCGAAGAAGCTCATTTTGCGCCGCTTGAGTATCAAGATACATCATCGATCGTAATCCCTCGCCCGGCCGCTACCCGGCCACCCTTCTCACAGGACAGGGAAAGGCGCCGATGATTTGTCTATGAATTGACGAACTAACCAATTCCAGGAAAACGAGGACAGATCATGGCCGGCTTCGGATACTATCCATGTCGCCACCGCGCGCGACATCATGGGCCGCGGCGACGCGCTTGTTCTCGACGTTCGAGACGCCGAGTTCTTCGGCGCGGTCATATCGAAGGATCGGAGCTCGCGACGAAGGAAAACCTTCCAAGCTTTCTTTCGAACACGCCGAAGGACAAGCCTCTCATCATCTGCTGCTATCACGGCAATTCGAGCCAGGCTTATGCGAAGCATTTCGCAGAGCACGGTTTTGCCGACGTCTACAGTCTCGATGGCGGCTATGAGGCCTGGGCCGCGCCGAACGGGCGGCACCGAAGCCAGCCTCCGCCGCCGCGACCCTCAGCAAGGAATTGCAGGCCTTCCTCGCCGAACATGGTTTTGCACCGGGCGACATTCACACACATAACAAGGACCAGGCGACGCCGCTGATGCTCGCGGTGCGGCTCGCACCGCCGGCATTCGTGAAAGAGCTGCTCGATGCGGGCGCCGACATTCACGCCGTCAATGCCGACGGCAATCAGGCGCTCTGGCTCGCCTGCGTCGGTGAGATCGTCGAGAATATGCAGCTTCTGATCGATGCGGGCATTGATGTGCAACACATCAATGTGAATGCCGCAACGCCCTTGATGTTTGCTGCCTCTTCCGGCCGCGCCAAAGCCGTCGCGGTACTCCTGGCCGCGGGAACCGATCCTTTATTCGACACGGATCTCGGGCTGACGGCGCTCGACATGGCATCCTCGGTCGAATGCCTCAATCTCATGCGCGACGCGATTAAGCGCAAAAAAGCGTCTTAACTATCGGGAATATTGGATATTCGGCATCGATTGTAACGAAATCCGGCGATTTCTCGTATGCTCTCATCGAGGATGGATTTCCTCGATGAGGCTGCAACCTTTGCAAGACTATTCCGTTTAGGTGACCGTAGGCGCAACTATTGTTTGTCTGCTTTGAGGCCCCACATCTAACCGCGACCCTCAGATGACCTTGGCTGTCACGGAATGCCCCGGCAGCCACTGAAACAATCGCCTTCCAAATCTTCGACAACCCGTGCCTGCCGGAGTTCTCATGGCAAGTCAGTCTATTGCAAAGCCCAAAACGCCCGGCCTTCGCACGGTTCCGGTCGATCTCGACAAAAACCTCCTCGACACCCGAAGGCTGACGCTGGATCTCGCAGCGCCTTTGACCGACGAGGACCAGACTGTTCAAGCCTGCCCCGACGCCAGCCCGACGAAATGGCATCTCGGGCACACGAGCTGGTTCTTCGAAACCTTCGTGCTGCAGCCCTTCCTATCGGGATACCGGGTCTTCGACCCGCGTTATAATTATTGCTTCAATTCCTATTACGAAGCGCAAGGCGCACGCCATCCAAGAGCTGAACGTGGTCTTCTCTCGCGGCCAAGCGCAGCCGACGTACGCAGTTACCGTGCGCATGTCGATGCGGGCCTCGCGCAGCTTTTTGCAAGCGGGCAGGCTTATGAGCCGCAGATCGCATCGCTTCTCGAGATTGGACTCAATCACGAACAACAGCATCAGGAATTGCTGCTCACCGATATTCTCAGCCTGTTCAGCGCCAATCCCTTACGCCCAGCCTATCGCGACGCGCCATTAAACGTTTCCACCGATGAGGCACGTCCGCTGCGCTGGATTTCGTTTGGCGGCGGCCTTTGCACGATCGGTCATGTGGAACCTGGCTTTGCCTACGACAACGAAATGCCGCCGCATCGTGTGTTCGCCAATCCTTTCAAGCTCGCCGACCGCCCCATCAGCAATGGCGAATGGCAGGACTTCATGCGCGACGGCGGCTACGACTTCCATCAGCATTGGCTCGCCGATGGATGGACCAATATTCACGAATTGAATTGGCGGGCGCCGCTCTATTGGGAAGAGCGAGACGGCATATGGATGCAGATGACATTATATGGTCTCGCACCCATCGATCCTGCCGCCCCCGTCAGTCATGTCAGTTTCTACGAGGCCGATGCTTATGCCCGCTGGGCAGGCAAGCGCCTGCCGACCGAGTTCGAATGGGAGATCGCATCGGCCAGCGTCGCGGTGGAAGGCAATATGATGAACAGCGGCGCTTTGCGTCCTTTGCCCGCTGCTGAGAACGCCGACATGATGCCGTCGCAAATGTTTGGCGATGTGTGGGAGTGGACACAGAGCGCCTATGCACCCTACCCCGGCTATCGTCCGGCGGAAGGCGCGATCGGGGAGTATAACGGCAAGTTCATGTGTTCCGAGCAGGTGTTGCGCGGAGCCTCATGCGTCACGCCCGATTCTCACGCGCGCAGAACCTATCGCAATTTCTTCTATCCCCATCAGCGCTGGCAGTTTTGCGGTCTGCGCCTAGCCGACGAGGCCTGAATGTCGCCAGCCCTTTCCGCAAAGACGGCACCGATCACGGCGCCGCACGACGAGTTTGCTCGCGCACTCGTCGAAGGTCTTTCTGCTCCGCAAAAATCCCTGCCCTGCCGCTTCTTCTACGATGCCCGAGGCAGCGAACTCTTCGAGCAGATCACGCAACTGCCGGAATATTATCCGACGCGGTCGGAGATCGCGATCCTCGAAGCGCAGGCCGCCAGCATCGCCGCGCATACGCCGCCCGGCAGCGTATTGATCGAATTCGGTTCAGGCTCCAGCCGCAAGACCGAAATTGTTCTGGCAGGCCTGTCGAGTCTTGCTGCTTATGTGCCGATCGACGTGTCTGGCGATGCGCTTGCCGATGCCAAGCTGCGTCTGCATGCACGGTTTCCGACATTGCGCGTCTTGCCGGTGGTTGGAGACTTCCGCGCGGCGCTGACTTTGCCGGGCGAGCTTTCGCGTCGGCCGCGCCTCGGGTTTTTCCCCGGCTCGACGATCGGCAATTTCATGCCGGACGACGCGCGCGACCTGCTCGCCGCCATGGCGCATACATTGAAAAACGGCGGACGGCTTTTGATCGGCATCGATCTACGCAAGGACGTTGCCCGGCTTGAGGCAGCCTATGACGATGCAGCCGGCGTCACGGCGGCTTTCAATCTCAACATATTGGTCCGCGCCAATCGCGATCTCGGCGCCAATTTCGATCTCGGCGCTTTCGCGCATGAAGCGAAATTCAACGATGCCGAAAGCCGCGTCGAAATTCACATCGTGTCGAAGGCGGCGCAAACAGTCACCGCGTGCGGCAAGACCTTTGCCTTCGCGGAAGGCGAGAAGATCCACACGGAGAATTCCTATAAATATACGATCGAAAGCTTTCAGGCTCTTGCGCGGCAGGCGGGCTGGACACCGCGTCAAATATTGGACCGATCCCGACGGCCTGTTCAGCCTGCATGAATTGGTGATTGTGGGAAGGGTAAACTTCCGGGCGGAAGCGTCATGCGCCGGTCTGCCCGCGCATCCAAGCACCTCAGGTGGAAGTTCGATCAATCTCCACTCACGTCCGCCCAACGAGCATCAGCGTTCCTGGATGCGCGGATCAAGTCCGCGCATGACGCGCTGAATTAGCGTGGCGCGCGTTTGGCCAAAATGCGCTGCAAGGTACGCCGGTGCATGTTCAGCCGCCGCGCGGTTTCCGAAACATTGCGGCCGCAGAGTTCATAGATGCGCTGAATATGCTCCCAGCGCACGCGATCGGCCGACATCGGGTTTTCCGGCAGTTCGGCCTTGTCGTGCCGTGTCGCCATCAGCGCGTTGAAGATCTCGTCGGCATCGGCCGGCTTTGCCAGATAGTCGAAAGCGCCAAGCTTCACCGCCGTCACCGCCGTAACGATATTGCCATAGCCGGTGAGGATGATCCCGCGCGCATCGGGGCGCTTGGCCTTCAATTCCGAAATCACGTCGAGGCCATTGCCGTCGGCAAGCCGCATATCGATCACGGCGAAGGCGGGGGGAGCCTTGGCAATCGCGGCCAAGCCCTCGGCCACGGAGGAGGCCTGCAGACACGACGAATCCACGGGTTTCCATGGCACGCGCGACGCGGGTCAAAAACGGCTTGTCGTCATCGACGATGAGAAGCGATTTCTCGGCGTCGGACAGCGGCGCGAGAACGGCCTCGCTGGTCTTTATCTCGGGTGACGGATCGACAATGTCGTTTTTCATCGGTTGGCGCCTTTCTTGATTCCATTCTAGCCGTCTGAAGCGGCTTTTGGCACTAAATATGAGCACGATTTGAGGTTTTGGCTAATAGCTTGATGCCAAATCCAAATAGAGGGATGCAAAACGCTGATCGAACGCCCATCGATTGCTCATTCTGCCCCCAATTACCGCCAAGCCGATTCGAGTTCCGCGCGCGTCGGCATCGGCCTGCCGCCTTCGAAAACGGTCCGGGGCCACCGAATTGTGATTTTGGCGCCGCTTTTCGGCGGGGTGGCATTGTCCATCTCGACCCGGGCACCTGAGCGTTCCAAAAGCGTCTTGGCGATAAAAAGCCCGAAGCCCAAGCCCGGAGCCTTCCTCGATCTTGGCGCGGCGGTCGGTTTTCGTCGTCACATAGGGCTCGCCGAGCCGCGAGATGACATCCGGCGAAAACCCCGGCCCGTCATCCTCGATGACCACTTTCACCGTGCTGTTCGTCCATTGGCCGATGATCCGGACCTCGGATTTCGCAAAATCGATGGCGTTTTCGATGAGATTGCCGAGACCGTAAAGAAGGCCCGGATTGCGCCTCGACACCGGCGCCGTGCCGGGGCCATCGCAAGAAATCGTGATCGCCACGCCGAAATCCCGCTGCGGGCCGACCACTTCCTCGAGCAGAAGCCGCAGGCTCATATCGCCGAGGATGGCGCCCGAATTCGTCGCCAAGCGAGGTCAGCTTACCGAGAATCGTCCGGCAGCGCGCGGTCTCCTGCGAGAGCAGCTCCACATCTTCGCGATAGGCAGGATCGGCGCCGAGCTGCTTCTCGAGATCCTTGGCGACAAGCGTGATGGTCGCCAGCGGCGTGCCGAGTTCATGCGCGGCAGCCGCGGCGAGCCCGTCGAGCTGGGTCAAATGCTGCTCGCGCGCGATCACAAGTTCGGTCGCGGCCAAGGCGTCGGCAAGCTTGCGGGCTTCCTCTGCGACGCGCGAGGCATAGATCGCGGTGAAGGCGGCCCCCAGCACGATCGCTGTCCAGATGCCGACCAGATAGAGAAATGGCAAATCCAGGGTTTCGCCCGGAAACCAGGGCAAAGGATAATGCTTGAACGTCAAAGCCGTGGCCGCCGCGATCATCAACAGCGTCAGCCCGAAGGTGCTGCGGCCGGACAGAGAGGCCGCCGAAATCATGATCGGGGCGAGGAAGAGAAGCGAAAACGGGTTCTCGATGCCGCCGGTCAGATAAAGCAGCGCCGATAATTGCAACAGGTCGTAGGCGAGCATGGCCGCCGCCGGGCCTTCCTGAAACCGGTCGCTGCGGCCGAACTTCAGGCGCAGCCCGACATTGAGCCAGGTGGAGGCGGCGATGACGAGAAGGCATAATCCGAGCGGCAGAGGGAAGCCCGAAGCCGAAATGCGTGATAAACACTGCCATCGTCTGGCCGAAGACCGCGAGCCAGCGCAGCCTGACCGGCGTATCGACGCGCAAGCGCCTCGATTTGCGGCCGAGATCAATGTCGAGATCATTGGGCATAAAATGATGTTCCTTGAACGGTGTTTTGCGATGATCCCCGCTTTTGCTCCCATCTTGGAACATGGCGGCACCGCAAAAGTCCATCACCTTTTCCGGGGCCGGGCTGTCAGCTTGTTCCTATGCCGGACGGCACGCGTCGCGGGGGCTCGATGGAAGGCGCTTTGAAGAAACCAACCGATGCCTTGGCCGCGATCGAAGTCTCGGATCTGTCGAAGCGGTTCAAAACCGTTACGGCGGTCGACCGACATCTCCTTTTCGATCGAGCAAGGCTCGATCACCGGCCTGCTGGGCGGCAATGGCGCCGGCAAGACGACGACAATCGGGATGATCATGGGGCTGATCCTGCCGACCTCCGGCACGGTGCGCGTGCTTGGCCAGGACATGACGCATGATCGCCATCGTGTTCTGGCCCGGATGAATTTCGAAAGTCCCTATGTGGACATGCCGCATCGCCTCACCGTGCGCCAGAACCTGCATGTCTTCGCGTCGCTTTATGGTCTTCGCGATATAGAAGCGCGCATCGGCGAACTCGCCGCCGCCTTGGCGCTCGAAGAATTGCTCGATCGCCAAGCGGGCAAATTTTCGGCGGGTCAGAAGACCCGCGTCGCGCTCGCCAAGGCGCTCATCGAACGAGCCCGAAGTTTTGCTGCTCGACGAGCCGACCGCTTCGCTCGATCCAGATACCGCCGATTGGATCCGCACCCACCTCGAAAACTATCCGCCACGCGCATCAGGCAACGATCCTTTTGGCTTCCCATAATATGGCCGAGGTCGAGCGGCTTTGCGACCGCATCATCATGCTGAAGAAAGGGCAGATCGTCGGCGATGCGTCGCCCGCAGAATTCCTCGAACGCTTCGGCCGCGACTTGCTCGAAGACGTGTTTCTCGACGTCGCCCGCGAACGCCGGCAGGCCGGCCTCCTCAAACTCGGAAACGAAAGCCGATTGATGTCCGTTTTGCCTGCTTTCTCTCCCGACATCTTTCTCGCCCCAGCGCGTCGGCGCCATGGTCCGGCGCTATTCTCTATCTGTTGCGCTCGTCCTGGTCGCGCATCCTCGACCTCGTCTATTGGCCCGCCGTCCAGATGATCACCTGGGGCTTTTTGCAGACCTATCTCGCACATCTGCCGCAAACCCAGACGCTGGCTTCGCGTGCGACTCTGGCAGCCGGAACCTTGATCGGCGCGATCATGCTCTGGGACATATTGTTTCGCGGCCAGCTCGGGTTTTCAGTCTCATTTCTTGAAGAGATCTGGTCGCGCAATATCGGCAACCTGATGATGAGCCCGCTGCGGCCGTCGGAACTCATCGCCTCCTTGATGGTGATGAGCCTGATACGCCTGGGGCTCGGCCTCATTCCGGTGACCCTGCTCGCCATCTGGTTCTTCGGCTTCAATCTCTGGAGCCTCGGCATCGGGCTCGCTCTCTTCTTCGTCAATCTGATCCTGACGAGCTGGTCGATCGGGCTCATCACGGCGGGCCTCGTGCTGCGCAACGGGCTCGGCGCGGAAAACCTGATGTGGACCGTCATGTTTTTGATTCTGCCGCTCGCCTGCGTCTATTATCCCGTCGCCGTGCTGCCGCCCTGGCTGCAGGTCATTGCGTGGTGCCTGCCCCCGACTTATGTATTTGAAGGGATGCGGGCGCTTTTGCTTGAACAGCACCTCCGCCTCGATTTGATGGCCGAGGCCTTTTGCCTGAACGTCGTATTGTTCAGCATCTCCATCGCCGTATTTTACGCGCTGCTGCAAAGCGCGAGACGAATCGGCAGCCTGCTCCAGACCGGCGAGTGAGCCAATTTGGCCACGCATCTTCAAGAATGCGCCGAACTAAAGGCTAAAGATGGATTTTCATTCATTTTATTTGTTTCAAAATTGTTTCAGTTTAAATGCGACAACAAGGAACGCGGGTGCCCCTGTTGATTTAAAGGGAACGGGCGGCACCTATTGTGCACCGCATGAATTTGTGCTGCATTGCAGTAAGTGGTCGCTGAAATCAGGACACCTTCAGCGAGTTTGCTGATTGGAATCATAGGTCTCAACCATGAATCCCTATTCTTACCAACTCCACGAAATTGCCTATCTGGCCTTGGCTCCGGCCCGCGCCATGTCGGATGCAACGCGGCTTTGGTACAAAAACCCGTTCAATCCGATCGCCCATACGCATATCGGGCGCAATCTCGCCGCCTCGGCGGAAATTTTCGAGCGCCTGACGCGCCGTTATGGAAAACCGGCTTTCGATTTGGCTACGACCTTAGTCGAAGGCTTCGAGGTCGAAATCGAAGAACGCATCGTTTGGGAACAGCCCTTCTGCAAGCTCATTCATTTCGAGCGGCAATGGGAGGGTCCGGCCCCGCAACAGCCAAAACTGCTGATCGTCGCTCCCATGTCAGGCCATCACGCGACGCTGCTGCGCGGCACAGTCGAAGCCTTTTTGCCCTATTATGACGTCTACATCACCGATTGGGCCGATGCGCGCCTGGTGCCGCAGGCCGTCGCTCATTTCGATCTCGACGATTATATCGATTACCTCATCGAGCATGTGTCACGCGTTGAGCCAGCAGAATGACGGGCGTCCGCTGCACACGCTCGGCGTCTGCCAGCCGGCCGTGCCCTTGCTTGCCGCGGTCGCGCGCATGGAGGCCGACGGCAATCCGCATGTGCCCGCCTCCATGACCTTGATGGGCGGCCCGATCGATACCCGCCGCAGCCCGACGGCCGTCAATCTTCTGGCGGAGAAGCGCGGCAGCGCCTGGTTTCGCGCCAATTGCGTTCATCCCGTACCCTTCCCCTATCCGGGCTTCGGACGCTCCGTCTATCCGGGGTTTTTCCAGCTCTCCGGCTTCATGGCGATGAATTTCGACCGGCATGTCTCGGCCCATATCGACATGTTCAAGCATTTGATTCAGGGCGACGACGACTTCGATGGAGAAAAAGCGCGAGTTTTATGACGAATATCTCGCCGTCATGGATCTCACCGCCGAATTCTACCTGCAGACAGTCGATACGGTCTTCGTCCACCATCTTCTGCCCAAGGGCGAGATGATGCACCGCGGTCTCAAAGTCGACCTCTCCGCGATCAAGCGTGTCGCGCTGATGACGGTCGAGGGCGAGAAGGACGATATTTCCGGCATAGGCCAGACCTTGGCCGCACAGGACCTGTGCATCAACATTCCGGATAAGAAGAAGCTGCATTACGAGCAGGCCAATGTCGGCCATTACGGCGTCTTCAACGGGTCACGCTACCGTAATGAAGTCGCGCCGCGCATCCGCGCCTTCCACGCGGGGATCGTGTGACGGCCGCAGCCTAAACCCTCTCCCAGTGGGAGAGGTGGTCGGCGGAGCCGACCGGGTGAGGGGTTACCCCCCTCACCCTTGGAAGAATCGCAACCCCTCATCCGCCCCACTTTGTCGGGCACCTTCTCCCACAGGGAGAAGGAGACGACGCCCAAACAGCTCAGCTCTAGCTTAGCTTTGCAGTAACCCTAGCGCTTGACCTTCCGCAAAAAGACATCGCGCCGTCACACCTTTGTCCAAGCGTTTCCCCTTGGCGACTCAGGCCTTGTCTCGTTAGTCTGAAGCTATGCTAGGGCTGAAACCAAGACACGCGCCGCGCGTCACCGAAGTGAGCTTCATCGATGTCTCACATGCGGGATCGACCCATCGCGTTTTGTTGAAGCGTGTCGCGACGGCGCGGCGCTTTACCTTGCGCGTGCGCGCTGCGACCCGCGATGTGATCTTGACCATGCCGCCGCGCTCCTCGCTCATCAGCGCGAAGACCTTCGCCGAACGTCATGCCGCCTGGATCGGCGCGCGTCTCGCGCGACTGCCGGCGCCGAAACATTTTGGCGCGGGCGAGCATGTCCCGCTGCGCGGAACCTTGCACAAGATCGTGCATCGTCCGGCGACGCGCGGCACGGTGTGGATCGAACCGGCCAAGACGCCGGACACGATGCCCTTGCTCTGCGTCAGTGGAGAGGCGCCGCATCTCGCGCGCCGCGTGCATGACTATCTCGTGCGCGAAGCCAAGCGCGATATCGAACATGCCGTGATGCGCCATAGCGCCAAGATCAATGTGTCCCCGCGCAAGATCACATTGCGCGATACGACAAGCCGCTGGGGCTCCTGCTCATCGACGGGCTCACTGAATTTTTCCTGGCGGCTCATCATGGCGCCGAGCTTCGTGCTGAACTATCTCGCCGCGCATGAAGTGGCGCATCTTCTCCACATGGATCACTCGCCGCCGTTCTGGAAGTGGCAGCGAAGCTCTCACCCGATGTCGATCATGCGGAAGCCTGGCTGAAGGCCAATGGCACGAGCCTATTGCGATTCTCGCCGCCGGAAAAATCCAAAACATAAGTATTGCTTGCACTTTACTCCTTCGGTTCTGGCAGACGTTAAAGATCATGCTCAAAGCTACTGACGGTGAGCCAGATGAAAAAGCGAAGGCAGACGCAATCGCTCTTATGCGCGCCGGCCTCGGGGAGGCAGAATTAAATCAAGTAGCCTTATACACGACCCCACTTTATTGGTTTCTTCGTGGCGAAGATGGAAAAGTGATGGTGAAAGGTGGATCTGCCTTTTTCCTAGATACGGGAAAGGCGGTCTTTGGCGTGACGGCAGGACACGTTGTCACAGAATACTTCCGAGATGTCCTGTCTCAACCTCTGGTATCAATGATTGGAGCGCACGGAAAGACTTCGCTTCCCATCCCGCTTGAGCAACGCATCATAGATGGAAGCGCTGACCTAGATATCGCTACATTTCGCATCACCACAGAAGAAATTGCTTATACTGGACGTGTCGTGTTGAGGGGTCACGTGAAGGAATGGCCGCCGCGCGTCGCTCAGGTGGCCGGTCCTGTCACGTATTGTGGATTTCCCGGAAAAGGCCGACGCTGGCTCTCGCCTAGAGAGATAAGTTTTGGATGCGTCTCAATGGGGGGCATCGTTTCGAGTTCGCATGAGAACTGCATCTCAATTTTTTAGAACGAGAATACATGATCCAACTACTCGGCGACGAAGAGATGCCGGATAACTTTGATTTTGGAGGAATGAGCGGGGGACCAGTACTAGCGATTGTCCAAGGGAGCGCCCTTAGAGTTTGGAGACCCGCCGGCGTAATTTTTCAGGGCCCCAATCCAAGAGACGCCTTCGAACAACAATCGATTGCCGGTCTGGAAATTATACGCGCTCGACCGATCCACTTTGTAAAGGAAGATGGCTATTTGGATTTGGCTCGCTGGGAACAGGCAAATTTCAAATGATTGAGAAAGCGAAACTCGCTTGACGGCGATCGATCTAAAACCAATGAAGAATATGGGCCATCGAAGACTTCGTCCTTCGAGACACCCTTGGCGCCGCCTCAGGATAAGGTCTTTGATTGCGAAGCCTCCCTCCCCCTAACCCTGAGGTGCGAGCAAAGCGAGCCTCGAAGGGCGAGGGCAAAGTCCCCTTGCCTTCACGACTGGTAGCTTGCAAAAGTCTGCATCCTTGACGCGGATCAATGAACTCCGGAACATTCACCAGGACAGTTGAACCGCAACGAGGGCAGCATGTTCAAACGCATCTTGATCGCAACGGATGGGTCTTCCTTTGCCACGACCGCGGCGGGGTTCGCGGTCAAGCTCGCCAGCTCATTAGGCGCCGAACTCATTGCCGTGACGGTCGAGAGCGAATATCCGGCCTATCTGTTCTCCGAGAGCGAGATCAGCCATGTCGAGGAAGCGCTTCACAAACATTCGGGTGAAATTCTCGCAAATATCGCCGCCATGGCGCACCATGCCAATGTTACCTGCAAGACCCAAAGCATCGCGCATGTAACGCCCTATCGAGCCATCCTCGACGCCGCGGCGGTGGAAGGATGCGATCTCATCGTGATGGGATCGCACGGCCGCAGCGACCTCACGGCGCTGGTCCTGGGGAGCGTGACGCAAAAAGTATTGGCGAATTCCACGCTGCCCGTACTCGTGTCGCGTTGACCCTAACTGAAACCGAAAAAAAGCGCGGCGCCCCACGCCGCAGCCATCGAGAGAATAAGGCCCGGAACGAGGCGCAGGGCAAAGGCCTTTGACCCTGTACTGACAGCGACGATGATTTTCATCAGCGCATTGCTCGTCATCGCGGCCAAAATCGGCAATAGGGCGGCTTGTGAGGCAAGCCTCTCCGACGCGACGAGCGACGCGACGGAAATGGCGGCGGTATGGGTATCGATCAGCCCCGAAACAGCAGCCCCTGCGATAACACCGGCTTCGCCAAACGCGGCCTTCAAATAGGCGGTGACAACCAGCATGGTGGCCAGGACCGCCGTGAGACCAAGAGCCGCCACGATGCTGAAGGCGCGTCCGTGTTCCGTGTTTGGAACCTCGCTCGAGCGGACCGAATATAAGGTGAACCCAAGCGCGTAAATTATGGCTGTTAGACCACCCGCGATCAGCGCGGGCGACAGGGTTCTCAGCGTCGGCGGACTCGTGGCAAAGAGCAGCAGCGCCATTTGCACGAAAGTCGCCACCGTCGAAAGCGCCGCTCCCGCGACCGCGGCCGTCAGCGAAAATATGTCTTTCTTCGCCTGGTTGGCCATGGCTCCGATGGTGGCCGTGCTGGAAACGAAGCCTGAGGCAAGGCCCGCGATGGGCAAGCCATAGCCTGCGCCAGCGCACGGGTCGCGATGTGACCTAAGGCTCCAATCACCATCACCAGGATAATCAGCAGCCACAGACTATGCGGATTCCAGGCGCCGAGCGGCCCCATGAAGCGATCTGGCAGTTGCGGCCAGATCACCAAGGTCACGACGGCAAAAATGATCGCGTCGTTCAATTCGGCCTGCGTCAGCGTCCCTCTCACGAAACGATGGAGCGGCACTTTGACGGCGAATACTGCGGCGACGGCCGCCGCGAGACCCGAAGCCAGCAAGGGGTCCGACATGGCAAGCCCGCCGAGCAAAGGCGTAACCAAAAGACCGATGAGCGTGGTCAGCCCCGGATCGTCTCTGTTACTGTGCGAATAGGCCAACCCCGCCAATATTGCGACGGCCGCCATGGCGATTGCGAGAAGCGTGCGCGCCTCCGAGATAGACGGCAGCGGCGCCCAATAATGCGGTGAGCGCAAATGTGCGGATTCCGGCCGGCCGCCGTGTCGGACCTTCTCCCTTGCTGCGCTCGCGCTCCAGGCCGATCAAGAGGCCAAGCCCCAGCGCAACCGCGAATTTCAACCAGGGCAAAGCGAGCATGATGCATCCTCAATCCCATGAGATATGGCAGATTGAGGCGGCCGCTGCGAGGGCATGGGCTGCTGGCAGAATTGCCCTGACGATCCTATTGCATCGGCAAGTGGGGGCACGAAACGCGATGAGCTATTTCAACACCGTGTTCGCCTGATCGCCTTCTGTCATATCGATGGACCAGAAGTTTCAGAGGCTCGGCCCGATATTAGCTCCCTTGTGCCATTGATCCACCGACTCGACGATAAAGTCGCCGGTCTTATACTGCTCGACCTTGCCGTTCTCGGTATTTGTCACTTGCAACGTCCCCGCAAGCACATAGCCATAGCGCGGGAAAGGATGCTTGTGCTCGGGCAGCACCGCACCCGCCGCGACATCATAGACCGATACGCTGATTCTCCCGTCCTTCTGCGGCAGGACGATCGGTTGGCCGCTCGATGTCACCGAAGTCGACATGACCGGATGGACCGTAATCGAATTGTCATCGAGCGCGCTCGCCGGCAGAGTGACGAGCATAAGGCCAAACGCAAGGGTCAGTTGCTTCACATGAATCACGGGCGGTCTCCTTGCAACGCGCATAAAGCGGCTCTGCTACCGGAGCATTTCAGCCACGGCCGGACCCGTTACAAGTGAAATAGAATGCGCCGCATCGGCGGTTCCGGGCAAGGACGCCAGTGCCGCGTTTCACTTGGTGCTGGCGGACAGCCTTATAGGGTCGATGAAGGAGAGATCGAGAAGGTCGTCGGCAGCAAGGCTTTTGTCGATCAGGCCTGCGCTCTGCCAGAACTTGACCTGATTTTCGATATCAGTGACATCGAGCCGCGCAAGCCTGTCGCAATAGGGCAGCGCGTTCTGCACGAGGGCTTGCAGCAGCTCCGCCTGCCGGGAGATGAGCGCAAGATCATCGGGGAATTGGTGGGCCGGCGAGGATCTGCCCGTCGTCGTCACGCTGCTGAAAGGTCAGATCATATTCGGCAACGCCGCGCTGATAGGCGCGCACGAATTTTTCGATCATCCTACGATCGGCGGCGATTGCTTCCGCCCGCGTGAAGATGACACCCTTCTGGCGTTCCGCGAAATCGCTCAGGCGCATGATCAGAGCACCTTTGCTCGCTGAACCTTGTTGCAACGCGGTGACATAGGGCAGAGCCACGGCGTCGACCTCATCGTGCGACAAGGCCTCGATTTCCCGTTCCGGCGTATCGAGCCAGGTCAGCTCGATCCGGCTCGCATCGAACCCGTATCTGGCCGCGATACGCGCCAGGCTGTAGCGCGGACCGGCCCCTTGCGTGCGCATGCCGATCCGGCGATGCGGAAAATCCCTCACGCCATGCAAGCCGGCATCATATGCCTTCTTGCTGATGAGCAAGCCGGTCGCGGGAGAACCGGTCCGGTCGCTGACCTCCGAAGCAATGATCTTGAGATGATGCCGCGCAGCGAAATCGAAGAAGGGCGCATCGAGGCCGGCGGCGCCAATATCGATTGCACCGTCGGCAGCGGCTTCCCGCACCAGCACATCCGAATGAAGAATATGAGTTCGGCGTCGAAACCTTCGGCTTTGAACGACCCATTGGCCATGGCGATGAAGAGGGACGCTGCCCCGATATCATGGGTGACGCCGATTCGAACGCGCTGCGGGCCATCCGCCGCGGCGGCACCAATCGAGGCGGCGAGCATAGAAAGCGTGACGAACAACGCGGCCAGAGCGGATTTCATTTTGTCTCTCACAAGCCTCAAGCGGGCACTTTGACCGTGGAAAAGACGGCGGCGCCTTTGAAGGCGCCGCCGCTGCTCGCTACGCACGTTTAGCGACAGACGCCGCTTTTGATGACGGCCCGATTCTTGGTCTCGCTCGACCAGCGTGCATCGTTTGGATCATAGACCATCGGTTTCAAATAATCGTCCGGGTCAACCTGCCAGCAAATCTCCGGTGCATAGGTAACGCCCGCCGAAGGAGTCTTCAGGGCCGCGTTGATGGCCTGGATATAGGCCTTCTTGAATTCCAGCGATGAACTCACGTCCGCGACATCGGTCATGTGCAAGGGCACAAAAATCTGCGGTTTGATATGCTGCAGATAGAGGATCGGATCGCGCGTTCCGTTGGTCGTCAAGCCGAGGCTGACGATGGAGCCGAAGTCGACATCGGTGGGCGACAGATTGTCCATGATGGCAAAGAGCTTCGCGCCGATAGCCGGTGAAGGCAGGCCCGGATCGGAGCCGACGCCTTCCTTCAAGGGACCAGCCGTATTGTGCCAGGCGAAGGTGAAGTGGTTCCCGTCGCAGAGGACGAATTGATAGAACAGGCTGATCGGTCCACCGGGGCTTCCAGTCACACTGCCGAAGCCTGTCGTCGTCAGATTTTCCTGTCCCCCCCGACCGGCTCGCTCCTTCCAATACCTAGCCGTCTGCCTCACCATATGATTAAGCATGTCCGGGTCTGGGCGACCGTGCATGGCCGGGTAAGGGTTTCCACCCGGCCCGAGGGGCTCTGCGGTCGCAAATCCTCGTTCTTGAGCCCTGCGATGTAGCACGCGCGGATCACGGAATCCAAGTCTATCGCTCCAAGGCCGAGCGCGCGTCTGTTGCTGTCGGCAAGGTGCAAGTTAGCAAGGCGCTCGCCGGCCTGAACGATGGCTTCCCCGATGTTGTCCTCTTCGGGCTTGCATGTGGAACACATCGCCGTTTATGTGCTGGACGGCAGGGTGGTCATGGCGTCGCGATGTAGCGAATCGCGTCTGAAACGGTGTGGGGCAGAAGCTTACCTCAGCCGACCGAATGGGCTCGATCGCCATCCTGACACCGCTGTTCTTGAATCTGTCTGCGGCCAGGCGCAACGTTGCGACCGACCGGTCGAACTCGTAAGGGTCGTACGCCTTCGGTCTCCCGACCGCGCCGGGAACCACGAGCACATAGCCGGCCTTGATCCCGGCCGGCGAAATCCAGTTCGCGGCACAGGTAGTCGACCGCTCGTTGCCGCGCGGCGCCGCTGGTGCTGGAGAGGTCCGACTCGGCCGAAAACATGCCGCAGACCCCGGAGGCTTCCACTCCGTGGTCGGGAGCGTCTTCAGAACATCGGCCGGCCTATACCCGAGATCCTCTCCGTAGTGGTTGCCGTGAACCTCCATGAATCCGAGGCCGTTGCGTTGGAGTCTTCAGCGGCGGAACAGCCAGGGCTCCAGCCCAATCCCCAATTGCTCCAGGCCAGGCGGATTCTGCTCAGTTGAGCGCACGGCCCCCTGCCTTTAGCAGTAAGGTCTCTTCGGAGGGCGGTGCGCAGGTTCTGGGCTTTGATTCTCATAGGCTTGGAGCTGTTGGATGCCGCTCATCGTCACGAAGTATACCGAGCGTTGCCCGCGCCTCACGCAGCTTCCTCTTCACCGTGGTGACTCCGCGGCCGCGGCATCACCCAAAGTTCGCCGCGCTCGGAGTTGGTCCATTTTCCAACGAGATCGAGCCGTTGCTCCTTATAGCACCAGGCAAACGGGCTATCCATATCAAAATACATGCGCTCGTAAGCGGGCCACATTTTAGCAATACAT
>CAVRSS010000016.1:0-3592 GCA_963723755.1 uncultured Alphaproteobacteria bacterium | reverse complement strand
ATCGGATATGTCCGTTCCCGTCGCCGCGATGCTCGGCTTCCGCCCTTCTGGACTACGGCGGGCGGGATGTTCGTGAGAGCAGCTTGAAATGCCAGGCTTTCCAAATTTGTTCCCGCAGGCCTCAAGCTCGACGCGGATTGGGACCGCGGCGGGCAGTGTACAAGGCGTGCAGGCGCTGTCTGGGCCTTACACGCGCCTTCATCGACGCCCAGGCGCGTGCGCCCGCTCGCTTCCTCGGGCCGAACCAGCGCCATTATGAGGGGGCGCGTTGAAGAATTCTTTCCGTCTGGGTAGTTTCCGATTCTTAGCCCCCACAAGTTGTTTGTGGTTATTGCAAACTAGGCGGGGAGTAGAAGAGGATGGCGGCAAGACCGCTTTGCCCATGAAACGGCCAGTCGCCTCGACAAACTCTGCCGCTTCCCTCTCCGCCGTGAAGCAACGCGGCGCCCCCTGGGACGTGTAAAGGGATCCTTCGCGCGACAAACGGATCGCCAGAAATAGACAAGGCCCCACCGGGCAGGGACAAGTCAAGGACGAGGCAAACGGCAAGCGCCTTGCCAAGAATAGAGAGGGCCCAACCGGCCAAGGACGCGTCAGGTCTCTTATACCTTCATCTTGTTGATCACTCTGCGATGGGCGCTCACCAGTGCCGGCCGAATTCAAGACCCGGCTTCGAGGCGGCTTCAACGACCTTTTCATCCTTTCCGGCGGCTTCGATCGCGCCGCCGCAGAGACCGCGCTCGTTGAAAAGCGAGGCGACCTCGTTGCCTTCGGACGCCCGTTTCTTGCCAATCCCGATTTGGTTACGCGCCTGTGCGCAGGTTCGTCGCTGAACGAACCGGACATGGCGACGTTTTACACGCCTGGGCCAAGGGGCTACACGGACTATTCCGCGCTTCCGGTCTGACGGTGTAAACGGCAAGCGGTTTGATCGTTCAAACTATTGATGTCGCGAGTTTCAACGGCGGTACACCTTGGCGCCGATTTGCACCATTTATTGATCTGGGCCGATTATGTTTGGAGGGCATCGCGATTTTTGCGTTCCTCTCCCAGCCAGCACGCCTTGGCGTGCTGGCTGGGAGAAGTGATCGCGCTTGCAAGCAAGCGCGATGGGGAGAAGGCCAGGATGAGGGGCATTTTACTCCCAATCAGGCGCTTACCCCTCACCCGGGTCGCAAGCGACCCCACCTCTCCCAGGTGGCGCTGCGATTCAATCTATCACCGTGCCTAATCCATAAGCTGCTCCAGCTTTTCTTCATCCGGCACGGAGAAACGGCATGGTCGCTCTCCGGCCAGCACGTTCGGCAAGCTCAGGGAGGGGTCTTCGACGGGCTCAGGGAGGAGCCTTCGACAAGCTCAGGATGAGGTCGAATGTTTTCAATGAGTTGTGCCTCATGTGAGTGAGTGAGCCTCATGGTGAGCTTGTCGAACCATGGGCAACATCGTTCCAGTATCCTGCTAGCGAGTGAAGCGACGATATCCGCCGGTATCTCAGAGGACGTATGGCACGAGCGGTGCAAGCATTAGGATCGCGGCCAGTGCGACAGCGGTCCATTCCTGACGAGTAAAATCGCGAAACATTGCCATTCGACATCTCCTGTATAAAGTTCAACTAACCTCATTACGGCGCGCAGGCTCGGCCGGATGGTTTTTACTGGGTCACATAACTTGAGCTGAACGTGAGAGGAGCCAACGCATACTTGAACTCGGCGTCATAGAAGGAGCGCGGGCGTTGTTCTACACTCTTGCAATTTGTAGCCTTGGCCGTTGCGATTTCGTCCCCGGTGATCATGGTGCTCAAGCTCGTGAGCCCTGCCATGATCGCGCAGCTTTGGCGGTTTCTCAGCTTGCGCATGGGAGGGCAAAGGGCATTGGACCATACACTGAAGGCGTTAGCCCCGTTTTCATTGGGGGCGCTGCTTTTGACGCTGGTCTTGCTATTTGGGCTTCAAGGCGAGCAGATTATTAAGCAGCCTTTCGTAATTGCCCTGATCGCGGTTCCGATCATTGTGCAGGTTTATCTCAATGCGGGCTTGGCCTATTGGCTGAACTGGCGTCTTGGCGAGGACTGGCGTGTGGCCGGGCCTTCCGCGTTGATCGGAGCCAGCAACTTCTTCGAGTTGGCGGTTGCAACGGCGATTGTCCTCTTCGGTTTCCAATCGGGCGCGGCGCTTGCAACTGTCGTGGGCGTGCTCGTGGAAGTGCCGGTCATGCTGTCGGTTGTCCGCCTCGTGCAGTCAACCCGAGGCTGGTACGAGGGAGCACACAGTTAGAGCCACTTCTGCGCCAGCACGCGAGCCCTCGGGTTGGCAGAGGAGTTTGCGTCCGCTATGCCTTCAACTGCGTTCTATGGTTCCGCAATTGCGAACACCAGCTCGGCCTAAACGGCCTTCCGCTATCCCCGCGCGGTCATAAATGTGGATCGGAGCACAGATTGTGCGCCGATTTGCAAAGTAAGGGCTTGATCTCGTGCTGATTGCAGGGGGCCGCTGCGATTCCTATTCGGCTTGAAATGGTCCACTGCGGCACAAGCCTAATCGCCGCATGGAAAATATCATAAAAACAACTTATCTTTGTAATTGCCAGAGCAGCCAAACAGGTTGCCGATCGGTTAACCTTAGGAGGCACAATGAAACCCGTCATGCTTGCGGGAATTTTTTTACTGTCGCTGTGCAGCTGGGCAAACGCACAACAAGATGACATCGAATCCTGGATCTACTACGCGTGGGAAGAATGCTTTCCAGATCCAGTTCGACATTCCGAGGATGTGGCCTTGTGTTCGGACCAACTCTTGCACGGAAACTCTATGAAGCACTGGAGAGGAAGTACAGACCTCAGTTAGCGTATTTGCGGCCGAAACACCCGAGGCTTCTGCAAGTCTATACGGACACGGGGAACACCTATTGCTACAAGCAAAGGGCTTTAGAACCGGGCAGAAACTCTGACATCATTTACAGCTGCTATTGGTATGATACACGACGGGAGCCCGGTCCAATCGCCGGATGGGGAGCACCTCAGCCCAATCCCGGACCCTAATAAGGTATGCGGCAGAGCAAGGCGATCAGAAAGCAGGCTCTCCGATCTAAAAAAGTTTTTAATGCCAATTAGTTAGGAATTGGCCTGTTTGGTGGGTTCAACCAAGCGTTCGGGAAGCCGGGAAACCTTGCTTAGTTAGCCTATGGTTCACCCGTTGGCTTGCAAAGCAATGTTCGCTTTAGAGCGCACACCCGGAAATCAAACCTCCTCGGGAACCTTCAACTTCACCCGCAGGATGGCGTTCACCGCATCGGGGTTCGCCTTGCCGCCCGTGGCGCGCATCACCTGACCGACGAACCAGCCGAGCGTCTTCGGCTTCGTCTGCACCTGCTCGACCTGCTTCGGGTTCGCGGCGATGATCTCGTCCACCACCTTCTCGATTGCGCCGGTGTCGGTGACCTGCGTCAAGCCGCGCTCCTCGACAATCTTCCCGGGCGCATCCCCTGTCTGCAGCATCAGCTCGAAGACTTCCTTCGCGATGCGGCCCGAGATCACGGTCGAGGAGATGAGATCGATCAGTTCGCCGAGATGCCCCGCCGGGATCGGGCTGTTGGAG
>CAVRSS010000015.1:0-12590 GCA_963723755.1 uncultured Alphaproteobacteria bacterium | reverse complement strand
AATAAGTTATACCGAGGCGCCGCCGGACAATTAATCGGCATGGCGGTCGGCAGCGGATAACCCTCGTCGCGGCTGGAGCGGGCGCCGGCATCGCGGCAACCTTCAACACCCCGATTGGCGGCGTGATGTTCACGGTCGAGCTGATGATGCCAGAGGTGAGCGTTCGAACGTTCCTCCCTGTCGCGCTTGCGACGGGAACCGCGACCTTTGTTGGGCAGCTTTTCCTCGGTATCGCGCCAGCCTTCGAAGTTCCACCTCTCGCGGTCTTGATGAACACCCCGGCATCTGTTGGCGTTCTCCTGCTTTACTGCCTCCTCGGAGCATTCGCCGGGCTTCAGCCACGGCATCGATCGCAGCCTCCATCTCGCCGAGGCTGTCTTCGAGCGTGTTCAAAACCACTATCTGCGTCACGCGATTGGAATGCTGATTGTCGGGCTCCTGATCTTCGCGTTCATGTTTTACGCGGGACACTATTACGTTGAGGGGGTCGGCTACGCGGCAATCCAGGATACGCTGAGCGGCGGCTTGAGTGCCCCGGCTCTGTTACTCCTCCTCTTTGTCGGCAAGCTGATCGCTACGTCGATAAGTCTTGGCTCCGGCGCTTCCGGGGGGATTTTCTCGCCGTCTCTGTTCATGGGGGCGACGCTCGGCGGAGCTTTTGGGCGGCTGTCAACGCGATTTATCCGTTACCCTCGATCAGCGTCGCCAGCGCCGCCATTGTCGGGATGGCCGCCATGGTTGGAGGCGGCACGGGCGCCGCTATGACTGCCATCACCATGCTCTTCGAGATGACACGGGACTATGACTTCGTCATGCCGATGATTGTCGCCGTTGCAATCAGCATTGGCGTCCGGCGTCTCCTGTCGCGCGAGAACATTTACACCATCAAGCTTGTGGGTCGCCGTCATTTTGTGCCCAAGGCGCTTCACGCGAACATGTTCCTGGTGCGCCATGCCAGCGACGTCATGGACCGCAGCGCGCTCGTGCTTCCCGCAAGTATGAGCTTTGACGAGTTCTTGAAACACCCAGAGCTGTCGGGACATATGCAGCATGTCGTCATTGTCGAGGGGCAACGCATTGTGGGCGTGCAGCGCGTCAATACAGCCTTACGGCAAGGCCTTGAAGGCAAACAGACCTGTGTTAGCCTTGGCGAGGTGGCCCGTAAGAATTTCACAATAGCGCGGGACGAAGACGTCATCTTTGACGTCATCGACCGGATGTGGCGACGCGAAGCCATCATGGCGGTCGTTGTTCACGGCTCTGGCCGCGTGCCTCGCGCCGATCAGGTCGTGGGCATCATCGGAAAAGAGCACATCGCAGATTCCGTCGCCGACAGCATCAAGGGATATGGGGGGTGGTGAAACCGCCAGTGTCAGACCGCTCCGAGGCTTTGAAAGAACGGCACCACGTCTGAATAAGTGCGATCAACCCATATCGTCGCTCCGGCGAGCATGAGACCCAGAAGACCCAGCGCGCTCGGCAAAAACCAGAATGACTTTGTTACCGTCCAGATGCGAGCGGCAGAGGGAACTCTCAACATGTCCTCGTTCGTCGGCAGCACGAGTGCGAAAGCAGCTTCCACAGCAACCTCGCTTGCCACGCAACAAACCGCCATTGAGCATGTTCCGCCGGAGGTGCTCCCGATCCGGCTTCTAGCCTCCTTGGCGACATCATAATGCCGAGCGCGATTGTTCACTTGCGAGGACGCCCCGAGGAGGGACACCGGCAAAGACTTTCTGATGACGGTTTGGCATGGGAGACGGTATGTGGGCGGTTTCAGATCCTCGATGCGCGCCGCGGCGGCGCGGGGCTAGTTAAAACCGCTACCAGTTCGGGATATTTGGCTTTCGCGGCTCGCTCAAAAGCTGCAACAGTGTCCTCGACGCGATCTGCCGTGAGCGCTGCGTCGAACCTAACCTTTTCGGCGATCATTTCATTCTCGATGCGGGCGCCGCGGACCCGATCGACATGCTGCACTACGGCATGAGCCAGCCGGTCGCGGTCGTCATCACCGGCATCGACAAACCTGAAATTCTCGACCAGGCGCTGAAGGCGGTGCGGACCTATAAGCCCATGACAACGGATGAGCAAAAAAGCCTGCTCGCGAAGTCGGCTCAAGCCGGGGTTAGCGGAGCAGCCGAGCTTTACAAGGTGAGCCAGAATTTCGACAGCACAACTCAGCACCCCGAATGGCTTGACCAGGCTTAGGCAGGCCGCGAGGCTTCGGCGGACGGGTCGCATGGTCGCCAACGCCAGATATTTTCGAGCGCCTCGTCTACCCGGATTTCACTTTCGACGTGCCAAAATAACCGCTACGATTTTTTTGCCTGCATCCCGATTTCACAAACGCTTTATTAACCCTGAACCGCCGACTCTTGGTTAACGAAGATGGGGCGCTACGTTTCCCTTTTCATTTCAACCCCTTATCGGGTCAACTCTCCGGATGGGGAGGCTCTTGGCGCCTCCGGGCAAGGCGTGCGAACCCCGGAGCCGGCCGTCCGCCGATCGCCACGGGTTTTGCGAAAATCCTCTACTATCAACATCTTAGCGAGACGCCCGCTTCCCGAGCGCCTGGAACCCCTGTTTTACCAAACGAAACCAATCTGAACCTCTTTTTAACTCTGACAGGTCTGGCCGCTGCCCAGCGCTGTCGAAATCACAACGCCGCGGCGCCGACAAGGGCTGACTGATTCTCTTGTTCTTGCGCCTGTCCTTACAGTGCGCGTTCGCTTCATCCTAACGGCCGTCGGCTGCGATTAACGTCCGGGGGGCTTATTCGGCGGGCTGAACCCCGGAAGCACGATTGATCGCCTTGCGGGTGCGGAAGCTCCATTTGTTGGCGAGAGGATAGACCGACGGCAGCAGCACGAGCGTCAGAAGCGTGGCCACGATAACCTGCCGCTCGCCGCTGTTTTGGAGCACATCGCCACCGATGAGCACGAGAAGCACTTCAAGGAGCACGCCAAGCTCTACGGCCTTGTCAAGATCGACCATCAGAGCCTCGTAAACGCCAAGTCTGCGGAATATGCCGAAAGCATACAAATGTACGAGGACATGGCCAAGCGAGCCGACGCAGCGGGCGACGCCAACGCGGTGAAACATTTCTCCGATTTCGCCCGTGACGAAGTCGATCACCGCGATGCCCTCAAGTGGGCGTCCAAAAAGGCAGCTCAGTAAAAAGGTCCGCTCTCAGCGGGGCCGCCGGTGTCGGGCTGCATCAGCCACTCTCGACCGCTCGGCCCTGACGAAGGCAAAGCTCAGGATCAACGCGCGTGCCAATCAAGCAGGCATTGCCTGCTCGTAGATATCTTCTTCCTGTGCATTATGCAGCCGGACAAGCGCTTCAATTGACTCGATCACTCGCTGGGCATCGCGGATGAGATAGCGATCGGCATCCTCAACGCGAAGCCCGGTCGACAGGCGCAGCAGAAGCCTTGCCAAATGCTGGATTTCCCGATGGGCGCGGCTCATGGCGGCGAGCCCGGAAGGATCGGGAAGCTGAGCCGAAATCTTTGGATAGATTGCCCCCTCATCCTCGCGTTCATGCGCGACCACGACGTGTTGCACGATGCGATTAGCTTCCGTGACGAGAGAAACAGCCCGCTCTCCGGCGGCGTCGTCCAAAGCGTCGGCAATTTCGCGCAGGCGATTGAGGCCCCGCTCGAGCGTGTGATGATCTTCCCGCAAGACCTCGCACGACATGGCGAGACCTTTCGGCGCTCCGCGCTCCCCCGCCCAAAGCGCCCGGAGCGCGTTCAGGATGACCAGCACGTCTATGCCTTCTTGCGTGATTGCCGCCGCCACCGGAGTCAGCTGCCCGAACGCCGCGGCTACCATCGCCACCCCCGACAGCGCGATGCCCGCAACGATGCTCTGGCGCGCGATGCCGCGCGTGCGCCGGGCAATCTTCACGGCCTCGGCGACGCGGTCGAGGCGGTCCACGAGAATGACAACCTCGGCGGCTTCCGAGGAGGCGGTTGCGCCGCGCGCGCCCATCGCAACGCCGACACTGGCCGCCGCAAGCGCTGGGGCGTCATTGATGCCGTCGCCTACCATCATGGACGGGTGGAGGCTCTGCTCGCCAGCAACGGCTTCGACCTTCTCGGACGGCGACCGGTCGGACAGGACGGCATCAAGATCGAGGGCAGCGCCGATCGTCTCCGCAGCTTCGGCGCGGTCGCCTGTCACCATAACCATGCGCGCGACGCCTGCGGCCCGAAGCGCCTGAAGGGCACGCGGCGTCTCCCTGCGCAGTTCGTCGGCCAAAAGAAGCGCACCCAGAAGCCGGTTCTCCTTGGCGACAAAGACGCAAAGCGCCGAACGCCATGAGGCGCGCCTTAAGGCCCGGATCGCCCATTCCTCTGGGCGATGAGGGCCAAAAATCAGCAATGCGGACCCGGCGCGCACGCGCTCCCCGCCGATAAAACCTTCAACGCCCGATCCCAGCGTCTCCTTCACGCCTTTGGGAATTTGGAGGTTCAGCCCTCGAGCCCGCGCCGCGGAAACGATCGCGGCGGCCACGATATGCTGCGACGCCTGTTCCAGGGACGCTGCAAGTCTGAGAACCTCGTCGGCGTCTTCTCCCGGCGCCGTCTCCACAGCAACGAGCCGCGCGCCGCCCACTGTGAGCGTACCCGTCTTGTCGAACAGAACGGTATGGACCCGCGCCAGCGCTTCGAGCGGACCGCCGCCCTTGATTAGAATGCCGTGACGGGCAGCGCGGGATACGCCCGCGATGAACGCCACCGGCGCGGCAAGGATCAGCGGGCAAGGCGTGGACGCCACCAGCACCGCGAGGCCGCGCAGCGCATCCCCCGAAGCGATCCAGGCCCCGCCCGCAACCACGACCGTGATCGGCAGGAGAAGCAGGGCGTATTTATCGGCCATGCGGATAAAGGGCGCTTTCGCGGTTTGCGCAGCCGTGACGAGCCGCACGATCCCGGCATAGGTGCTTTCTCCGGCCGTGGCCGCGGCCTGCATTTCGAAAGTCTCGCCGGCGTTCACGACGCCGCTTCGCAAGCCATCGCCTGCGATATGGACAGCAGGCAGAGGTTCGCCCGTCAGCGCGGATTCGTCGAGGGCTGCCGAAGGAGAAAGGAGAACGCCGTCGACGGGCACGATCTCACCTGCTCTCACCAGGATCGTATCGCCATGCTGGACCGCATCGACCGGAATATCCTCGATCGAGTCATCCCGGCGCCGGTGCGCGATGCGGGGAGCGCGATCGGCCAGCGACTTCAGGTCGCGTTGCGCCCTGGCCACGGCGAAATCCTCAAGGACGGCACCGCCGGCATACATCACGGCGACCACCACTGCGGCAAGGTTGGCATTGAGGACAAGCGCGGCTGTCATCGAGAGGAGCGCCACGGCATCGACGCCCATCCGCCCCGCGGCAAGGTCGCGTGCGATGGAGATGCCGAGGGCAGCGATCACGGGCGCGGTTCCGGCGGCCCAAATCCAGCTGGCGGTGGTATCGAGGCCCTGAAGCGACGCCAGGAGCCCCGCAGCCAGCGCGGCAAGCGCCCAGAGGATGAGCGCGCGGCGCAGGAGGCGTTCGCTCGTCATCATTCCGCGGCCTCTTTGCGAAGGGCGTTGTGGCGCTGGCGGGCGGTCTCACCGGCATCAGGAAAAACTACGGAGGCTTTGAAGCCGTGCGGTTTCACGGTCTCGAAAGTCATGGTTCCACCATAGGCTTTGACAATGTCCATCGCTATGGCAAGGCCCTGACCGGTGCCTGGGACCTTCTGATCGAGCCGAAGCCCACGCTGACCGAGCCAATGCATAAGAGCTTCGGGCGCTCCCGGCCCGTCATCCTCGACGGATAGGGTCACAGCGCCGTTGACGGCCGCAGCGACGGAGACGCTCCTGGCGGCCCATTTACAGGCATTGTCCAGGAGATTTCCAAGAAGCTCGGCCAGGTCTTCCTCGCGCATGGGGACTGCGGCGTCCTCAGGGATGCCGATCCGCCAATCCAGGTTCTCTCCCTTTGGCGTCCGGCCCAGGGCCCGGACGAGGCGCAAAACGACTGGCTCCACGCTCGTCTTTGCCGGAAAAAGAATATGGAGACCTTGGAGACGCACCCGAGACAATTCGCGATCCACATGTCCTTTCATCGCGTTCGCGAGTTCTTCAATCTCGTCAGCGATGTCCAGCTCTCCGTTCGCGCGCAGCCTCGCAGCATCGGCAAGGAGAACGGTCAGCGGCGTCTTAAGGCCATGGGCCAGATCGGCGGCGCGCGACTTGGCGTTTTCCATCGCGCGCGTCTGCGATTCGAGCAGCGAATTGACCGCTGTCACAAGGGGCATGACCTCCTGGGGCTCGGTGACATCGACGCGCTTCTTCGCACCGGACCGAACAGCAAGAACGCTTCTCTTTACCGCCGTCAGCGGCATGAGCCCAATGACAACCTGCATCCAGGCCGCCGCCAGGAGCACTGTGGCGAGGAAAGCGAGCGCGATGAGCACATCCCAGGCAAATTCGGCCCGCGCAGCGTGAATCTCCGGCTTCATCGAGGGCAACAGCGATCCTGAGCTGCCGCGATCCGGGCGGCGTTGTATATGTGACGGCTCTTTCCCTGACGAGAAGTGATGTGTTGGACGGACCCTCAAGCGTGTGGCGATGCACAGCGCCTCTATCCAGAACATCGTCGGGAAGCTTCAAGACCGTATCCCACAGAGAACGCGAGCGCAGCATTCGGCCACCGGCGTCGTCGCTGATCTGCCAATAAAGTCCGCTGAGGGGAGTCTCGAACCTCGGGTCCGCGAGGGGGCGATTGAAGATCGCCTCACCCTTGGCATCGAAAGTGATCCCGGCGGAGATTTGCCGGATGTAGGTATCGAGTTCCGCTTCCGCACGCCGCTCGACATGGCGTTCGAAAAGCCCGACGATCCCAAGGCCCGCCACCAGCAACGCCAACGAAATAGTTGTTGCGCCGAGGAGAAGGAGGCGGAGCTTTAGAGATCGCGCATTCACGGCTTCGTCAATTCAATGATGTAACCAAAGCCCCGGCGCGTCTCGATAACGTCAACGGGGAGTTTGCGCCTGATGCGGCCGATCAAGACCTCGATGGCGTTCGCGTCCTTATCCGAGTCATGGGAGTAGAGATGTTCGATCAGCTCCGGATGTGGCACCACGCGCCCTGCGTGATGCATCAGATAACTGAAAAGCCGGTATTCCTGGGGTGTGAACGCTACGGGCACCCCGTTTACAGAGACGCGCATTTGCCGCGTATCGAGAGAAATTTGTCCGTGCGTGAGTATGGGCGAACTCTGACCCGCCGCGCGTCGTAGGATGGCTCTGAGCCGGGCGAGCAACTCCTCCATGTGAAAGGGCTTCGGGAGGTAATCGTCCGCGCCAAACTCGATGCCATCCACGCGCTCGCTCCAGCTTCCCCTGGCTGTCAGGATAAGGACCGGCATTGCCCGCCCATTGGCCCGCCACCGCTTCAAAATGGTGAGGCCATCGAGCGAAGGCAGGCCAAGGTCTAGAACCACCGCGTCGTAGTCCTCGGTATCCCCTTTGAACCAGCCCTCTTCGCCATCGGTTTCGCGTTCGACGCAATAGCCGGCTGCCTTCAAAGTCGCCATGACATCTCTGGCGATCCGGTCGTCATCCTCTAGCAGCAAGAGACGCATCACTCGCCGCCCTTCTTCTCGATCAGTTTGCCAGTTTTTGCATCGACAGAGATTTCCATCATACGCCCCCCGGGCGAGATGATCTTGAATTCATACACCCAGACACCGTGTTCTTTTTCGAGCTCGAACTTTTGAGATCTCTCCAGTAACACCGCCTTTCAATGCGGCGAGAACCTGCTCAAGCGGGAGAATTTCGCCGCGTTGAACGGCAACGCGAGCTCGGTCTTCATCGTGCTCTTCATGTTCCATTTCACGGCTGAGAGCTCGGGGTCCGTCAAGATACACGGCGCAAAGAGCGATTAAAATCGCTGCTGAAAATATGGAACGGTAGCGCATCAAGCTTTTATGCTCTTTGTTCTCTGTCAGTTTCCTGACATCCTGCCGGGTCCGGGCGAAGAGGCAGAGCTTTTGGCAACACGCATCGGCTCAGAGTCTCGCCGGTGCCCGAGATCTGGTCGGCAGTAATGGATCTTCTTAAACAACACGGGATCAATCCTGCGGGCTATGAAGACTTCGGCAAGGGTCATTGGGCGATTGCCTCATCGAGCCGCGCCTCCATCAAGCAAACAGGACAAAGGCAGAAATTCGTAATATGTAGTTAAGTTTGTTGTAATAGCAAAAATCTAGAAATGCGTTATAAGATCTTGATAAGAATCAACTCTCGGGGATCCGAATGATAAAATGGGTACAGCTCAGCGCAGCATTGCTTTTTGCCGCTGCTTCTACCGCGGCTTTGGCTGAGCCATCAGAGTGCTGAATGCAGGGCGACCTGGGAAAGGGCAGACAAAGATAGAAATGGCGTGGTAACCGGATCGGAAGTGACGCCGTACTTGATAGCCCTGATGAAGAGGAAGGGCCTTTATTACGACCACGCCAAGAACGGAAAACTTGGTCAGGATGAATTCCTGAAGGCCTGCAGGGATGGGGCTTTCGAGAGCATCAACCTGCAAGTTTGGGAAGCAAGAAGGAATTAAAGACGCGCAACCCAAGACCGGAAGCGGAGTTGCAACACGCAAGCATCAGAGACTCCGCCGCGGTGCGCCTCCCATCCTCGGAACGAGCGAGCGGTCAGGCGTGATCTGGCTCTGCGTCGTCGGCGCGCTTTTCGCCGGTGACCATGGCGCGAACGAGATTTTCGCGATGAACAAAGCTGGCCAGGGCAACGCCCAGAATGTGAAACACAATAAGGGCGAGCGTAATATTCGCCAGCACAGCATGCGCTTCACCGATTGCGCTCTCATGCTCTTCGCCGCGCTTCCCGACTCGTGTGCCCCTTTCTTCATCGGCGAAAGCCTGGGTAACGATGCCGGCGCGGCCGTGACCCAACGAAGCCTTCCCCTCACCTTGCTCGGCGACAAGTCCGGTCACGACGGTCAGCGCAAGTGAAACAAGAAGAGCCACGACCATCGCTCCGCCGGCTGGACTGTGGCCGGCATACCGCTTCGCATGGCCGGTCATGAGGCTGACGAGGTAGCGCACCGATCCCATAGGTCCGGTTATAAAATCACTGAACCGGGCACGTTGCGGTCCGGTCAGCCCCCAGACAACGCGCCAAACGACGATTCCTCCAACGATGTAGCCGGCCCACTCGTGCAGTTCGCTGGCCTCGCCTTCCTCTTCGCCGCTGAGATAGGCGACGGCAAAGGCGATAACGAGCGCCCAGTGCCCGAAACGCACTAGCGGGTCCCAAACTCTGATCCATGAAGTCTTAGCAAGCGCTACCATCATTGGCTCTCCAGTTGCGGTTTCTGACGGGCCTTCGTTACTCGAACCGCTCCATTATATTGGGCATCTTGGAGTCTTCTTCCTGTCAACGCGCTGACAGCGGCGCTTAGGAAGCCGACAGCGATGATCTGTTACTAGTGGTTTGCATCACTTAAAATAACCTGTTGCATTTTCTTGCGAACGCTGGTTCCAGCCTTGCTGGGGACAACCGGCAAGGAGCAGGCGATGGCCAACAAGAAATTCGTGGTCAAGCTGAGCGGCGAGGAACGGGCGCAACTCACTGGACTGATCTCGAAAGGCAAAACCGCGGCCAAGACCGTGCTGAAGGCGCGCATTCTGCTCAAGGCCGATCAGGGCGCGGCTGGCGAGGGCTGGGCGGACGAGAAAATCTGCGAGGCGCTCGATACCAATGTCAGCATGGTGTCGCGCGTGCGCGAGACGTTCGTCAGCCAAGGGTTCGAAGCAGTGCTTACCCGCAAGCAACGGGAAACACCGCCGATTGCGCCGATCTTCGACGGCGAACGTCAAGCCCAGTTGATCGCGCTCGCTTGCTCGGAGCCGCCGGAAGGCTACGCGCACTGGACGATCCGCTTGCTTG
This sequence comes from uncultured Alphaproteobacteria bacterium, assembly GCA_963723755.1. Lineage (GTDB taxonomy): Bacteria > Pseudomonadota > Alphaproteobacteria > Rhizobiales > Rhodomicrobiaceae > Rhodomicrobium. The sequence continues at coordinate 2,633 of CAVRSS010000015.1, read as the reverse complement.
CTGAGCATGTCATCGAGCGCAAGATTGTGAAAACCGCGCACTTCAACACGGTTAGCCGGGCGCTAAAAAAAACGCTCTCAAACCGCACCTGAAGGAATATTGGGTGATCCCGCCCAAGGCAAACGCTGCGTTCGTGGCTGCGATGGAGGACGTGCTCGCGGTCTACACGCGGCCGCACAATCCGGGCCGGCCGCTCGTCTGCCTCGACGAGACCTCGAAACAGCTTGTCGCCGAGACGCGCACGCCCATCCCGATGCAGCCGGGACGGCCGGCTCGCTACGACTACGAATATGAGCGCAATGGCACGGCCAGCCTGTTCATGCTGTTCGCCCCAATTGAGGGATGGCGGCACGTAAAAGTAACGGAACGGCGCACCGCTGTCGACTATGCGCATATCCTGAAGGAACTGAGCGATATTCACTTCACCAAGGCGGAAAAGATCGTGCTGATGCAAGACAATCTGAATACACACACGCCGGCGTCATTGTACGAAGCATTCCCGCCGGAAGAAGCGCGCCGCCTCGTTGAGCGGTTCGAATGGCATTATACGCCCAAGCATGGTAGCTGGCTCAACATGGCGGAATCGGAGCTGGCGATCCTGTCCGGCCAGTGCCTGGACCGCCGCATCTCCAATCGAACCACGCCCGAACGTGAGGTCGCGGCCTGGCTTGACCGGCGCAACACTTACAATGCTAAAGCGGACTGGCGCTTTACAACCGCAGACGCCCGCATCAAGCTGAAGAGCCTATACCCCGCATTTTAGGAGATTCAGACCACTAGCAGCCTGTCGGACTGAGGTGTGCCGGCAGGGGGACGGCTCCCGTGGCGTGGGAGGGGCCGCAGAAATCGGCGCGATTGTCGCATCTTTATGGCGGCGAAGTTTACGGGCGCACCGTTTGGCGCACACGGCTCAGCAACGCCACGAACTGGGCCGTGCGATCATCGTCGCGCCTTCATGCAGCCTGCAGCATGAACATCCTCTTCAAGTTCCAGGCCATGGTCACGAGCGTCCACTCGCCTTTGACTTTGTCCAGCCCGCGCAGCAGAAACTGACGGAATCCGAGCACGGACTTGATGATGCCGAACACCGGCTCGGGAGTGTGTTTGCGCAGAGCGTAGAGTTTTTTGCCTTCGGGCGTTTGCAGGCGGTGGGCCATGGCCTCGAGCAGCGTTGGATTTTCCGGCGCGGGCGGAGCCCCGGCGAAGCGCTCGCTCAAGGATGGATGATGCGAATCCCGGCCCATGGCGAGCAGCGGCTCGATCCCCGCCGCCTCGCACGCCTTTACGTTGGCCTCGCTGAAGTAGCCGTTGTCGCCCAGCAGCGTTCCGGCCTTGCCCAGCTCTTCGGGCAGGGCGCTGGTCTTGGCCAGCATCGGTTCGAGCTGCTGCTTGTCGTTCGGGGCCTGTGTCACATCGCTGGCGACCACCAGGAGACTGCCTTCCGCGACGACGGCTTGAGCGTTGTAGCACTGCTCGAAACCGCCGCCGGAAACCGGCATGATGCGCGACTCCTCGTCCGTCAGATTGATCTGATCGGTTGGCAGCGGCCCTTCCGCCGGCGGTGCGGGCGGCTTGCCGCCGGGCTTCTTGCCCGAGGCCTTTTCCTTGGCTTCACGCACGGCAAGCTCGGCTTTATGCTCCGCCAGCTCGCGCTCGTAACGCTCTTTGGCGCGCGCCTCGATTTTTGCCGGGCTTCGGCGATTTTCTTCAGCCGCTCCTCGCGGCGCGCCAACTCCTCTGGAATCGACATCCCATCCGGAACGTCCGCCTTGTCCGCGGCTTCGGCCTTCGCCATCAGCTCCGCAACCTCGGCCTTCAACTGCGCCTCGATCTTGCCCGCGTGCTCATAGGACAGCGCGCTGTGTTTGCTAGCGTTGGCGTGGATCTTCGTGCCGTCAAACCCAACCGTGCCCAGTTTGAGCATGCCCATCTCGCGCCCAGAAGCAGAACCTGCACGAACAGCCCTTCGATTTCCTTGAGAAACCGCCGCCGGAATGTCGCGATGGTATCGTGATCGGGGTGCTCGTTCGCCGCGATAAAGCGGAAGGCTACCGATTGTAGGTCGCCCGCTCCAATTTGCGGCTGGAGAACACCCCCGTGGCGTAGCCATAGACCAGAACGCCCAACAGAAGCTTCGGGTGATAGCTCGCCGAACCCGAGCCGCGATAGCTGTTGCTCATCGCCGAGACGTCCAGAGCATCCACGATCTCCGCCACAAACCGCGCAAGATGCCTCTCAGGAAGCCACTCGTTCACAGATGGCGGCAGGAGGAATCCCGTGTCACGGTCGAAGTTGCGAAAGTTGCTCATGGGCGGCGGGTCCGAAACGGTGGCGAATCAATGCGATGATTTTACCCCCTGGCGCCGCTGGGCGCTAAGTCCGACAGACCGCTAGAGCCTATCCGCCTTTGATGAAATCAAAAGCGGGCTCTAAGGACAGGCGCAAAAATAACTGCTTCACTTTCGTCGCTTTGACAGCCAACGGCGGGACAATGTCGTCGGGAAGCATTTCACTTTGCGGCTGTCCTAAGCCTGCGTGCGTCTATCGGAAAACCGCTTTACACTTTCTGGACGCACTCTAGCCACCCGGAACTTTTGGATGGGCCGCAGCGACAAAACCACAGTATTGTTGTT
>CAVRSS010000014.1:0-9475 GCA_963723755.1 uncultured Alphaproteobacteria bacterium | reverse complement strand
GTGTTAACAAGGCCATTGTGGCGCCTGAGAACCGGGAGCTTGCTTGAATTGTGACCTGGCGATGAAATAGGGCGTCACCTTAACATTTGCAAACGACTTGTTTCGCGCGCCGCCGTCGCGCCGGGTGAACATTGCGTTAAATTTGTCTGACTTGTATATCGCGCGTGAAAATGTCACGCTCCGTGCGAGCGTCAACAAACCGCAATGCAACTCCTGCAATTCATCCTAAGTGCGCCTAAGGCCGCGCTTATGCATGGGGGAATGGCGTTTTACGCCCAGCTAGAGTGCGTCCAGAAAAGTGCGAAGCGGTTTTCTGATTAAGACGCACGATAAAACAAGAACTTGGAGCCCGCTTTTGATTCCATCAAGAGCGGATAGGCTCTAAACCAGAAACAGGCCCGGCGATGGACTGCGCCCTAGGGAGAAAAGAATGACAGCTGAGTTGCTCGACTTGTTCAACAACATTGCAAACGCCGATGTCTCCGGAAAACGCGTTCTCATTCGTGCCGACCTCAACGTCCCGATGTCAGGGGGACAGGTCACCGATGCCACCCGGATCGAAAGGCTCCTTCCTACATTTCAAGGCCTGCTGAGGCGCGGCGCGAAGGTTGTCATACTGTCGCATCTAGGCCGCCCGGATGGCAAGCCGGTCGCGAAGTACTCTTTGAAGCCAGTGGCAGAGAAACTGTCTTCCCTGCTCGGCATCCAGGTTTTTTTCGGCGAGGATTGCATTGGGCCTGCGGCGAAGGCGCTGGTCGATGGTCTCTCGTCTGGCCAGATCGGTATGCTGGAAAATCTCCGCTATCATGAGGGCGAGGAGAAGAACGACGCGAACTTCGCCGCGGAGCTTGCCAAACTCGGCGACATCTATGTGAATGATGCCTTCTCCGTGTCCCACCGCGCGCACGCTTCGACCGAAGGGCTTGCGCGTTTGTTGCCCGCTTATGCCGGCCCTTCCATGCTGGCAGAGATCGGCGCGTTGAAGCTCGCCCTTGATGCTCCGCAGCGTCCTGTTGCCGCAATCGTGGGCGGTTCCAAGGTCTCGACGAAGATCGACGTACTGGGTCATCTAGCCAAGAAGGTGGATTACCTCATCATCGGCGGCGGTATGGCGAACACGTTTCTCTTCGCGAAGGGTTCCGCCGTTGGGAAGTCGCTTCACGAGCCGGGTGCAGTTTCGACCGTTGAAGATATTCTGGGCAAGGCGGCCGAGGCGGGGTGCAAGATCGTCCTGCCGGTCGATGCAGTGGTCGCAGGTGAACTCAAGGCAAACGTTGAGACTGCCGTTGTGCCGATCAACGAAGTTCCGCCGGACAAGATGATCCTCGACGTAGGTCCCGCTTCAGTGAAGGAATTCGCGCAAACCATCGCGAATTGCAAAACCCTTCTTTGGAATGGCCCTGTCGGCGCATTTGAGATACCTCCGTTCGGCGAAGCCACGTTCGAACTTGCGCGGGAGGCTGCGAAACTGACCCAAGCCGGGACCCTCACGACCATCGCGGGCGGCGGCGACACGGTGGCGGCGCTCAATGCAGCCGGCGTGACCGATAAATTCTCGTATGTGTCCACTGCGGGGGGCGCATTCCTGGAATGGCTTGAGGGCCGCACGCTTCCCGGCGTTGCGGTGCTTATGCGCTCTTAGAAAATCACTAGCATCATCAACAACCTATTTGGGAGGTCATATGGCCCGTATTACGCTAAGACAAGTTCTCGATCACGCCGCTGAACACGGTTACGGCGTCCCCGCTTTCAACATCAATAACATGGAGCAGGGGATCTCCATCCTCGAAGCCGCGAAGGAAACCGATAGCCCGGTTATCATTCAGGCGAGTCGCGGCGCGCGCTCCTATGCGGGCGACCTCCTTCTCAGCAAGCTTGTCGAAGGGCTTGAGGCTCAATACCCGACCCTCCCGATCTGTCTCCATCAGGACCACGGCAACAGCGAGCAAACCTGCGCCAGCGCCATCCGTATCGGCTTCGACAGCGTGATGATGGACGGCTCGCTGAAGGGCGATGGCAAGACCCCTTCCGATTACGACTACAACGTCCGCATCACCTCTCAAGTCAGCGAAATGGCTCATTGGGTTGGTGTTTCCGTTGAAGGCGAACTCGGGTGCCTCGGCAGTCTTGAAACGGGTATGGGCGACAAGGAAGACGGCCACGGCTTCGAAGGCGCTCTCTCAAGGGACAAACTGCTGACCGATCCGGATCAGGCGGCGGAGTTCGTTGCCGCCACGAAGGTCGACGCGCTTGCCGTTGCGATTGGAACTTCGCACGGCGCTTACAAGTTCACCCGCAAGCCCACCGGCGATGTGCTTGCCATGAACGTCATCGAAGCGATCCACAAGCGGCTTCCGAACACCCACCTTGTGATGCACGGCTCCTCTTCGGTGCCCACGGACCTCATCGATCTCATCAACGAGTATGGCGGCGAGATCCCTGAGACCTATGGTGTTCCCGTCGAGGAAATCCAGCGCGGCATTCGCCACGGCGTTCGCAAGATCAACATCGACACCGACCTTCGCCTCGCCGCGACCGCTGCCATCCGCAAGGTTATGGCCACGAGCAAGGCTGAGTTTGATCCCCGCAAGTACCTCGGGCCCTCGATGAAGGCGATGCAGAAGATCGTCAAGGAGCGGTACGAGCAGTTTGGCACGGCCGGGTATGCGTCCAAGATCAAGGTCATCCCGACGGCGGACATGGCAAAACGCTACGCCAAGGGTGATCTCGATCCGAAGATCAGCGCCAAGGCTTAACTGAAAGAAGAGGGCGCTGGATGAAAAGCGAACCGTTGGATTGGCCGAAAGCAGTCGTTTTCGATCTTGACGGTACGCTGATCGACAGCGCCCCCGACATTGCCCACGCGCTGAACCGCGCCACCGAAAAGCGTGGCATCGAGCCATTTCCCCTTAATCAGGTTAAGGAGATGATCGGCGGCGGCGTGCCTAAACTTATCAAGCGCGCGCTTACAGCGCGGGGTCTTCCCCTTGGCGGCGTTATGCCGCTGGTCGAGGAATTCATCGCGCTTTACCGTGAGGAATTGACGACAAGAACAACTGTCTATGACGGTGGGCGCGAGCTTCTAGAGCAGTTTCAGCGCGAAGGCCGCCGGCTCGGAATTTGCACCAACAAAAACCACGGGCTTACGATCGAAATCCTTCAGCAGCTCGATCTCATAAAGTATTTTGGTTCCGTACTTGGCGAACGCGAAGGCCGTGCTCGCAAGCCCGACCCCGCTCCTCTGCTTGAGGTTGTCGCCGAGCTCGGCGCTTCTCCGCAAGATACCCTGATGGCTGGCGACAGTGAAGCTGACGTCGCGTGCGCGCGCGCTGCGAAGATTCCAGTCCTGGTTGTGGACTTTGGTTATAGCCGCGTCGGCCCGGAGGCGCTCGGGGCCGACGCGGTGATCTCAAGGCTGAGCGAGATGCCGCGGTTCTTCTCTAGCCTCAAGCCCCAGAGCCGATTGGCTTAAATTCGCCAGTTTCGCGATGCTTACTTATTTTCCGTCGAAATGAAAACGCTCGTTCAATCGACGAACAACGTATTGACGCTCTTAGAAACCTCACTATTGTCACCGTCTTCGATGAAGGTTGCAGCCGCCGGTTGAGCCAGCAGTGTGTAAATCCCGGGTTCATGCATGGCAAATCTTTATACTTGTATCTCCCTTTTTGTGGGAGCTCTGATGTTTGCAGCGGTCATTCCGTTCGGTTCGCGTCAAGCCTTTAGTGCCGAGTGCAAACGAAAGACGGCCGGGTTCTATCTGCTGGACACGAACCCGAGCGGACCTCGCAGTCTTGCGCTCTCGCTTCAAAGCATGCCGTTGTCGCTGACCGGCGCGCTTGGCGATCCTGAGCGCGGACGGCAACTGCTCGAGATTCGGCAAAAGGGGGATTGCCTGAGCTGTCATAAGCTCGGCGTCATGGCGGCCGTTGCGGACCAGGGCGGCGTCGGGCCTGTGCTGGATGGCGTAGGCAGCCGCTTTTCGAGGCCGCAGCTGCGACAGCTTGTGGTTGAGCCAAAGGCTTACTTCCCGGATACGATCATGCCGTCTTACTATAGGGCGGGCGCCAGCGGGGAAGCGCCAATCCTAACGGCGGCAGAGGTCGAAGATCTGGTCGCCTACCTTGAAACATTGAAATAGACGCGCGCTCAGGCATTGGGGGCTTCCGGTGCGGCCAAGTCTTGGTGCGGCATTTTTTATCATTAGTGCATTCTTTTTGGCCCGAGCCCTTTTTGCCGGGCAGGGGCAGCCGATGAACTCGCTGCCGCCGGCCGAAGCTGCAAATCCACTGCCGTTTCTTATCCAGGGCGAGGAATCCCTTCGGCCCTCGATCCGGGCGATGCAAGCGGATGACTTCGACAATCCAGCCTTTCCTCTCGTCGAGGCTGCCGAGGCTGCCTGGAACAAGCCCGCAACGCCGGGCGGCAAATCCTGTAAGGACTGCCATGGCGCAAGCGACAAAAATCTTCTCAAGGGTGCAGCAGCCGCCTATCCGAAATATGCGCCAGATTTGAAGGACGTGATAACCCTTCAGGCGCGCATCAATAACTGCCGCAAGACCTATCTTCGTGAGCCCGAGATCGCGGAAGGCGATTCAAGAATGATTGGCATGGCCGCTTATCTTCGCTGGCTCGTGCGCGGGTCTCCCTCTACCGTCGATATTGCGGGGCCAAATGCAGAGGTTTTCGAGCGCGGCCGGCAGATCTATCAAACCAAGCTGGGACGCTTCCAGATTTCCTGCGCGCAATGCCACAACGAGAAGTTCGGGCAGAAATTCGGGGCTGATACGCTGAGCCAAGGGCACCCGCTCGCCTATCCGGCGTTCAAATCGAGCGAGGGGCGCGTCATATCGCTCCACGAGAGGTTTCGCATGTGCAACAAGTTTGCGAGGGCCGAAGGGCAGCCCGACAACGCACCAGACTATGTCGCGCTCGAACTTTATCTCGATTGGCGCAGCAAGAACTTGCCCATCACTGCGCCTGGAGTCCGGCCATGAGCCAGACACGCGTTGCGCTTTCGATTGCTGGTTCGGACTCGTCGGCGGGGGCTGGGCTTCAGGCAGACCTAAAGACGTTTTCGGCTCTCGGCGTCTACGGGGCGACCGTCGTCACGGCCATAACGGCGCAAAACACGCTGGGCGTCACGGCGGTGCATCTCATACCGGGAGACATCATTACGGCGCAGATCGATGCGGTTTTCTCGGATCTATCCGTCGCCGCCGTGAAGACCGGAATGCTCGGAAGCGAAGAGGCCATCGTCGCCACGGCCTCAGGCCTTGAGCGCTGGGCGCGCATGATACCGGTTGTAGTAGACCCGGTGATGGTGTCGACGACCGGTAGCCGCCTTCTTGAAGCAGCCGGAGCCAAGAAACTGCTTGCCGAGCGTTTGATCCCGCTCGCCTCCTTGATTACGCCGAACTTGCAGGAGGCTGCGGCGCTTCTCGATTTGCCCATTGCCCGAAGCGAGGACGAAATCAAGAATCAGGCGCAACGCCTCCTGGCGCTTGGCCCCTCCGCCGTACTCATCAAGGGCGGTCATGGCGAAGGCCCCTGTGCCATCGACATCTTTTTCGATGGCACTTCGTTTCATTCTTATTCCGCGCCAAGGATCGCCACGGCAAACACGCATGGCACCGGCTGCACGCTGGCTTCGGCGATCGCCGCCTTTCTTGTGCGGGGCCTTCCGCTTGAGCAGGCGATCGCTGAAGCAAAGACTTATCTTCATGAGGCGCTCGAGCACGCGAACGAACTCGCCATCGGAAGAGGCTCGGGGCCGGTGTCTCATTTTTATCAGCATCGGCGAGAGGTGTAGGCGAAAAGGCGTCTGAGGCGAAGCTCTTTTTCTCTATAAAAGCGCGAGCTTGTTATGCGCGCGTTGGTCTTCTATTTTCCGCATATGACAACCCTTCCCAATTGCCAAGATCCCGTTGCCGAAGCCCCCGCTGCGTTGAAACCCTCGCTTGCGGGCATGACAAAGCCTGAGCTTTCGGCGGCGCTTGCCGAGGCGGGCGTTCCAGCGAGCCAGATCAGGATGCGTGTGACCCAGCTCCGGAACTGGATTTATGCGCGCGGCGCCCGGGACTTCGCGGACTTGACCAATATCGCGAAGGCTCTGCGCGCCGATCTTGATGCGCGCTTTACGCTGGCGAGGCCGGAGATCGCGGCCGAGCAGATTTCGGAGGACGGCACGCGCAAATGGCTGCTTCGGCTTGAGCCGCAGCGGCCGGGCGAGCATGCGCCCGAGATCGAGACCGTCTACATCCCCGAACCGGATCGCGGAACGCTCTGCATCTCGAGCCAGGTCGGCTGCACGCTGACATGCACCTTTTGCCATACCGGCACCCAGCGGCTCGTGCGCAATCTCACGCCTGCGGAAATCATCGGGCAGATTCTCGTGGCGCGCGACCGGATCGGCGATTGGCCCGGCGCGAGCGCTCCCGCCGATGGGCGCGGCATCCCGGAGGCCGAACGCAAGATCACCAATATCGTGCTGATGGGCATGGGAGAGCCTCTCTACAATTTCGAGAACGTGAAGGCTGCCGTGGCTGTTGCTTCCGACCCCGACGCCTTGTCCTTCTCGAAGCGCCGGATCACGCTTTCCACATCCGGCGTCGTTCCGATGATCGGCCCTGCGGGCGCGGAAATGGGCGTGATGCTTGCCATCTCCCTGCACGCCGTACGCGACGAGTTGCGCGACGAGCTTGTGCCGATCAACCGTAAATACCCGATCGCGGAGCTGCTCGCGGCGTGTCGCTCCTATCCAAGCCTCTCCAACGCGCGCCGGATCACGTTCGAATATGTGATGCTGAAAGGGGTGAATGACTCCGTCGCCGAGGCCAAAGAGCTTGTCCGGCTGCTTGCGGGGATCCCCGCGAAGATCAACCTAATCCCGTTCAATCCCTGGCCGGGCACGCGGTATGAGTGTTCCGATTGGGGGCAAATCGAACGCTTTGCTGACATCGTTAACCGGGCAGGCTATGCAAGCCCGATCAGGACACCGCGCGGCAGGGATATCATGGCCGCCTGCGGGCAGCTGAAGTCTGCAAGCGAGAAGCAGAAAGCGAGCGCACTTCGCGAGACGTGAGAGGCCGAGGGAGACGATAAGTCTTTATAATACTTTCCGTATTGTCGTTGGAATTGTCCTGTCCGGCGCGATCGGCTGGGTCTCTCTTTTTGCCTTTAACGCTGTGAAGATCTGGCAGCAACTCGAAGCCTTCGAGGCGTCTGGTCCCCGCGAGGGCAATCTCCATATGATCCCGGCGGCCATGGAAAGCGCGATCAACACCATGCAGGGCGGGTCGGCGGTTTTTCTCGCGGCTGGCATCGTGGGGGTGCTGCTCGGAGAGGTTTTCAGAACGCGCTCACTGGTGTTTTATGTCGGCGCAACGGGCGCGCTAACGGCAGTGTTTGCCGCGGCATTCTGGCACGAAGGCGGCCCGTTGGGCACTGCTCCTGCCGCTGCCGCACTCGCCATGGCTGGATTTGTCGCCGGTGGCATTTACTGGGTGATCGCCAGCCCGTCGCGGGGATGAAGCGCTCGCTGTGCGCTCCTGCGACGCATCGATGGGATCGCCTCGTTTCTTCCGCATTTTGCCTTCAAGCTTAAGCTTCAATAGAAAATAAGAACTATTTCTAAAGTGAGGGTAATGGTGCCCCTGGCGCACGGTGATGAGGCATTCATCGCGCTAACAAATTAAGTCATCAATCACATCAACACCGAAGCTAGAACAGGCACGTTCTCAGAGCTAGCCTTGGAATAACCTGCTGCTTCGAACGTTGTTAAATGTCGCGTCCGCTTCCAACCAAGAGTATTATTCCAATACAGCAAATATCTTTTCTCTTACTGAAAACTAAAGCTAGCGTGTTTGTAGATTTTTAATCACGGTCTAATTTTTTCTTAGCATTGCCACAATATTTTTTTACAAAGCAGCAGTCGTGCGTAGCAGAAGGCTGTTGTCATGTCGGAATCCTGGCGAAATATCCTCGAAAGAGCAGCTGGCAATCTTTCGATTGAGCTAGATAAAATGGGCGCACCTGCCTTGAGTCATGCGCCAGCAGTATCGTTTCGTTCGCGCCGCCTTTCGCCGCAGCTTTCATTTGCGGAGAGCCGCGAGTTGCTGGCGCGAGAGCTGCAGGCTTTTTCACCGCAACCACAACAAACGCAGCCAGCACTGCCCAGGATTGAGCCGAGCAGAGCACTCACTGTTCCTGTGAGTGTGCCACTCCTGGAAAAGCAGCCTGTTCGCATCCCCCGCAAGCGCACGCCGTGGCAGACCATCTTCGCGACGATATTGTCCGCAGCAATCACGGGAGGCATGACGGCGTATCTGCTTCTGGCCCATGGAGGCGTTCAGAAAGAGCAGGTTCTGGCCTTTGCTGCGTACGTCGATCACAGTTTTCCCTTCGCCGACGAGGCAAGCGACCATGCGGCGCCCATCGCGTCCCCGACTGCCCCTGCCGAGGTGAATCGTACCACCGAAGACTCTCTGATGGAGCGTGCATCCTATCAGTTGAAGCATGGCGATGGCGAAGGTGGGCGTGCAGTATTCGAAGTCCTTGCAAACCATGGAAGCGCACGGGGAGCTTTCGCACTCGCCGAGACATACGATTCTGGCAAGCTGGCGCAACACACCGATTGGCGGCTGAAACCCGACATTCGCTTAGCGCGTCAGTGGTACAAAAAGTCTTCCGAACTTGGCAGCCTGCCCGCTTATGAAAGCTTGAGGGACCTCGACAAACGAACTGCCGGATTTTAGATGAACCCTCCTTCCATAGGAATCGATTAATGGCGGAAAAGTTGATCGATTTTAAATTGCCAGAGCGGCTTACAACGTCCAATTGGACGCTGGCCGCTTCTATCAGATGGCTGGCATCGTGCCGATCCGTCCCTCGCCGCTGACGGGAGGGCTGCAACCCTCTCCCAGCGGTCCCTCTTCGCCCTGTTTGCGGGAAAAGTCATAAGACAAGCATCATGCGTTTAATCGAACGCATCATCCTGCGGCCTTGGAAGAAGTTCCAGCATTCGTCGGGCTCAAAGAGGCTGCAGAGCATCGCCGGTTCTGCCCTGAGCGGCTCGCATGTGGGCCTTGAGCTGGAAAGCCTTTTCGATCGGGTTCCGATCGGGGCTATAGGGCGGCAGGAACAGGAGCCAGACGCCCCTTGCCTTGAGGCAGTCTTGTGAAGCGTCGCTTTTGTGGCTACTGAGGTTATCCAGGATGACAACGTCGCCCTTTTCGAGGGTGGGCGCGAGCAGGGTCTCGACATAGAGGTTGAACGCGGCTCGGGTCATGGAACAATACGGCACATCGCCTTCGGATTGGCAAAGCATGGCATGGGTGGAGCGGCGCAAGCTTGCCGAAGTGCGCCCGCGACATAGCCACTTGGCGGCCTAAGTAGCTTTGTTCTCTTTCGTTCCACCTCAAGCCTATTGGGCTTCGAGGCGGGTCAGAAAAGCCCTTTTTTCGATGGATTAAAT
>CAVRSS010000013.1:0-6191 GCA_963723755.1 uncultured Alphaproteobacteria bacterium | reverse complement strand
TCAAGTCGACGATTGAGGAGGTGCAAGGGATGCGCCCCTACTCGCCGCTCGAACTGACAGGGCGCGACATCTATGTCCGCGAGGGCTGCTATCTCTGCCACAGCCAGATGATCCGCACCCTCAAGGATGAGGTGGAACGCTACGGCCATTACAGTCTCGCGGCGGAGAGCATGTACGATCACCCCTTCCAGTGGGGATCGAAACGCACCGGGCCTGATCTGGCCCGCGTCGGCGGCAAATACTCCGACGACTGGCATGTTGCCCACATGAATGACCCGCGCGCCGTCGTGCCGGAGAGCGTCATGCCGCGATACGCTTTCCTCGGTCAGCGCAAACTTGACTCTGGCGATATCGCCGAACGCCTGAAGACGTTGCGCGTGGTTGGCGTTCCGTATTCGGACGACATGATCAAGAACGCGAAGGCTGATCTTGTCGCACAGAGCAATCCCGACGACGAAGGCGCTACGGCGGTGGTCCAACGATATCCCAAAGCGCAAGTGCGCAAGTTTGACGGCAAAGCCGGCGCACCGACGGAGCTGGATGCTGTCATCGCCTATCTGCAGATGCTCGGCACGCTTGTCGACTTTGCAAAATACGACGCCTCCGGCCCCAACCTGCGCTGAGGACGAGTTCATGACTTACGAAGCTGTTCAATCTCTATCGGCGATGACGGGCCTGTTCATCTTTGTCGGCCTTTTCATCGGTATGCTCGTCTTCGTTTTCTGGCCCGGCAACCAGAAGGGTTTCGAAGAAGCCAGCCGCATCCCCTTAGAGAAAGACGATAATAATACCGGAGGCAGCAATGGCCGATAATCGCGATGTCGACAGCCATAGCGGCGTCGAAACCACCGGCCATGAGTGGGACGGCATCAAGGAGCTGAACACGCCGCTCCCCAGCTGGTGGCTGTATGTCTTCTATGTTTGCATCATCTGGTCGATCGGATATTGGGTGCTCTATCCGACCTGGCCGCATGGTTTCGGAATACAGTAAGGGGGTGCTCGGCTGGACCCAGCGCGCCTCGGTTGCGGCGAACCTGGATGAGGTACGGGCCGGACAGGCCAAGATCAACGACACTATCACCAAGGCGAGCCTCGCCGACGTCAAGGCGGACCCCGAGCTTTTGAACTTTGCGCTCGCCGGCGGCAAGGCGGCCTTCATGAACAACTGCGCAGCCTGCCATGGCCGCGGCGCACAAGGGGCTCCCGGTTTCCCGAACCTCAACGACGACAAATGGCTTTGGGGCGGCACGCTGGATCAAATCCAGCAAACGATCATGTACGGCGTCCGCAGCGGCAACGACAACGCGCACCTCTCCCAGATGCCGAAGTTCGGGCAAGACAGCCTCCTGACGCCCGAACAGATCAGCGACGCGGCGGACTACGTGCTTTCGCTCTCCAAGCTGCCGCATGATGATGCTGCGGCGGGACGCGGAAATGCCATTTTCCACGGCGACGGCGGCTGTCTGGCGTGCCACGGTGAGGAAGGCAAAGGCAATCAGGAATTTGGCGCACCCAACTTGACCGACAACATCTGGCTCTATGGCGGGACAAAGGACGCCATCAAGCACCAGATCGAGACGGGACATGGCGGCGTGATGCCGGCCTGGGTCGACCGCCTCGATCCCGCAACCATCAAGAAGCTTGCGATCTATGTCCATTCGCTGGGAGGCGGTCAGTAGAGCTTTGAGAATCGCGAGGGAGCGGCATTAGGAGATGCGAAGAATTCGCAATGACGCTCCGTTGCTCCCTTCGCTACAGTCTTCGCATTCAGGAGAGCGAGCAAAACGCAAATAGGCAAGCCCATGAGCTGCTGCGACGCTTTCTATGCCCGTACCTTGGCCTTGGAGTACGCTATGAACGAAATGCAAGCGGCTGCCTCGCTGGGGCAGGACGCTGCGCCCGGTATCGAGCGCAACGGTGCGAAGCCGGTCGACGCAAAAGAGCGACAGTCTCTATACGCGACGCGCGAGCCTATCTATCCGAAGCTGGTCCACGGCAAATTTCGCCGGATCAAGTGGATCATCATGATCGTGACGCTCGGCATCTATTATGGACTGCCCTGGATCCGCTGGGATCGCGGGCCGACGCTGCCCGATCAGGCGGTGCTGCTCGATTTCGCCCATCAGCGCCTCTACTTTTTCGGCCTCGAAATCTGGGCGCAAGAGTTTTATTACGTCACCGGCATCCTGATCCTGTCGGCTCTGGCGCTCTTTCTTGCCACAGCGCTCGCTGGACGCATTTGGTGCGGCTACGCCTGTCCGCAGACTGTGTGGACCGACCTGATGATCATGGTCGAGCGTCTCTGGCAGGGTGACCGCAACGCGCGCATGAAGCTCGCCAAATCGCCATGGTCCTTCAACACGCTGTGGCGGCTGGGCGGAACGCACCTGAGCTGGCTCGTCATCGGCTTACTGACCGGCGGAGCGCTCGTCTTCTATTTCCGGGACGCGCCGACGCTGCTTTCCGAGTTCTGGCATTTCGACGCGCCGGCCGTCGCCTACATTTTCCTCGGGATTTTCGCGGGAACGACCTACACGCTCGGCGGTATCGCGCGCGAACAGGTCTGCACCTATATGTGCCCCTGGCCGCGCATCCAGGGTGCGATGTTCGATGCCGACTCCTTTCTGATCACCTATCGCGGGTTCCGCGGCGAACCGCGCAGCCCGCACAAAAAAGGCGAAAGCTGGGAAGGCAGAGGCGATTGCATCGATTGTTCGCAATGCGTGGCGGTATGTCCTGCGGGCATCGATATCCGCCACGGCCCGCAGCTCGAATGCATCCAATGCGCGCTCTGCATCGATGCTTGCGACGAGATCATGACGAAGGTCGGGCGGCCCACAAAGCTGATCGCCTACGATACCTTTCGCAATCTCGAGGCGGAGGAACACGGAGATCGCGCCCCCTTCAGGCTGATCCGGCCGAGGACGATGCTTTACGCGGGGCTCTTCGCTTTCGTCGGCGGCCTCATGCTGTTCGGTCTCTCACAGAAGACAGTGCTTGAGATGAACGTCGTTTCGGACCGGAACCCCCTTTTCGTCCAGCTCCAGGATGGCGGCATCCGCAACGGCTACACAGTCCGCCTCCTCAACAAACGCCAGGAGACGCGCAGCTTTGCGCTGGGCGTGACCGGGCTGCCCGAAGCGCGGATTTCAATCGTCGGCATCGAAGGCAACAATCCACCTATAGAGGTCAAGCCCGACGATGTTCGCTCCATCAAGGTCTATGTCACAATCCCGCATGACAAAGCGGTGACGCTCCCCGCGTCGGTCAGCATGATGTTCACGGCGCGCGATAGCGGAGACGGAATGGAAACCAAACGCGGCAGCAACTTCAGAGGACCTGGACAATGAGCGTGACTGCGTCGGAAGCCCGCCTCACCGGCAAGCATATCCTGCTTATTCTGCTCGGTGCTTTTGCCGTCATTGGCGCTGTAAACGCTACATTCATCTACTTTGCGCTGAGCACCGGGCCAGGCGAGGAGCGAGGCGCCAGCTACGAGGTAGGCCTGCGCTACAACAACATCCTTTCCGAGGAGCGCACCCAGAACGCGCTTCAATGGCATCATCAATCGCAAATCGCCGAAGGTGCACGCCTTCGCGTCTCGATCACTGACAATGCAGGAGCTCCTGTCCCTGGCTTGGCCGTGACCGGGACCTTCGACCGGCCGGCTGCCGACAATGCCGACCGAGGCCTCGCCTTCAAGGAAGTCGATGCTGGACTTTACGAAGCAACGCTCGGCCAGATCAGACCCGGAAGCTGGGTCCTGTCCTTTACGGCAGAGAAGGCAAGGCCAGGCAGCGAAACGGCCACGTACCGTGTGAAGGAAAGACTATGGCTCAGCCCGGCGCATTAGAGTTAGACAGGCCTGCCGCTCCCCTCGCCACCATGTCGGGCGGACTTGGTGAGCTGATTTGCGCCCATCAGACCATAACACTTGCCGTCGAGAACATGACGTGCGGCGGCTGCATGCGCAAAGTCGAGAAAGCGCTGCTTGACGTACCGGGCGTTGCCTCGGCGCGAGCCAACCTTTCCGCTCGCCGGGCGACAGTGGTGTTCGAGGACGCGCTGCCAGGCGCGGCCCCGCTGGTCGATGCGCTTGGCCGGATCGGGTTCAAGGCCGCGGAACTTGCGCCTGAAACCCTCGACACGGGCGAGAATACGGGGCGGAAGCTTCTCAGCCGTCTGGCTGTGGCAGGCTTCGCCGCCGCCAATATCATGCTGCTCTCGGTGTCGGTCTGGTCGGGTTCCAATGCCGACCAAACAACGCACGACCTGTTCCACTGGCTCTCCGCCATCATCGCGCTGCCAACGGTCGCCTATGCCGGACAACCTTTCTTCAGCTCGGCTTGGCAAGCACTGAAGCGCTTTCGCACGAACATGGACGTGCCGATCTCGCTCGCCATCCTCTTGTCGACGACGATGAGCCTTTACCAAACGATCAGGGGCAGCGATCAGGTCTATTTCGACGCTTCCGTCACGCTCCTGTTCTTCCTCCTGATCGGCCGCTATCTCGATGCTCGCGTGCGCGTCCGTGCCCGCGGCGCAGCCGAGAACCTGCTTGGCCTGAAGGCGCAATGGGCGCATGTCATCGCGAGCGACGGATCGGTCGAGCGCCTCCCTTCACGACTTGTCGAACCCGGCATGCGGATCGCGGTTGCCGCAGGCGAGCGCTTCCCGGCTGATGGCGTGATCGCGCAAGGGGCCACCGCCATCGACGAAAGCCTGATCACGGGCGAAACAGCGCCGCGCGATCTTGCCGTGAACGATCTCGTCTATGCTGGCTCGGTAAACCTGGACGGCCCGGTCGTGATGGAAGCGCGCGCCGCTGAAGCCGATACGCTTCTCGCCCAGATCGCGCGTCTGATGGAGACTGCCGAACAGGCTCGGGGGCGGTATGTCCGCCTTGCGGATCGGGCGGCGCGGTTTTACGCACCTGCTGTCCACACGCTTGCCGCGGCATCCTTCATCGGATGGATGTTCGCGGGCGCGGGCTGGGAAGCCTCTCTCACCGTCGCCATCGCAGTTCTGATTATTACCTGCCCTTGCGCGCTAGCCTTGGCCGTGCCCGCCGTGCAGGTGGCCGCGTCCGCACGCCTTTTCGATCGCGGCATTTTGCTCAAGGCGGCGGACGGCCTCGAAAGGCTAGCCGAGACCGATACGGTCGTGTTCGACAAGACCGGCACGTTGACGGCAGGCATTCCGTCGCTCGCGAATGGCGATGCCATCGGCAACGAGAAGCTCAGCGCAGCCGCGGCGCTTGCTGCATCGAGCCGCCATCCTTATGCCCAGGCCGTCGCACAGGCGGCAAAGGAGAGGTTCGGCGCCGCTCCCTCTATCGGCGGTGTCGAGGAAGTTCCTGGCTTCGGCCTTCGCCGCATGACCGAAGCCGGCGAGGAGCGCCTTGGTTCGGCGGCGTGGTGCGGCGTCGATCCGGCCCGCGCTGCATCGGCTTCGCTTTGGTACGTGCAGCCAGGAATGGACCCGGTCGCATTCCAGTTCGAAGATAAGCTCCGCGACGATGCCGGGGAAACCATGAAGGCCCTGCGCCAAGCACACTTTGAGGTGTCGCTCTGCTCTGGCGACCGCCGCGAAGCCGTTGAAGCCGCTGCCAAGGCGGTTCACATCGAAGAGTGGCAGGCGGCCATGAAACCGCAGGAGAAAATCGAGCGGCTGGAAGCCTTGAAGGCGCAAGGCCGCCGCGTTCTGATGGTCGGCGACGGGCTCAACGACGCACCCGCCCTGGCTTCTGCCCACGCGTCGGTATCCCCCTCGACAGCGGCTGACATCAGCCAGACCGCCTCGGACGCTGTGTTCCAAGGCGCAAAGCTCATGGCGGTCATCGAACTTCTGGCAACGGCGCGCAAGACGCGGAAGATGTCCTTCCAGAATTTTGCGGTCGCTTTCGGCTACAATCTTGTCTTTGTGCCTCTTGCGATGGCAGGATTTGTGACGCCGCTCGTGGCCGCGATCGCGATGTCGACCTCGTCGATCCTGGTCACGCTGAATGCGATCCGGCTGCGCACGGCGAAGTTGGAGTTGAAAGCATGACCTCGCTCACATGGCTGATCCCGGTCGCTCTTTTTCTTGGCGGCCTGGGGCTTGCCGGCTTCATCTGGGCGCTCAAATCCGGGCAGTACGAGGATCTCGAGGGGGCGGCTTATCGCGCTCTCGAAGACGATCCGCCGGAAGAC
>CAVRSS010000012.1:0-12681 GCA_963723755.1 uncultured Alphaproteobacteria bacterium | reverse complement strand
GCCCCGTTTATCTGCAGGCGCTGCCGCGAACCACCGCCTTATCGTCGACTGCGTTTGTGCTCGACTTTCGCCAAAGTTTCTGTGGCCGAGAATCCAGTTTCCACCGCGCAGGCTCGCCGAGACGGCTCTTGATCTGGATTGATGATCAACCCTGGTGAAGAGCACGGCGAAGAGCAACACTTCCAAAGCTGGACTTTGCACCGAAGCCTAAGCGGTTGATGCAAAGAGGGCATGAGGTATTCCTACAGGTGCTGTCCGCGTCGATAGTATCGTGCAGTAATTCCGCAGACCCACTCAGTAGGGTGCAAAAACCCCCAACTTCTGCTTTCAAATTAGTCACCTGGGCGATCTGATGTAAAAAGCCGGACTGGTGCACAGCTTGTTTTGCAGGATTAAGTATTCCCTGCCGAGGAGGCAGCTGTCGGAGCCTCATCCTCGGGCAATCCGAAGGCACGTGCATGTGGTGTTACGGCACCCCGGACTTTTTCCTTAACTCGTGGGGACTCCTTGAGGGCTATCCCCGCGCAAAAGACCCCCGCCTCACGGCGTGAAATTCAAAGCGACGCCAGATGATGCAGTCTGTAGCTGGTTAGGGACGTCATTGAAGACGCTGGCGAGACGCCGCCGGCGCAATGAACTTCTGTGCGTCCACGGGGACCTTCGATCCGATAGGACGGGGATCGGAGCGCAGCGGCCACCTCGGCTGGGGATTGAAAGACTTGGCGACCCCGGTTCTTCTTCTCGTTCTTTCGGTGCGGGGTGCCATGCCCGGCGGCGGGGCCTGCGGGACCCCATCGAAAAAGACCCGCTCTCGCTGGAAGACACGGCCCGCCGGACGATGGTGGCACATCCGATGCGACCGCTGATGTGGGTATCGAAAAGCCATGCGCTGGCCTCGGCATTGCGTGAGTCTACAAGTATCGCCTGATAGGTATCCCGAAGCTGTTGGGTCGCGGAATACAGCCGCAGGTGAACCGCAAGACCCTGGAGGGTCATAACCGAGACCGGAATGCGCAATTCGAGCACATCAACTGTGTGTATTGCTGACCCAGGGCAGCGGCCAGCCGGCCATTCGATTTGACAGCAGAAATAAAGAGTTGATGGCGTTTCAAATAATGGCGGTACTTATTATTGTTAGCAAAGGTTGCCCCGACAAGGTGAACGTGCATGATTTCGTCGACAAGGACCTTGGGAAAGTCGCGCCTTACGGGGTTTACGACGTCACCGCCAATGCCGGGTTGTGTCAGTGTCGGCATCAGCACGCACAGCGCAGTTCGCTGTCAATTCGATCCGCTGCTGGCTGGATGTGATGGGCCGCGAGCGCTATCCAGTAATTACCCAGTCGATGATAACCGCGGGACGTGGCGGCTCGAACGGTTCACTGCGGTTGCACAAGGTGCAGGCCATGATGAACCTGCGCCAAGTCCTTGAAGCTGGCGCGGCTGCGGCTTTCGCGATCGCCAACCCGGACACGCACCACTTCGTAGAGGTCGATGCGTTCGCAAAAATCACGGACCCAACGCAAAAGCTAACTGTCAAGCGGTATAAATGGCTTAAACAAAACTATTCGGCTAAATCCGAATGGATCGCCAGCACCAAGGATTCCATAAATAGCTCGGCAGTTCATGCGAACGTGATCAGTGGCGACAACACATTTCGCATGGCCGGTGACCACGCGGCTGTATGCGCGCCCTTCTTCGACATCGAGGACGAATATTTTGTCAAAGCCGACTTGTGGCTGATTAGCAGCGTCGCTATCACGCCGACAATTATTTCTTTTATAGCGTTGCTGGGGATGTCGCGCGCGTGGGTCGGACCGTAATGGATTTCCGGCGTGACTTTCCACGCACTATCCAGGGGGTTGGCGTAGGAAAACCAGGGCTTCGCGCCGAAATCCAGGCGAGCGAGTGCGGCCAGAAGGCCATGAAGCTGGCCCAGCGAACGCAAAGGAGCGGCGGCGAGCCAGCCTTAAAGCGTTTCGATTGCGACGATAGGGGGCTTGCAATATCAGCTGAAATTGGGCTTTTGCCCGATCGGCGGCGGCGGGGAGAACAATGACTCGACGGGCGAGCCCCGGAGAGGCAACTGATCGAAGGTGCATTGCCGGGGCGATTTGTCGGGCCGCCAGCGGATAAGCTTTGTGCCGTGGCGGAACCTGTTCGACGCGCTCGCGATTGATGGCGAGACCCTGATGAACGCACCGCTGACGGAGAGGCGCGAGGCCCTCGAAAGCTTCTATAGAGCAAACGCCGATGAGCCGCTGCTGAGGCTGTCTCCCGCCACCCGCGACGCCACGGTGGCGCGCGGATTGGCTCGACGAAGCTGGCGGCGCGATCGACGGAGTGGTCGCTAAGCGATCAGACGGTCCTTACGAGCCGGGGAAGCGGTTAGTTATCAGGTGAAGCGGCTGGCGCACGGCGGATTGCGTAGTCGGCGGTTTCCGTTATCTCGAACGCGAGCGGCTTGTGGGTTCGCTGCTGCTTGGCTTGTACAACGAGCGGGGCGAACTCGACCATGTCGGCTTTACATCGGCGATCGCGGCCCAGGATCGCAGCGAGCTCACGAAACTTCTGGAGGATTTGATCGAGCCGCCCGGCTTCACCGGGGAAGGCTCCAGGAGGCCAAAGCCGGTGGGCAACGGAGAAATCGAGCGCCTGGGAGCCTGTGCGCCCCGTGCTCGTCGTGGAGGTGCAGTACGACCACATCACCGCGAACAGGTTCCGCCACGGCACAAAGCTTATCCGCTGGCGGCCCGACAAATCGCCCCGGCAATGCACCTTCGATCAGTTGCCTCTCCGGGGCTCGCCCGTCGGTTTATCGTTCTCCCCGCCGCCGCCGATCGGGCAAAAGCCCGATTTTGGCTCGATATTGCAGACCCCCCCTATCGTCGCAATCGAAACGCTTTAAGGCTGGCTCGCCGCCGCTCCTTGCGTTCGCTGGGCCATCTTTTGCATGGCCTTCTGGCAGCACTCGCTCGCCTGGATTTCGGCGCGAAGCCCTTCGTTTTGCCTAGCCAACCCCTGGATAGTGCGTGGAAAGTCACGCCGGAAATCCATTACGGTCCGACCCACGCGCGCGACATCCCCAGCAACGCTATAAAAGAAATCCATGAGCGTGATAGCGACGCTGCTAATCAGCCACAAGTCGGCTTTGACAAAATATTCGTCCTCGATGTCGAAGAAGGGCGCGCATACAGCCGCGTGGTCACCGGCCATGCGAAATGTGTTGTCGCCACTGATCACGTTCGCATGAACTGCCGAGCTATTTATGAGATCCTTGGTGCTGGCGATCCATTCGGATTTAGCCGAATAGTTTTGTTTAAGCCATTTATACCGCTTGACAGTTAGCTTTTGCGTTGGGTCCATGATTTCGAACGCATCGACCTCTACGAAGTGGTGCGTGTCCGGGTTGGCGATCGCGAAAGCCGCAGCCGCGCCAGCTTCAAGGACTTGGCGCAGGTTCATCATGGCCTGCACCTTGTGCAACCGCAGTGAACCGTTCGAGCCGCCACCGTCCGCGGTTATCATCAACTGGTTCATGTCTGGATAGCGCTCGCGGCCCATCACATCCAGCCAGCAGCGGATCGAATTGACAGCGAACTGCGCTGTGTCGTTGCTGATGCCGACACTGACACAACCCGCATTGGCGGTGACGTCGTAAACCCCGTAAGGCGCGACTTTCCCAAGGTCCTTGTCGACGAAATCATGCACGTTCACCTTGTCGGGGCAACCTTGCTCACGATAATCACTGCCGCCATTCTTGAAAGCGCCAATCAACTCTTTCTTCTTCGTGTCGATCGAAATCACCGGCTGGCCGCTGCCCTGGGTCGCAATCACCGCAGCGTTGATGTGCTCGAATTGCGCGTTCCGGTCCCGGTTATGGCTGCCCTCCAGGGTCTTGCGGTTCACCTGCCGGCTGTATTTCAGCAAGCCCAACAGCTTCGGGATACTGCTGTCGGCGATCTTGTGACCGATCTCGCGCAATGCCGAGGCCAGCTTCGCATGGCTTTTCGATACCCACATCAGCGGTCGCATCGGATCGCCCATCGTCGCGGGCTCCACCAACTGGCGCAGGTCTTCCAGCAGAGACGGGTCTTTTTCGATCAGGGTCGGGCCGCCGCCGCCGGGCCGTCGCACCGCACCGGACAAAGAACCCGGGGTCGCCAAGTCTTTCAATCCCCGGCCGATCGTGCTGCGTGCGATCCCCGTCCTCATCGGATCGAAGCTACTGCATGGAGCGCACAGAAGTTCATTGCGCGAATTGCGGCAGCATCTCGGCCACGTCTTCGATGACGTCCCTCCTCCCACCCACTTGCGCAACTGCATCAATGGCGTCGCTTTGAATTTCACGCCGTTTTGATAGCGGGGGTCCTTTGCGCGGCGATCCTCTCGATCCCCACGAGTTAAGGAAAAAGTCCCGGCATCAGGCGCGGAGCAAGTTTTGCAGGGAAAAGCGATTTGCCAGTCGTCGCGCAGTCCCGATGCGAAAATAATGCCCTCCCGGCTAAGCGGGGTCGTAACGCCGCATGCAGTCCTTTCGGATTGCCCGATAACTGCGACCGCCTCGCTCCTCGGCAGGGAACCTTTGATCCTTCCGAAACAAGCTGTGCACCAGTCCGCTTTACATCAGATCGCCCACATTGATTGAAGGGCATGAAGGTCGGTTCCGCCCTACTGAGTGGTCTGCGGAATTACTGCACGATCCTATCGACGCGACAGCGCCTCTGAGATCCTGATGCCCTCTTCATCAACCCGCTTAGGCTTCGGCAAGAAGCAGGTCAACCAGCAGCGTCCAGGCTTTCTGGAAGTGTTGCTCTTCGCCCGTGCTCTTCACCAGGTTGATCATGAATCCGTCGAGAGCCATCTCGGCGAGCCGCGCCATCGATTCAATCTCGGCAGCAGAAACTTTCGCGGGAAGACGAGCGCGAAGCGCATCGACGATAAGGCGGTGCATCTCGGCAGCGCCTGCGGATAAACGGGCGTTCATTTCGCGATCGAATATCGCTCTGGTGAAGAATACCGCTTGGGCTTTCAAGAGGGCGGGATCGTCCTCCGCCGCACAGACGAGTTGCTGGCCGAGGCCGTCGAGATAGGCGCGAGCCGAGGTGGGCCTGTTTCCTTCAAGCTCCAAAGACTGACGCCAATCAAACGCGGCGAGCAGGATTTCGTCGACCGATCCAAAGTGATGAAAGATCGTCGATTTGCTCACATTTGCCGCTCGCGCCAACGCACCGGCGCTGAAAGCGTCCGGGCCCTCGCGCCCCAGCAGCTTCAAGGCTGCGCCCAGGATTTCCTTGCGGGTTTCCTCGCCCGCCGCCGTGCGCTTTCCTTTGATCGCCATATGCTAAAACTACCATTGACCGACCGGTCGGTCAAGCGTTATCCTGTTTTTACTGGCGACATCCGTCGTCGGAGCTAATGGCAACTCGCAGTCGCCGGAGAACGCAAATGATCACTCAGTTGCAAGGGTTTCCCGAAAACGTCATCGCCTTCGCGGGGCGAGGACAGGTGACGAAGGCCGATTACGTTTCGATCCTCAATCCAGCGGTCGAGAAGGCCTTGACCGGACATGAGCGCCTTCGTCTCTATTACGAGCTTGGAGCCGACTTCGTCGGCATTGACGCCGATGCGATCATGGAAGATTTCAAGATCGGAATGCACCACCTCTCCCGCTGGGAACGGGCGGCGGTCGTTACCGACGTCCCATGGATCGCCCATGCGGTTTCGCTTTTCAGCTTTCTGATGCCCGGCGCGATAAAGGTTTTTTCGACCAAGGATGCCGATCAAGCGCGATCGTGGATCGTCTCGCCCTCGTCATAAGGCGAGTGCAGAAATCAAAAGCCCGTCAGCATGGCTGAGAGGACGGAGGTTGTCAGACCTCCCCTGCTTAACTACCTTTCCATCGAGACTACGATGAGAGGCTCCATGCTCTTCACCCGCATTTTACCGGCCAGCGTCGGCGCTGCCCTGCTGTTGTGCGCCGCCCAGTCCTTCGGCGCTACCGAATCCCCGCTGGAAACCGCAGTGGCCACAGGGGCCCATCTATTCGCCACCGCGACCTTTGGGGGCAATGGACGCACCTGCGAAAGCTGCCACAAGGACGGCGGCCAGGCGCTCAGCCAACTCGGAGACCGGAAACTGCCCAGCTTGCTCAATGCGGCGGCCATATACCCCCGTTTTAGCCGTGGTGCCGGTAAAGTGATCACTCTGGAAGGCCAGGTGCAGTCCTGCATCAAGGGCGGGCTGGCCGGGACGCCGCCCGAACTCGGCAGCCCCGACCTGGTTGCGATCACCGCGTACTTGGGATCCATCGCCAAGGGCCAGCCGGTGGAGATCGGAGGCACCCCGAAGTGAGCGTCCGGCCGGCTATCCGAACGTGGTCAGGCGGTTTTTTATCGCGGCAGCCTCGGTTCAGGAGTGCGAGCGTGGGCCGCGCGATGTCAAAACGGCCTCGATCGCGACGTTGCGGCGTAAACCCCGCCGATCCAGAACAAACTGAGGGCGCGGTCGCGTAACTGCGCACCATCAGCAAAGCGAAACTTATCGCCGTCAGCAGTGCCCCGCTCCTCTCGGCCTTATAAACCCAAGGCGCGGCGAAGAGTCCGCCAGCAGACGGAAAGACATCGGACCAACCCTTTAGACGGTTCTGCAGGAAGCCCGCCTTAAACAGCCGACTTCCACATCCTCGATTTTTGGCAGGCAACTCGGCTTCAGCGAAAGATGGTATAAGCGCCCCGGTCATTTGCGGAGGGAAACCATGACATTCGCGAACGCAATCCACGCGCTCGCCGCCGTTATCTGGGTGGGCGGCATGTTCTTCGCCTATATGGTCCTGCGGCCGAGCGCCGGGCCGCTCGAAGCGCCGGTGCGCCTGCAGCTCTGGGACCGCGTGTTCTCGCGCTTCTTCCCCTGGGTGTGGGCAAGCGTCGCCACGCTGCTCGCGAGCGGCCTCGGCATGATTTTCTGGGGCTATGGCGGGTTCGCGGCAGCGGGAATCTACGTACACCTCATGCTGGGCATCGGCCTCTTGATGATGGCGATTTACGCGCATCTGTATTTCGTCCCGTGGCGGCGCCTACGCCGCGCTGTGGCCGCGGCCAATTGGCCCGAGGCCGGCGCGCAACTTGGCGTAATTCGCCGGATCGTGGCGGTGAACCTTACCCTGGGGCTGATTACGGTTGCGATTGGCGCTAGCGGCCGATTCTGGCTATAGCCGCATGTGGCACGGTTATCAGTTAACTTCTGTGGCTCAGTTGAGAGGGCGCGTCAGTAGAGCGTGTACTTTTTCGAGCATAGCCGCCACCTTGAAAGCGCTATGGAAACCGAAGGTGAGGATGTGTTCGCGCTCAACAGTGATGACCTCCCCGCGCCGGCTGACTTTGACTCTTTCGGCGAGCTCTATTTGATCGCCTTTGCAGTAAACGCGTGGATCGCACTCCAATGACCACTCCCCGGTAGCAGCCAGGCGGATCGACTTCACAATCACCGGGATGTCTGTCACTGGCCACTCAAAGGAGTGGCACTCGCCCTCCAAGGTGGTCTCGATCACGATGCTCTCGCGATCCTCTGTGAAGCCGCAGTAGATGTTCATGGTGCAAAGCCCTTGTTGCATCACTTCAACATCGAACGGCGCGCCCCAATGGGCTATTCCCGCGAACTGAGAGCAATACGCTCAGCTGCGCGGCGGGGACATGACGGACAACGCGAGCTGGGATTGCGGAGAACGCGATCTGCAAGTCATCGCGCGGTCCCGATGCGAAGATGTATGGCCGACGTTTTTGTCGTTAGTTCTGCCGCGTTTTTTGCCGCCGCAGGGGTACGATCAACCGGTAGTCTGACTTTGCCCGTTTTTCTTGCCTGACAAGCATTTCTTGATTGCGGCGACAAGTAAGGTCGGCTGAAGCGGCTTTGTAAGAGCGGGAACTTCGTCGAATATCGCCGGGTGTTGCGCCCTCGCATAGCCTGAAAGCGTAACAAACCGTGTGCCGTTTGCTAGCAGCTTACGCGCGACAGGTTCAGAGGTTTCGTGGCTTAGATTAATATCAAGCACCGCAGCGTCGCATCCATTCACTTCGATAAGGGAAAGGGCCTGGGCTACAGCTCGCGCAGGGCCAAGAACCTCGAAATCCGCCTTCCTGAGCTCTTGTGCGATCTCCATCGCAATGAGCGCTTCATCTTCGACAACAAGCACCTTCGGGCGGGAGCTCCTTGAACAGCCGACTTCGGACCTCGCCTCGTCTGCGGGCGCAGGGCGAGTTCCCTCGACGACCCCCCCGGCGGCGCAGCGTAAGCGCCAGCTCAGTCCTGTCTTCAAGAAATCAAGATCGACCTTGGCGTTAAGGCTGCTTTCGGCCAAGGGACCGATGACGGTCGAACCAAAACCGTTCCGAGATGGCGGGGATGCCGTCGGCCCGCCTTCTTCGCGCCAGCTCATCGTGAAGGTTTCGCCGCCTGCGCGGTCGCGTTCAAGGTCCCAGCTGATCGCAACGCGACCTTCAGCATTGGACAGCGCGCCATACTTGCCCGCATTGGTCGACAGCTCGTGGATCGCCATGCCGAGAATTTGAGCCGCAGAAGTCGAGACCAGAAGAGATGGCCCCTTAAGCTCAATCCTCGAGGCGATCAGATCCTGAAAATGAGCAAGCTGCCCGCGAATGAGGTCTTCAAGCTCTACGCCCTTCCACTCGGCTTTTACGAGCAGATCCTGGCTCGTCGCCATCGCCTGAATGCGTTCCGAAAAGCGTTCGAGGAAATCTTCCGGGCTGGCAGCCGCGGTCTGCCTTGCGACCGACTGAACCACCGCGAGCATGTTTTTCGAGCGATGGTTGATCTCGCGCAGAAGCAGCTTGATCCGCTCTTCCTGATGTCGACGCTCGGTAATGTCCATCAAAGCTCCGATGGCCCCTCTGACCTCCCCCGCGCTATCGAAAAGCGGCCCCGCATTCGCCAGGAGATGCTTGTGATCACCGTCGGAAAAGCGAATCTCGTACTCAAAGCCTTCGATGCTTCTGCCGGTCGTCGCCGCGCGGTTCATGGGCCGCTGGTCGGCTGCGAGAGCTTCGCCAGTCCCGGAGTACATTTCAAAATTCTTGGGTTTCTCGTCTTCCGATGCGGCTTTGGAGACGTTTTTGCCTTCAGGAATGCGTAGAAGCTTATAGCCGGCCCGGTTAGCGGTGATCCGCGCGCAGGTCTTGTCCTCGGCAATGAAGACAGCCGCCGGCATGACGGCGAGCGTTGTTTCAAGCTCTTGCCGCTGCTGCCGCTCTCTCTCTTCGCTCAAGCGCAGCGCCTCTTCGGCCCGCTTGAAGTCGTCAATATCGGTTGCTGTCCCGAACCACTTGACGACAATGCCCTCTTCGTTGCGCACGGGTTGCCCGCGGCTCAGATGCCAGCGATAGCGGCCGTCCGCCATGAGCAAGCGCTGTTCCTTTTGATAGGTCTGACCGCGGGCCACGGCCTCGCGCCAAGCTTCCCATGTCGAAGCCAAATCTTCAGGATGGATCGCCTGCTCCCACTCGTAAGTGGCCGGCGACGAGCTGACGCCTACGCCGTATTCGGCAGCGCGGGCGTTATAATAGTCTACAACGCCTTCAGAACTCGCAGCCCACACCAACTGCGGCATGGCGTCGGCCAGTTGCCGAAACCTCGCTTCGCTCTCGCGCAGCGCTTCCTCGGTCCGCTTACGCTTCGTAATGTCCCAGACGATGCCGGTAATGCGCACGGGGCGGTTGGCGCTATCGCAGATCACACGGCCTTCGCTTTGCAGCCAGCGTACCTCCCCGTCCCGGAGAATGCGAAATTCGAGGTGTTGGCCCTTTCTGGCGGCGAGCGCCCGCTCGTACTCATCAATCACGCCCTTCCGGTCATTGGGATGGATGCTGTCCATCCAGTTCGACAGCGAGGGCTCGACGTTCGTTGGCAAACCGTAAAGGTCGTAATAGGGGTCAGACCATACGACGCTGTTGTTAAGAAGATCGACATCCCAGACGCCAGCGCCCGCGCAACGCTGAGCGTTGAGCAAGGTCGCGGCGCTTTGATGGAGCGCCTCTTCCGCCTGCTTGCGCGCGTCAATGTCGATGTTCATGCCGACCCATTTTTGGATCGACCCATCTTCGTTCATAACTGGCGTAGCGCGGACGTTGGTCCAACGATAGCTGCCATCCGGCGCGCGAAGGCGATACTCTTCGTCGAGCCGACATCGCGCCTCGACGGCGTCTCGCCAGCACTGCTCGGTGAGGCTGCGGTCGTCTGAGTAAATCGCGTTCAACCATCCACATCCCATCATCTCGTCAACACTCTGGCCCGTGTAGGCCCGCCAACTCGGACTGTCTGTGACCACGTTCCCCTCGGCGTCGGTTTCCCAGAAGGCTTGCGCTACTCCTTCAAGAAGCGTTCGCGCACGCGCCTCGCTCTCCCGCAGAGCTTCATCGGCTTGCTTGCGTTCGGTGATGTCACGCGCGATGGTGGCCGCGCCTATAATGGCCCCACCTGCGTCCCGGACAGCAGAAACCGAAACAGACACGGCAACCGGATTGCCACTCTTGTGGAGACGAATGCCCTCGTAGTGAGCAACGCTCTCCCCAGAGGCGACGCGATTGAGAGTGGAGTACTCTTCTTCCTGCCGCTCCGGGGGAATAATGAGGCTCACCTGCCGCCCGACAATTTCGTCCGCGCGATAACCGAACAGCCTTTCGGCAGCGGGATTGAAGCTCGTTACAACCCCGTCGCATGAGCTGCCTATGATCGCGTCCATGGACGAGGAGACGAAGGCCGCATGCCAAGCAGCGGTCTGTTCGTGTTGCTTAAGCTTGGCTTGCGGCTTCACTATCCTTGGTGAGGCCTTCTTCTTCATGACCCCTCCCACTCAAGCTATTCGGCCGCGCCTAAACAGGAACTTGCTAAAACACCATGGCAACCTTAGGCATTTTGTGTTCCATCCGCAAGACTGCACAGGCCAAGTTCCCTGCATCGCGTAATCGGGAAGCAGGTTCGCCAGCACCATGGCGCGCAGATGCGCCACGAAATGCTTCCGCTCCTGCTTCGAGCCCGTGCGCCTCTGCAGCTTGTCGATCGAGATGCGCCACTTCTCCTGCTTGGCGCAGTGGTAGATGCGCCGGTCGAGCGAACTCCTGACCGAAAATATTCGCGGCTGATCGGGAGCACCTCGGCAGCCTCGATAGCGCGGAAGAGCCAGTCGGACAGCTTGACGTCGAGATAGCGCAGGCGCTCGGCGCTACCCGAACGTGCCGTCGTTTTCATAGCGCAACGTGCGCATGTCGGGCTTCGTCGAAAGCGAATAAATCGGATGCGCCATGGAGGCCATATCCGATCGCGGCACGACGTCGAGCACATCGCAAACAAATAAATCCCGTACAGGGTGATGTTCAGGGAGAAGACCCATGACCCAAAAACTAAGAGTAGTTCGTTCTATCGGGAACTAATTCGTTCTATCACCGTCCAATTCGTTCTATCGCCACCCGCTTCCTTCTATCGTTAACCGGTTTATCGTTCTTTTGTCGCCGTATGCCGCGATCCCAATGACGACAAGTTCCTTGCCCTTGCACTAGCGGGCAGCGCCCACGTCATCGTCACGGGCGATGACGATCTGCTGACCCTTCACCCGTTCCACGGCATCGCTATCGTGACGCCAAAACAGTTTTGAGTCGGAGGTTGTCCGGTAAATCTAGAAATCGTGGAAATTCCCGGATAACCTCTTTAATTCTAAAGACATAGCCAAATTCGAAAATGCCCTTACGAAACATGGTAACTATACATTAACCTTGAATTGTCCGGTACCTTGGCGTACATTATCCTTACATGGAAGGAGTAAAGAACATGCCGAAACTCTCAGCCGAACGCAAAGCGCGCAAGCCGACCAAGCGGTATCGGTTGGAGGCGCGGCTGACCGAAGATCAACGCGACCTGTTTCAGCGTGCCGCCGATCTCCAGGGGCGGTCCCTCAGCGACTTCGCAATTGCAACTCTTCACAAGGAAGCGGTACAGACCATAGAGACAATGGAAATCATCCGTCTCAACGCCGCCGAAAGTCTGAAAATGGCCCAAGCCATTTTTGAGCCTCGTGCACCGAGTGCTCGCACCCGAGCCGCCGCAAAGCGCTATTTGGCCGCAACCGAGGCACAGTGACGAGCCTTTTTCCCTACATCACCGAGCCGCTCGGCAAACACCATGACCGGGCGGCTTTTTCGTGTGGCGTTGAACCTCTCGATCGATACATCAAACAGCAAGCTGGCCAGGAAGGCCGGCGCCACGTCGCCAATTGCTTTGTTGGCGTGCATCGAAGCGAAAATACGATTGGCGGCTATTACACGCTCTCCGCCACCGCCGTGGTATTCGATCAATTGCCGGAAGATTTCAGAATAAAGCTTCCGCGCTATCCAGAGGTGCCAGCCGCCTTGGTAGGCCGCCTTGCCGTCGATACACGTCATCGCGGTAAACGTCTCGGCGAACTTCTTCTCTTCGACGCCATGCGCCGGACACTTCAAGCCGATCTCGCCGCCGCCATCCTTGTCGTCGATGCGAAGGATGACGCGGCAGCAGATTTTTATCGATCCTACGATTTTCTCGATATCGGTCCAGCCCGGTCGCGCCTCTATTTACCTATCTCCGAAATCGCCAAAATCTTCCGGGTAAAATGACTGATATGAAATGTCGGTTAGGTCGA
>CAVRSS010000011.1:0-4854 GCA_963723755.1 uncultured Alphaproteobacteria bacterium | reverse complement strand
CCTGGTAGCAGGCATAGTTGAGAGCGTCGAGGCCGCGCTCGATGAATGGGTCGTAGAGCGTGCCGATGGGAAGCAGTCTTTCGCCTGAAATGGCGTGGGCCAGCCCCATCGCGGATAGCATCGCAAAGAGGTTCATTTCAGCGATGCCAAGCTCGAAATGCTGCCCCTCGGGAGACATGGACCAGTTATAGGCCGAAGGAATATGTTGTGCGCAACAGGTCTTGATCCGATCCCGCCCATAGACGTTTCTTCTGTTCACCCAGGCGCCAAGGTTCGTCGACACCGTCACGTCGGGCGCGACGGTCACGATCCGTGCGGCGAACTCGTCCTCGCGCTTGGCGATTGCGTGCATCAGCAACCCGAAAGCCTGCTGTGTCGACATGGAAGGCTGCGCCGGATAGTCGAGGCGGGCGGTGTCTGAATGCGCGGCGCTTGGCGGGGCGCAAAGGCTTCTGAGCAGTGCCCGTTCCGGCAAGGAATTGCGCCACTTCCGGGGGCGTCGCTCGAACCCCTCGAAGGGTTCCCATTCATGGCCTTGCCGGATGGTCATCGACACGCGCAAAGCCTCGATCTGAGCCGGCGTCATCAGCCCCGCATGGTTGTCCTTGTGGCCAGCAAGCGGCAGTCCGGCCCCTTTGATGGTATAAGCGATGAAGCAGACGGGCCGGTCGTGCGCCCGGCCTCCGCGAAGGCTTCGAGCAGCGTTTCAAGATCGTGGCCGCCAAGGTTCCCCATCAAAGCGGCAGTTCCTCGTCGCTGCGCCTCTCGATCAAAGCTGAGACATCGGCCTGATCGCCGATATCGTCCAGCAGCCGTTTGCGCCAGGCGGCCCCGCCTTGGAACCCGAGCGCCGAGTAAAGCTGGTTGGGCATGTCTCGATCCAGCCGCGCAGTGCCGCGCCGCCCGGCTCGGCGAAAGCCTTCTCTTGCAGCTTTCCGTGGCGGAGAACGGTGACGTCCCAGCCGAAATTCCGGAACATGGCCTCGATTTTCGCCCACAGGCCCTCGTGGATGACGGCGTCGAGGCTCTGGCGATTGTAGTCGACGATCCACCACGTGTTGCGCAGCCGTGCTCCAGCCCGCGAGGATCGCCTCGGAGATGTTGCCTTCATCGAGTTCCGCATCGCCCAGAAGCGCAATCATCCGGCCTTCCGGCGATTTGGCGCCCCAGTCTTTCGCGCGGATGTAATCCTGCACCAGCGACGAAAACAGCGTCTGCGCGACGCCGAGCCCGACCGATCCGGTGGAAAAATCGACGCCATCGGCATCCTTGGTGCGCGAGGGATAGGATTGCGCGCCGCCATATCCCCTGAACTTCTCCAGCCGTTCTTGGGTCTGGCGGCCCAGAAGATATTGAATGGCGTGAAAGACAGGCCCGGCATGAGGCTTCACCGCGACACGGTCTTCGGCCCTCAGAACCGAAAAATAGAGCGACTCATGATGGTCGCCGCCGAGGCGCAGGAGGCCTGGTGGCCGCCGACCTTGAGCCCGTCGTGATTGTCCCGCAAATGATTGGCGTTGTGGATCATCCACGCCGACAGCCAAAGGACTTTCCGTTCAAGCTCCTTCAGCATTTCGAGCTTTGAAACTGTCATCGGAACAGCCTCCAGAGCGATATCTTCGAGCAACTGATTTTAGCTCAAAAAGGGTCTGCCGTCGGAGCTATTCCTGACAATAAGTCGCTGCCTTTTTGGCGCATGGCGCGGCTGCCTGTTTCGGGTGGCCGATTGGAGTTTCCCAAAGCCACGCGTCATCCCCCAAGGGTGTGCAAACGGTTAAAATTGGGTTTGTTTGGCAAAAATGACTACAAGTAATAATATAGGTACTTTTCTTGCCCTCCAAGGAAGGGCCATCGGCAAAGGCGTCGTAACCTACGCGGTTCATCGAGAAAGGAAATCTCTACCTGAGGAGGCCGACGCAAAGGTCTGCAACCTGTTTCATTCCCAGTGGGGCGGCTAAGGCCGGTGTCGAACTAAGCCGTCCTTTGCGCTGCGGTCAAAGCCGTGGCGTTGGGACGACCGCTGCCAAGCAATATGGAGGGACGCGAGCGCCGCATTCAAAAAGGAGCAGGGTTTGACCCTGCTCCCGAAATCTCGTCCAGCATTTCAAGCGTGGCTTCCGGTCGCGGAAACTACCCCAGTCCGTGCGCAACCTTGCTGCGCAGTTCCTGCGCCTTGAAGGTCGTGAACCGCGGCAGGAACTTGTCCCAGTCGATGAGGTGGGAGTCGAGTTCCGGTCCATCGATGCAGGCGTGTTTGCGCACCAGCTTGCCGTCGACCATGATCGGCACCATGCAGGCGCCGCACATGCCCGTTGCGTCCACCATGATCGAGTTGAGGCTCGCCACGGTCTTCACGCCGAAAGGCTTTGTGAGGTCGCTGACGGCGCGCATCATCAAGGGTGGCCCGATTGTGACGACTTCGGCGATCTTACGGCCCTTGCTCTTCTTGCCGTCCCGCAGCATCCGCTCGAGGGGCGCGGTGACGAAGCCCTTCTCCCCGAAGGTGCCGTCGTTCGACGTGTAGATCATGTCAAGCTGGCTGCCGAACTCGGCCTTCAGCTTGCCGATCCGCTCCTCTTCGCCGACCCAGAACAAGAAGTCCTTGGAACGGAAGCCGGAGATAAGCGTCACGTGGTTGCCGATCCGCAAATGCTCCCGCGCGATCGGGTACACGGGCGGGAGGCCAACGCCGCCTGCCGTGAACACCACGGTTTCATCATGGCCGTACTTGTGCACCTCGCTCGCACGGCCGAGCGGACCCGCGATACCGGCGAACTTGTCGCCGACCACCATCTTGTTCATCAGGAGCGTCGAGGTGCCCATGCCCTGGATGACGAGGTCGATCGTGCCGGCTTCGGCGTCCCAATCGGCGAGCGTCAGGGGGATCAGTTCGCCGTCCTGCCAGCCAAGCACGCGGACGAACTGCCCGGCCTTGGCCGAACGCGCAACCATGGGGGCCCGCACCTTGAACTCGACGATCCCGCCCGCGAGCGCAATCTTCTCCACCACGGTCTGATCGGCTTGGCCGAGTTCGGTGTAACGCGCCGCCTTGGCGACCCGCTCCGCGATCTCCGCCGCGGTGAACGGGATGTCGCCGACGATCTCGCGCGCCGCCGCCTGACCGTCGCCCGCCGCCATGATGGCGGTCGATCCGCCACGGGCCGCGTCGCCGCCGGAATACACGTCCGGGATCGAGGTCAGCTTGGACTTCTCGCCGAGCTCGATCGTGCCCCACTTGGAGACTTTCAGGTTCGGCTGGGCGTCCTTCACGATCGGGTTCGACGTATTGCCCAGCGCCATGATGACGAGGTCGACCGGCACGCGCTCGGTCTCGCCAGTCGGTCTCGGGCTGCGCCGGCCCGACTTGTCGGGTTCGCCCAGCTCGTTGACCGCGAGCACCGCGTGGCTGATGAAGTGCGTCTTCTCGCTGCCGATGAACTCGACCGGCCCACGCAACACCTTCAGGTTGATACCTTCCTCAAGCGCGTGATGGAGTTCCTCGACGCGGGCGGGCATCTCCGACTTGGTGCGGCGGTAGACGATGGTGACGTTGCCGCCAAGCCTGCGGGCCGTGCGGGCGGCGTCCATCGCGGTGTTGCCGCCGCCGATGACGAACACATCCTTGTCCTTAACGTCGGGAAGCGGCGTCTCGTACTTGTCGTCGAGTGCGCGCATCAGATTGACGCGGGTGAGGAACTCGTTGGCCGACATGATGCCGAGGTAATGCTCGCCCGGCACGTTCATGAAGGTTGGCAGGCCCGCGCCCGTCCCGACGAAAATCTTCCAGAAGCCGTTGTCCTTGAGATCCTCGAGCGTCGCGGTTTTGCCGACGACGAAGTTTCTCACGAAGCGGCCGCCGAGCAGATTGATCTTGCCGACCACGTCGTCGATCAGCTCGTTCGGCAGGCGGAACTCGGGGATGCCATAGCGCAGCACGCCGCCGAGTTCGTGGAACGCCTCGAACACGGTGACCGGGAAACCCTCGGCCGCCAGCAGGTACGCGTTGATCAGCCCGGACGGACCGGAACCGACCACCGCGATCGGCGGCTTCTCGGCCTGCGCCCAGGGGTTGACCACCCCGGCAAACCGCTCTTT
Organism: uncultured Alphaproteobacteria bacterium; assembly: GCA_963723755.1. GTDB lineage: Bacteria > Pseudomonadota > Alphaproteobacteria > Rhizobiales > Rhodomicrobiaceae > Rhodomicrobium. Next base: position 759 of record CAVRSS010000011.1, on the reverse strand, counting down.
GGGAGACCTGCCGACCAGCTTCTCGCGCTGAGGCAGGTACCATTCGAGCTGGCCGATTTCGATCGGCCGCTTTGTTTGTTTGCACACGCCCTGGCACTGCAGTTCCTGCGGGCAGACGCGGCCGGTCACGTCCGGCAGCGGATTGCAGCTCTCGATCAGTTCGAGCGCCTCGCGGAATTTGCCGTTCCCGAGCATATCGATGATTTCGGGAATGTGGATTTTGACCGGGCAACCGCCCTTCGGGTCCTTCTTGCCTTGGACGTGGACGCCGAGTTCGCACGGGCGGTCGTCGCACTGCTTGTCGCGCAGCACTTCGAGCCATACGAACATTTCCACTTCGCGCTCCGTGTAGCCGAGCGCCATGTAGCCGAGATAGCCGGTGTTTTCGAGCTCGAAGTCGTGGGAGCGCTCCTCGGGCGGCCGGATGTAGGGCGGAATGTAAGCATTGGCGGGCCAACCCTCCGAAAAACCCCTGAACATCGGGTAGCGGCCGGAGAGATGATCGTCGATCGCCTTGACGAACTTGCGCTTGAACCTGAGCGGCATCGACCAGATGAAGCGCATCAGGACCAGGCTCATATCGTCGTTGCGCAGGAGCAGTTCCCAAATCATCTTGGTAAAGCCCGCGCCGATTTCCTCTTGTTGGAACTCCCAGGCGATGGCGCGGACGCCATCGGCCACGAACGAACTGCGCAGCGACCTGGGTCGCCGAGCAGCCGTTTCTTGAGCAGTGCGAGCTGCTTCTGGAACAGCTCGACG
>CAVRSS010000010.1:0-6765 GCA_963723755.1 uncultured Alphaproteobacteria bacterium | reverse complement strand
TGCCGGCATCGTAGGTGCCGAGCGCCAGCGATCCAATCGCGTTTCGGGTTGCGGTCGAGGGTGTATATCCCGCGACCACGAACTCCTCGCGGTTTATGCATTTGCTTTTGACCCATTCGCCGCGGCGGCCCGAGCGATAGGGCGCGTCGCGGCGCTTGCTGATGATGCCCTCGAGGCCGAGGCGGCAAGCGTGATCGAACATGGACTGCCCGCTTCCAACGACGTGATCGGAGTAGCGCAAGGAGGGATGCCGGTTCGAGCTGAGCAGCTTGGCGAGAGCATCTTTGCGGTCAGCCAGCGCCGATTTGCGTAGGCTATATCCGTCCAGAAAAAGCAAGTCGAAGGCGACGAAGACAGCGGCGGAGGCTGTCTTGCGATCGGCAAGCGCGTCCTGCAGCGCGGAAAAGCTCGATATGCCGTTCTGGTCCTCGATAATCGCTTCGCCGTCTACAAGTGCAGATTTGGCCGGGAAATCTTCGAAAGCCGCCGCGAGCCCCGGGAAGCGGTCGGTCCAATCCAGGCCGCTCCGCGTGAACAGGCGGATACTTTTGCCGTCGATCGCCGCCATGAGCCGGTAACCATCGAACTTGATCTCGTGCAGCCAGCCGTCGCCCTCCGGCGGCTTCTCGACCAGCAGGGCGAGGCACGGTTCTACAAATCCGGGAAAAGCAGCCTTCTTCGTCCCCTTGATGGAACTGAGCTTTACGCCAGATGAGACTTGGCCCCTCTCCCCACGGGAGAGAGAGCTGCGCTGCGCCTGCCTTTCCCCTCTCCCCTGGGGAGAGGGACAGGGTGAGGGGTGTTTCCTGCGGGCGACAGATCGCCCCGAACCAGCCCCCCCGCGGAAGACCATACGGCGCTTTGGTCTCCCGCAATCTCATCCATCGTGCGGTGCGTCGCGACCGAATCCGGAGCGGCTTCCAGGATGTCTTCCTCCGCTTCCGGATGCGCATCGTCATCGTCGGATTTGAAGAGGAGCCACTGCTGCTTCTTATCGCCCGGCCGCGCCTTCGTGCGAACGAGATGCCAACGGCCGTGAAGCTTTTCGCCGTCGAGTTCGAAGGCAAGGTGGCCCTTGGCATAGCCCTTTGCCGCATCGCCCTCCGGCCGCCAGAATCCGCGGTCCCAGATCATGACGGTGCCCCCGCCATATTCCCCTTTCGGAATGATCCCTTCGAAATCGCCATAATCGATGGGGTGATCTTCGACATGGACGGCAAGGCGCTTGATCTGCGGATCGAGGCTCGGCCCTTTCGTGACAGCCCAGCTTTTGTAAACGCCGTCGAGTTCGAGACGGAGGTCGTAATGAAGCCGGCGCGCAGCGTGTTTTTGAATGACGAAGCGAAGATCGGCGCCGGGTTCCTTAACGGACGCCGCTTGGCTCAGGCGTCTTGGAGAAATCCCGCATGTCCCGGTAGCGGCTGAGGTCGCCTTTTGCGGAAACGGCGGCTTCAGCTTTTCCTGCGGGCGTCTTCGGCTTTGCCGGTGTCGAGGAGGCGGGACGCGGCATCAACGGGGTCCGGCGGTCCTGCGGGCTGGCTTCGCTCCACCCGAAGGCGAAGGCCGATCGGCATCGTCACCCTTCGCGCGCCCGGTTCGCCTCGGCTCTACCCTGGCCTCTGCAGCGTTCCGAAGCCGCCTGCCGTCATTGGTGGGCGCTTTCGCGGTTCTCCTGGCCGGCCTTGGCCTGCTCCTCCTTCTTCACCACCTGCAGCGCTCTTGAGCTTTCGCTTCGCCTGTCTCCGCTGCAATCGATTTCCGCAGCGCTTCCATGAGGTTGACCACACCGGCCGGCTGTTGCGGCTTCTGGGCTTCGACCGGCCGCCCCGCCTGTTTCGCGCGGATCATTTCGATGAGCGCGTTCTCATAGCGGTCTTCGAACTTGGTGATGTCGAAGTGGCTCATCTTGGTCTGGATGATGTGCTTGGCGAGTTCCAGCATTTCGGCCGGGATCGTGACGTCTGGGATTTCGTCGAAATAGGCGTCTTCGTCCCGCACCTCGTAATTGTAATGGAGCGCCGTCGCGAGAATGCCCTTGTCGCGCGGCTCCATCACGAACAGCCGCTCGCGCCTCGCTATAACGGCGCGGCCAAGTCCGACAACGCCCTGCCCTTCCATGGCCTCGCGGATCACCGCGAAGGCCTCCTCGGCCACTTTGTCGTTGGGAGCCAGGTAATAGGCGCTGTCGAGATACACGGGATCGATCTCGCTCCTTGGCACAAAGCGTTCGATTTCGATCGTGTGCGAGCTTTCGATTTCCACCGCATCGAGGTCTTCCTCCTCGATCATGAGGTAATCGTTTTTCGCGACCGGATAGCCGCGCACCCGATCTTCGCGCTCGACCGGGTTGTTCGTGTCGGAATCGACCATGAGCTGGCGAAGACGGTTGCCGCTTTCGCGGTTGAGCCAATGAAAAGAGATGCGTTCGCTCCTGGAGGTCGCGGGAAAGAGCGCAACCGCGCAAGAGACAAGCGAAAGTTTGAGATAGCCTTTCCAATAAGGGCGGGGAGCCATACGCGGTACTCCAGTGGCTTGCGCAGCGGCGCGATGACGTCGTTCGTCTTTCCCCGTCCCTTATTATGTTGACGGTCTTCCAAAGAACGCAAGACCAAGAAAGCAAGTTCCGCCTCAGCTCGGAGAAAAACCGCCAGGGAAAAGCGGGTTCATCTCCCGTGGCGGCAGCACTATAGTCATGATCTAAGGGCGGACCGGGAATTGCCTGGCCGTGTTTAACGCAAAGATCAACCAAGCCATGGGAGCTGTCATGCCGCTGCCGATCGAACCCGCCACAGGAAAAGTTATCGTGATCACCGGCGCGAACCGGGGTATCGGGCTCGCGACCGCGCATGAACTCCAAAAGCGCGGCGCGAAAGTCTTGGCGGGCGTACGCGAGCCGCATAAAATGCCCGCAGTCCCGGGCGTCACGGTGCTGGAGCTTGACGTGGCGAACCCAGAAAGCTGCCGCACTTTCGTGGCCCAGGCCGAACGGGAACACGGCCGCATCGACGGGCTGATCAACAACGCAGGAATACTTGTGAACCCAAACACGCCTGTCCTCGAACTGGCCGAGGATGATTTGCGGCGCGTCCTCGAGGTCAACCTTTCCGGCCCCATCCGCCTGTGCCAGCTCGTCGTGCCAGGAATGCAAAGCCGCGGCTACGGACGCATCGTCAACATCTCGTCCGGTCTCGGCGCCATCACCGACATGGGCGGCGGTTATGCCTCTTACCGGATGAGCAAGGTTGCCTTGAACGGGTTCACGCGCATCCTCGCTGCGGAACTCGGCGCGGACAGCACTGTGAAGGTCAACAGCCTCGATCCCGGCTGGGTCAAAACCGACATGGGCGGCGCGGACGCAACCCGCGACCCTTCGGAACCGGCCCGTGAGATCGCCGACCTCGTCTCGATCTCGGCGCATGGCCCCAGCGGCGGCTTTTTCCGGCGGGGCGAGCCTCGGGAGTGGTGAGCCTCGGCCTTCGCGAATAGCCCTTCCGCAGGCCTATATTGAGAACAGCCCCCGCCACCACGAGCCGGGGGCGGAAACGCGCTTTTCATAGGCTTATCCACAGATCGATGCGCCCTCTTCGCGTTAACGTTGCGTTAAGGCAACAATTTAAAGTTTAGTCGCCCATTTATGCAACCCTGATGCAATTAAGAGGTGAAGGCGGGCCTTATCTCGCCTAGGTTGCGATTGCGTAAAGTTGCAATCACCTGTCAAGGTTGTGCGAGAATGAAGTTGTTTGTACAGATTTTAGCTGGCTGTGCCTTCGCGGGCGGCCTTCAAGCGAGCGAGTTGGTTTATACCCCGATCAATCCCACTTTCGGTGGCAATCCGCTGAATGCCTCGCAGTTGCAAGCGGTTGCAAGCGCGCAAAAACCGAGTGCGCCAACGACCCCGACGGCCACGCAGCAGCAGAGCACCTCACAGCAATTCCTGCAAATGCTTCAGTCGCAGCTTTATGCGAGCTTGGCGAACGCGGTTTCCACGGCGATAACCGGTACTAACGCCCAGGCCGCAGGGACGATAAAACTCGACAATATGCAGGTTTCCTGGAGCACGGTCGACGGTCAGAAACAAATAACAATGACCGATTACAGCACCGGCCAAATTACCCAAATAACTCTGCCTTCAATTGGGTCATAGATTATCACTTCTTTCATTGTAAACATTTGCACATAATACAGAACTGACGCCACCAAGGGGCTTTTTTGAATGCGTTTGGCGTTTTCATTTTTCGTAATACTTCCTTTTTTGCTTGCCTCATCCGGTTGCGCCGAGTTGAGCCGGGCCGGTCTGGTGCCGTTACACCCGGAACCGGGCTGCTGCCGCCCACGCCGGGCGCAGTCACCGAGGCTTCCGTCAAGCTGCGCGATCTGCCGCCGCCAGCGGCCCCCGTCGCCGTCGCCGTCTATAGTTATGGCGATCAGACCGGCCAGATGAAACCGGTTTCCCCGACGGCCGTCGTCGCACCTATGTCGCGCGCCGTGACGCAAGGCGCGACATCGATCCTCATCAAGGTGCTGCAGGATGCCGGCAGCGGCGGGTGGTTCACGGTCGTGGAGCGCGAGCGGCTCGACAATCTCCTGAAAGAGCGCCGCATCATCGCCGATATGCGCACGCGCTATTTGGGCGAGCAGGTCATCAATCCGCAGGCGCTGCCGCCGCTGCTCTTTGCCGGTGTCATCCTCGACGGCGGCATCATCGGCTACGACAGCAACACGAAAACCGGCGGCATTGGCGCAAACTATCTGGCGATTGGCGGCGACGCCAACTACACCGAAGACACCGTCACAGTCTATCTGCGCGGCACGAGCGTGAAGACCGGCCAGGTTCTCCTCTCGGTTGTCGCGACCAAGAAAATCCTGTCTTATGGCCTCGACGCCAACGCCTTCCGCTATGTGACCTTCGACCGAATCCTGCAGGCCGAAGTCGGCTTTACGCGTAACGAACCGAGTTCGCTCGCCGTCGAGCAGGCAATCGAACAGGCGGTTCTCCAGTTCATTGTCGAAGGCTCTGCCCGCGGCCTCTGGGCTTTCCGGGACAAGACCTTCCAATCCCACATCATCGACGACTACGAGCTGAGCTATTTGGCGGCTCAGGCGAAGACGGCGCCGACCAAAGAAGGCGGCCAGGCCAAGGTCGTGGCCGCGAAGGGTCAGGAACCAGCGCCCGCAAAAGCGGCTGGCACGGCTCAGCAGCCTACTGCAGCCGCCGCAAGTCAGCAAAAACCAGTCCAGCAGGCGTCACTGCCAGCCCCAGCAACTGGGCAGAAGATACTCCCGCAGTCACCAGCGGCGGGACCGCAACCCCAACAAGCGTCGAGGCCAGTTCAAGCCGCAGGACAACCACAGCAGTCTGCGCCCAATCCGCAGTGGATTACGACTGCGGCCAGCAATGGACAGCCGATGCAACAACAGCCAACTCCGCAAATCATCGTGCAGCCGCGCACGCTTGAGGATGAGGTGCCGCTCGCCGTCCGCTAGGCGGGAAGAGATTTCCTGGCGTGCGGGCGAAAACCGCTCGTTAGCCGGGAATGCGTGCAGGGCAATCGCTCTGCATTCAATCGGGGAGGTTGTGGCGGCGTTTTAGCCAACTCAGCCAATCCAGATTGGGGCAAAAGCCCCTAAAAATGTAAACCTAACTCTGGAGACTTTTATGAAAAAACTTCTTATCGCCTCCGTGTCGGTTCTTGCACTCTCGGCTGGCGCGGCTTTCGCCGACCCGCAGATGACGGGAAGCCTGTCATCGATCGACCAGGAAGGGCAAAGCGCCGTCGCTTCTGTCGGCAGATTCGGCAGTGCCAACAGTTTTAACTCATCTTCTGTTTCTCAAATCGGCAACGGACAGACTGGGTACCTTGGTACTGACGCAAACACCGGATTCGTCGTGAATTACGGCGCGCAGGTCTATCAGAATGGCAGCGCTGGTACTAGCAATACCTCAGTGATATCGCAGACTGGCAATTCCGCGGCTGCAAACGTATGGCAGAACGGAACAGGCGGCTCCAACACCTCATACTTAACCCAAGCGGGCGCTAACAGTGCGGCCGCGGTTGCTCAATACGCGACATTGGCTGGCAGCAATACGTCATCTGTGTACCAAGATGCCGCCGGCTCTTCCAATGGAGCGTCGGGTTTATCAGACTGCGAACGGCGGAAGCAACACCTCTGACGTGCAGCAATACGGCTCTACCGAAACCGCCATCGTCGATCAGTCCGTCTCGGGCGGCGGAAGCAACACCTCTAACGTGTGGCAGGGTGTCACCGCCTCCAATACGGCCTCGGTCACTCAGTCAGCGGACGGGTGCACGAACACCTCTTATGTAACTCAGAACTACACTAGCGGCACCGGCTCCAACACCGCGACCGTGCACCAGCACTAACCGCAAGAGAAGGCCAACCATGCCGGCCTTCTCTTAAGCTGAAAGGTCACGCGCTCTTGAAGCAAGCAAGCAGCGCGTGGCTCCCTCCTCAATTAGCGAGGCATAAATGGCGCTTCAAGAATTATCGCTCGGCGCGCTTGTCGCAGCTGTATCACTCATCTGCTCGACAACGGCGTTCGGACAAGACTTGTATTCCAGTGTCTGCGCACAAACTGGCGCGCCCTGCAACGCAGGCAGGCCCGGCAACATCGCCGGATAGCGCAGAACGGCAGCTGGAACTCAGCAAGCGTGGAGCAGCAGGCGATACGGCGCCTACGCGAATGTGACATCGCTTCAGCAAAGCGGCTCGTCAAACAGCGCCACTGTAAGTCAATCGGGGTCC
>CAVRSS010000009.1:0-7262 GCA_963723755.1 uncultured Alphaproteobacteria bacterium | reverse complement strand
AGCCGCCCTACACAGTCTTATCGATTAGGCCCGAACGATGCGTTATCGAAATCGCAACGCCACCTCCCCACGGGAGAGGCCGGATCGCGTGCGATCGGTGACGGACCACCGCCGCATGTACTTGTCCCACTGCAGGGCCATCAGTTCCTTATCGCGCGGATAAGCGGAATCGTAGAGCCCATCTTCCATCGCGAGCGAGAAGGCTTTACTTGCAATATGCGAAAGGCGATCTACGCCTTCACTTCATCGCCAATTCTGTGCTGATTACACTCTTCATTCCGTTATTCATCCTCGCAGCGTCGTCTTATGGAGCTACCGGAACAGGTGCAGTCTGGGCGGCCGTCAATGGGCTTTGGGCGCTGTTCTGGATACCCTTCGTTCATGCGCGTTTTTTCAAAGGGCAGCATTGGACGTGGATGAGGCGCGACGTTATTCCGAAGTGCGGTATGCTCTGTACAAAGGCGTTTGTTGAAAGCGATGCATGGTGAAACACCACTCCGAGGGCCGCGAGGCCCCGAAAAGACTGAAAAGTGTCAAATTTGCTGATTGCCATGATTAAGGTCCAAACAAAAGCTATTGGGAACCTAAATCGCGCGATGAGGGGCGATCCAAGGGTACCCGGCATCCCGGAAAGTGTTGAAGTTGTATTGCGGACAAGGCGTTGGTAGGACTGAACGCGATGGCAGACTCGGCAAAAAACCGAGCTTCCGTCATAAGCTCACCAAAGCGCCTCGCCCAATGAGGTAGAAATATTCCCCAATCCTTGCTGGAATGGTTTCCAGACTCTTGTTTCCTGCTTCACTTATGGGGAAGACTTCAAAGGAAACATCTTCCGCATCAAATCCGATAGTATTCGCGATACCACCGCACGAACTGGGCAACGCCGAAAGACACAGGCGTTGCCGGTTTGTACCCGACGGCGGCAGAGAGCTCGCTCACGTCGGCATAGGTATCCGGGACATCTCCCTTCTGCAAAGGAAGAAGCTCCTTTTCGGCCTTCCGGCCGAGTTCGTGCTCAACAGCCTCAATATAGGTCCCGAGATCGACCGGTGAATTGTTGCCAATATTGTAGAGGCGAAAAGGGGCGCTCGACGTTGTGGGATTTGGTTTCGCCGGGTTCCAGGCAGGATCGGGCTCGGCAATCTTATCGCTCACACGGATCACGCCTTCAGCGATATCGTCGACATAGGTGAAATCGCGCGTGTGTTTGTCATAATTGAACACACTGATTGGCTTCCCTTCGAGAATGTTCTTCGTAAAAGAGGAAGAGGGCCATATCCGGGCGACCCCAAGGTCCATAGACGGTGAAAAACCGAAGTCCTGTTGTCGGCAAGGCAAACAAATTGCTGTAGGCGTGCGCCATCAACTCATTCGCGCGCTTCGTCGCCGCATAAAATTGTAGCGGATGATCGACACTGTGGTGCTCCGAGAACGGCATTTGCGTGTTGGCGCCGTACACACTTGATGTAGAGGCATAGGTCAAATGCGGAGTTTGACTATACCGGCAGGCCTCCAAGATGTTTGTAAAGGCGATCAAGTTCGAGCGGACGTAATCCTGCGGATTGCTGATGCTGTGGCGAACCCCGGCTTGTGCGGCGAGATGGATGACGCGGTCGAATCGGTGCTCCGCGAAGCAGGCGTCCACCGAAGCTTTGTCGGCGAGGTCGGCACGGACGAAGCAGTAGGTGCTTTTTGTCTTCTGGGCTGTTTCTTCCAGGATCTTGAGGCGCGCCTCCTTGAGACCCGGGTCGTAATAAGAATTGACGACGTCGAACCTGACGACTTCATCGCCACGCTCAAGAAGCGATTTCGCGACATGAAATCCGATAAAACCTGCATTGCCGGTCACGAGCACTTTCATCTGTATATTAACCTTCTTTAAAGATTCCAGGACAAGGGCTTCGCGGATTGCCACCCCTCCTCCAAGAGCCCCTACTTCACCTCAGATCATCGGCAAACTTATATAGTTATCTAGTTCTTGGCCCATCCTTCGAAATATGCACCAATAGGGTACGCTCCCCACGTAAGTCTGAAAAACGAGGTCGGGTCCCTTTATGGGTTGGGGGCCGTGACGGGCGTATAAACAAATGGCCGGCGGAACATCCCGCCCATGTGAAGCGGATTATGGCAGCGTAGAGCCAAATCGTTCGTTCCAGCGCGGGCAGCGTGGCCGATTTCAACATCCCATTCGAAATGATAGTCGGCGAACCACCAGGGCTCCTTCTGCAGTCGCCGCCCAGCTTCGTTGCCGTTGACGTAAAGCTCGCAGGCGTTGAAAAGACCGGGGAAGCGGATGTGAGGCTTCTGAGCGAGTTGCTCCGGCGAAAGCGGCATTTCAGTCCGATACCAGATATCGCCCGTGAAGCTTTGTCCGTCGGGATCGCGCACGCCCTGCGCCTGGATATAGAGATCAGTGCGGACCAGTTCCCAGGCATCGGTGGGATAGTCCTTGCGCATTTCGAGAGTGAACTCTCCCTTATGTGCGCGCCAGAAGGAAAGATCGATCGGCTGATTAAGAAAGCCCCGCGCCATGCCCGTTGCGGGGTTATCGCGATGAAAGGCCCATTCCAGCGGCAACGTCATCAAAAGACGCCCCTTAGTCCCATCGACGAATTCGCTGAGTTCGCGATATTGTTGAACCTCTCCCGGCCAAAACGCCGTTCCCTTTCGAGCCGCGTGGTCGTAAAGGCCGGATTCATTTGCTTCAGAGCCTCGCGCCAGCGCAACCCTTCCTCTCCCGCCTTGACTGCAGCCGCATAATCGGCCTTCGAGGCTGCGGCCGCAACCATCGCCATATAGGATTTGAGCGTTTCGAAGCCGAGCCGCACGGATTTGATCCGCTCGAGATAGAGCCGCTCATTACGCGACAAAACACGACCGGGCCGCTGCAAATCCTGCGTCGCCTGTTCCGCCTGTTTCAAAGAGACCGAAAGCTTCTCCAAGAGCTGTGGTGTGTAGATCGCGGGCGCTACAAAATATTCGTGCTCGGTGACGATGGTTTCCCGCCAAGCATCGAAAATCGAGCTCCAATAAGCGCGCATGGGTTTTTGCGCCGGGCCAAAGAAGTGCGCGTAATAGTCGTCAAGCAATGCGTCGACGTTCTCGTCGGGGTTCCACATCAGACGGCCACGCAAATATAGATTGGCGCCGGTTGTCGCCAGCGCCATGCGGCTCTCGGTCGTAAACCCGGCAACGCCAGCGTCGCGATAGCGTTTCACGTCGGTTGCGAAAGCGAGATGCGACGGATTGGGGAGGTCGCGCCACACGAGCATCGATTGGTCGTAATCATAAACCAGAAGCCGGCCGGGCAGGAGCTTCGCCCACGCATCAAGGATCGCGCCATATTCAGTCTTGGGCGGCGACCTCACATCGCCGATGGGATGGATCGGATCAATGTCGATCGGCGCGATCAGGCCATAGAGAGAAGGTTCGAGCGTGATCTGGCGCTTCGGTGGCAGGGTCATGTTGGAGTAGATCAAAAAGCCGATTTTTGCCGCACTATCCGGATGGCGCTCACGCAATCGCGACGCGACGCCATTCAAAAGCTCCAGCATCGGGTCGGTGACGGACCACCGCCGCATGTATTTGTCCCACTGCAGGGCCATCAGCTCCTTATCGCGCGGATAAGCGGAATCGTAGAGCCCATCTTCCATCGCGAGCGAGAAGGCTTTGCCCTGCGCATAAAGCGCGTCGGCTTTGCTTGCGACTTGCTCGGCCGTCTTCGGATCGGTGAGTGCAACGTCGAAAGGGCTTTTCGAGAGACCTTTCGTGTAGCCGCCGAGTGCATGGCCGGCGATTGTGATGCTGCGCGGTCCGGTCATCATGTTTCGCAGTTGAAATTCGTCTACGCCCCCCGTGTCGCCGAGCCAGGAGACCCAGAAAGTCCGCACTTCGAACGGCGGCGCATAAACGAGATCGAGATCCCCGACCGCAAGTTCCGACTCTTCGGGAACGCATTCGCCGATTTCTCCCGGCAAGAACCAGCGGACGCCCCAGGCGCGCAAGAACTCAGCGACGGCGAAATAATGGCTTTCGTCGTTTGCTCCTAATAGATAGACGCGCTCACCCTCTCTCTTTAGCAAGATGCCATCTGAGCGGAAAAATGGCTGCTTCTTGAGAACGTTTTGCAGCCGTTCAAACAGCTGCGGGTGAACCCGGCGCGCCGCTTCGCCCACTATGAGCAAAGGAAGCCCGCTTGTTAAGGCCGCAGCGGTTGACGCATCGGTGTCAGCAATGAAAGGCGCTACACCTGTCATGAGGCCTATGTACTGCTGTAAGTCCCTGGCTGCGCGCTTTTCGTGCGGCCCGGCTTGGGGCGAAGAAACAATGACCGCTCTACTCACGCCCCTGGAAACAATCGCGAGCGGATTGCTTCCAGGCGCGCCGGCAATGGCGGCGAAAGCGGGCACGTATCCAACGACGGCTGCAAGCGCGATTGCCAGGGAGATATGGGCAGAGATTTGCCCTAAACATTGAACTAGATTTCGCATTTTTCCCTTCCTCGGAGGACTCGGAAAATTCAGCGACTTCGAATTAAGCTATATAATAGGCCCGAAATTCATCAGCCTACGGAGCAGGTCACCGGCGTAAAGCGGCCAAGAGCTTGAGTGGCGAGCGGCGTGCAAAATCTTTGTGCCACAGCCTGCGCGAGCGAGTACATTGGCCCGTCAGGACGATTACTCGGCCGAAGCGTGCACAGCATGACGGCTGCGCCCTTGATGTCGCTTATTCAGCCGGGTGTCAGTAAAGGAATCAAAGACCTTGCCATTGACCGCCGAAGCGGTCGTTCGATCTGTCTCACTGAACTAATTTGGAACCAAATACACAATAGGGCAAGCAGCGCTACTTGGTCCAAGATAGCCATGTCTGGTAGGGAAGGTAACACCGCTCAAAATGTTCAGAGTAGGCTGTCCATACAAGGAGAACTAAGCCGAGAGCGAGATAGGGAGCCGCCGCGACCGGGTGGCTCTTCTGTCCGGACCGGGCGAGATACGGCAGCCTTGCCATTATCATAATCTGAATGGGCGTGACGTAGTACCCGAACCGGTCGCTGATTACTGATGAGAGAGGAAGGAGGGCAAAAGCCCGAGCATAACCCAGGAGCCTATTAGCACCAATTGATAGTCCGCTGGGAAGCGCTGCAGCCACGAGCGCCTAAGCTTCAGCAAAAAATAACCACCGACCGCCGCGAGCATGGCCGCCCGGTAAAGCCCCCCTTTCGCGTCGACGCCCGTGCCGACGTAGCGTCCGGCATAGAACTCGGCGGTACCAGCAAACATGAAATAGGCACCCGGCAGCACAAGCATGGCGGAGAGGACGAGGGTGCTCCGCGTTAACCGATACTTTATAAACGGGGCCAGCGCCAGAAAAACGATCGCGCTCGTGTGAAACAGCGAGCCGGCCCCGATCATAGCGATATAGCGGATCAGCTTGCGCTGTTGAAAGGCGATCAGCGCGAGGCACACAAAGCCAATGGCTGCTGCCTGGCGGATCCCGGACATGGGCATGTTGATGATAAAGACAGGAAACGAGAGGACGAGAATGAATGGATCCGGCTGCCGCCTTGCAAGCGCGAGAAAGCCCCAGAAGAACGGTATCGCCATCGCCAGATTGAGGTAAGGATACTCGAGCCCGGCTGCGCGAATCTGAACGACCAGCAGCCAATAGGCGAGTTCCTTTTGTCGAAGCGCTTCCGACGTATCCCAGGACCACGCGCTTTCGAAATTACTTGCGTATCCGCCCCAGTCGCACCCAACTTTGTATCGGAACGCGACGAAAGCAAACAGCAGCAGCCCGGAGACGAAGAAAAGCAAGCGGCGTAACTGCTTTTGCTTATTGCTGAGCGCCGCGCCAAATAGCAGGCCACCGTAGAGACTGAGGTAGATCATTTAGAAAAAAAAGACTTCTGATGGTTGCCGCTTCCTTGGGCGGAGGCAAAATGTTGTCCGCAACCCTCGCCGCATGTCGACCATGCTTGCAACATCAACAACGGCCAAAGTCGGGTACCTGCTTGCTCAGTACCACGCCGGTGTCGCTCCCATAGAGTGGCGACGGCTGAGGGTCAAGCAACCCGACCCTGCTGACAACTCCTGGCGCGAGCAAATCGCCGGCCCAGCCTGAAAGGGGACCTCGCAGCCAATCGTCGAGGGGAATGGAGAAACCCTGTTTCGGCCGGTCGACCAAGGCTTGGGGCACATGCCTCCAAAGGATTTCCCGAAGCACCCGCTTGCCAATCTGCCCCCCTATTTGGCCGCGATCGGCAGGCGCCAGGCATGTTCCACTGTCCTGCGATCCAGGAAGGCGCACGGGTTTCCAGCGACGCCGACATTGCGGCGCGATCAACCTTCACTAGGATGTCATCTGGCAGATAGGTTAGGGTGTCGACCGCCATCATCCGGCTGGCGTCATCGTCCGCGTGACTGACTATCATCGTCGAGCTTCTCTAATGGAGGCGGCACGGCAGTTCGATATCACGAAATGGCCGGCCGCCAATTCAGGCTTGTCAACGCGACCATGACCTCCATTGCTTCATCACCCTGGTCCATCAGTTCGGCAACCAGGTGCAACCGGTCCGCTGTCGTCCGTGGCAGGCCGACGGGACGGCTTGCCGCCCGAACCAGGGGTCTCAGCCATGGCCGGTCCAAAGCCGTTGCTGAGCGAGCGACCGCTTCGCGCAGGATGCCCGGCAAGCGGCGCAATTTGCTCACCAGAGCCGGCCCTTCCATGTAGCGGTTGTATCCTCCGAATATCTCGTCGCCGCCATCTCCCGATATCCCCGTTACATGCCGCCGCGTCAGTCGAGAGAGGAGAGCGGGAGGAATTTGGGGAGAATTTTGCGAAGGGCTCATCATAGATCGCCGGCAGGTCGGGTATGACTGCCAGGGCGTCAGCTTCGGTAACAGTGAGTTCGGTATGGTCGGTGCCAAGATGCGCAGCGACGGCACGAGCGTGCGGCGCCTCGTTGAAGCGCGCTGCGGCCGAACCGATAGAGAAGGTTTGGACCCGCGCCGAAGACCGAGCACAGGCCAGCGCTGTCACGAGCGAGGAATTCATCCCGCCGGAAAGAAAAACCCCGATCGGCACGTCGCTAATGAGCTGGCTTTCGACGACATCGGCGAGCACGGTTTCCGTTGCATCGCAGACTGTCTTCCAGTCCCCGTCCAAAGGCTCCGCGCGGCCGCGCGTCATGACTTCCGCCAGAGACCAAAAAGACTGGGGCTCGACCTGTATCCAGCGGCTGGCGAAGCCACCAGCTCTTGCTG
>CAVRSS010000008.1:0-14068 GCA_963723755.1 uncultured Alphaproteobacteria bacterium | reverse complement strand
CGACGCTGAACATCGTTTCAGGCCTTACGATGCTCGTGAAAAACAAGGGCCGGGACATCGCCGTGCTGAGAACGATGGGAGCGACGCGCGGGTCGATCATGCGCGTGTTCTTCATCAGCGGGACGAGCATCGGCTTCATCGGGACTCTCGCCGGCCTTATTCTTGGCGTGCTCATTAGTCTTCATATGGAAGACATAAGGCAATTCGTTTCCTTTTTGACGAACACGCACCTGTTCGATCCTCAGGTGTATTTTTTGTCCAGCCTTCCGTCGCAGATGGACCCGGTGGAAGTTCTGGCCGTTGTCATTGTTGCGCTTGCGCTGTCCATGGCGGCGACGCTTTATCCGGCGCTGCAGGCGGCACGCCTCGATCCCGTCGACGCTTTGCGTTACGAGTGAGCGCTGGTTCCGTCGGACGGGAACAGGCAAGTCTTAGGGCTGGAGTGCGTTCGGAAAAGTGCGAAGCGGTTTTCCGGTAAAGACGCACGACAATCAAGAACTTAGAGCCTATCGCTTTCAATTCCATCAAAAGCGGGCTCTAGAAAAGGTGGGCGAGTTGCTGAACGGCAAAGCGCAATCGAGCGGAGGCGGCATGACCAAGATGATGCGCGATTTCGCGGGGACGAAGCCTGTCCTTCAGATCGTCGGGCTTGAGCGCACTTATTACCAAGGCGATCGGGCGCTCGAAATCCTGCGCGGAGCCTGCGCCGAGATTTATGACGGCGAAGCCGTCGCGCTCGTCGGTCCCTCCGGTTCCGGAAAGTCGTCGCTCCTTCACGTTGCCGGGCTTCTTGAGAAGCCGGGGGGCGGGAATGTGATGCTGAACGGCATCGACTGCAGCACGCTTTCGGACAAGGAGCGCACCCGCGTCCGGCGGACCGAGATCGGGTTCGTCTACCAGTTTCACAACCTCCTGCCCGAGTTCTCCGCCCTTGAGAATGTGATGATGCCGCAGCTTCTGGCGGGCGTTCGAAAAAAGGATGCGAAAGCGCGTGCGCTGGAGCTTTTGGCGAACTTCGGGCTTGAGGAGCGCGCATCGCACCGTCCACCCGAGCTTTCAGGCGGCGAGCAGCAGCGCGTGGCGATCGCGCGTGCCGTCGCCAATGGCCCGAGCGTCCTTTTGGCGGACGAGCCGACCGGGAATCTCGACCCTCACACAGCGGATCGCGTTTTCGAGGAGCTGACCTATTTCATCCGCTCCACCGGTGTGGCCGCCCTGATCGCAACCCATAATTTCAACCTCGCCGCCCGCATGGATCGCGTTCTGCAGCTTGATGATGGACTGCTCATCGATGTGAGCCAGAAGCCCGGTGCGGCCAAACCCGAAGTGGCTTACGCGCAACCGCCTACATTCGGCTAGAGTGGTATTCACCAATGGTGAAGAACCCCTCACCCCAACCCTCTCCCGCAAGGGGAGAGGGAGCAGGCCGCGCAACGGCGTCGAATGGTTCGTCGCCGCAGTCGGAACAGAGGATGAGTAGGCCGTGCCCGCGCAACGGCGTCCCTTCTCCCCTTGCGGGAGAAGGACAGGATGAGGGGGGGTGACGTTTCACGGATCGATGATTCCGGCCACTAGGGGTGGGATAACTCGACCGTCATCCCTGCCGAATTGTTGCTGCGCTCGCTATCATCGGCTTCGGCTCAAACGACCCTGCGGGAGCTGATGACGAAGCCCAAGTTCATCCATCTTCACGTCCATTCCGCCTATTCGCTGCTGGAAGGCGCGCTGCCCGTCAAGGCGTTGGCAAAACTTGCCGCTGCCGATGGACAGCCCGCGCTCGCCATCACCGACAGGAACAACCTTTTCGGCGCGCTCGAATTCTCGGAAGCGCTCGCCGCCGAAGGTGTGCAGCCAATAATCGGATGCGCGCTGACGGTCGCTTTTCCGCAAGCCTCCGATGAAAGCCCTCGCCCTGGAGCGCGCGCGGCACATCACGGCGCCGTTGTTTTGCTGGCGAAGGACGCCGCCGGGTACAGCAACTTAATGCGCCTTTCCAG
This sequence comes from uncultured Alphaproteobacteria bacterium, assembly GCA_963723755.1. Classification (GTDB taxonomy): domain Bacteria; phylum Pseudomonadota; class Alphaproteobacteria; order Rhizobiales; family Rhodomicrobiaceae; genus Rhodomicrobium. The sequence continues at coordinate 12,071 of CAVRSS010000008.1, read as the reverse complement.
CCAGGCTTTCCTCGAGAACGCGAGCGATGGCGCGCCCAATGTAGCGCTCGCGCAGCTTGAGGAAAATGCGGACGGCTTGATTGTCCTCTCGGGCGGCCCCGATGGCCCAGCCGACAAAGCATACGCTGCCGGTAACGCCCCTTTGGCCGAATCGCGACTCTTGGCGCTGGCCGCCATTTTCGGCGAGCGCTTCTACATCGAAATCCAGCGGCACGGTTTGCCGCGCGAGCGCGCGGTTGAGCCCCAGCTCCTGCGTTGGGCTTATGACAATGGCGTGCCGCTCGTCGCTACCAACGAAGCCTATTTCAAGAAGCGCGATGTTTTCGAGGCCCACGACGCGCTTCTCTGCATCGCGGAAGGACGCTACGTCGCCGAAGACGACCGGCGCCGGCTCTCGCCCGAGCATTATCTCAAGCCCCAAAGCGAGATGGCGGCCTTGTTTGCCGATCTGCCGGAAGCCATCGAGAACACAATCGAGATCGCCAGGCGCTGCGCCTTTCGGCCGGTCCCGCGCAAGCCGATCCTGCCGAGCTTCGTTCCCGGCGCGGAAGACACCGTTGCCGCCGAAGCCGCCGAACTGAAGGCGCAAGCCGAAGCGGGGCTGGCCCGCCGCCTTGCCGCGATCCCGGACCATCTCCGCGGGGCCAGCGAGGAGGATTACGAGAAGCGCCTCGCCTTCGAACTCGATGTCATCACCCGCATGAAGTTCCCGGGCTACTTCCTGATCGTGTCCGACTTCATCAAGTGGACGAAGGCGCAAGGCATCCCCGTGGGGCCGGGCCGCGGATCGGGCGCAGGCTCGGTCGTGGCGTGGTCGCTGACAATCACCGACCTCGACCCGATGCGCTTCGGACTTCTCTTCGAGCGCTTCCTCAACCCCGAGCGCGTCTCGATGCCGGACTTTGATATCGACTTCTGCCAGGACCGGCGCGACGAGGTGATCGCCTATGTCCGCCAGAAGTACGGCGCGGATCGGGTCGCGCAGATCATCACCTTTGGAAAGCTGCAAGCGCGCGCCGTGCTCCGCGACGTGGGCCGCGTTCTGCAAATGCCCTATGGGCAGGTTGACCGGCTCTGCAAGATGGTGCCGAACAACCCGGCGAACCCGGTGACGCTTGCCCAGGCCATCGAAAGCGAGCCCGGGCTGCAGGAAGCCCGCGACCGCGAGCCAATCGTGAAGCAGCTTCTCAACACCGCGCAACAGCTGGAGGGGCTTTACCGCCACGCCTCCACTCACGCCGCGGGTGTGGTCATCGGCGACCGGCCGCTGGTCGAGCTGGTCCCGCTCTACCGCGATCCGCGCTCCGAAATGCTCGTGACCCAGTTCAATATGAAATGGGTCGAGCAGGCGGGGCTTGTGAAGTTCGACTTCCTGGGTCTCAAGACGCTGACGGTGCTGCAGAAGGCGTGCGCGCTTTTGGAAAAGGCGGGCAGGCCCATCGAACTCGGCGCACTGCCGCTCGACGACACGGCCACTTACGAGCTGATTGCCAAGGGCGATACCGGCGGCGTGTTCCAGCTCGAAAGTACGGGCATGCGTGAGGCGCTTCGCAAGCTGAAGCCCGACCGCTTCGGCGACATCGTCGCTATCAACGCCCTTTATCGTCCCGGCCCGATGGACAACATCGAGACCTTCATCAACCGCAAGCACGGTATTGAAGAGCCGGATTACCTGCACCCGCTCGCCAAGCCGATTCTGGAAGAGACCTACGGCGTCATCATCTACCAGGAGCAGGTGATGCAGATCGCGCAGGTGCTGTCGGGGTACAGCCTCGGCGAAGCGGACCTGTTGCGCCGCGCGATGGGTAAAAAAATCAAGGCCGAGATGGACGCCCAAGGCGCGCGCTTCGTGAAAGGCGCGCTCGAAAAGGGCATCGAGGAGGCCCGGGCACGCTACATCTTTGAGCTTGTGGCGAAGTTCGCGGGCTACGGCTTCAACAAGAGCCACGCCGCGGCCTACGCGCTGATCGCCTATCAGACCGCGTACCTCAAGGCGAACCACTGCCAGGAGTTTCTCGCGGCGTCCATGACGCTCGATATGGGCAACACCGACAAGCTGTACAGCTACACGCGCGAGGCCAAGCAGCACGGCATCGCCATCCTGCCGCCTTCGGTGAACAAGTCAGTGGTTGATTTCGAGCCGGAGGGCGGGGATATCCGCTATGCCCTTGCCGCGCTGAAAAACATGGGACAGGCGGCGGCCGCTTACATTGTTGAGGAGCGCGGGGACAAGCCGTTTCGCGATCTTTCCGATTTCATGTCCCGCGTCAGTCCGAAGACTGTGAACAAGCGCGCGATCGAAACGCTGAACGCGGCGGGCGCGCTTGAGGATTTGGAGAAGAACAGGGCCAAGGTCGCGAAGAACGTGGAGCGCCTTGTCGAGTACGGCGCGCGCATCGCCCATGACCGGGCTGCGGGGCAGGAGGATATGTTCGGAACGGCCTCTGCCGAAGTTGCGGCCCATCCGCTCATCCTTTCGGATGCGCCGGCTTGGGGTTTGCTCGAAACGTTGGATGCGGAACTTGCGGCAGCGGGCTTCTATTTGTCAGGGCATCCGCTCGACGACTTTACGGATCAGCTTGCGCGCCTCAACGTGATGCGCTGGAGCGATTTCGCGGCCCGCACCCAGGCTCACGGACGCGCCGAAGCTCGCCTTGCCGCTACCGTAACCTACAAGCAAGATCGCAAGGCAAAATCCGGAAACCGCTTCGCCTTCGCGGGTTTCTCCGATCCCACGGGACAATTCGAGGCCGTGATTTTCGCCGACACGCTGGCGTCCGCGGCGGAAAAGCTCGAACCCGGCAAGAACGTGCTGATCCAGGTGGAAGGCGAAGCCGATGGAGAAGCGATCAAGGTCCGCGTCCAGACTGTGCAAACGCTCGATGATGTTTTCGGCAAAGGCACGCGGCAAATGTCGATCACCGCGACCGAGAAACTTCAGGTCGGCGATCTCTTGAAGCATCTAAGCCGCGATGGCTCGCTCGAACTCAAGCTCGTGGTTGAACTGCGCGAGGCGAGCAAGGCCGTGGAAATCCTGCTCGGAAACAACTTCTCGATATCGACCCGGCAACTCTCCGCGCTGAAAACGCTGCCCGGCGTTGTGCATATCGGCTAGGCAATCTACAAGCTCGCCATGAGGGTTAAACCATTGATAACACTCGGCCTCATCCTGAGCCTGTCGAAGGATGAAGCCACGTTTTCAGGCTTTTTCAGCATCCTGTGCGTTCTGAAAAGTCTCGCAGTAAGACCTTCGCCATTTCCAGAAGATGCGCGGCCTTGAAGGGCTTCCTGAAAAAGATCCCATTGCTGAACGCATCGGGCAGGCTCTCGCGGTCGTAGCCCGTGGTAACAACAAAGGGAATATTTTTCGCGGCGAGCGCCAGCGCGACGGCGGTGGCATACTCGTCATCGAGACTGCAGTCCAAAAAGGCGGCATGGGGTTCGCGGGCGTCAATCAGGGCGAGCGCCTTTGCCACCGTTGCAGCCGGGCCAACGACCGCATAACCGGCATCGCCGAGGATGTCCTGCATTTCGAGTGCAAGCAGCAAGTCGTCCTCGACAACGAGGATTTTCGGGGCAATCATTCTTTATCGTTCGCCGGTTGCTTCGTCTTTCTGATCGGAAGCCACATATCGCAGACAAGACCGGCAGGATCAAATCGAATGTGGGCCTCGCCATCGAGGCCGCTCAGGCTCTGCTCGATGATGAATGTGCCGAAGCCGCGCCTCGTGGGCTCGGACACCGCGGGCCCGTCCCGTTCCTGCCATCGCAGTTTGAGCACCGTCCCACTTTCCACGGTGTCCCAGGACAGATCGACGGTCCCGTTTGCCACTGAAAGAGAGCCATATTTGTTCGCGTTCGTGCCGAGTTCATGCAGCACAAGCGAAAGACCAACCGCCGCCTGCGGATCAAGCTTGACGGACGGCCCCCTACAGCTGAACCGGCCCTCGCCCGTGTCACCCATGATCAATTGATCCCGGACAAGCGAAGCGACATCCGCGCCGTGCCAGGACGACGCCGTCAGCACATCGTGCGCGCCCGCGAGCGCCTGAATGCGGCCGGTGAAGCTCGCCGCAAAATCCTCGGGGCTTTTCGTTTGACGAAGCGTGAGCCGGGCGATGGACTGGACCATGGCAAGGGTGTTCTTGACCCGGTGATTGAGCTCGTCGACGAGAAGTTGCCGTGTCTTTTCCTGCGCTTTCCGCTCCGTGATGTCATGGGTGATCGCGGCGTACCCCGTGATGCCGCCATCCCGGTTATGTAAAGGGGCAAGACAGAGGATGACCTCGACGGCGGATCCGTCTTTCCGAATGCGGCGCGCATCGCGAGAGAGCGCTTGGCCGCCCTGCGCCACCTGCGCTGCGAACGCCTCGAAGGCCTTGCTCTCATCCTCGCTGGAACAGAGAAGGCGAACCGGCTGACCTACGATCTCATGCGGCGCATATCCGTAGAGAACTTCCGCGCCTGGATTCCAGTTCTCGACGATAAGGTCAGGCGAAAGCGAATAGATCGGCACGCCGACCGATTTAACGATGGCCTCGTGGCGCAAATGGAGCTGATGATCCGAAAGATCGGTAACAACCGCCGATATGACAGCTTCCCCATCGACCAGAAGCGGCACCGACGAGACGGTCACAGCTGCATGCCCACCCGTTGCCTTGCGGATGGACATCTCGCAGCCTCGGCAACCCTGGTGATCGGCCAGATGCTTGAAATCGCGCTCACACAGATAATCGAGCGCGGAAGTTCCGATAATGCGAGGGGCGGCCTTGCCTGCAATAGCGGCGAAGGCTTCATTGCAGTAAAGAACAACCCCGTCGAGCGACAGGGTCATGGCTCCCTCGCGCATCTGCTCGACGAGAAGGCGATAGGGCTCGGCCGCACTTTTCAGGGTAAAAACTTGAGCGCCGCTCTTGCCATCGACAACAAGCGCGTCGACCTCGCCGCTCCGAAGCGCGCGCAGCGTGTCTTCAGCTTCCGCAAGCCGGCTCTTGAGATCGGCAATGTCGGTCAAGCCGTCGCCATCGTGCATTCTTATACGGACCTTGAACTATGTGACTTTGATCGCTGCCCTTAGTCTCCCACGGTCGGACATATCCCCGATGACGCGGCGGACAGGGGCGGGGTTGTCGCGAAGCAGAGTAGGTGATGCGATAATTTGTGCTTCTCTTGCGCGTTCCGGGGCGCGGTAAAGATCGACGACTTCAAGGTCGTAATTGCCGCTCAGCTCCTCCTCGCAAAATTCGCGTACACGCGAAACAGCCTGCAGCGACAAGCGCGACGCACCTGTCACGAAAAGCGTCATGGTGTAATGTGGAACCGTTTCCAAGCCGGTTTCAGTAATCATGTCACCCCCTCTGCGGGCGAATATCGAGGCCCACAAGCACGCGTTCCTCATTTGAGAGATCGCCGATGATTTTCTTGATCGGCTCCGGCAGCCGCCGGACCAGTGTCGGCACTGCGAGAATTTGGTCGCCGGCCGCAAGCTGGGGACGCTGCAGAAGATCGATCACCTCGATCGAATAGCGGCCTTCAAGATGATCTTTGCAGAGACGCGTCAGGTTATTAACCGCCCGGATCGATTTATCGGTCTGCCCTGCGACGTAAAGACGCATCTCCCAATACTCGGCATCGCCGGATGAATCGGATGCCCTCGGCATCTCATTCATTGCGTTTCCTTTCGCTCCGAGATCTGAACCCCCTGGGCTCCGATACGAAGCTCGCGGACATCCGCCGAATGCGACATGCCCCGCGATTTGACGATAAAGAGCTTACGTTCGAGATCCCTCTCCTTTTGGACGTTCTTGATGGTGATCCAGCTATCCATCAGCGAGGAGACGTTCAAGTCCGCCTGGTCGTCACCATCCTTTACACTCAGGTAAAGAGCCGTGGCGCCGGCCATTTTGAGGTGGTCCACCAAGCGTAACACCATCGTGTTGGCTTGAGCAAGGCTGCCCCCGCCCTCGAGCGCGGAGAGAGGATCGACGACAATCACATCGGGTTTCTGATCCTGAACCTGATGCATCATCCGCGTAAGATGCATCTCAAGGCCATGCGTCGTGGCACGGACGGACACGATGGCCAATAGCCCCTTATCGATGGCGGGCCGCAGGTCGATGCCGATGGAGCGCATGTTGCGCACAAGCTGAGGCTCCGACTCCTCGAACGAGAAATAGAGGCAGTGCTCGCCCCGCTCCGTGGCCGCGAGCGCGAAATGCGCGCCGATGCTGGTCTTTCCCGTGCCAGGGCCGCCCGAGATGAGGATGCTGCTGCCCTTATAAAATCCTTTGCCCTCCAGCATCGTATCCAGCCCCGCGATGCCGGTCGAGATCCGCTCGCAGGAAACGGCGTGGGCGAGCCCAAGCGAGGTAATCGGCAGAAGCTTTATGCCGCCTTCCTCGATGAGATAGGGGTACTCGTTGGTGCCGTGCGTGGAGCCCCGGTACTTGACCACCCTGAGCCGCCGCGTGGTGAGTTCCTCATTGACCCGCTGCTCCAGCACGATGACGCAGTCGGACACATACTCTTCGATGCCGTGCCGTGTCAGGTTCTTCTCGCCGCGCTCCGCCGTAATGATGCTGGAAAGCCCGCGGTCCTTGAGCCAGCCGAACAAGCGGCGCAGCTCGGAGCGCAGCAGCGCTTCGTTCGGGAGGCCCGCGAACAGCGTGTCGATGCCGTCCAGCACCACGCGCTTGGCCTTGACCTGGTCGATCGCGAAGCCGAGCCGGATGAACAGACCTTCGAGGCTGTATTCGCCGGTTTCGTGGATCTCCTGGCGGTCGATGTGAATGTAGTCGATGGAGAGCAGATTTTTCGCCTGAAGGCCGGCGAGATCGAAGCCGAGCGAGCGGCTGTTGATGTGGAGATCGGCTGCCGCCTCGTCGAAGGTCACGAACACGGCAGGTTCGCCGTTTCTGGCGCCTTGAACGATAAAGGAAGTGGCGAGCAAAGTCTTGCCGCAGCCGGGGCCGCCGCAAATCAAGGTCGCGCGCCCGGCGGGAAGACCGCCGCCGGTGATCTCATCGAGACCGTTGACGCCTGTCGATACTTTCCTGAGCTGCGACGGCATCGCATTGCTCCTCGTGAATGTCAGTTCACCGTTCTAGCGCTGCGCCCAGGTTGCCGCAATATGCTTAGATGCCGCTCTGGGGCAGGTAGCATGACATCATCCGGTTGCTCGGGCCAGGATGAACTCATATCGCGGCGTTGAGGGCTCAACTCTCAGACCTTCTTCAAGAAGCAGGTCTTGAGGACGAGTCCTTTGACTTTCTCGGCGTTGCACTCGATTTCGCCTTCATCCGCCGTGAGACGAATGTTCTTGATCGTCGTGCCTCGCTTCAGCGTGACCGACGTCCCTTTCACCTTCAGATCCTTGATGACCTGGACGGAATCCCCGTTATTCAGCAGGTTTCCGTTACTGTCCTTGACTTCCAAGAGTCCCCTCCCCGTCCGGTCGAGCCGAGGCTATAAGGCCGCTGAAAACGATGTTGCCCATGGTTCGACAAGCTCACCATAAGGTGATGGATGGCTCGATGCGCCAAAAGTGTGTCTGGTTAAGACACGGACGAGGGGAGCCATCCATGAGCGAGATTAGCATAATCGGTTTGGACTTGGCCAAGCTGGTTTTTAGGTTCACGCCGCCGATGACAAAGGCTGCTGCGTCTTCCGCAAACAGTTGAAAGGGCAGGAGCTTTTACCGTCCTTGCCGGGCTTGGCCCTTGCGTCGTGGCGATGGAAGCCTGTGGTTCGGCCCAATTTCTGGGCGCGCGAGATCGACAAGCTTGGCCACGCTGTGCGGCTCCTTCCGCCCGCTTACGTCAAGCCTTACGTAAAGCGCGGCAAAATCGACAGGATCGACGCGGAGGCCATGTGCGAGGCGGCGAGCCGGCCCACGATGCGCTTTGTTCCGGTCAAGTCCATGGAGCAGCAAAGCCTGACCACGCTGCACCGCTCGCGCGAGCTTCTGGTCAAGACCCGGACCATGCCGGTGAATGCGCTACGCGCCCATCTGATTCATCGGGCATTAAACCCGCCACCATGATCGGGAGCCGGTCCGCGGATCGCATCAGGGCAGCGGTCGTATGTGCCGCAAACGCCGTACACATGAGTGCACCCGCCAAGACCATCACGCAAAAAAAACCCTTGCAACTGGGAGCCATCCACCCATGGTGGTCTAAGTCGTTGAAAAACACGCGACCTCACCCTGAGCCTGTCGAAGGATGAAGCCACGTTTTCAGGATTTTTCAGCATCCTGTCAGTGCCGCGTTGGCCGGGAGTGCTTGACTTCTTCGTAAGCCGCGTTGATCGCCGCGAGTTTCTTCGTCGCGATCTCCACGAACTCCTTCGGAACGCCACGCGCGATGAGCCTGTCCGGGTGGTTCTCCGCCACAAGCTTGTGATACGCCGCCTTGAGTTCCGCATCGGAGGCGCGCGGCGATACATTCAGGACGTTGTACGGATCGTACATCTCGCACCGCCAATGGCGGCTTCTGATGCTCATATATTCGGCGTCGCTGAATCCGAACTCTTTTGCAACCTCGAACAGAAACTTGTCCTCGCTCGGAAGAAATTTTCCGTCAGCGACCGCGATGTGGAACAGCCCATCCATGACATCGGTGAGGAGATGCCGATCCTTGTGGAACATGCGGTCGAGTTGGCGCCCCAGATAGACATAAGGATTGCCCCGGATCCGAGCCCACAAATTCCGTCATCAATCTATCGTAAGAACGCTTGGGAAAGAAGGGGCAAACGTCTAAAGCCCGGCGCAAAGCGGCGATCTGGGGCGCGACTGCCCTTTTCTAAGCGGCTGAAGGAGAGTCCCCGAGACTAATCAGCACCATGACTTTATTCGGCGGCCTTGACTTCCGGTAACGGGGGAAAAACACGCGCCTTTTCTCCCTCCTTTGCCTTGGAAAAAATAGACAATTGTGGCATCGGCGCCACCGCCGGTTCCACATCAGGCAAGGTCTCGGCAAGGGGCCACACCGAAGGCTCATATCCCACGGGCGTCGAACTGACTTCCTTCACGAAGGAACTTGCAACCGCTGGCGGGCATATGCCTGACTCGACGACGAGATCGATAGGCCCCCCTATCAGGATAAGATGTTCGACATCATCCCGCCGGACCAGGAGGAGCTTCCGGCCCCCTTCAAGCGCGGTCCGTTCAACATATGCCAGCCTCCGGGAACGCGGTGAAAACAGCCCTGCCGTATCCCCACTTCCTTTTCGCTGATATAGGTAGAAGCCGACGCCAGCAGCAACCAATGCAAGAACGACGATCCCGGCAATGCCTGCGAAGCTCATTCGATCCCCCTTTTGTCAAAGTCCCGAGGGCAAAATCACGCCAGACGACAATGAAATGCCCTTGCTTTGGAGCAAAAGATGCGACGACACGCAACTTCGCAAGACATTTTTAACTTTCCCAGCGGCGAGATTGCTTTATGCGCCCGGGTCCCAGCGCAAGGCGAATCATTTCATAGTCGCGGCCAAGAACGAGGTTTCTAAAAATGGCGGTGCAGTCTATGACCTTCGCACACTGGAATCCGCATTGGAATAGTGTCGCGTTTGGGCTCGGCGCGGCTGGCGCGATAGCGCTGTCCGCCGCGGGATATGGATGGGTCGCGCTTGCGCTCCTGGCCGGTCTCGGCGCGGCCGCGTCGGTGCTGTTTGCGGCGGGACAACTGCATCTGAAGCCGGATCACAGCTCCGATGACCGCATTCAGCGCCTTTTCGGTGCTCTGCCGGCCGCGGTCGCCGTCACCAACAGCAGAGGCCTGGTCCAATGGAGCAGCGAAACTTTTTTAAGCCTTGTCGGTGGCCTTGGCGACAATCACGATCTTTCCCGGCTCGGTGAACGGAATCCAGAGGCCGCCGCCGCCATTTTCCGTCTTTTCGCGGCTGGCTCCGCTGGCAACGCACATGCGGAAATCGTTCATATTCGGAATTCGCAAAGCGCCGATCCCGTGCTGCTCAAGGTGGCGCCTCTCGTGGACCAGGGAAAACGCTCTTCTCTCCTGGTATGGCAGATCGAAAACGCAAAAAAGACGGCTCATGGGGACAAGCCGAAGCCAGGTCTCGACATGCTTCCTGTTCCAGCTCTTTCGGTCGGCAGAGACCTGACCGTCCAGGGGGCCAATAAGGGCTTCGAGAAGCTGGCAGGATGTGAGCCCACCGGCAAGCAGGCGTGGTCGCTTTTCCGCACGAGGCGAGGAAACCCCCTGACCCGCGCCAGGCTTCGCGACATGATCGCGAGAGCAGGCAGCGCAATCCCGGTGCAGATCATCAGTGCGAGCGGTTATGCCCGCGCCGCATCCCTGCACCTTGGAGCGGACATCAACGAAGGGCAAATCTGGATTGTCACGCCCGCCGACCCCGCCGCAGGCAGCCTTGAAGACTCCTTCGAGGCGCTGCTCGCGCGCGCGCCGACGGCCATGGCCTTCACAAGTGCCCGGGGGGTCATCCAGGTGGCGAACGATGAGTTCCGCCGCCTTTTCGGCGAACCTTCGGAAGAAGGTTCCGCCCTCGCAGAGTTCAACGGCAAGTCGCTTGCATCGCTTGTGGCGGAGGCTTCATCACAGAATGTCCGCGACAAGATCGCGTCGCTTACCGCAAGCGGCCTCGCAGGACCCGTGGAACTGCAGGCGGTTCTCAAGGGATCGCTCAACCGGCGCGTTCGCATTGTCGTCTTCCCGGCCGCAAACGACAATAATCTGGTGGTCACGGCAGTCGAAGCAGGGGCCGCCCCGGTCATTGACGAACAGGCGGTGCAAGGGCAGAAGCTCCAGGCGGTCGGCGAACTTGCCGGCGGAATTGCTCACGATTTTAACAACCTGCTTACCGCCATCATAGGCTTTTCCGACCTTCTCCTGCGCCGTTTCCGCGCCTCCGACCCGGCCTTCAAAGACTTGATGAACATCAAGAACAACGCGACGAGAGCGGCCGAACTCGTCAAGCAGATCCTTGCCTATTCCCGCAAGCAGACCCTGCGCCCCGCCCTCCTCAGAATCACGGACGTGATCGAGGAATTTCAGGCGACCATGGGCCGGACGCTCGGCGAGAAGGTCAAGGCCAAGATTTAACACGGGCGTGATCTCTGGTTCGTGAAGGCCGACGAGGGGCAGCTGTTTCAGGTGATCATGAACCTCGCCGTGAACGCGCGCGACGCAATGCCGGATGGCGGCGAGATCGTGATTACGACGGAGAATGTCAGCGAGCGTGAATTGCTTGCCCTGAAGGACCGTGGGCTCGACCGCGGAGAATATGTCACGTGCGAGGTGCGCGATAGCGGAACGGGCATTAAGCCCGAGCATCTTGAGAAGATCTTCGACCCCTTCTTCTCGACAAAGGAAGTAGGCAAGGGAACGGGTCTTGGCCTCTCCACCGTCTACGGCATCGTGAAGCAGACCGGCGGCACCATTCTCGTCGACAGCGAAATCGGCAGCGGCACCTCCTTCCGCATTTATCTCCCCCGATATATCGAGACGGAACAAGATCTTAAGGCACTGGAAACCAAAGCCGAGGCGCCTGACAAGATCGTGGACTTGACTGGTCAGGGGACGGTTCTTCTGGTCGAGGACGAGGACGCTGTGCGCTCGTTCGCCTCCCGTGCGCTTGCCACTCGTGGCTACAAGGTGCTGGAGGCGGCGAGCGGCGTCGAGGCGCTCGAAGTCATGGACCGAGAGAACGGCAAGATCGATCTTGTGGTCAGCGACGTCGTCATGCCCGAAATGGACGGCCCCACCCTTTTGCGCCACCTGCGCGAGCGCAACCCCGATATCCGCATCATCTTCATGTCGGGCTATGCCGAGGAGGCGTTCCGCAAGAACCTGGGCGCAGACGAGAACTTTGTCTTCCTGCCGAAGCCTTTCACCTTGAAAAAGCTGGCTGAGACAGTGAAAGCGGCGGCTGCTTAAAGTATCGCGCATTGCATCGGACGCAGGTGTCCGAATGCTTGGTCTGTATGGATCCGGCGAATTGCAGAAATGGTCCAATGGTCCAACTTCCCCTCACGTTTTCGTCCGTATTCCCTCTTCTGATAGATCGTCAGCGATTTCTCCTTGCACTCAGGTTAA
>CAVRSS010000007.1:0-7557 GCA_963723755.1 uncultured Alphaproteobacteria bacterium | reverse complement strand
TGCGTTAATTGCCTCAATTCTCCAAACCGACATCGGTGACGTGAGTGCCACTGAGGTTCAATACTTCAAGTTGGGTCAATCCCTCGAAATGTTCCAAACCCGTGTCGCCTACCCGGGTACCCGCAAGGCATAGATTTCGGAGTCGTGCCAGCCCTTTGAGGTGGATCATGCCGACGTCGGTCATCGGAGTCAGCGCAAGGTCGAGTTTCTGCAATTTGGCCAGCCCTTCAAAATCAACGTCCGTCACTCTGGTGGACTGAAGGGACAAGTCCCGCAATTGTGTTAGCTCCTTGAGGTGCCTCAGACCGACGTTGGTTACATCAGTGTTGACGAGCGCCAGCATCTAAGCCTGCCAGCCCTTTGAGATGCTTGACCCCGGCACCCGTCATGTGGGTGCCCCAAAGGCTCAACCACCGGAGTTCCGTCAAGCTCTTGAGGTGCTCCAAGCCAACATTTGTTACCTTGGTACCCCAAGAACCAACTTGCGGAGTTGAGTCAACTCCTTGAGGTGCGGCAAGCTAGCGTCGGTGATATTGGGTCCAGCAAGAAAATAATGTCTGAAGATGATCTAGACCTTTGAGATGTCTTAAACCAGGGCCGGTCACATCGGTTTCACTTAGGTTCAGTTCGCGTAGCTGTAACAACCCTTCGAGGTTCCTCAAGTCATCGTCGGCGATCTTGGTCTTGGTAAAATCGACCGCAATCATGGACATTCCTGTGCTTCCTTTATCGATGGTTATTCTGCCGCCGAACTCCTGGATTTTGGCAACTGCCGTGGCGTTGTCCGTGGTCGTCTCCGCCTCATTCCGAGGGATTCGGTCTTGTTTGTTATTCCGCAGAACTTGAACTTGCGTGGCGTCGCGACCATCTCCACAGCCAAACGGGATAACTGCGACAAGCAGGCCAAACACCAGCACCTGAAAACATTCTCGTTTCATGGGAGTTCCCCTTCTGTATGAGGTTCCATCGTTCACTTCGCCTTTCGTTTGACGAGTTCCAGCCCGAGGTAATCGGCCAGCAAGTCGGCCCTGTCGAGCCGTAGGGAGGTTTCGCCCCGCATGAATCGCATAAGGGCGGCTTCGTCGATTCCCGTGTCCTTGGCGATTCGGTATCGTGTCGAACCGCTTCGCTTGATTGCGGCTTTAGCGCGTTCGGTCAATGTCGGTTTCGGCTTGCGCTTTGCTCATACTAGTGTTTTATCAAGTAGTGACGTTTCTGTCGAGCGGCCTTCGGCGCCGGCGGCGTTTTCTTTCTCTCCGCGTCCCCGTGTCCGTAGGGCACTCAAGGGGACGCAGTTATGGTCCCTTATCCGGCACACGCCGTGTGCCGGATACTTGATAGGCCGACATCAGAATACTCCTTGTTCCGACCGTTCGCAACGGCCATTGGTGTTTTGGCGCGACGGCGCCGGCTAATCTGAGATAATCAACAGGGGATTTGTGCGAGTCTCGGGCAGCCTGATGACGCCCACCGATCGTCATCGATCTAAAGAAGAGTCTCTCATGACGGATGTCCGTTCGATACGAATTGGTGATAGTTCCCGTGCCTTCGGATCGATCACGTGCTCAGCGAGCATTGCGATGGCACTGTTTGGAGCAGGTCGCCATTCGGCTCGCGGCGTTGAAGGAAGGCGCGTTTGCAGCGGGGAAGGAAGTAAAGACCGGCAAATCAATTAGTGTCGCCTTTCGCTCCGCGAAAGTATCGCTACTTTCGCGGAGCGAAAGGCGACTATGCGACAGTTATTGATGCGCAGACCCTAAACGGCAAGAGCACGAACAAGTTCACGCCGCCGGTGCAATGCAGGCGGATCAAGCCGGCCAGTCCGCAGGCTAGTATTGCGGCCACTGCATAGGGCTTGCGTTCGGGAAACCGGGGATAATGCAGAGGCTCAGGGCACCCACCGCCGGCCCGACGCAGGAGCCGCGCCGATCATCGCTTCGTGCAACCCGCCGTGTTCGCCCTTGGTTTCGCCGACGTCCATCGAGTAGAACAAAGACGAATAGTAGATTAGGCCGACCGAGATGCCGAAGGCGATTTGGGCGACGACGGCCAGCTGACCCACTGGATTGCCGCCTCAAGGGGATTAAGCCCCGGCCATGACAGATTAAGCCGCCGCCTTCGATGCAGGGTAGAACGTCTCGCCCTTCGCTGCCATGTCGCGAAGAAGCCTCGGCGGCGTGAACCGCTCCCCGTACTTTTTCGCCAGCGCATCGCATTCCTGGACGAACTTCGCGACGCCGACCGTATCGATGAGGCTCAACGGGCCGCCCGTGAATGGCGCGAAGCCCAGGCCGAAAATGCCGCCCACGTCGCCGTCTTCGGGCTCGGTCAGCACGCCTTCTTCCATGCAGCGCACCGCATCCAGCGCCTGCGCATAAAGCAGCCGCTTCTTCAGCTCTTCCACGGATGGCCAATCGAACTGGGGCTTCGGCGGGTAAAGGTCGGCCAGTCCCTGCCAAAGGCTTTTTGGCTCCTTCTCCGGATAGTCGTAGAAACCCTTGCCGTTCTTCCGGCCCGCGCGGCCGTTCTTCACATACAGGGTCTCCATGACCGACACGGCCGGGCTTGGCTTATAGGCGTTGCCGAGATCGGCTTCCGCCGCCTTGTGAATCTTCCAGCCGAGGTCGATGGCCGTCTCGTCCGCGAGCGCGAGCGGACCGACGGGCATGCCTGCGAGCTTGCCCGCATTTTCGATCAGCGCGGGCGGAATGCCTTCCGCCAGCATGATCTCGCCTTCCATGATGTAGCAGCCGCAGAAGCGGGACGTGAAGAAGCCACGCCCGTCATTCACGACAATCGGCGTCTTCTTGATCGCTTGCACGAAGTCGAGCGTGATCGCGAGAGCCTCATCGCTCGTCTTCTTGCCTCGGATGATCTCCACAAGCGGCATTTTCTCCACGGGTGAGAAGAAGTGGATGCCGATGAACTTATCCGGACGGCTGCTCGCTTCGGCGAGGCCGGTAATGGGCAGCGTCGAAGTGTTCGAGCCGAAGACGACATCGGGCCGGATCACGGCCTCGGCGCGCTTCGTGACATCGGCCTTGATGGCGCGATCCTCGAACACGGCCTCGATCACGTAATCGACGTCGGCGAGAAGCGCGAAGTCGACGGCGGGGGTGATGCGGTTCAAAAGCGCGTCACCTCGGCCTGGCTCATGCGGCGCTTCGAGATGGCGCCCTCGACGAGCTTCCGGGCATGGCCCTTGCCTCGTTCGGCGGCGTCCGGATCACGGTCGATGAGCACGACCTCGATGCCGTTCGACGCCGCGACATAGGCGATGGCCGCGCCCATCATGCCAGCGCCAAGCATACCGATTTTCCTGAATTTCGCCTTCGGTACGCCTTGCGGGCGGCGCGCCAGCTTGTCGGCCTTGCCCTTGTTCACGAACAACGTGCGGATCATGTTCGGCGCGACATCGCCGCGGATCAGGGACACGAATATTCCCCTCGATCTTGAGGCCGAGGTCGATGGGAACTTGCGTGCCCTCATAGACGGCGGACAGGATCGCCTGGGCGGCGGGATAATTGCCGAATGTCTTGTCGCGCGTCATTGCGTTCGCGGCCATGAAGTCTGCGCCGCGTTCGGGTTCATGCCGCCCGCGCCACCCGGCACCTTGAATGACTTCTCGTCCCACGGCTGCACCGCCTTCGCCTGCGGGGAGGTCAGCCACCTCTTCGCCGCCGCCAGAAGCTCGCTCGCGGGCACAACCTCGTGGATGAGGCCACTCCCTTTCGCCTGCCGAGGCGACATGTGGCGGCCTTCGAGCAGCAGCGGCAGCGCGGGCATGATGCCGATCAGTCGAGGCAGGCGCTGCGTTCCGCCGGCCCCGGGGAGGAGCCCGACCTGCACTTCAGGCAGGCCGATCTTGATGTGGTCGGTGTCGGCGCTGACGCGATAATGGCAGGCGAGCGCGATCTCGAAATCCGCCGCCAAGCGCGGTGCCGTTGATCGCGCAGGCCACGGGCTTGCCGCAGGTTTCAAGCCGGCGCAGCACTCGCGTCAAGCTCGAAACAGCTTTCAAAGTCTCGACTGGCGGCGCGGTGCGGGCAAGAGCGATAAGGCGCTCCATGCCGATGAGGTCCGCGCCCGCGATGAAGCTCGATTTGCCGGACGTGACGATGATGCCCTTCACGTCGGCGTCGCCCACCGCGCGCTCGATGGCCGCTGCGAACTCGCCAACGAAGTCCTGCCCGATCAAATTCATGGACTTGCCGGGCTGGTCGATAGTGAGGGTGGCGATGCCGTCGCTATCGACGGTGTATGAAATGCTGCTGGTCATTC
Organism: uncultured Alphaproteobacteria bacterium; assembly: GCA_963723755.1. Lineage (GTDB taxonomy): Bacteria > Pseudomonadota > Alphaproteobacteria > Rhizobiales > Rhodomicrobiaceae > Rhodomicrobium. The sequence continues at coordinate 3,276 of CAVRSS010000007.1, read as the reverse complement.
AATCTCTCCAAGTCATGGCCGCCCTTGAGGCGGCCATCCAGAGGCCGCAAGTTGGGCGTGGGAAGCTGGATGGCCGGGTTAAGCCCGGCCATGACGGAAAGCGCTAAACCCGCTCCAGAATAGTGGCCGTACCCATGCCTGCGCCGATGCAAAGCGTGACGAGACCCGTGCTCGCCCCAGCCCGCTCCATCTCGTCGAGCAGCGTCCCAAGCACCATCGCGCCTGTCGCGCCGAGCGGGTGGCCCATGGCAATCGCGCCGCCGTTCACGTTGATTTTGTCGTGGGAGACGTTCAGCACATCCATGAAGCGCAGCACGACGGAGGCGAAGGCCTCATTCAACTCCCAAAGATCGAGGTCCTCTTTTTTCATCCCGGCCTTCACCAACGCGCGTTCGGCGGCGAAGCTCGGGCCGGTGAGCATGATGGTCGGCTCCGAGCCGATGGACGCAAAACTTCGGATGCGCGCGCGAGGCTTAAGGCCAGCCTTTTCGCCGGCCTCCTTCGTGCCGATGAGAACGGCGGCCGCGCCATCGACAATTCCGGAGGAGTTGCCTGGCGTGTGAATATGGTTGATGCGCTCGACTTCGGGATATTTTTGCAGCGCCACGCCATCGAAGCCGTAAGTCTTGCCCATGTCCGCGAAGGATGGTTTGAGCGCGCCGAGCGACTGCATGCTGGCATCGGTGCGGATCATCTCGTCGCGGGAGAGGAGCGGGGTCCCAAGAATATCATTCACCGCCACCACCGAATTGGCGAAGCGGCCTTCTTCCCAGGCTTTGGCCGCGCGCCTGTGGCTTTCCACCGCGTAGGCGTCCGCGTCGTCGCGGTTGATGCCGTATTTGGTTGCGATAAGGTCCGCGCTGATACCCTGGGGCACGAATAGGTCGAATCGCCACGGCGGGGTCGATGGGCCATGCGCCGCCATCGGAGGCCATCGGCACCCGGCTCATGGATTCGACGCCGCCGCCGATCGCTATGGGAGACTGGCCCGACATAACCTTTGCCGCCGCCATGTTTACGGCTTCGAGGCCGGATGCGCAGAAGCGGTTGATCTGAACGCCGGGCACGCTCTCGTCGTAACCCGCCGCCAGAACAGCCGCTCGGGCGATGTTCGCACCCTGCTCGCCGACGGGGGCGACGCAGCCGAGGATCACATCTTCGACCTCGCGCGTATCGAGGCCCGTGTTGCGGTCGCGGATCGCTTCCAGCATCTGTGTCGCGATCCGGATGGGTGTCGCCTCATACAGCGAGCCGTCCTTCTTGCCTTTGCCGCGCGGAGTTCGCACGTGGTCGAAAATATAGGCGTCTGGCATATGTATTCCTCCGCGCTAGTCATGGCCGGGTTCGACCCGGCCATCCAGCCTTTGCTTCAGGCAAGTGTTTCGTAGAGGTCGATCCACTCGGGGTTATTCTGCTCGATGAGATCCAATTTCCACTTTCGAGGCCACTTTTTGAGGTTGGTTTCGCGTTGAATTGCATCCTGTGGCGATGTCAAGACCGCGGCATGGACGAGCATGTTAACCCCATACTTCGTGGTGAATACGCTGCCCATACCTTGTTTATGTTCGAAGATACGGCGCGCAAGATTATTAGTTACACCGATGTACAAGGTGCCGTTCCTTTTGCTGGCCAGAATATAAACAAAGTAGCTCAGTGGGTTTGTCTCCTGGATGGCCGGGTCAAGCCCGGCCATGACAACAGGCGGCGGTCGCTCAAGGGACCGCTTGGCGTCATGGCCGGGCTTCTTTTTGTTGTCATGGCCGGGCTTGACCCGGCCATCAAGAGAAACAGGCTGCCGCTCCGGCTTGGAATTCGATCTCTAAAGCGTCCGCGCGATCAGTTCCTTCATGATTTCGTTGGTGCCGCCATAGATGCGTTGCACACGCGCGTCGGCATAGGCTCGAGTAATCGGGTATTCCATCATGTAACCGTAGCCGCCATGCAGTTGCAGGCACTGATCCATGACTTTGCATTGCAGGTCGGAAACCCAGTATTTCGCCATCGCCGACGTGGTCGCGTCGAGTTCACCGTCCATCATCTGCTGGATGCAGCGGTCGACGAAGGTCCGGCCGATCAGGATCTCCGTCTTCAGTTCGGCGAGCTTGTGTTTCGTGGTCTGAAAATCGAACACGGTCTGACCGAAGACCTTGCGCTGGCGCACATAGTCGATCGTCGATTGCAACGCCGCTTCGGACGTGGCTATCCCCGCGATGGCGATCTGAAGGCGTTCCCAGGCGAGTTCCTTCATAAGAAAGATGAAGCCCTGGCCCTCGCCTCCAAGACGCGCGTCGCCGGGAAGCTGCACATCCTGGAAGAACAGCTCCGAAGTATCCTGCGCGTGCATCCCAAGCTTTTCGAGATTGCGGCCTTTGGCGAAGCCGGGAAGCCCCGCATCGACGAGGAAAAGGGTGATGCCTTTCGCGCCGAGCGTCGGATCGGTCTTTGCGACCACAATCACGAGGTCGGCGTTCTGGCCGTTGGTGATAAAGGTTTTCGAGCCGTTAAGAACATAGCCGTCGCCGCGCCGCACGGCCGTTGTGCGGACTTCCTGCAGATCGGACCCGGCGCCCGGCTCCGACATCGCAATCGCGCCGATGATCTCACCCTTCGCCATGGCGGGCAGGTAACGCTTGCGCTGCTCTTCGCTGCCATAGGCGAAGATGTAAGGCGCAACGATGTCGGAGTGGAGCGCGAAGCCCGGCCCTGTCGCGCCCGCGCGCGAAAGTTCTTCAATGACGATCGTTGAATGAAGCCTCTCCCCGCCGCAGCCGCCATACTCTTCGGAAATCGCGGGGCAAAGAAGCCCCGCCTCACCGGCCGCAAGCCAGACCGAGCGCGGCACAACCTTGTCTTTTTCCCAAGTCGCGTGGTGGGGTGTGATCTCGCGCTCGACGAAGCGGCGGACTTGATCGCGGTAAAGCTCGTGCTCTTCGGAAAACAGCGTGCGGGGCAACATGACCTAATCCTTGCTCGGGCCAGCGGTATGTTTTTTCGGAGCGCTCTCCCGATCCGAGGTGACATCGGCTTGACTGCACGGAACGCTCTTCTCGGCGAGATAGCGCACGCACTGGCTATGGATGACCTTCAGCTCTTCGAGCGTCGCGGCGACGTCGGCCTGCTTCTGTTCCAATTCCTTGATGAGCGTATTCGAGCGCTCCGCCACGAACGCAACCTGCTGCGGCCGCCCTTCGCCGCGATTGCCGTAGAGAGCGAGGAACTGCTTCACCTCCGCCAGCGAGAAGCCAATGGACTTGGCCCGCAGGATGAGCTTCAGCC
>CAVRSS010000006.1:0-18447 GCA_963723755.1 uncultured Alphaproteobacteria bacterium | reverse complement strand
TATGTGCCTGTTGCTTCGTTCGATGGGCCTGCTAGAACGGGACACCTTTCCCGCGCCGAAACGAGAAAGTTTCGGGCTTGCCTCGGCGTTCACGCAAACTTTGCGGGTCTGCGGCGAGATGGCGCTTCCGCCTCGCCTTGCCTGAGGTGTACTTAGCGAAAGGGCAGTTGAAGAGACTGCCGCGAAGCCCGAGATCAAACCGCCGTCAGATCGATTAAAAGGCGGAAAAAGGGAATGAATTCTAACACGCTTGAGCAGCTTATCCCGCGTCGAAACGAACTCGGGCTGCTGCTTTGGCAGGATGCTGGTAAAACGATGTTGCCCATGGGTTCGACAGGCTCCACCATGAGGGAGGTTCACAAGCTCACCATGAGGGTTCACAAGCCTCACCATGAGGTGTTCGACAAGCTCACCATGAGGGTTCACAGGCTCACCATGAGGCGTTCGGCAAGCTCACCGTGAGGGGTCACAGGCTCACCATGAGGTGTTCGGCTAGCTCACCATGAGGCTCACTCAATCACTCACCATGAGGATCAACGCATCGAAAACACTCGACCTCATCCTGAGCCTGTGGATGGCCGAGTCCGAGCCTGCGAAGGCCTCATCCTGAGCTCGTCGAAGCCTCATCCTGAGCTGTCGAAGGCCTCATCCTGAGCTCGTCGAAGCCTCATCCTGAGCCTGTCGAAGGATGGAGCCAAGACTTCATGCTTTTCAGCAGCAATGCTAGCGCCGCTGATGAAAAAAGATCACTCAGACAAGGCAGCTCATGGTGCTCTGGCGATGGTTCTTTGTTCTCTCCGTATGTCCGTTGCTTTTGGGGCTTGTTCCGTTGAGCTGGCAGGATAGCTTTTTGACGCGCGTGGAAATCCTGGCTCTGATCGAAACACTCAATGCCGAGCTCTTGAGCCATTCAAGCGCCACCCTGACGCTTGAGCGCTGGTGCAGCGGACACGGTCTTGCACCCGACGCGAAGCTTGTCGCCCGCCTCGAGCGCGGCACGCAGAAGCATCTTGAGGAAAGGGACCGCGCGCGGCTCGCGGTACAGACCGATGGTCAGCTTCATTACCGTCATGTGCGGCTTTTCTGCGGGGACAAGCTCCTGTCGGAAGCCGACAATTGGTATGTGCCCGGCCGGCTGACCCCCGAGATGAACCGCCTCCTCGATGAAACCGACATGCCTTTCGGCCGGGTGGTTCACGATCTCGACTTTCGCCGCGAAACGCTATCGGCGAAGCTCTTGTGGTCGCCGCTGCCCGAGCGCTGGAATATTGCGCCGGAGCCCTTGCTCCGCCTCGGGCAGCCGCCTGGAAGCGCCCGATCACATTCTGGAGCACCGGGCGATCCTGCGCGCGAATGGCGGCACACCTTTCTCTTTCGTCGTGGAAACCTACACGCGGGACGTGCTGGCTTTTCCTCTCCGCAGTAAGCAGACATTCCTTGCAACGAGCGCCTGCCTGGAGTCTTTATTTTCGCAGAGTACTTATCCGAAAACCGGGAAGGCCACTTTTGGGAACTCTGCTAGGCGCGGCGCGCGCACACAAAAGCATTGGACGCCCGTATCCGATGAAATGCTCATGCTTTAAGCGGGGCAAGTTCAGCGCTTGGACTGAGCCACAGCGACAGCACAAATGCCGCATTTTGCACAAACTCAACTTTGGGTAGGCGTATGATAAAGATCAATTGTTTGAGCGCAAGCGCGACCTGATATTGCCTTGTTTAACTGGATTTGCATAATGCGCATGACGTACATGGGTGTGTAACGGACAGGGCGATACACCTCGCAATGAAGGTTATTTTTTATTCGGAGGACCCGCCGTTTACAGAGCGTTTTGCGTGGCTTTTGAATTAAGCTGGATTGCCGGGGCTTCGGCTTGAAGTGAGGCATCCGCATGCCAAACCGGACGCGGACACGAAGCAAGCCGATGTCCATTTCTTTCACAACCCGAACTTGACGGCGGCCTCGGCCTGGCTGACTTAAGCCAGCATGAGGACGCTCAATTTTTCGTCCTCATGGACAATGGCAATGCCGGCCTCGATCGCGTCTGCGAAATCGTTGACGCCGGCGATGTCTTTGCACTGGACGAGCTTACCCCCGCATTGCTTAGAAGCATCATCCGCCAGACCCAAAGAACGAAGCGTTATCTCAAGTCATTGAAGAAAGAGGTGAACCGCTACCGGGGCTTTTTTGAACGGTCGGGGGATTGCCTCTTCTACGTGGAAACGAGCGCTTCCGGGGATTTCCGGTACGCTGAAATCAATCCGACAGGGCTATCTGTTGTCGGTCTCTCCGCGGACCAGGTACGAGGGCGTACACCACAGGAGGTGCTCGGGCCGGAAGGGGGCGGACGCGTGGTGCGGGCCTTGGGTTTGGCCCGGGATAGTCGAAGCCCGTATCGCTACTCCGTAACGTTGAATTACGGTTCCGGTGACCGCTCGTATGACGCCATTTACGTGCCGTTCCTGAACGGTGATGGTGAAGTTGAAGGCATCGCAGGCTGCGCCCGCGACGTTACGGAGCTTCATCAAACCCGGCTTCGCGTGAACGAGTTGGAGACGCTTTATGATGGTCTGCGCGCCGAAGAACGCGACGACGCGCCGTTTGCCGCGATTGTCACCGCCTCGGCGGATGCCATTGTTTCCTTTGACAATGGCGGGCTGGTTGCGACCTGGAATCCAGGCGCGGAAAAACTTTTCGGTTATCCCGCCGGAGAAGCCGTCGGGAAAAGCCCGCTTGACCTCATTGTTCCAGCGTCGCTCTCCGCTGAGTACGAAGCGTTGCGTTCGTCGGTGCACACGGACGGTCGAGCCGTTGTCAAGGAAACATCCCGGCGTCATAAGGATGGGTCGCTGATCGACGTCGAGATCAACGTCTCCCCGATTGTCGATGACGGCAAACTGAAAGGCGCATCGGTCGTCTATCGTGACGTGAGTGAACGCAAACGCTCGGAACGGCGACAGCTCGTGCTCATGAACGAGCTCTCACACCGGGGCAAGAACCTGTTCTCGGTCGTTCACTCCATCGCAAGAATGAGCCTCGCAAAGGCTGCCTCGATAGAATTGGCGCAAAGTGCGCTTTTGGGCCGGTTGGAAGCGCTTTCACGGACCTATGGGAAGCTCACCGATGCCGGTTTTGAGGGTGAGCGCCTGAAGCAAATCCTTGAGGCCGAGCTTTCGGCCTTCGAGGACCGGACCCACGCGCGGGGGCCGGAGATCATTTTGACCGCCAGGGCTTCGCAAACGTTTGCGCTGGTCATCCATGAACTCGCTACGAATGCAACAAAATATGGCGCGCTTTCCTCTCCGGGAGGACACGTCAGCCTGAAGTGGAGCATCACGGGACCGGGTAACGAACCGCACGTGCGGTTTGATTGGGTCGAAAGCGGCGGCCCGAAAGTCACGCCTCCGAAACGGCGGGGATTTGGCACAAAGCTTATTCAATCGATTGTCGCGGCCGACTTCTCGTGCGATCCGGATGTCTCCTACGAGGAGAGTGGTTTTCGATACGGGTTCGAGGCGCCGCTGTCTCAAATGGGAAAGCTGGCCGAAGCGTCGCCCGTTCGGCGTAAACTTCAAAGCAGCACGCTGCTTGCTCTTTATGATCACTGGGCTCAAGAGATCGATGCCGATGCCCCCGTGCCGCCGTATCAAAAGTTCGATCGAACGCTATTCGCAGCGAGCGGGGTCCTTACTGTGGCGGCGCTTCATCCTGACGGGACCGTTCGTTTCCTTGAGGTCGGCAAGGCCTTGGTGGAGCGATTGGGAGGCCCGCTCGACACCGAAGGCATCTCGGACGAAGACGAGAACAGTCTCGTCGAGGCGTACCGCCGTTGCGCGAAGACCGGCCGGCCGTGTTACGAACACCTCCGCTTCGATTTTGGCGACGGCGAAGCGGTGAACTTCGAACGCCTGCTCGTTCCTTATTCGGAGGACGGCGCGCGTGTCACGCATCTAGCGGGGATCGCGGTTTTCTCGGGCGAGACCTTCAAACCGCCTGCCGGATGAGCAGAACAGTCGAGGGTTTCGCTCTCGCAAGCGCAGGCGGCGTGATAGTCGACAACAAGAACGCACCCGGTGCGGGGTTTTTCTTCATCCGATCGCACAAAGCCGATTTCAAGACAGAAGCCGTTTGCTCGCGCGAAGCTTTGCAAGGTGTTCATTGTCGGGCTCTGCTTTCCCGCCTCGAGCCGGGCAATCGCCGTCTGGGTCGTCCCCATGCGCGCGGCGACCTCGGTTTGAGTTAATCCGGACGCTCTGCGCAACTTAGCCAGAGTGTCGGCAAGCTTTGGAACACTTGATTTAGTTGTGCGTGTTTCAGCCGGCATTCGGAAGTTGGTTGCCCTTTATAGCATATGCGATATGCTCATCTCCGACAACGACGCTTAGGTTTAACTCGATGAGCTCCCTGCCCGACTTTGACACGACGAAGCTTGCGGAGGCAATTGAAAGCCTGACATCAGAGGAGGTTGATCAACTGCCTTTTGGTGTCATTGGCCTCGATGCGGAGGGCGCCGTGCGGGTCTTCAACAAAGCCGAAGCACAGCAATCCGGCTATGGCGCCAGACCGGCTTTTGGAAAACTCTTCTTTATCGACGTCGCTCCCTGCATGAACAACGGCTATTTCAAAGGCCGCATCGACAAGGCGCGCGCCTTGGGCGCACTCAATGTCACCTTCTCCTTTATTGGAGACTTTAGCGATCCCAATCGTGGACTTACCGTTCGTGTTCAGTCAGCGAAAGACGGCGGGACATGGATCGCGATCGAGCGCGAAAACAAATCCACCCGCGGCTGAGGCTGACTGCCCTCGCCGACGTAAGGCTGCGAAAAGCTGCGCTCCACCTATGACTTGGCTCGATCTTTTGTAAAAGGGGCAAAAGTCCGGGCAGCCAATAAACTCGCTCCTGGATGGCCCGACTTGATCGGGCCATCCAGGAGCAAAAAACACATTTCTTTCAATAGGCCTAGATGGCCGGGTCAAGCCCGGCCATGACATGATATGTTTTCGCAAAAGAAATTGCCCGGACTTTTGCCCCTCTTACGATCTTTTTCGGTCATCAGGCCAGCTACAAAGTGAGGGCTGAGTTCACCAGACAACCCCTCGGAACAGGTCGAGCCGCTCTTTCAGGTAATCGCGCTCCACGGATATTCCCTGGTTGCCGAAAACCAGCGTCTCCTCGTTCCCTTCCACAAAGCGCGGCCATTCGGGCACTCCGCCGCCATCGGGGCGGCCGGTCTTTGCGAAATTCGTCCAGTAGATCACCATTCGGCGGCTCACCTCGTAATTATGCGGGTGCATAAGCTGAGCGAGCGGAAAGGGGACGACCCGGCGGATGTTGCCGAACGCATAGGCCACCTCCAGGCCGTGTGGCGTGCCTCCGATCAGGCGGAGAAGCGGCGGCTGAAAATCGAACCCATAGTGATACACAGACTGGCCCGCGCGGCTTGCGGCGCGCGCGATCATGCGCGCCGGTTCCACAAAATTGGCATCGCCCCAGATATGGTCAGCCAGGAAGTCGGGCGTCATAAAGAGCTGCGGCGGGTACAGATCCGAAAGATCGTCAAGCTGCGGGGCCACCGCATGCAGCACCTCGTTGGCCGTGACGTGAAACGTGCCGCGTAAGAGAACGCCTTCGTAGCTGTTCGCGCCGACGATCATGGGAATGCGGGCCTGATCGCCACGGGAGAAGACCGGTTCCATCTGTTCGGTCAGAAGCTGCCCGTCGAGAAAGGGCGTGTGATCGGAAAGCTCCGGGATGGCGTCGAGCGTATGGTCCAGGGTCTGCCAGCTCTTGCTCCGCAGTCCCCGCAATGCTTCATCGTCCTTCAAGCCAAAGGCCTTCGCAGCTTTTTCTCCGATCTCATGCGCGGCGAGGAATTTCCCCGCGGGCGATGTGAGTGTCGGTGCGACCCACCGCCCGCCGCCACTTTGGACGATGGCTTTATGAAAAAGCCCACGGGCCGAAGGTGCGGTCATGAGCGCAAGCGTGGAGATAGCGCCCGCCGATTTGCCGAAAAGCGTGACGTTTGACGGATCGCCGCCGAAAGCCTGGATGTTGCGCTGGACCCATTGAAGCGCTGCAACCTGATCCAAAAGCCCGAAATTGGCGGTCGGGGCATTCTCGCCCTTCGCCTCGTCGGTCAGGAGCGGATGGCCGAAAAAGCCAAGAAAACCCAGCCGGTAGTTCAGCGTGACCACCACCACGCCCTTCATTGCGAGATTGGCGCCGTCATAAATCGGCATGCGAGCGGAGCCTTTGCTGAAGCCGCCGCCATGCAGCCAAACCATCACGGCCAATCGGTCAGCGGAGTGCCTTGCTGGCGACCAGATGTTCAGCGTGAGGCAGTCCTCGCTCATGTCCCCGGCCGCGACATCCTTGCTTCGCGCCTGGGGGCAGGCGGGGCCGAATCCCTTCGCCTGGCGGACGCCGGTCCAAGGCAGTGGCGGCCTGGGAGCCCGCCATCTCAGCTCACCAACGGGCGGCGCGGCATAAGGGATGCCTTGGAAAACGCGCAGGCCATCCTCGACGTCGCCATCGAGTTCGCCCGTTTCGACCATGGCATGGGACCGAACCTCAGCAACGGAAGCCCCCGCACCCGGCAGGAGAAGCAGCGGCATGAGAAGCCCTGCAAGCGCGAAGCGAAAAAGAAACCGGCGGAAACTCATACTTAGCTCTTTGCCAATTACATGCATGCACTGGGGCGTGCCGGTGGCCTTTATCCCGGCACAGAAGAATAGGCAAATCACAAGGCGTAATGGAGAAAGACCCGGGCGGGAGGTCTGGCGCGGTCTGGCGAGACGAGTTGATCTATTGCGGCTGCTGAAAAAGCATGAAATCGTGGCTTCATCCTTCGACAAGCTCAGGATGATGGGGTGGATGGCTCCCTTCCACGGCATCGATGTGCCAAAAGGGTGTCTGATACGACACGGATGAGGAGCCACCCATGGGTGAGATTAGCATAGTCGGTTTGGCGTTGGCCAGCAGGTCCTTCAGGTTCAGGCGCCGATGACAAAGGCCGCTGCGTGGTTCGCAGCAGCTGAAGCGGGACGAGCTTGGGGTTGTTCGCCGGCTTGCGCCTTCGTCGTGGCGAAGGAGGCCTGAGGTTCGGCCCATGTCTGGGCGCGAATCGCCAAGCTTCGCCACGAGGTTCGGGCTGCTTCCGCCGGCCTACGTCAAGCCTTACGTGAAGCGCGGCAAGAGCGACAGGATCGATGCGGAGGCGATCTGCGAGGCGGCGAGCCGGCCCACGATGCGCTTTGTGCCGGTCAAGACCGTCGAGCAGCAAAGCCTGACGGCGTTGCATCGCTGCCGCGAACTCCTGGTCAAGAACCGGACCATGCTGGTGAATGCGCTGCGCGCGCATCTCGCCGAGTTCGGTTTCGTGGCGGCCAAGGGCATCGGCAAGCCTGCCGGACTTGATCAAGATCGTCAGCGAAGCCCCGGCGGAGGCGCTGCCGGAGATGGCGCGTGCCCCGCTTTCAGGCTTTATCGACGCGATCGCGCAGATTCAACCGGCAAGCTCGATGACATCAAGAAACAGCTTCGAGCCTGGCATAAGGGCAATCCGCAAAGCGAGCGCCTGGAGACCGCTCCCGGCATCAGGCTCATCAGCGCGACCGCGCTGTGCGCGCTCGTCCCCGATCCGAAGCTGTTCAAGAACGGCCGCCATTTCGCCGCCTGGATCGGGCTTACGCCAAGGCTCGACGGGACCGGCGGCGCGAGATGCGGCCTGGGCGCGTTTCGAAAGCGGGGGACCGCACTTTGCGCCGTCTGTTCGTGCTGGGCGCGACCTCGCTGATAAAGTCTCTGGCCAACAAAACCACGCCGCTTGCGCTCTGGGTCCAGGCGCTTTTGGCCAGGCGCTCCAGGCGGGCCGTCACGGTGGCGCTGGCCAACAAACTCGCACGCATCGCCTGGGCCATCATGGCGAGCGGCGAAGCCTTCAGGCCGGCCGCGGCTGCGCAACGCGCGACGGCGGCACGCGCATGAGCGGCCCGGCCCCAAAAGTCTGGCGCTGTGCTCGCAGCCGTCAACACCGCGTTCCGCGCCGCGTGCCGCGGCAGCCTTCGGCTGGTGTTGACCGCCGCTGCGCCAGCGCCTCCCTGGAAGCAGGCCGGGACGGAGAAACGCCGTTCAACCGAACAAAGAAACTGCCTGACAGAGCCGCGGAAGGCGTGCGGCGCCAAAAAGTCAGGGTCAACGCGTTCGCAGGGGTGAAAAAAGGATGATGCTCAAGGCTCGGCCAGACCGGAAAAACCCGCAAGCCTCATCGGGCGCAAAGCTCACCAGGATGATCGGGAGCCGGTTCGCGGATCGCATCAAGCAGCAGATGTATGTGCCGCAAACGCCGTACACATGAGCGCACCCGCCGAAAAGCATCACGCTTAAAAAAACCCTTGCAACTGGGGAGCCATCCACACATAAGGTCGGTGTTGCCGCATCCTTCGACGGGCTCAGGATGAGGCCGGGTGTTGGCCGCATCCTTCGACAGGCTCAGGATGAGGTCGAGAGTTTTCAGCGAGTTAATCCTCATGGTGAGCCTGTCGAACCATGGGCAGCATGCTGCTGGCGCGAGGGATCGGTCCCGCTTCGGGCCTGATCGACGAGGCTTTTCGCTGACCGGCCGCCTATGCTTCGCTGCCAGTTGTCGAGGCCGTTTCCGTTTTCGCTTCTCGGCGACACGCTTGGCAAATCGATGATCAGAAATAGCGCAAGTGCCTGGAGGAACGGCTCGTAGGTGGCGTCAAACTCGGCCAGCTTTTCCTCAGCCCCATCGGGATCGACCCACCCGAGACCGGAGGCAGAAATCTCTTGGTTCAACGATCAGGGCGGTGTTTTAGCGCTCAGAGATAAGAGAGAGAGACGAGGCCTATGGCTAGCGGGGGGGTGGGGGCCATGCAGGTGGCCTCGTCTCTCTCAGGGGCAACTTTTACCGGGATCAGCGTCCCTTAGTGTCCAAGACTGTATACTAAAACATGTAAACCAAGCGTTACGCGATCGTTTCGGTCTCCGAAGGGCGGCAGCGCGACGCAGGACTGGCTGGGCGCGAACTCATACTCAACAGACGCAACCTAAACTCGACAACGCAACAGAAACTCAAACAACCAACTCACTAAGACGCAAAACTTATTTCACTCTACTCAAGAGCCGGCGCTTTGTACTGTGGCTGGGCTACTTCCGCCGCCTCCTGATGTGATATGTATGTCGCAGCGGTTAGTCGAAAATAAGGCATTAAAGCGAAATTTGCTTGACGCGTGGTTTTTGCACAATCCGCATCTTTTGCGTGCATTTTGTGACATATAACCATTTGCAATTAAACGTGTTTTGTAGTTTTTCGCCTTATGTCAACGAATGTGCAACCCTGGGTTTTCCCCAACTATTTGCCCAAAAAGTGGGCGCCCCTTAAAGCAAAAATTAACCTTTCTTGGAGGGAGCTTGTTCGACGTGCAGCGATGTTGCGCTCCCGCGTTTCAGCACTAAGTATTGCTTACGATTATATAAATTTGAGTAGTCGGATGGAGAGCGGGCTGCGATGAGTGATTCGAATCAAGCGGATGTCATTGTTGTTGGCGCTGGCCCTGCCGGGCTTGGAGCGGCGCTCGGATGCCTGAAGGCGGGACTTCGCGCCCGCTGTCGTGGATACGTCCAGCAGCGCATCCACCTACGCCGCCAGAGGGAGAAGCGCCGCACTCTTCAATAAGACCATCGCCTTCTTGCAGCGGCTCGGGGTTTGGGAGGGCTGCAAATCGTACGCCGAGCCCTTGAAGGCGCTTCAATTCATTGACGACACCGGGCGCCGTCTTCGCGCTCCCGACTGCGTCTTTCACGCCGACGAGATCGGAGAGACCGCCTTCGGCTACAACATCACGAATGCCGATCTCGTCGCCGCTTTCAAAGCCGAGGCCGAAAAGCAGAATTTGCCGATCATCACGCCTGGGCCTTTGACCAGCTTCCGCGAAACGGCGACAAAGGCGTCGTTGCGCTTTGCGGATGGAACCGAGCTTCGCGCTCCGCTCGCCATCGCCGCGGACGGCCGCGTGTCTGCAACGCGTGAAGCCGCCGGTATCCGGAAGCTGGCGTGGGCCTACGATCAAATCGCGATGGCGGCGAGCTTTACTCACGAGCGTCCGCACCGCGGGGTTTGCATCGAGTTTCACCGGAGCGCGGGGCCGTTCACGCTTGTGCCCCTGCCTGGAAACGCGTCGAGTTTTGTCTGGGTCGAGCGCAAGAACGACGCCGAGCGCCTGCTTGCACTGGATGATGACGATTTTGCGCGTGAGATCGAGAAGGCGTCGCATCTCGCTTTAGGGCGGGTCTCGAATGTCAGCGAACGGGCGCGCTTTCCGCTGTCCTCGCTTGCCGTACGCGAGTATGGGCGGACCCGCGTCGCCTTGGTGGGAGAGGCGGCCCACGTCACTCCGCCGATCGGGGCGCAGGGGCTCAATCTCGGCTTTCGCGATGTGGAAACGCTTATCGGTCTTCTTGCCGCGGCAAAGGAGAGCAAAAAAGACCTTGGCTCCGGCGAGTTGCTCCGAAGCTATTCCGCTGCCCGCCGGGGTGACATCGTGAGCCGCACGGTTGGGGCGGACATTCTCAATCGAAGCCTGCTTTCCGACATTTTGCCCCTGCAAGCGGCGCGCGGTGTTGGCTTGTACGCGCTCGGATCGATTGGGCCGCTCCGCCGCGCCTTCATGCGGCGGGGGATGGCGCCGGCGGGTTTCGTATAGATCAACCCGCTAATCGAATCGATGAAAGGCGGAAAGTTGATCCATTCTAAAGTGTTAGGGCAGCATATCCGCGTCGAAATGGACGCGGGCCGCTCTAATGTCTTGACGTTCCGGCCGAGGCTTTGCAAGACAGGCAGGCTTGCGCGCTAACCCAGCCTGGATTTATGCTGCTCGATATCCGCCAACGGCTTGAATACGGCCTTGTACTGGCCATCAGCCTGCTCATGCGGGCGATGCCGCTCAGGATGGCGACGGCCTTTTCGGCCAGCTTGTGGCGGTTCATAGCACCGAAAACCCGCCGTCATCGGCGCGCGCTGAAGAACCTCCAGAAAGCGATGCCGGAGAAAACGCCCGCCGAGCACGAAGCCATTGCGCTCGGCATGTGGGACAATCTCGGGCGCGTGATGGCCGAGCTTTTTCTGCTGCACCGCCTCCTCAAGGACCCTTCGCGTTTCGAGTTCGAAAATCCGGCCTTGATCTCGCGCTATCGGGACAAGACTGGCCCTCTCGTCAGCGCAGCGCTTCATACGGGCAACTGGGAGGTTGCCATTCTCCCCTTGCACGCCATCAATGCTCGGCCCGCTGGCGTCTACAGGATCGTGGAAAACCCCTACGTGGATCGCTGGCTTCGAAACAAGCGCTCAGCCCTTTACCCGAGCGGCCTCTTCGCGACCAAAAGCGATGAAGGCCTGGCGACGGTGATGCGTATCAGCGCTCATTTGCGCGCTGGCGGAGCGCTCGGCCTGCTGGCGGACCTTGTGGATTGGAAGGGCATCCAGGTTCCTTTTTTCGGCCATATGATGTGGGCGACGGCCGCACCCGCTTGGCTGGCCCGCCGCGCCGGTACGCGTCTTTGCGTCGGGCGCTGCATCCGCATTGGCAAGGAATCGCGCTTCAAAATCGCCTTCAAGGAACTCAAAGTGCCGCGCACGGACAAGCCGGACGAGGACATCCGGGCGATGACTGCTGCCATCCAGAGGGAGTTCGAGGTCTGGATTCGCGAGTACCCGGAACAATGGATGTGGTCTAATAAGCGCTGGCCAAACCATGAGCTGCCGGGCGGGACGCAAGACTGATCTGCGCCCGTGATCCCGACGCTTCGCGTTGACGGCGGCATGGTCAGCCTTGCCGGGCCGGTCTTTCCCCGGTATGTGACAAGCGAAAGCTGCGCTTCACCAGATGGGTGCGTCGCGGGGAGAGAGATGGTTGCCTTCAACAATGAGATTTCGTCCGCCGAGAAGATCGGTCTGCATTTGTCCGAGATCGGCCGCCTGCAGAACAATGCCGGTTCCCTCCTTCAATTCACGGCGATCCTCTTTGCCGTCTGCGTCTACTTCTATAACGACATGATCTATCCCGCGACCGACCACCGGATGATCTATGCGTCCTTGCTCGCGGTGACGGCGTGTTTCATTCTCGCGGCATGCTTCCTATATCTCCGATGCTTGACCCTTTCCGTCGGCTGGAGCGCGAAGGTCAGGCACCCCAAGACGAAGTTTCACCTGCTGTCGACGCTTTCCGAGGAAGAGATTGAAGAGACGCTCTATCTCATCGTGCGCTCTTTCAGGCGCGGCACCTACTGCTTTTTCCTAAGTTTCTTCAGCACATTTGTGTTGCTTGGCATGGTCGCTTTCGGTGAGCTGAACATGCTTCCTCAATAGCGGCGCTGGTTGCCACGCCTTTGTCTTCGCTGCGCCCTCTTAGCCTCTAGCCGTTGTCCGGTATCTCGGTTATTTAACAAACAAGAACCATGGAAACGCCGCATGTCCGTCCGCCGTCTTGACCCAAACCAGCCGAGTGACTTCGAGTTCACGCCTGAGAACCTCGCGTGGGCCTCGGAGCAAATCAAAAAGTACCCGGAGGGCCGTCAGCAGGCTGCGGTCATACCGATCTTGTGGAGAGCGCAGGAGCAGCACGATCGCTGGCTGCCGGAGCCTGCGATCCGCTATGTCGCCGATCTTCTCGAGATGCCGTACATTCGCGTCTACGAGATCGCGACCTTCTACACCATGTTCAATCTGTCGCCCGTCGGCCGGTACCATGTGCAACTTTGCGGGACGACGCCCTGCATGCTCCGTGGCGCGAATGAGATCAAGGCCGTTTGCGAGCGCGAGATCGGGCCGCAGGGGCAGGTCACACCGGAGGGCGTCTTCTCGTGGATGGAGGTTGAGTGCCTTGGCGCTTGCGTCAACGCGCCCATGGCCCAGATCAACGACGACTATTACGAGGATCTCACGCCCGAGAACTTCAAAGCGCTGCTCGACGGTTTGCGCAAAGGGCGCGAGATGAAGCCTGGGCCGCAGATCTCCCGCGAGTTCTCCGCTCCCGTCAGCGGTCCGACAACGCTCAAGAGCGTCTGGGGAGCCGGGCCGCAAGATGCCGCACGTCCCGCGCAGCGCGGTGCGGAGGAAACCACAATCCAGAACAAGGCGCAGGCCGTGGCAGAGGCCGTGTCGCCGGTCAAGCCGCCGGAGCCGAAGACCGGGGATACGAGCAAGATCGAGGAAGCGCGCGCTCGCTTCGAGAAGCCGGAAGGCCCTGAGGACGACCTGACGAGTGTTGCGGGAATCGACTTGGAATCCCAGCATCTCCTCAATGAAATCGGCATCACTCGCTACGGACAGATCGGCAGCTGGTCCGACGAGGATCGGCAATGGATCGAGACGCGGCTCCCTCGCTTCAAAGGCCAGACGGCAGAGTGGATGGCGGCCGCGAAAGCGCTGATCGAGACGGGCTCGCCGGGCGGGGCGGCTCCGAATGCGGCTGGAACGCGACAGGGCAAGACGAAGGACGAGGATTGATCCATGCTGTCCGATAAAGATCGCATCTTCAAAAACCTGTATGGGCAGCACGATTGGCGGCTGAGGGGCGCTCGCGAACGCGGAGCCTGGAACAGCACCAAGGGGCTCATTCAAAGGGGCCAGGATTGGATCGTCGATGAGGTGAAGGCAAGCGGGCTGCGCGGGCGCGGCGGCGCCGGATTCTCGACGGGCCTGAAATGGTCCTTCATGCCGAAGAAGTCCGACGGCCGCCCGAATTACCTCGTGGTCAACGCCGATGAGTCCGAGCCCGGCACCTGCAAGGACCGTGAGATCCTCCGGCACGATCCCCACCTGCTTGTCGAAGGCTGCCTGCTCGCCTCTTTCGCGATGCGGGCGAACACCTGCTACATCTACATTCGCGGCGAATTCATCCGCGAGCGCCAGCGCTTGCAGGCCGCCGTCGATGAGGCATACGCCGCGCGCCTGATCGGCAAGAACAATGTCCACGGGTGGGATTTCGATATCTACATCCACCATGGCGCGGGCGCTTACATTTGCGGAGAGGAAACAGCGCTTCTCGAAAGCCTGGAAGGCAAGAAAGGCCAGCCGCGGCTGAAACCGCCGTTCCCGGCCAACGCCGGTCTGTGGGGCGCGCCAACGACCGTCAACAATGTCGAATCCATAGCGGTTGTCCCTGACATCCTGAGGCGCGGCGGTGAATGGTTCGCGAAGCTGGGCAAGCCTAACAACACCGGCACGAAGCTCTTTTGCATATCGGGGCATGTGAACGAGCCCTGTAATGTCGAAGAGGAGATGGGCATTACGCTGCGCGAGTTGATCGACACTCATGCGGGCGGTGTACGTGGCGGATGGGACAATCTCCTGGCTGTCATCCCCGGCGGGTCTTCGGTGCCGTGCGTCCCGGCGCATATGTGCGATGATCTGGGCATGGACTTCGACAGCCTGAAAGCCGTTGGTTCAGGGCTTGGGACCGCCGCAGTCATCGTCATGGACAAGTCGACCGACATCGTGAAGGCCATCTCGCGGATCTCGTACTTTTACAAGCATGAGAGCTGCGGGCAATGCACGCCGTGCCGCGAAGGCACCGGCTGGATGTGGCGCGTGTTGGAGCGCATGGCGGAGGGCCGGGCGGAGCTTGCCGAGATCGACATGCTGTTCGATGTCTCCAAGCAGATCGAAGGGCACACGATTTGTGCGCTTGGCGACGCCGCGGCTTGGCCCGTTCAGGGGCTGATCCGGCACTTCCGGCACGAGATCGAGGCACGCATCGACGCCCATCACAGCCGCGAAGTCGCTAAAGAAGCCGCGGAGTAGATCGGTAGGACGTGGGCTTACACCAACCGTTAGCGCATCGCGGATGCAATCGGATGCGCGCACGTCCGGATGCTTGTTTTCTTCATCCTTCGACAGGCTCAGGATGAGGTCGAGTGTTGGCTTCATCCTTCGACAGGCTCAGGATGAGGTCGAGTGTTTTCAACGAGTTCATCCTCATGGTGAGTGAGTGAGTGATCCTCATGGTGAGCTTGTCGAACCATGGGCAACATCATTTTCCGTCTAAAATATCTTCGGCGATGTCGCCTTGCCGGGAGGTTAACGAGAGCTTCAGCCCGCTCCAACCCCTGGTAATGCTGGGAAAAATACCGAACGGGGCTCAGGATGAGGTCGAGTGTTGGCTTCATCCTTCGACAGGCTTAGGATGAGGTTTCCGCAGGCTCAGGATGAGGTTGAGTGTTGGCTTCATCCTTCGACAGGCTTAGGATGAGGTTTCCGCAGGCTCAGGATGAGGTTGAGTGTTGGCTTCATCCTTCGACAGGCTCAGGATGAGGCTTCGACGGGCTCAGGATGAGGTTGGGTGTTGGCTTCATCCTTCGACAAGCTCAGGATGAGGTTTCCGCAGGCTCAGGATGAGGCTTCGACGGGCTCAGGATGAGGTCGAGTGTTTTCGACGAGTTGATCCTCATGGTGAGTGAGTGATCCTCATGGTGAGCTTGTCGAACCATGGGCAACATCGTTTTCAGCAGTCGCTAGCGCCGGATGCGCGTAAATTATTTGCCGGAAGGCCGATTGAGATTGGCGCGGCTGAACGCGTCGGGTATTACAAACGGCTTGAATAGATCCTTCGCCCCCCACTCCGTCTGCTGAAGGTTTCACCATGAAAGTTCCCTTACAAGTCGCATTCGATGGAATTCAACATTCCGACGCCGTCGAAGCGCGCATCAACGAAGAGGTTGAAAAGCTCGAGCAATTTTCCGACCGCATCCTCAGCGCGCGCGTCGTCGTTGCCCGGCCTCAGCACCGCCACCACAAGGGAGACATCTTTCACATCAGGGTTCATCTCGTGGTTCCCGATGCGCCCGATATTGTGGTGAGCCGCGAGCCCGCCGCGGACGGCGCCCATCAGGACGTCTATGTGACAATACGCGATGCGTTCAAGGCTGCACGCAGGCAGCTTCAGGATGTCGTCCGGAAACAGGACGAGCACTAGATCAACCCGCCTTTAATCGGAATCGACTTAAGCGGAAACGTTGATTGATTTTAAAGTGTTAGAGCAGCTTATCCGCGTCGAAATTGACGCGGGCTGCTCTAAAAAATACGAAATCCGCGTCCCCTGCCGCCGGGATCGCGGCTCTGCCGGTGGCCCTGGACGCGGCGAATTCCAAAGAGCAGCAGAGAGCGGTACGCGTTCGGCGGAGACTGCGATAATCCGAAAGTGGCTGTTTTGTCCCGGATTTGTGGACAGCTTCCTTCGATAGGCAAAACTAGCGCTTGAGAAGCGCTGCGGCCCGCGCTATGTAGTGGAGATGGCGATTACGCTTTGCGCGCGCCAGCCCTATGCGGGGGTGTAGCTCAGTTGGTTAGAGCGCCGGCCTGTCACGCCGGAGGCCGCGGGTTCGAGTCCCGTCACTCCCGCCACTTTTCCTTTCTACCTTCCCCTTCGCTGAGCCCGCTGTCGGCCAACACCCTAGTATGGGTTGGCCGATGCTACTCTTTCGGGCTCCCGGAGGACCGCTCTGCTGTCAGCCGGTCCGCTCATAAGACCCTGCAGCTCAGGCAAAGGCCTTATGCTGAATTTGCTCGGGGCAGCTGACGGCGGCATAGAGGTGAAGGTAACGCCGGGCCATCGCCAATGCGGAGAACCGCGCGTCGAAACGCCGGCGCACCTCCGTCCGGCGAAGATCGCCCAGGCGGTTCACCGCCTCAACGGCTCCGTCCAGATCCTCTACGATGAAGCCGGTCCGGCCAGACTCGATAATCTCCGGAACCGAACCGCAGCCGAAAGCGATGACCGGCGTTCCGCAGGCCATGGCCTCAATCATCACCAGCCCGAATGGTTCAGGCCAATCGATGGGGAAAAGAAGGGCGTCTGCACCCCCAAGGAAAGCGGATTTTTCATCGTCGCCGATTTCACCGATGAACTCCACCAAAGGCTCGTCGCGGATCATCGGTTCGATCACCTCCGCCCAGTAGGCCCTGTCGGCCACGTCAACCTTGGCCGCCATCTTAAGGCGCTTACCGCAACGCTTTGCGATCTCGATAGCGCGGTCCGGCCGTTTCTCCGGGGAGATCCGGCCGAGGAATGCCAGGTAACCTTCGCTGCGGAGGTGGAAGGTGTACAGCTCAGATGGCATGCCGTGATGCACCGTTCCGATCCAGTTCGCAAATGGGAGCGGCTTGCGCTGATCGTCGCTGATCGAGACCAGCGGAAAGTCCGTCCACCGCTTGTAGACCCCAGGCAGGTCCTTGAGGTCGAGGCGGCCGTGAAGGGTTGTAATGGTCCGCTCCGCTATATCCTCGAACATTGGAAAGTGGAGGAGGTCGGTGTGGAAGTGAATAACATCGAATTCGTCTGCGCGGCGGCGTACTTCCGCCAGCATCGAAAGATGGGCGGCGAGATCGGACTTGAGCGGCGCCGGATCCAAACGGATGGCTTGGTCGCGGACCGGGACGAGCGTGGCTAAGGTCTCGGCCTCCGCGCTGGCGAACAAGGTTACGTCATGTCCGAGTTCGACGAGCGCGTCCGTGAGGTGCGCTACAACGCGTTCGGTGCCACCGTACAGCCGGGGCGGAACGGCTTCATAAAGCGGCGCTATCTGAGCAATCTTCATCGTGCGGGCGATCCTTGATAGTTAAGCGCAAGTCTAAGGTATCCCGCTCTTGATTAGCGGGTTGATGATGCGCAGGTTTTTCGAATCTTGTTCTTTAGCTGATATCGAACTTGCTAGTAAAATATATATGTGGAAAAATATGGCTAAGTTTAGGCTTCTAATGATTGTATTATACTTGGTGCACTGTAATACATGTCACCATTCATGCTGAAGCATAAGTATAGTTTTAAGATTCGATTTATTATTATGCGAAGATCAGTGGCATACGAAAAAATAACAGGCGATGCCTTTGATAAAGCTTACAGGCTAACACCCAGAGTATGATACATCACATTACATGCTCTTTGCAAGCGCCATTTTGTTTACTTTTTTATCACTGTCAAGAGAGAATTCTTATGAGGGCTTTTGCCGCTGTGCTGCGATTTGATTTTGCAGGCATTACCGAAAGACATGGCAGTAAGATTTAGCCTTGAAATTTTCACATAAAAGGCATCGGCGAACGCCGTTCTCGCTGCAGGACCGCTCACTTGTCTCTATCGCTATTTCTTGTTGTTACGGATATATAACGTGTGTACCAGATGTCTTAATCCCTCAGCTATGGGGAAGCAGGAAGAGATTTTACAGCACTAATATTCGCCCTTCTCTTATTGGGTGGTTTAGTGCGAAGTTTTCGGAGACCTTGGCCTTGCTCGTCTAGCAAGGATAGTCGCGACGAAGGCTCCGCACGAGACAGGGGGCTGGCTATAGTCGCGGCTTGCTGAGGCGATCACGCCCCAGGCGCAAGCCCTAGAATTCATGACGATTTAGCCCCAGCGATCATCCAATTTCTTCTGCG
>CAVRSS010000005.1:0-28776 GCA_963723755.1 uncultured Alphaproteobacteria bacterium | reverse complement strand
CGCACTGGCGTTGACCGACCACGACTCGGTCGAAGGCTGCGCGCGGATGGTGGCGGCGTGCGCGGCAGCGGGCATGGAATTCATTCCCGGCACCCAGCATCCACGGCTGAATACGACCACACGGAAGTCCATATCCTCGGTTATTTTCTGGATACGCAAAACCAGACGTTGCTCACCGAAATCGCGCGGTTCCAGAGCGGTCCGGCAGCGGCGCATCCACGAGATGACGGCGCGTTTGAACGAACTGAACGTGCCGCTCCAGGTTGAGACGGTTTTTGCGCTGGCACTTGCAAGTCGCCCGGGCCGGCCGGCGTCGCCGCGCGCTGGTGAAGGCCGGGCTGGTCGCCGGCCTGGACGAGGCGTTCGAGCGTTTCCTGAAAAAAAACCGGCCCGCCTGGGTGCCCAAAGCCATCGCCAGCTCCCCGGCAAACTCGCCCGCAGCAATGTTGTAATCGTCAATATGAGTCTGCGTCGGCTTGGTAAGGGCGAAGCGTTCACCCTCGAGAATGATCTCCACCCGATCGTTGATCGACGAAGGGACCGGCTCTTGAAGCTTCTGCAGCTCCCGATCTCCGCGTAGCACGCGCAGGATCCCGCGATTCGTCTGCTCGATCGCATCCGCGGCGGCGCTCAACTGTTTCTCCGCCGCCGGCGTTTCCCGCAGCGCGGCGCGAATCGCTTGAGCCGAGCGTCCACCTCGTCAGCCGTATGCAGCGCCCCCGAAACTGCGGGTAAAGGCGCGCCACCTTCCGCAGAAATTCTTCCTGCATCTCCAGGCGCCACGCCGACTCGCGCAGCGTAAGTTCGACGAAGACCGGTTTGGCCATCGGTTTGATATCCACTCCTTCCGGTCGAACTGCGGAACGTAGTACTTCTGGATGCCGCGCATAAGCGCCGACAGTATCGCAAAGCATGTCTCCCCGAGCGCCGGCGCGTACATCCGCGCCATGTTCGTCATGGCACAAGGATGGGCCGCCCACTCGGGAAACAGCTCCCTCTCCAGTCCGGCTTCCAGGTTCTGCACCCACATCAGGTTCTTGGCCTTCGCCAGCGAAGCCGCGTTGCGCTGGCCGAAAATCACATCGCACTCGGGCAGCAGCTTGTTCATCTCGTCCGCGGTGGCGGTCATCAGCGGCCTTGTGCCTAAATCGTAGAGCAGGCGCTATGGGCTCTTGCCGAGGAGCCGAACGTGGGACACGTGGTCGGGCGGTCGCAGGAAATGGCGGCGATATTCTTCGATGCGGTGTTGCCTTTGCGCCTTGGCGCGCCTGCGAACGCCGCATCCGCTGCGCCATTGAAGGCGCTTGATGAGCGCTCCGGCATTCTTGGCGATCTTGTTAAGCGAAAACTTCGACGGGCCTCTGATAGTCCGGCGGAAACCGATCTGACAGCATGGTTTCCCTCAGAGCGCACTGCCAACGCGTGGCAGGCTCTTTTGATGAGGGAGCCCTTTGAGCACTAGCGGCTGCTTTCGGACTCGCGCGCTCACTCTGGTTAGAGGTGCAACTCACTGTCATTAGGGCGCCGCGTGCTGGTTTCATAGTTCCGCCACTGTGGGTACAGCGGCCGAGCGGCGAAACCGCGCCCACGTCCGCACCCGACCCATCACTGCCAAAGCTGGGGGACGCTTTGAGCTGGTCGTTAAGAGGCCGCGTCACGAGCGCCGTTTAGAAAAGCGGCGATGGCGGGCGTTTCCATGAGCCGCGCCACCTCGGCGGCCGTGGGAAGCTGCGCTTGTCGCGCTCGGCATTCACCATGCACAGAAAACCTAACGGCTCGCCCTTGCTCGCGCGGAACTGATGCCAGGTCATGGGCGGGATGAAACAAGGTCCGGCGCGCGACTCGCGCACCTCATCGCCGACAGAACGTGCCGCGCCCGCGAAAGATCATCACGGCGTGCGCGTGCTCGTGCCGCTCTAGCGTGGAGTGGCCGCCCCGCTGCATCTCGAAATAGCGCAGCTCGCATTGAAGCTCGGGGCGCTGAAAGAGAACCTGCCGGGTGATGGCCTTGAAGGGCGCGCTGCGTTCCTCCTTATAGGCGAGCAGTTCGATGTCCTCCCAGCGGAAGCCCTCAAGCGACGGCCGATTTGGTCTTCATCCATCGTTCTCATCCTCGACGTAACGCGCAACGCGTTCTACGAACTCGGCCGTTGCTTCGGTCAGCCGATCTCTCGCCGAAAGCAAGCTCCCGCCGATCAGCAACATGGTATCCGGCCCGTAGAAGTCCAAAATCTCTGGCACGCGGTCCAGCGTCATGCCTCCGGCGGGACATGGCAAGCAGCGTCTCAGGCCATACCAATCGCGCCGCGCCGCATCGGCGACTGCGCGGGACGTTTCGGGCGAATAGCTGAAGCGGCCGCCGTAGTTCGGGTAGATGGTGACGTCCGCGCCGAAAAGACGGAACAGCTTACCGAGCAGGAGAGGTGGCGCGATCCGCGCCGCGCCCGCCATGGCCGGGTGGCCGAAGAACGCCATATTCGGGAACTCTCGCATGAGCCCGTGAAAGTTCGAAACGCCGAGGATCATGGGCGCGACCATAACCGCCTCGATGCCTTCCATCATGGTGAGCGCGATCTGGCCCGCCGCAAGGTCGAAGCTGCCAGAAATATTGGGGACATAGAGCGTGCCCGACCCCGCTTGACGGACGGCCTGGGCGCAGGCGCGGACGCGGTCCGCGAAGCGGCTGTAGGCCTGATCCGCGATGCCGTGATCGTCCTTGATGAAGTCGACGCCGCCTGCTGCAAGCCGCCCCGCCAGCGACGCAAGCTCCCTAGGCGGCAGCCCCTGAGGCTTGAGCGCCGCGCAGGTCAACGCGCGACCGCTCGCGCCACACTTCGTACGCAGCCCGCCGATGCCGACATTCGGGCCGCCGAAACGCGCCGCCATCGTGTCCGGGATTTCGGCGTCGAAGAGCGTCGCATCTTCCTGCATCGACGTATTCCCGAACAGCATGTTGAGCAGCTGTCCCGCCTCGAACCCGGTTGTTTCCACCGCGAGCCCGATCCGCACCTCGAACAGCCCGGCCTCAAGCTCGCGAATGCCCTGCACCTCGCCCACGATGTCGCTGAGCACCGTCGCGTCCAAAATGGCCGCGAGCGGCGTCTCTACGCTCTGCTCGATCGCAATGGCCTGCGCGCGCGCCGCGATGGAGGCGGCGTCGCTGCGAACGCGATAGGTGGCGGTCATGCGGGACATAAGCTTTTTCGACCTGAAATCTTCACAGGATTAGATAGACCAATCCACAGGCAAGGTACAGCGCCCGCGCCAGCGATGGACAATGACAACGTAGCGGGCTATCTCCGCACAAACGTCTGGGGATGCCAATGCTGCGAAACCTCTACTCATGGACGATGCGCCTCGCGCAGGGACCGCGCGCTCTGCTTGCGCTGGTCGTGATCTCGTTCGCGGAAAGCTCGTTCTTCCCCATTCCGCCGGATACGCTGCTCATCCCGATGGTGCTGGCGCAGCGGCAGCGTGCGTTTACGCTCGCGCTGTGGTGCACGGCGGCGTCGGTCGTTGGCGGCATCGCCGGCTACGGCATCGGCTCGCTGCTCTATGACAGCGTCGGCAAATGGATCATCGACCTTTACGGCTACGGCGATCGCATCGAGACGTTCCGCGAGAGCTACGCGAAGTGGGGCGCGTGGATCATTCTGCTGAAGGGGCTGACGCCGATCCCTTTCAAGCTCGTGACCATCGCGAGCGGCTTCGCGGGCTACAATTTTGGCCTCTTTATCATCCTTTCGCTCATCACGCGGGGCTTGCGGTTCTTCCTTGTTGCCGGGTTGCTCTATATCTATGGCGAACCGATCCGCGATTTCATCGAGCGCCGTCTGGGAACAGTGACGTTCGGAATGTTCGCGGTGATCGTTTCAGGCTTTGTGATCGTCAGATATGTCGTATAGCGCGGTAACGACCCGTAACGGGCAGACAGAGCTGAGGTTGAGCACGGCGGCGCTTGTCCTGGCGGGCATAAGCTTCGCCGCGCTCGCGGCAGCTTGGACCTTCGAATTCTCGGGCTATCCTCCTTGCTCGCTTTGCCTGGAGGAGCGGATTCCCTATTATGCGGCAGTCCCCGGCGGCCTTCTCGTGGCTTTCCTCGCTAACAAACACCCCAGGGTGGCGGCTTTCATCCTGGCGGCGCTGGCTCTCGGTTTTCTCTATAACGCCGGCTTGAGCATCTACCACGCAGGCGCGGAATGGCATTTCTGGCCCGGTCCCGACACTTGCACGGGAGACGGAGATGCCTTGCAGCCGAAAAGCCTTTCGAAGGCGCTGCAGCACAATCAAGTGGTGCGCTGCGACGAGGCTGCTATTCGCATCTTTGGTGTTTCGCTCGCCGGCTATAATGTTCTTCTTTCCGGCGCCTTGGCGGCTTTGGGCGGCTTCGCCGCTGTCCGCAAGCTGCGCAGCCAATAGCAGGCCGCTGAAAACGATGTTGCCCATGGTTCGACAAGCTCACCATAAGGATCAATTCATTGAAAACACTCGACCTCATCCTGAGCCTGTCGAAGGATGAGTCCGTCGAAGCCTCGTCCTGAACCTGCCGAAGCCCCGTCCTGAGCCTGTCGAAGACCTCATCCTGAGCTTGTCGAAGGCCTCATCCTGAGCTTGTCGAAGGATGACGCCCGGATTCCAGCTTTTTCAGCATCAAGCTCCGCTTTTGATGGACACAAGCGGGCTCTAAGTTTTTATTTTGTCCTGCGTCCTTATCGGAAAACCGCTTCGCACTTTTCCGGCGCACTCGAGCGTAGACGATGGCCGGACCAAGCCCAGCCATCGCGGAAACGTTTTCTTAGGCCGCTTGTGGCGGCGTGGGAGCGACGATCGGGGCTGAGGGCTGGGCTTCAGCTTGAGCCGCGCTTGCGGCGGCCAGTGCTTTGCGCAACTCCTCATCTTTCGTGTGATCGAACGAAGTGCGGAGCACCTTGCCGCCGACCCCTTTCAGGTCATCGAGAACCTTGTCCGTCGTCATCTTCTTGATGAGGACAAAAAGCGCCGCGCTGCCCGAGTCGATGGTGGTCGCGACCTGCTTCATGAAATCATCGTTGATGCCAACATCAGAAAGCGCGCCTGCAACCGCACCGGACGCCGCGCCGACAAGGGTTCCAACCAAAGGCACGAGGAAGATCAGCCCGACAAGCGTGCCCCAGACAGCGCCCGAAGCCGCGCCGATGGCGGTTGGGTGGTACAGCTGGTTCAGTTTGATGTGCCCGTCCGGCTGCTTGACCGCGATCACGGCGTCCTTGATGTCGATGATATAGTCCTGCTGCAGGCTGAGAAGCTTTTGGCGAACTTCTTCAGCTTTGGCTTCCGTTGGAAACTCGATAACGATGAGATCGGCCATGACGGGAAACTCCATCCAAAGGGGACAAACTTCGAGCGGGAGATTAACGCGGGCGCGACATAGCGTCACCAGACTTCATACGCCGGAAGATCAACTTTTAGTTAAGAATTTACATTGCCTTATGCCGAAAACGCCTGAATCCCGGTCAGCGCGCGGCCGAGAATGAGCGCGTGCACATCGTGCGTGCCCTCATAGGTGTTTACGGTCTCCAGATTCTGCGCATGGCGTATTACATGGTACTCGCCTGAAATGCCGTTGCCGCCGTGGATGTCACGGGCCGCGCGCGCAATGTCGAGCGCCTTGCCGCAGTTGTTGCGCTTGATGAGCGAGATCATTTCCGGCGCCACCTTGCCCTCATCAAAGAGACGCCCGAGCCGCAGCGCCGCCTGAAGGCCGAGCGCGATTTCCGTCTGCATGTCGGCCAGCTTTTTTTGCACGAGCTGTGTCGCCGCCAGCGGACGGCCAAACTGCTTGCGGTCGAGCGCATACCGCCGCGCGCGATGAAGGCAGTCCTCCGCCGCACCCATGACGCCCCAGGCGATGCCAAAGCGGGCGCGATTGAGGCAGTTGAATGGGGCTTGCAAGCCGGACGCATCCGGCAGGAGCGCGCTTTCGGGAACCTCCACGTCGTCCATGACGATCTGGCCCGTGACGGACGCCCGGAGCGAGAGCTTGCCCTCGATTTTCGGGGCCGAAAGCCCGCGCATGCCTTTTTCCAGGATGAAGCCGCGGACCTTGTTCTGATGCGCGCGCGACTTTGCCCAGATGACCAAGACGTCGGCGATGGGCGAGTTCGAGATCCAGGTCTTCGATCCGCGCAGCCTGTAGCCACCATCGATCGGCTCCGCAACGGTCCTCATCGCGCCCGGATCGGAGCCCGCATCGGGTTCCGTCAAGCCGAAGCAGCCGACATACTCGCCCGTTGAGAGCTTCCGCAGGTATTTCTGCCGCTGCTCTTCATTCCCATAGGCATAGATCGGGTGCATAACGAGCGAGGATTGCACGCTCAACATGCTGCGGTAGCCGAAATCGACGCGCTCGATCTCGCGGGCGACGAGGCCATAGGCGACATAGGAGACACCCGCGCCGCCATATTCGAGCGGCAGGGTCAGGCCGAGAAGGCCAAGCTCACCCATCTCATTGAAAATGGAGCGATCCGTCTTTTCATGCGCGTAGGCTTCGACCACGCGGGGGCGCAGCCGGTCCTCCGCAAAGGCATGCGCCGTTTCTTGGATCAGGCGCTCCTCATCGCTCAGCTGTTCGTGCAGCAAAAAGGGATCGGCCCAATCGAAGACGGGGGCGCTTTGCGGCTTGGTTTCGGCTGTCTCATGCATTCCGTGACTCCGGGCGGCCATACGCGGTGCCCTTTCTTTAACTTTTTCCGTGTCTTGGCGCAAACGCCAGAAGCAGGAGACTTCGGTGTCGGGTGTCACCCCATCGTGATACGCGAAGCTGGATCGACCAGCTCAACAACTTTAGGTGGGCTGTTCGCCAACTCTGACGATTGAACTTCAACGAATTAGAAACAGTCTTGTGATAAAAATTACACTTAATGCTCCAACCGGCCAACTGGCTGTTTTACCTTCATGAGGTAACGGTGATATCCGCCGCAGTGCTAAAAGCACTTATTTGCTTAATCGGATGGATTTGCCATGGCAGCGCTGTGGAACTTGCTACCAGACGAGGCGGGGCTAACCTCTGGCTCAATCTGCAACTTGTGCTAGGGCTGGGCCTGATCCTGTGGGGAGCGTTTTTGTGAGGTCGGCTCCGAGTGTGTAACGCCTCGGGCCGGCGCGAGCCTGTTTGATCCGCTTTTCGAAATAGGTTAACCGAGGCAATAACCCTATAGGCGTCGTTGCTTGTGGGGTTTCTCCTTTTTAGATTTTTTTGGAATAAACTCAACCTCAGGTCGTTTTTGAGCTAAAGCCTTATGAGAGGGTGGGAGCCGCCAGGCCAAGGCGGTTCCCTTTTTCCACACCGGGCCGCGCGAAGCCTGCATCCAGACTGATGGATTAGCCACGCCGCCACAGCCTTCGCCTGCCCCTTGCGTCTGGCCTAAATCAAAGTTGTCCGGGAAAGGGTGGTCATCAAGATTTTACCCAGATTTGCGGATTTAACGGCTGCGATAAGAGATTTGGGACACTGCACGAAGGATCCTGCTCATGACTCAAGAGACGATGCTGCGCTCCAGGATTTTCGGGGTTGCGTGCGCTATGGTTTTTGCAAGTTCGATGGCGCTGGCACAAACGGCGCAAGACCCGAATGCTGCCTCATCCGAAACGGCTGCTCCCGCCGACACCGCTACGAAAGCCAAGGCAAAAAAATCGGAGAAGAACCAGCAAGCTGGGAACCAGCCAGATAAAGCTGCCAACTCCGAGGCGAAGGCGAAGCGCGGCCAGTTTGGCAGCGAGGCCGAGGCGAAAGCCCATTGCAAAGGCGAGGTCGTGTGGGTCGACCAGGACCACTTCAACCACTATGCAGGGTCGCGCGAGTATGGCCGCAAGCCTGGCGCCTTTGCCTGCGAGAACGGCTAAGGCGAAGGTTGCCGGGACGCGCCAAACGGATCGCCGTCTTCCCGGGAAGGCACCGCCTATCCGGGATGTTTGCTTCTGTAATTCCTACATCGCGCCCTTATTGTCATGGCCGCCCACCGAGGCGGCCATCCAGGGTCACAAATTCCATCTATTTGGATCCTGAGGCTGGATGGCCGGGTCAAGCCCGGCCACGACATCGGTTCAAGCTAATCGCAACACGCTTTAATACACGCCGGGGATAAGGCGGCTTGTGCGAGTGCGATAGGCGTCGTAGTCGACGCCAAACTGCGTCCGCAGCAGTTTTTCCTCGGCGCGCATCCGTCCAACGATGGGAACAATCAAGAGCAGCGTGAGCAGCACGCCTATGCCTGATCGGAACGCCAGCCCCCAACCGAGCGAACTTATGAGAAGACCTAAATAGCTCGGGTGCCGAATGGCGCTGTAAATGCCGGTGGTGACAAGGCTGTGTCCCGGCTGGATCGCCACCAGCCCGCTGAAATCTATTGCCAAGGATGAACACAGGCCAAAGCCTGAGTGCGCCGCCAATCGCGAACAGAAAAACTCCAACCCAGCGCGTCGCCTCGCCATCGATCGTCCAGACATCGATGCGGTCCGTGTAGGCCGGAAGGTAGGCCAAGGCTAGTCCAAGCGCCATAAAGACGGGAATGACCCAGCGATTGGAACGATCCTCGCGTTCCCCCGAACTCATATTTCCGCCGGCGAGGAGCGCTGCCGCCCCGAGTGCGGCGAACACGAATGTAAGCGCGGTCAAAGCAGGTTGGGAGAAAAAGGCAGCCGCGCCGCCTGAGCCCAGCACGGCAAGGCCGAAATAGGCTGCTATACTGGCGCCAATTGCGATGAACCGCACGGCGGACACCAAGCTAATGCGTCCAGCTTCCGATGCGGCCGAATTTGAAGTTGTCGGCGTAAGACTTCTTTATAAACCCGCGCGGGTGAGGCTCGAAGATGCGGAACGGAATTCCATTCTTTTTCGTAAAGTCGACCGCCTCCTCCTTGGTCTCGAAAAAGAGGCGCACTTGAGAAAGCATATCGTTGGAGCTGGTCCAGCCCATGAGAGGATCGACCTCCCGTGGCGTCGCGGGCTCATACTCAAGCACCCACTCTCTTGTTTTCGCCCGCCCTGACTGCATGGCGGTTTTCGCAGGCTTATAGATGCGTGCAAGCATGACGACCCGGCCGGTTGACTTTTCCCGCTTTGAATTTGGGCCATGCGAAGACAAATGACAATGACAAACAGCGATGCCAGGGATCCCGAAGCGAATTCGCTTGGCCCCCGGATTTACCTCCCGGAAGTCATACGGCGTCAAAATCCGTTAGCTGAACGCTTTTAGCAAAAATTAACGACAGTCCGATCTTGTTTGTTTACTTCCTGAATGCACAGTTTGCGACTGGGATCGTTCAAGTAATGCGTGATGAGATTAGTCCAGTTCACTGTCGCAGGTTTGCTCGCGCTTCTTCTCTCCGAAGAGGCCAACGCCGAGCCTTGCAACGATCCGAAGACTTTGCCTCCCGCTGTGTCAGGAGCCATCGCGAAATGCGAAACCGTCGTTAAGAAAAGACCCGCGAAATCATCCCCCCCATTGGCGGGTCCCCCGGCTTCAGCGCAGGATATTTTCCCGCCCGCGCCGCCTCCATTGCCGTCTTCACTCACGCCGGACTGGATTTACCTGGGCACTGGCATTGTTGACGCTCATATCGGAGAAAAACAGATATTCGTGGGCGGGCGGCCCACCAATCGCTATACCGGCGTCACGCTGATCACCCCTTTTGAACAAGGCCAGTACAATTCCTATCCTGTCGGACCGGAGATCGAACTCTTGTGGAAGACCCCCTCTTTGGCCGCCTACGGTATTACCGACATCGGTGTTGGCATTACCGCTTACCGCAGCAGCACATACACGACCGCAACGGTCCTTGGTTTTCGCGTGGGCCACGATCTGGCGGACGGCATCAACGCCGGGCTCGTCTTCGGCCCGATCTTTTCAGGATACTCTCAGCCCTTCGCGGTTGCGGCCGAACTGGAATTCGACCTCAAACAGATCGCTGTTTGCCAACATTGGGACATCGCTGAAATCATCCCCCCAGGGCTTGTGATCAAAAACCGCGTCATGCCGGGCAAGGCCGAATTCTGGGCGCCGGGCCAAGGCGTGAATGCCGCCTTTGAACTGTGGGCTGGATTCAGGTTCTCTCTTCGATAGAGCAAAAGGCCGGGCGTTGCGCTCGAAGCCCAGAGACTGCCGCAATCGACGCTATCTTGATGCGCGGGGCAGAAGGGAAAGAGTTGCATGAAGAAAGCATTCGTTTGCCTGGTGACGGCAGCGTTCATTGCATCATCTGGCGCATACGCCGGAGAGCGTCCGCTCGACGCGGGGCTGGGCGCTGTGTCGGGAGCCGTGTTCCTCGGGCCGGTTGGCGCCATAGCGGGCGGCGTGATCGGTTATACGAGGGGGCCGGCCATTTCGCGCTCCATGGGCCTGAGCGGGCGCCATCACCACCACCGGCATTCAAGGCGCGGGCAGTAATTCTCCCATGAACTGCCCGGCCGCCTTCTGCTGCGAAATCTGGGGCATGAAAGCGCCCCAGCGCAAACTACATCGTTGACAGCGATTGCAGATGCTGGAACAGCCACGTCTCGCTCAGCGCGTCATTGTCCTTTTTCAGAAAAACGCGCAGATCGACTGGGTCTTCGGAAGCCGCGGTAAAGTCGAACATCACGCGCCACAGATCCGTATCGACAACGGGGTAAACCGCATGCCGTTCGATTGTGCCTGATGCAGCAGTGACGACGACGTCGATGTCTCCGCGCTTCGTAAGTTCACCGAGCCGACCGCCGCGGAAGTCCACGACATATTTCACCATGCCTTTCGGCCTTGGCTGTCCTGGAATGCCGCCCGTGCCAGCCCTTGTGGCGACGACGCGCGCCAGTGGGGACGGATAAGGCTCGTCCAGCCGCCAGTGGAGCTTATATTGCACCTCGTGATGCTCGCCCGCCCTGTAAGGCTGCCGCGGCTTCCAATAAGCGACGATATTGTCGTGAATCTCATCGCTCGTGGGAATTTCCACGAGTTGCACAGCGCCTTCCCCCAGTCGCCGATGGGTTCGACCCAGACGCTCGGGCGCTTGTTGTAAAATGCTCCGTCATCCTCGTAGTCGCGGAAGTCTCGCTCGCGCTGCAAAAGACCGAAGCCTTTGGGACGCTGATCGAAAAATGAACTGGTCTGTACGCTGAGCGGATTGTTGATGGGCCGCCAAATCCGCTCGCCGGCTCCAGTCCAAATGCTCAGACCATCGCTATCGTGAATTTCCGGGCGCCAATCGGTTCCCATTCTGCGATTGGGTTTGCCGTACCAGTACATGCTGGTAAGCGGCCCGATGCCGACACGCTCAATCTCCGCCCTCGGGAAGAGATGGGCCGTCACGGTCATCAGCGCGAAGCCATCATGCGTTGTCTCGATGCGGAAAGCGCCGGTGATGCGCTGGGAATCCAGCAGTGCATTGATGATGACGCCGCGCCTGCCCGCCATCGGTTCCAGCCAGAACTGCGAGAAGCGAGGGAATTCCTCCGGCGTTGGCATGGCGACGTCAATGGCAAGGCCACGCGAGGAAAGCCCATATTGTCCTGTTTCGGCCGGGCTGCGGAAGTAGGATGCTCCAAGAAATGCAAGCCAGTCCGGCATGCCCGGCGCAGCGAGAACGCGAAAGCCTGCAAACCCGGTGTCCGCCGGAAGCGCTTTCGCGAATTCGCTTTTCCCATAGGTAAAAAGGTCCGGACTATAGCCGACCTCCTGTGCCACCCCCGCAGCGGAGACGACGAAGATGCGGACCGGGTCCTTGAAGTACCGCCCAACGTGGAAAAGCTCAATGGGGTAAGGCCCGTCGCCTTGCCCCCAGATCGCCAGATCCGGCCGGAACTTGATCTGCTGATAGGCATCGAAGTCGAGCCTCTCCAGCAGTTCCGGATCATGCACAACTGACTTCTGATAAGGCCTTTCGCTGAGCTCTTTGGCGGAGGCAATGAGCTTCTCAAATGAGAAAGGAATCTGCTGGCCGACGAAAATGCTTTCGGGCTGCGTGGCCATTGCTTTTGTGCTTGCGGCGAGAACTCAGGGCTGCCGACCCGATCAGCAATGTTCGACGATCAATCATTTGGCCTCTCCGCAATAGGGTCCCACCGCTTCGGTTCTGATTGAAGAGATGCGCATGGGAGGTTTGAAATTAAAGCTCGACCTTTCGGGAAGCTGACGTAGCCCCCTTCTCGGCAAGTTCTTCTACAACAGACGCAATGCTGTGCTCAAGTACCCGCATCAAAAGGTTCACAGGGTGGTGTGAGAAGAACTTTTTGGCTATTATCCATCCGCTATTCTGGAGCCGCCATCATCATGCATATCCGCCATCCCTACCTCCTCTTTCTCGGTGACGTTCAAGATCAGCTTGCGGCCAAGACGGCGCAGGGCATTGTGGATTGGCGGCGCGACTGGTGCCTTGGGCAATTGCGTATGCCCGGATGTCAGGCGGATGTGGGCATCCCCGATATGACCCTAAGCGAGGCAGTGAAGGCTGGCGCGCGCACCTTGATCGTTGGCGTTGCGAATGCGGGCGGCATTCTTCCCGAGCAATGGACGGCTTCCATTGTTGAAGCGCTGGGGTCGGGAACTCGATGTCGCAGCCGGTCTTCATATGAAGCTTGCCGAGAGGCCGTCCGTCGCGGACGCCGCCCAGCGCAATGGCCGGAAGCTTTTCGATGTACGCCAGTCCGGCGAGCGCTTCGAGACCGGGAAGGGCACGAAACGTTCGGGCATGAGGCTCTTGACCGTTGGCACCGATTGCTCGGTTGGGAAGAAATATACGGCCCTGGCGCTTGAGCGCGAAATGCGCGCCCGCGGTTTCGATGCCGATTTCAAGGCGACAGGGCAGACAGGGGTATTCATTTCCGGCCGGGGCGTAGCCATCGACGCCGTGGTGGCGGACTTCATCGCGGGCGCGGCGGAATGGCTTTCGCCAGCGGCTGAGCCGCACCATTGGGACGTGATCGAGGGTCAGGGCTCGATGTTCCATCCCTCTTTCGCAGGCGTGTCGCTGGGGCTTCTGCACGGCTCTCAGCCCGATGCGTTCGTGGTCTGCCACGAGCCTTCGCGCACGACAATGCGGGGCGTCTCCTTTCCTCTGCCTTCGATCCAGCACGTGATTGACATCACAATGCGCTGCGGCTCGCTGACGAATCCCGGCATAAGACCGGTCGGCATCGCCATCAATACGGTATCCATGGACCAGGATTCAGCGCGCGACTACCTGAAGGGGCTCAGTCGCGATCATGCCCTGCCGGCAACGGATCCCATGCGGTTTGGCGCCGGGCCGATCGTCGACACCATTGCATCTGAATTTCCAAAAACCCTGCCCGCGCGAACCCGTTAGCTCATGCGACGACTGAAGGTTGATGTTGAAAGCTGGCCCATCGCTGGCGCGTTTACCATTTCTCGGGGCAGCCGCACCGAGGCGCGCGTCGTTGTCGCCACGATAGAAGAGGGCGCGCATCGCGGACGAGCTGAGTGTGTTCCCTACCCTCGCTATGGCGAGACCGTTGAAGGGGTCGCAGCCGCCATCGAGAGCCTCGCGCGCGAAATTGCCGCGGGAGCTGGCAAAGACGACGTCATGACGCGGCTTCCGGCGGGAGCCGCCCGCAATGCGCTTGACTGCGCGCTCTGGGACCTTGAGGCGAAGGCTTCCGGAAAACGCGCTCATGAGCTTGCGGGCTTGCCAGAGCCCCGGGCTGTAACCACCGCCTACACGCTGAGCCTCGGCGCGCCGGAGGCCATGGAAGCTGCGGCTCGGACGGCCGGCCAAAGGCCTCTCCTCAAGGTGAAGCTTGGGGGCGATGGCGATGTGGAGCGTATTGCCGCCGTAAAGCGCGGCGCGCCAAAATCAACGTTGGTCGTTGACGCGAACGAGGCCTGGAGCGAGGCCAACTTCGCTGAGAACCTGGCAGCGTGTCGCGCCGCAAACGTAGCGCTGATCGAGCAGCCAATGCCTTCCGGATGCGATGGCCTGCTGGCTTCTATTTCGGCTGAAGATCGCGGCGGCATCGTCTTCTGCGCCGACGAAAGCGTGCATACGGCTGACGACCTGGACGCAATCGCCTCGCTCTATCAGGCCATCAACATCAAGCTCGACAAGGCTGGCGGCCTTACTGCCGCGCTTCAACTAAAATCCGAGGCGCTCGCCCGCGGCTTGAAGATCATGATCGGGTGCATGGTCGGCACCTCGCTCGCGATGGCGCCCGCGCTGCTGCTCGCCAGCGACGCGAATTTCGTCGACCTCGATGGCCCGCTGCTTCTCGCTCGCGACCGGGAGCCAGGGCTTGTGTTCGACGGCAGCGTGATAAAGCATTTTGACGCAGATGTGTGGGGTTAAGTGTCAATCAACATCTGAGCTGATTGCCGCATTCCGTCCCGCCAAGTCAGGGTAAACTCTTTAAGTTCTGCGTGCCTAATCTTTGGTTGCAGGCCAGGAATTACGACTTAAGCATTGAAAAACCTATATCGCACTTTGCAAAGCCAGCAGTAGCCGTCTATATATCGCCAACTAGCAACCGATAGGCGGATAGGCGCGCAGCGGAAGCATGGATCTGCGGCACATTCCTTTTGTGAAAATGAACGGCCTCGGCAACGACTTCGTCATGATCGACGCGCGCACCGAGCCCGTTCGGCTGTCAGCAGCCGCGGCAGGTGCGATCGCCAACCGCACAAGCGGCGCAGGCTGCGATCAGGTTATCGTGCTGGAACCTTCGCGATCCGCCGACGTATTCATGCGCATCCTGAATGCAGACGGCTCGGAAGTTGGCGCCTGCGGGAACGCCAGCCGCTGCGTCGCGGCGTTGCTGCATCCTGGGCTTGGCCGCAACCGGATCTCCATAGAGACGCGCGCTGGAATGCTTGACGCTTGTGTTGGCGAACACGGCTGCGTAACCGTCGATATGGGTGCGCCCCGGTTCGCGTGGAATGAAATCCCGTTGGCACAGGCCGCCGCCGATACTCGCGCAATCGACCTGACATTCGCCTTGCCCGACGGCCGCACTCTCGCCGAGCCAAGCGTCGTTAATGTCGGCAACCCTCATTGCATCTTCTGGGTGCGGGACGCCGAGAGCATTGATCTGGCGGCCTTCGGGGCCGAACTTGAGCACCATCCGCTTTTCCCGGAACGCGCCAATATCTCGCTCGCCGAAGTCATCGACGACGGCACGATCAAGCTGCGTGTATGGGAACGTGGCACCGGCATCACGCGCGCCTGTGGAACCGCTGCCTGTGCGGCCGCCGTATGCGCAGGCAGAACCGGCAAAACCGGTCGCAAGGTGAACGTGCAGCTTCCCGGGGGCGCGCTTTCTATCGAATGGCGCGAGAGCGACGATCATATTCTGATGACCGGCCCAGCCGAGTTCGAGTTTAACGGGATTATTCATTTGAATGGCGGCGGGGTTACTGTCGAGGTGGCGCGGCAGTCATGAGCGTCGATGTCATTACCTTTGGCTGCCGCTTGAACACTTACGAAAGCGAAGTGGCGAAGACGCACGCGGCAGCGGCCGGGCTCGACGATGCCGTGATCGTCAACACCTGCGCCGTAACCGCCGAAGCTGTCCGGCAGTCTCGTCAAGCCATTCGTAAAATTCGCCGCGAGCGGCCTGCAGCGAAAATCATTGTCACCGGCTGCGCGGCCCAGATCGAGCCTGAAACTTTCGCCGAAATGGACGAGGCCGATTTCGTGATCGGCAACGCCGAGAAAACCGCTGCCGAGACCTTTCTGCGCATCGCCGCAAACGATCTTGCGCGGGTCAAGGTCAACGATATCGCATCGGTTCGCGAGACGGCTCCTCACATGATCTCCGGGTTCGGTGGCAGGAGCCGCGCTTACCTTGAAGTGCAGAACGGTTGCGATCATCGCTGCACATTCTGTGTGATCCCGTTCGGGCGCGGCCCCTCTCGCTCTGTGCCGGCTGGCAATGTCGTGCGCCAGGTCCGTGCGCTGGCTGAGGAGGGTTACCGCGAGGTGGTTCTCACGGGCGTCGATCTAACGTCCTACGGAGCCGATTTGCCTGGAGGCATGACACTTGGCCGGCTTGTGCGCACAATCTTAAGGCTCGTGCCCGAGCTGCCGCGCCTGCGCCTCTCCTCGATTGACACGATGGAGGCAGACGAAGCGCTAACCGAAGCCTTTGCGGAAGAAGAGCGGCTCATGCCCCACCTTCACCTGTCGCTTCAGTCGGGAGACAATCTGATCCTGAAGCGGATGAAGCGACGCCACGCCCGCGAGGATGTGATCGAGTTTTGCAAAGCGATGAGAGACTTGCGGCCTGATATAGTCTTCGGAGCAGACGTGATTGCCGGCTTCCCAACCGAGGACGAAGCCATGTTCTCGAACACGATCCGTCTCGCGGACGAGTGCGGGTTGAGCTTTCTGCATGTCTTTCCCTTCTCGGCGCGGCCGCAGACGGCTGCCGCGCGCATGCCCCAGCTCGACCGTACGCTTGTAAAAGAGCGGGCCGCGCGCCTGCGCCTCAAGGCCGCCGAGCGCCTGAGCTTTCATCTTCGCGCGGAGCAAGGCAAAGTATTCGACGTGCTCATGGAGAGCAAGGGTATGGGCCGGACGCCGGGGTTCACCGAAATCGAGATCAACGGCGAAGGCAGGGAAATGAGCGGCGCAATTCTGAAGGCTCGAGCCACCGGCTGCGGTACGCGGCATCTTGTTGGCGAGCGCCTGTCTTGAGCGATACACCAAAACGAAGCATGTTTGGCCGCATGTTCGGCGGCGGCAAAACCGAAGCGCCTGCCAAGCAGGACGAGCAGGCGCGCCCGCCTCGTGAGCCCGTTCCGGCGGGCGAGGAGGTTCAGGAAAAAGCCGCTCAAGACACTTCGACGGTCAGCGTGTTTAGCCGGGTGTCAGGTGGCAAAGCAGCCCCAAAGGCTGAAGAGGGGCTGTCGCCTGACGTGCCAGCTTCGATCCCAGAAGAACTGACGGACGAGGCGCCGGAGAAGACGTCGCGCCTCGGCTGGTTTAAGCGCCTGCGTCAAGGCCTGACGAAAACATCGTCGCGGCTCACCGAGGGCATCACTGGCGTTTTCGCAAAGCAGAAGCTCGACGACGAAACCTTGGAGGAACTGGAAGACCTGCTCATCCAGGCGGACCTTGGCCTCAGCATAGCTTCCCGTGTCACTGATACCTTGCGTCAGTCGCGCTACAACAGCAACATCTCCTCCGAGGAGGTTCGTGACATCCTGGCCCAGGAGGTGGAGAAGGTTCTAGCGCCGGTCGCCGAGCCGCTGGGGGTCGACGCGGCCAGGAAGCCGCATGTCATCCTTGTCGTCGGTGTCAATGGCACCGGCAAAACCACCACAATCGGCAAATACGCGAACCAATTCACTAAGCAGGGGCATCGGGTTATGCTCGCGGCGGGAGACACCTTCCGGGCGGCTGCGATTGAGCAGCTCAAGATTTGGGGCGATCGGACCGGCTGCGAGGTTGTCGCGAGTGAACCCGGCGCTGACGCGGCCAGCTTGGCGTTCGATGCGTTCCAGCGCGCGAAGGCCGAGGGCTATGATGTCCTCATCATCGATACGGCGGGCCGCCTTCAGAATAAGACGGCGTTAATGGCGGAACTCGAAAAAATAATCAGGGTCATACGTAAGATTGATAGGGCAGCGCCGCACTCGGTGCTTCTGACCCTCGACGCCACGACGGGCCAGAACGCGCTTTCGCAGGTGGAAATCTTCGACAAGATGGCCGGGGTAACCGGCCTTGTCATGACCAAGCTCGATGGGACGGCGAGAGGCGGCATCCTCGTCGCCATCGCAAGCAAGTACGGCATACCCGTTCACGCAGTCGGGGTTGGTGAAGGCGTGGAAGATCTGCAATCATTCGATGCGAGAGATTTCGCACGCGCCATTGCCGGCATAAGTTGAGTTCAGGAGGTTTAGGTGGAGAAGCTGGAGACAACCAAAAAGAAGTTTGATGTCACTCCTTTTCTAAAGCTTGTGCTCGAAGTCGGTCCTCTTGCGGTTTTCTTCATCGCGAACGGCAGATTTGGGATCTTCTATGCGACCGAAACGTTCATGGCCGCCACTTTGATCTCGCTTGTCACCAGCCGCATCTTTCTCAAGCGTATCCCGGTCTTGGCCCTTGTGACGGGCGTTTTCGTTATGGTCTTCGGCTTCCTGACGATTTATCTGCACGACGACACCTTCATCAAGATAAAGCCGACGGTCGTGAACACGCTCTTCGCCTTCATTCTGTCTGCTGGCCTTTATTTTCGCAGGCCCGTTTTGAAACTTGCCCTCGGCGAAATCCTGCAGATGCAGGACGAAGGTTGGCGCCTTCTGACCTTGCGTTGGATCGGCTTCTTTATTTTTCTGGCCGTCCTGAATGAGGTCATTTGGCGAAATTTCTCAACGGACACTTGGGTCAGCTTCAAATCATTTGGCTTGATGCCCTTGACTTTCTTTTTCATGATGTTTCAAATCACGTTGATTATGCGACATCAGATTTCCGATGTATCGTCAGACACATCGGAGGTCTCTCCCTCCTAAAGGAGGGTCAGTCTGATACTTTCCGTGCTCTGCATGGAACCTAACGGTTGCCGTATTCATTTTCGTAGTAATGTTCAGAGTTTAACCGAGCAGCCGGACGAGAATGCTGGACGCAAAAGCAGGTCTAAGCCAAACGGGGCGGAAGCGAAAGAAAACCGGAAGCGCGCGCCCTGACACCATAGACAAATCTATTATTCATCTCCTGCACCGCGCAAGTCAGCGTGCATCAGAGATTTTTGCCCAGGAGACCCGGGACTTCGATCTCACGGCTCGGCAATATGCGGTGATCACGACGGTTGCCCAGCATGAAGGGTTAAGCCAGACAGACCTTGTCCGGCTTACCGGAATTGACCGGTCCACGCTTGCCGATGTCGTGCAGAGACTATTGAAGCGCGGCGTCATTCAACGTGAGCGCACGATGCAAGACGGGCGGACCTATGCGGTGAGCCTGTCGACGGCAGGGCGCGAACTTCTCGAATCCATAAAGCCTTATGCCCGGCGTGCCGATCGGCTTGTCCTGTCCTGTTTCGGCGACGAAGATGGCAAATTAGCTACTCAGGTCCTTGCAAGGCTTCTCCGTAAAGTTGATGATGCCCCAGTAGATGGCGGTGAATAAAGTTAGCGTTAGTTTTACGACTTGAGAGTCCTCGCCAACCAGACTTGTTGGATGTAGAGTTGCGCTATGGGCTCGGACCTCATCAGTTTTCGAACAGCAATGACAAATGACGCGAGCGCGGTGGCGGCTATCCACGAGGCGGCGTGGCGCTCGACATATCAGGGCATCATTCCCCATCTGCATCTCGAGCGGATGATTGCCCGGCGCGGTCCTCGATGGTGGCAGCAGCAAATTCAGCGTGGCGCAAACGTTACCCTTCTCCTCTTCGATGGTATGCCGCAGGGCTATGCGACCTGGGGCGACGCAAGAGGAACTTGGCCTTGGCCGGCGGGCGAGATTTTCGAGCTTTACGTCAGCCCCACTTTTCAAGGCGTGGGCCTAGGCAGCCGCCTTTTCTCGACGGTCAAGAAGGCGTTGAAGCGCGAGGGGCTTAGCCGCCTCGTGGTCTGGGCTTTGAAGGACAACGAAACCGCCTGCGCTTTTTACGGCGGCCTGGGGGGCTCCATCGTCGCTGCGGCGCCTGAGCACTATGGCGAGGCATCGCTCACACGCGTCGCTTTCGTATGGGGTGTGAACGTGAAATCCTCAAACGCGTGAAACTCCGGAAAATTTATGGCTCGGCTGGCGCTGCGTGACCTGTAACATCATCCGCGCACCGTGCTCCATATGCGAGAAGAACGCGAGCTGCTGCTTGAAGGCACCCCGCGCGCCGGCGTCTGAACCTAATCCTAATGGGTGACGTTGAAGCTCTTCCCGTATGGGGGGAGCGGTGTGGCCGAGATTGGATGTCACCCTTCGTAACCATGCGGAGCGCAAGGGAAGCCCGGCAAAAGATAGTTATTTCTTTTCATATGGATATCGCATCCAGCGGATCGCATGAGCGCTGCCATTCCAAAAACGTAACGGGCACCGACTGATGCCGGTGCCCGTTGCCGTAACGCTTTGGCGTAGGAGATTGCAGCCCTGTTCAAGCCAAATATTGACCGCCGTTCGCAGATAGCGTCGCCCCGGTGATGAACCCGGAATCGTCACTGGCAAGGAACGCCACGCACTTAGCGATCTCTTCCGCCTTGCCGAGCCGGCCCACGGGGATCTGCGCAATGATGGCCTCGAGCACCTTCTCAGGAACAGCTGCCACCATTTCCGTATTGATGTACCCCGGCGCCACGACGTTGACTGTGATCCCTTTGCGTGCGTTTTCCTGGGCCAGCGCTTTGGTGAAGCCGATAATACCAGCCTTCGCCGCGGAGTAGTTGGTCTGCCCCATCTGGCCCTTTTGGCCGTTCAAGGATGAAATGTTGATGATCCGCCCGAAGTTGCGGTCCCGCATCCCGTTGATCACGGGCTGCACCATGTTGAACACACTGTCGAGGTCGACGCGGATCACGTCCCTCCATTGCTGGGGTGTCATCCGATGAAGCATGGCATCGCGAGTGATCCCGGCGTTGTTGACGATGATGGAGATCGGGCCTAATTGCAACTCGACCTGCTTCAGTCCGGCGGCGCAAGCGTCGTAATCGCCAACGTCCCATTTGAAAATCGGTATGCCGGTTTCGGCCTGAAACTTATGGGCCGCTTCATCATTGCCGCCGTAGTTCGCGGCAACCTGATAGCCCTGGTTTTTCAGCTCAATAGAGATGGCATGACCGATACCGCGCGTCCCGCCTGTTACAACCGCTACCTTGCTCATATTCCCTCCCAAAAGGCTTTTCTCGAGGTTTTAATAGTTCCATGCTTTTAAAAGACTTATAACTGCGCCCAAACGCCTCTCAACGTTTAGTAATTTATACATGCATGCCAAGGGGCCGAGCCGCAGTTGCCACCGGCAAACACGCCGCGAAGGCGGCGCCTTTGCCAGCCATTCAGGGCCTTAGTCGCGCTGAACGCACATGGCTATGCCCATGCCGCCCCCGATGCAGAGGGTGGCGAGACCTTTCTTCGCATCTCTCCGCTTCATTTCATAAAGCAGCGTGGTCAGGACGCGCGCACCCGATGCGCCGATCGGGTGGCCGATAGCGATGGCGCCACCGTTTACGTTCACTTTCGATGTATCCCATCCAAGGGCTTTGTTGACGGCGCAAGCTTGCGCGGCGAAGGCCTCATTTGCCTCGATCAGGTCGAGGTCATCCT
Organism: uncultured Alphaproteobacteria bacterium; assembly: GCA_963723755.1. Classification (GTDB taxonomy): domain Bacteria; phylum Pseudomonadota; class Alphaproteobacteria; order Rhizobiales; family Rhodomicrobiaceae; genus Rhodomicrobium. Next base: position 7,557 of record CAVRSS010000005.1, on the reverse strand, counting down.
TCGACCAGCCCGCCTTTTCCAGCGCGCGCTTTGAGGCCGGGATTGGGCCTGTGCCCATGATGGAGGGATCGACGCCTGCCGACGCCCAGGAGACAATACGCGCTAGTGGCTCGATGCCGCGCTTCTCGGCCTCCGACCGCTTCATCACGACGACAGCTGCGGCGCCATCGTTGATGCCACTCGCATTTCCTGCGGTAACCGTGCCCGCCTTGTCGAAGGCCGGGCGCAGCTTGGCTAAGTCGTCCAGCACAACGTTATCGCGGATGAATTCATCCTGGGAGACGACTGTATCGCCCTTCCGGCCTTTGATCGTGACAGGAATGATCTCATCCTTGAAGCGGCCTTCCCGTCTCGCGGCCGAAGCCTTGTTCTGCGAAGCCACGGCGAATTCGTCCTGCTGTGCACGCGTGATCTGAAATTGCCGCGCCACGTTCTCGGCCGTTACGCCCATGTGATAGCCATTGAAGACGTCCGTGAGCCCATCTCTGATCATGGTGTCCATCATTTCGAAATGGCCCATGCGGACGCCCTGGCGGAGATACTGCGCGTGAGGCGCGAGAGACATGTTCTCCTGGCCTCCAGCAACCACAATATCGCAGTCGCCCAACCGGATGCCTTGCGCCGCCATTGCAACCGAGCGCAACCCTGAGCCACAGAGAAAGTTAATGCCCATGGCGGTGGTCTCGACTGGCAGTCCTGCGTTGATCGACGCCTGCCTCGCAGGGTTCTGACCTTGGCCTGCCGCCAGGATTTGTCCCAGGATGACTTCCGAGACCTCACCCGGCTGCACGTTCGCGCGAGCGAGCGCCTCAGTGATGACGACCTTGCCAAGGTCGTGCGCGGGAACTGTTGAAAGCGTCCCACTGAAAGATCCAACCGGCGTTCTTGCCGCGCTCGCTATAACGATTGCCTCTTGCCCGTCCATAATCGTTTCCTTTCAGCGTTTATTTGGGCGGAAGTTTATCAGGATTAATGTTCCGCAGGAATGTCAAATTCGTCGCCATTCCTCCTTTTTGCGTCCAGAGCTGTCCCAGCCGGGTTGTTCACCTACTGGAGATGGCGCGATCCCAAATTTCTTCGCAGGTGCAAAAAAAATCCACTGCGGCTTGGGACTTGCACTATAATAGGGTAGGCGAAGCACCATTGGGCGATAAAATGAATAAACCTGTCGAAAAGTTATCGCGCGCAACCGGTTTTAATGAGGCCGGACAACCGTTCACGACAGGCGCGGGGAGCAGAAAGAGGGACGGCTGGGATAAGTCTAAACCTGTTATCATTAAGAAGTATGCCAATCGAAGGCTTTATAACACAGAGACAAGCAGCTACGTCACTCTCGAAGATCTTGGCGAGATGGTGCGATCCGAGCGAGACTTCCTCGTCTACGATGCCAAGACGGGTGAAGATTCTCACGCATGCAGTGCTAACCCAGATTATCGTCGAAGAGGAAGGCAAGAGCGGTTCCAACCTCCTTCCCATCGGTTTCTTGCGCCAGCTTATCCGCTTCTACGGTCACTCTATTGAGCAGCTTGTGCCCAAGTATCTTGAGTTCAGTCTTGCAACCCTGACGCGCGAACAAGAGAAGTATCGGAAGCAATTTACCGACACCTTCGGGGCAGCAGCATTCGAGGCCATGCAGGAACAGGCTCGGCAGAACATGGTGATGTTCGAGCGCGCGTTTGCGATGTTTGCACCATTCTCGAAGATCGAACCTCGCACAGAGGAAGACAAAAGCGTGCAGGAGAAGCCCGAGCCTGTCCCCTCCTCAACTTCAGCAGAGATTGCTGCGCTCAAAGCACAACTTTCGGCGATGCAAGCCCAATTGGACCGGCTTTCCAAATCCACAACGGCTGGCGAATAGATTTCAAAATAGCTGAGACCGCAGGACGAGGTTAATCTCACCCGCCCTGCCCGTGCTCCAAGGCTGCAACCTTTTCCCGAGGGGCAGGAGGCTGTCTCATGCCGATATTGGCTTTGTAGCCGAATTATTTGCGCCTGTTCCGCAAGGAACAGCGAGTTCCCGACGGCGATGAGATCGTCATCAAACGATGGAAACTTCTCCACTAGGGAAACTCAGCAATGCTCCAGAGACAAGACGCAGAGCGCAATACCACTCGAAGCGAACGCCCCGTTCCGGAAACGTTCAAAATCATAGCCATGGCTCTCGCCGCGCTGGCCGGACTGACCTTGCTGCTTATCGTATCCGATAAGGCCGAAATGCCTGGCGAATTGGACTTCCCAACTTCATTCTACGGCCCGTAATCGAAGCGGCACTCTAGAATTGATCAACTTTTTTGCCTTCAATCGGAATTGATTAAAGGCGGGTTGATCTAAGGCCGGTGTGACAGGTGTTGGGCAGCATATGAATATAAGCCGCTCGCGCGGCGGCCTCACTTGCGCGGCATGGAACATCATAGCGGCCGCCCACTCGCTCTCGCAAGAAAGAGCACCACAAACCCTTGTATTCGTTGAGATCTTTTGGTGGCTGGGGAACCTGGATTCGAACCAAGACTAGCGGAGTCAAAGTCTTATAAAGAGCACAATTATATCAATGACTTAGGGGTGAGGTGTAGCAACCGTGTTGCAACCACGCAAAGTCACCCGCGCAATAGCCGCTCCTCGATCCGCGCCATCGCCCGCGCATCGTCCTCAGACGATTTGAACAAATGGCCGTAGGTGTCGAATGTTACTTGAATGGATGAATGCCCCAAGACGACCTGAACCTTTTTAGGCGTCCATCCGTCTTCGATGAAAAGCGACGCTGCGGTATGCCGCAGATCGTGAAGCCGATATTTCGGTTCCTCCCTCCCCTCGACAACGGCCACCAGACCGAGCACTCGCAGCAAGGGGCGCCAGCACTGTTTATGAATGTTTTCGGTTCCGTGGATGCTGCCATTCTCGGTCGGGAAGACGAGCCTTAGAAGCGTCGGCGGGCAGGCCAGTTTCCAGGCCCGGAGCGTAGTGAGCGCCATGGGCGATAGAGGCACATCCCTGATTTCCTGCTTCCGACTTCGGATCCCCTAAGCGATTGCGGAAGTCTGCGCGCTGCCGTACCCGAACGATGCCGGTCGCAAAATCAACATGATCCCAGGTGACCACGAATCTCGCTCGTGCGCAAGCCGGTGAATATCGCCGTCACAATGAAGGGTGCCCAAGGTTGGGCAACTACTTTCGGCGTCCCAGCGCGCGTCTTTTGAACCTTTGTAAGCGGCCACATCTCAACAGATTTTGAAAGCATAGCGCCGATTTCCGTTTTGCTCGGAATCTCCACCTTTTGCCTGCTTCGTTTCGAGAGCTTGACTTCGGTGTCGGTGGCTACGTTCTGGCCTACATGTCCACGCCGCTGCGCCTCGTTCAAAAGCCCCTTTAGGCTCGTAAGGATAGCCCGCGCTAGCGGGCGCGACCGATCCTCAAGAAGATCGTCCCGAAACCTCTCTATCATCGGCTTTGTGAGATCGGATAGCTTCTTATCTCCGAGCAGTGGATCGATATGAAGGTTCAGATGCTGCCGGTATTGCCTCTGTGTAGAGGCTTCCAGCCTCTCACGTTCGCATCTCCTTAACCAAAGGTCGCCGGCCTGCGCCACGGTAATACTCGCCGACGCCGCGACATGCACTCCAGCGGCAAGTTCACCGCGAACCTTTAAGTTATAGGCGTCCGCCTCCCGCTTTGTGCGGAACTGTTTCGACCGGCGTTTGCCTTGGCCATCCTTGTAGTCAACCTGCCAGCGGACCTCGCCGCTCGGCAGAAGGCGCTTCCTTACGCTCGACATCTTGCTCTCACAACTGCGGTATTTCGATCTTTTTAACTGAAACGGCACGAAATGTCAAAGACACATTTGACGCGGTAGGCAATATGTTGTAGCTTATTGAAATGCAGATCACGAAGCAAAAGATCGAACGGGGGTACGGCGAAATCGAAGCCGCCATTGCGCAGGTTCTAAAAATAGAGCCCGCTGATGTCCCTGCCCTTCGAGCTCGCCTTCGGCACCTCAGGAACATGGGCCTTCCCGACATACCTAATCCTGGAAGCGGGCGCAAGATTTTGTATACAACCTTCCAGGCAATGGAGATGCTTATAGCTGTGGTGCTGCAGCATAATGGAATGACAAGTCGGCATGCAGCAATCATGGCCCCGACCATTTCAGGTCTTGGTGTAAATTCAGATCCACCTTTTCCCTATGTAATGGTAAGCGATACTTCATCTAACTGTAACATTACACCTATTCGTGACCTGGGTGATATCCCTCAGAATATAAAGTACTTTTATAGCGACAGCTTCTTCTTTCTGAACCTTTCGAGCTACAAACTGAAGCTCGAAGACGCTTTGAAGGTAAGAATTGACCCCAAGCCGGAACGGTAACGCAGGAAGGCTACAAACCAAGCGACCGAGGTTTGGTTGGCCATAAACGTCAAACCAACATTTAACATTACGGAGCTTACAAGTGAGTGAAAATGATCGAACCTCCCTTTCCAGCGATATCCTGGAGGGGGCAGCCGCAATCGCCGAGTACTTGCTAGGGAAGCGGGATCAACGCCGCCGTATCTACTGGCTGGCCGAAAAGCAGAGCCTGCCGGTGTTTCGGCTAGGGCAAACCCTCTGCGCCCGGAAATCTACGCTTAGCCAATGGATAGGGGAGCAAGAGCGTGCAGGAATATAGGTCTAGGTACACTCAAGGCGGGCAGCGAGGCATACCAAGTCACCGCTTGGTTGAGCTTGAAGCCGCAATGAAAGTGCCAGTAAAGGAGGGGCGGACAGAAAGTAAACTATAAGTCGACCTACCGGCCTGAAAGGTCAAAACCAATGCGACAAAGTAAGATGGCGGTGTGTCCGCCATAGTAGAAAGTAAAGAGTATGCTACGACACAAAGAAAAAGCCGCGTGGGCGGACACCCAAGCGGCTCAGAACTTCTCAGTACTAATAGGAATAGCGCAGTCTAGCCCGAATTGCAAGCGCTTCCTTCGGGAGGTGCGGCATGGACGAGATTAGCCTCACAAAGCAACTGGCTTCGATATTCCCCAAACTGTACGCAAATCAGTTGCGCTATTCCTCCCGGCTGGGCTGCTGGCTCTGCCGCGATGCCGATGGCGTTTGGCAACCGGACGAGCAGCAAGCGCTCCAAATCGCGAGGCAGTTCTGTCATGAGGCAGCGCGTTACCGGCGCGACCGGCGGCTGGATACCGAGGCGACCGTCGACGCCGTGCTCAGGCTGGCCAGCTTCGAGCCAGCGATGTGCGCCCCGCTTCCCAAGGACGCTGTTGTGTTCGCGGTTTCGGCGCAGCGGAGGGTGGCATGAGCGCCCCGACCCACATCCCATTCGACCAGGACCCGTTGGGCGGCATGCGCCCGGGCGGCACGCATCTACGGTGGTCACCGGATGACGAATGGCATGACGACGACGACGTGGACTACGACGACGATCGGCTTGCGGCGAATGACAACGACGATTGGCGCGAGCCCCCAGACGCCGACTGGGACGATGGCTATCAGCGCTCGGAGAGGCCAGCCAACGACACCGAGGCAGAGCAGCCCGGTGCCGAGAAGCTTCTTGCCCTGTATCACGAGACAGCCGCAGGCACACCCAACGCCGTGTTCATGTTTGGCAGCGTAACGCCAGCCAAAACAAAGGATGCGCCTAAAGCGGCGTGGCACGCGCAAAAGTTCAAGATCGGCAATGTCGCGGAGATGGCGGCCGAGGCGCGCTCGCGCGGCGCTTTCGCCAATGTCTATTTTGGCCCGGCTCTCATGCGGGGCGATCTGGCCAAAGGGAAGCGTGGCGAAGCTGCGGACATTGCAGCCGTGCTCGCCGTGATCGTCGAAGAGGACGCGGACACCGGCAAGCGCGTTACGCTGCCAACGGGCGTGCTCCCGTCATTTGTGGTCACGACAAGCAGTAAGCCAGAGATCAACCGCCACTTCCACTTTGTGCTCGACAAGCCTCTGCCGCCTGCTGAGGCGAAGGAGCTCGCCGAGCTGATGTATCGGAAGTGCGGCGGGGACAACTGCGGAAGGGATATCGTGCATGTGTGGCGTATTCCTGAGATGCTTACCGATCTTATAAGGTCGCGCGCGGCAGGCCGGATATTTCCCAGCTCGTGGAGTTCACCGGCGGCACCTGCAAGGCGATCGACGTCAATGTGCTGCGAGCCGCGCTTCAGGCCATGCCTGATATTCACACAGAGAAGAAGACCGGCGCGGGCGCGGAATGGACCAGCGGCGGCTCAAAGGACCGGGACGAACTCTTGAAGCGTCTCCCTTTCGACTTGTGCGCCATGATCGATGAGGAAGGGCAGGACCGCTCCACGCATTGCTTCACTGTGATGATGGGCTTGTTCGCCGCCGGGCTGACGGACGATGAGGTTTGCGTCGTGGCTGCCGGCGCGGCGTTCGCCCGCAAATTCAGCGAGCGCGGTGATCTTGAGAACGAGATTAAGCGGGCGCGGGCGAAGTGGCAGGCTGATGAGGGCAAGCGCAAGCCCAAGCGCGGGCGCCCCAAGAAGGCCAAGGGCCCCAGCCTGTACGATGAGGACGGCAATCTGGTCGATGAAGACGGCTTCATGCTCAGCGAGAGAGATGGAGAGACGAGGCTAGCCAACGAGCACAACACGCTGCTCGCGTTCAAGAAGATGGGGCTGACGCTGACCTATTCGGATTTCTCGAACGAGGTTTTTGTTCATGGACTGGCGGGCTATGAGCCGGTTCTCTCGGACTTGGTTTTGAAATGCCTGTGGCTCACCCTGGCGCGCGATTTCAAATTCAAGCCCAGCAAGGAAGGGCTGGACGCAATCATTGAAGTGGAGGCGCAGCGACATCGCTTCCACCCGGTACGCGACTATCTCAAAACGCTCACGTGGGACCAGAGGCCGCGCATCGACGAATGGCTGACAACCTATCTCGGCGCGGATGACGATGAGCAAGGGCTAACACGTGAATTCGGCAAGATTGTGCTGGTGGCCGCCGCTGCGTGATCATCTTATTGGAGGCCACATGTCAGAAGAACGCCAAGCCAGCATCAACCATTTGCCCGAGGAACTTTGCGCCATGATCATGGCGCAGATGGAGGACCTGCAGAAACAGATCGATCAGTTACGTAAGGAGATGCAGATGCTGAAAGCGCGAAACGAAAGACTGAGCAGCTTTGATGGCCCGCAGGCACTGATGCACTGCTACACCAGCAACCCGATTTCTTAGAAGCGAGCTTCTGCGTCCCGAAAGAGATGGTCAAGACCTTCGGCTGAGGTAAAGACGCGAATACAGTGCTCAAGGTGGCAAAGCATTGTCGCTGACCCTGACACCGACACGCTGCAGGTTTGCCGCCCGAGCCCATCTCGCTCAGGCCTACCGCGCTAAAAGCGGGTCAATCAGTGGTGTGCGTCCGCACATCCGCAACAAGGCCGAATGACGTGCGGCAGAACTGGTGACGACACGGCATCGCGGTATTGATTGCGGCTGCGGCCTTAAGCGTCGGATCATTCATCCTTCCAGCCACTTTCTGGGCGTCGGCGTGAGCAAAGATACAACAGCAAGCGTTGCAAGAAAAAGCGTCAGCGAAAGCCCGAC
>CAVRSS010000004.1:0-22314 GCA_963723755.1 uncultured Alphaproteobacteria bacterium | reverse complement strand
GCACAGAGGAAGACAAAAGCGTGCAGGAGAAGCCCGAGCCTGTCCCCTCCTCAACTTCAGCAGAGATTGCTGCGCTCAAAGCACAACTTTCGGCGATGCAAGCCCAATTGGACCGGCTTTCCAAATCCACAACGGCTGGCGAATAGATTTCAAAATAGCTGAGACCGCAGGACGAGGTTAATCTCACCCGCCCTGCCCGTGCTCCAAGGCTGCAACCTTTTCCCGAGGGGCAGGAGGCTGTCTCATGCCGATATTGGCTTTGTAGCCGAATTATTTGCGCCTGTTCCGCAAGGAACAGCGAGTTCCCGACGGCGATGAGATCGTCATCAAACGATGGAAACTTCTCCACTAGGGAAACTCAGCAATGCTCCAGAGACAAGACGCAGAGCGCAATACCACTCGAAGCGAACGCCCCGTTCCGGAAACGTTCAAAATCATAGCCATGGCTCTCGCCGCGCTGGCCGGACTGACCTTGCTGCTTATCGTATCCGATAAGGCCGAAATGCCTGGCGAATTGGACTTCCCAACTTCATTCTACGGCCCGTAATCGAAGCGGCACTCTAGAATTGATCAACTTTTTTGCCTTCAATCGGAATCGATTAAAGGCGGGTTGATCTAAGGCCGGTGTGACAGGTGTTGGGCAGCATTATATAAGCCGCTCGCGCGGCGGCCTCACTTGCGCGGCATGGAACATCATAGCGGCCGCCCACTCGCTCTCGCAAGAAAGAGCACCACAAACCCTTGTATTCGTTGAAATTTCCCTGTGAAACCTTACTCCAGCAGCGCAAAACCAAAGAAGTCACACAAACAGCACAGTACTATCAATGATCTAGGGGTGAGGTGTAACAAAAGATGCCGCACACCACACACACAAACCAACCCCGCACCAGCCCCTCCCCCACCCTCGCCATCGCCCGCTGATATCCAAAAGGAACCATTCAAAACATGTGGAGCGGTCAATCATGTCCCCAAGACCAATCATCAACACCACCCGTGCCCCTTCAGTATGCTCATGTCTTCGATGAATCGTGACGCTGCGGTATGCCGCAGATCGTGCAAGAAGCTGATAGATTCCGGTTCCTCCCTCCCCTCGACAACGGCCACCAGACCGAGCAGCATCTTGACGCAGGAGGGGGTCGGTTGTATTGGTTTACATGAATGTTTTCGGTTCCGTGGACGCCGCCAGCCTCCGTCGGGTATGCGGTTCTTAGTCCCGTCCGGCGGGCAGGCCAGTTTCCAGGCCCGGAGCGTAGTGAGCGCCATGGGCGATAGAGGCACATCCCTGATTCCCTGCTTCCGACTTCGGATCCCCTAAGCGATTGCGGAAGTCTGCGCGCTGCCGTACCCGAACGATGCCGGTCGCAAAATCAACATGATCCCAGGTGACCACGAATTGCTCGTGCGCAAGCCGGTGAATATCGCCGTCACAATGAAGTTTGCCCAGGGTTGGGCAACGACTTTCGGCGTCCCAGCGCGCGTCTTTTGAACCTTTGTAAGCGGCCACATCTCAACAGATTTTGAAAGCATAGCGCCGATTTCCGTTTTGCTCGGCATTTCGACCTTTTGCCTGCTTCGTTTCGAGAGCTTGACTTCGGTGTCGGTGGCTACGTTCTGGCCAACATGTCCACGCCGCTGCGCCTCGTTCAAAAGCCCCTTTAGGCTCGTAAGGATAGCCCGCGCTAGCGGGCGCGACCGACCTCAAGAAGATCGTCCCGAAACCTCTCTATCATCGGCTTTGTGAGATCGGATAGCTTCTTATCTCCGAGCAGTGGATCGATATGAAGGTTCAGATGCTGCCGGTATTGCCTCTGTGTAGAGGCTTCCAGCCTCTCACGTTCGCATCTCCTTAACCAAGGTGCCGGCCTGCGCCACGGGAAGACTGCTGACGCCGCGACATGCACTCCAGCGGCAAGTTCACCGCGAACCTTCGAGCTATAGGCGTCTGCCTCCGCTTTGTGCGGAACTGTTTCGACCGGCGTTTGCCTTGGCCATCCTTGTAGTCAACCTGCCAGCGGACCTCGCCGCTCGGCAGAAGGCGCTTCCTTACGCTCGACATCTTGCTCTCACAACTGCGGTATTTCGATCTTTTTAACTGAAACGGCACGAAATGTCAAAGACACATTTGACGCGGTAGGCAATATGTTGTAGCTTATTGAAATGCAGATCACGAAGCAAAAGATCGAACGGGGTACGGCGAAATCGAAGCCGCCATTGCGCAGGTTCTAAAAATAGAGCCCGCTGATGTCCCTGCCCTTCGAGCTCGCCTTCGGCACCTCAGGAACATGGGCCTTCCCGACATACCTAATCCTGGAAGCGGGCGCAAGATTTTGTATACAACCTTCCAGGCAATGGAGATGCTTATAGCTGTGGTGCTGCAGCATAATGGAATGACAAGTCGGCATGCAGCAATCATGGCCCCGACCATTTCAGGTCTTGGTGTAAATTCAGATCCACCTTTTCCCTATGTAATGGTAAGCGATACTTCATCTAACTGTAACATTACACCTATTCGTGACCTGGGTGATATCCCTCAGAATATAAAGTACTTTTATAGCGACAGCTTCTTCTTTCTGAACCTTTCGAGCTACAAACTGAAGCTCGAAGACGCTTTGAAGGTAAGAATTCGACCCCAAGCCGGAACGGTAACGCAGGAAGGCTACAAACCAAGCGACCGAGGTTTGGTTGGCCATAAACGTCAAACCAACATTTAACATTACGGAGCTTACAAGTGAGTGAAAATGATCGAACCTCCCTTTCCAGCGATATCCTGGAGGGGGCAGCCGCAATCGCCGAGTACTTGCTAGGGAAGCGGGATCAACGCCGCCGTATCTACTGGCTGGCCGAAAAGCAGAGCCTGCCGGTGTTTCGGCTAGGGCAAACCCTCTGCGCCCGGAAATCTACGCTTAGCCAATGGATAGGGGAGCAAGAGCGTGCAGGAATATAGGTCTAGGTACACTCAAGGCGGGCAGCGAGGCATACCAAGTCACCGCTTGGTTGAGCTTGAAGCCGCAATGAAAGTGCCAGTAAAGGAGGGGCGGACAGAAAGTAAACTATAAGTCGACCTACCGGCCTGAAAGGTCAAAACCAATGCGACAAAGTAAGATGGCGGTGTGTCCGCCATAGTAGAAAGTAAAGAGTATGCTACGACACAAAGAAAAAGCCGCGTGGGCGGACACCCAAGCGGCTCAGAACTTCTCAGTACTAATAGGAATAGCGCAGTCTAGCCCGAATTGCAAGCGCTTCCTTCGGGAGGTGCGGCATGGACGAGATTAGCCTCACAAAGCAACTGGCTTCGATATTCCCCAAACTGTACGCAAATCAGTTGCGCTATTCCTCCCGGCTGGGCTGCTGGCTCTGCCGCGATGCCGATGGCGTTTGGCAACCGGACGAGCAGCAAGCGCTCCAAATCGCGAGGCAGTTCTGTCATGAGGCAGCGCGTTACCGGCGCGACCGGCGGCTGGATACCGAGGCGACCGTCGACGCCGTGCTCAGGCTGGCCAGCTTCGAGCCAGCGATGTGCGCCCCGCTTCCCAAGGACGCTGTTGTGTTCGCGGTTTCGGCGCAGCGGAGGGTGGCATGAGCGCCCCGACCCACATCCCATTCGACCAGGACCCGTTGGGCGGCATGCGCCCGGGCGGCACGCATCTACGGTGGTCACCGGATGACGAATGGCATGACGACGACGACGTGGACTACGACGACGATCGGCTTGCGGCGAATGACAACGACGATTGGCGCGAGCCCCCAGACGCCGACTGGGACGATGGCTATCAGCGCTCGGAGAGGCCAGCCAACGACACCGAGGCAGAGCAGCCCGGTGCCGAGAAGCTTCTTGCCCTGTATCACGAGACAGCCGCAGGCACACCCAACGCCGTGTTCATGTTTGGCAGCGTAACGCCAGCCAAAACAAAGGATGCGCCTAAAGCGGCGTGGCACGCGCAAAAGTTCAAGATCGGCAATGTCGCGGAGATGGCGGCCGAGGCGCGGGCGCGCGGCGCTTTCGCCAATGTCTATTTTGGCCCGGCTCTCATGCGGGGCGATCTGGCCAAAGGGAAGCGTGGCGAAGCTGCGGACATTGCAGCCGTGCTCGCCGTGATCGTCGAAGAGGACGCGGACACCGGCAAGCGCGTTACGCTGCCAACGGGCGTGCTCCCGTCATTTGTGGTCACGACAAGCAGTAAGCCAGAGATCAACCGCCACTTCCACTTTGTGCTCGACAAGCCTCTGCCGCCTGCTGAGGCGAAGGAGCTCGCCGAGCTGATGTATCGGAAGTGCGGCGGGGACAACTGCGGAAGGGATATCGTGCATGTGTGGCGTATTCCGCAGACGCTCAACCATCCGACCCCGGAGAAGGTCGCGCGCGGCAGGCCGGAGATTCCCCAGCTCGTGGAGTTGACCGGCGGCACCTGCAAGGCGATCGACGTCAATGTGCTGCGAGCCGCGCTTCAGGCCATGCCTGATATTCACACAGAGAAGAAGACCGGCGCGGGCGCGGAATGGACCAGCGGCGGCTCAAAGGACCGGGACGAACTCTTGAAGCGTCTCCCTTTCGACTTGTGCGCCATGATCGATGAGGAAGGGCAGGACCGCTCCACGCATTGCTTCACTGTGATGATGGGCTTGTTCGCCGCCGGGCTGACGGACGATGAGGTTTGCGTCGTGGCTGCCGGCGCGGCGTTCGCCCGCAAATTCAGCGAGCGCGGTGATCTTGAGAACGAGATTAAGCGGGCGCGGGCGAAGTGGCAGGCTGATGAGGGCAAGCGCAAGCCCAAGCGCGGGCGCCCCAAGAAGGCCAAGGGCCCCAGCCTGTACGATGAGGACGGCAATCTGGTCGATGAAGACGGCTTCATGCTCAGCGAGAGAGATGGAGAGACGAGGCTAGCCAACGAGCACAACACGCTGCTCGCGTTCAAGAAGATGGGGCTGACGCTGACCTATTCGGATTTCTCGAACGAGGTTTTTGTTCATGGACTGGCGGGCTATGAGCCGGTTCTCTCGGACTCGGTTTTGAAATGCCTGTGGCTCACCCTGGCGCGCGATTTCAAATTCAAGCCCAGCAAGGAAGGGCTGGACGCAATCATTGAAGTGGAGGCGCAGCGACATCGCTTCCACCCGGTACGCGACTATCTCAAAACGCTCACGTGGGACCAGAGGCCGCGCATCGACGAATGGCTGACAACCTATCTCGGCGCGGATGACGATGAGCAAGGGCTAACACGCGCAATCGGCAAGATTGTGCTGGTGGCCGCCGCTGCGTGATCATCTTATTGGAGGCCACATGTCAGAAGAACGCCAAGCCAGCATCAACCATTTGCCCGAGGAACTTTGCGCCATGATCATGGCGCAGATGGAGGACCTGCAGAAACAGATCGATCAGTTACGTAAGGAGATGCAGATGCTGAAAGCGCGAAACGAAAGACTAGAGTCCATGGCCCGCAGGCACTGATGCACTGCTACACCAGCAACCCGATTTCTTAGAAGCGAGCTTCTGCGTCCCGAAAGAGATGGTCAAGACCTTCGGCTGAGGTAAAGACGCGAATACAGTGCTCAAGGTGGCAAAGCATTGTCGCTGACCCTGACACCGACACGCTGCAGGTTTGCCGCCCGAGCCCATCTCGCTGAGGCCTACCGCGCTAAAAGCGGGTCAATCAGTGGTGTGCGTCCGCACATCCGCAGCAAGGCCGAATGACGTGCGGCAGAACTGGTGACGACACGGCATCGCGGTATTGATTGCGGCTGCGGCCTTAAGCGTCGGATCATTGATCCTTCCAGCCACTTTCTGGGGCGTCGGCGTGAGCAAAGATACAACAGCAAGCGTTGCAAGAAAAAGCGTCAGCGAAAGCCCGACAGGGAATTTCCAATCTGTCCTTATCTCCAACCGAACCTCTACTCTGTTGTCGTGGTGCAGCGTCATGCGGTATCTCGCGGTCTGGCGAGGTTTATCTCGAGGGCAACGCCCGATGTTGTTGGGATGGGGCACCGTCATCAACATCAGGCGTTGCAGAGGGCCGGGCCGTGGGATGGGGGGAACCAACGGCTGGCCGGGTTAAGGATGCGCTCCGGGGCAGGAGGAGCATCCTCAGGGAAAAGCTATGTCAGGCTTCAATCTCTTCTGCGGCTCCCTGCGTGATCCAGTCGTCAGGGATGTCGTAACGCACGCAGATCACTTGGAGCATCTCTTGATCCGGCGAGAGCAAGGAAAGATATCCATCTTCAATGGCCTCGCCGACTTTCGGATCAATGCCGCAGCGCGCGTAGAAACGACCGACGTTCATAGACAGAGCCTCTCTCACAAGCCTGATCCTGAAGACGATAGCCCTTGCGGAGCTGTCATCCAGCAGCACAGCGCCGTGCCACGGCCTTAGGTGCTGATCGTATGTCAGGCGCCCGAGGAGAGCCAGAACCATAAAGACCTCGTCCAGAAGCCCCTCGGGCAGCTTTCCCGGATATACGGAACTGGCGTGGCCTGTAACCGAAAGGACCAGCAACCACTCTCCGGCGTATCCGTCGCTCATCAAAGGCTCTTGCTGCATGAATGGGTCGCAGCCGGCGGCGATAGCCTGCCGGACCCAAGTCTCGGCAAGACAGTGATTGGCGAGCCTTCCGCCCTCAGTTGATTGCAAATCAAGGATTAAGGCGCCATTGGCGGTTGGAATACTACGCATGACACTTCCCTACGCGGCCAGGCACACATTACTGTTCGCCGTCTTCGCGAGCGCATGGCCAACTTTACTGATGGATGTAGTTTAGGTCGTATCCGCCGCTTTCGCGCCGAACGCGTTCCGGTGTGGTTGGGTCAGAAGAGACGGAATGTTAGGGCGACTTGCTTTCTTGCATCTCTGAACTCCATGCCGTCGCTTTATGTCGATCTTGTTAAAGGTGCTTTTCCTGATATGCAAGTCTAAAATTTGCCTCAATGTGCCTCGATCTCGACATAATCTCCAGGCTCGCCGTAACTCATTGAAAAGGCGCCCATTTCAGCTGTGAACGGCATCGCGGTTGCGTCCCTAACTTGGCGAGATCCTTAATTCAGTCGCGAGGGCAGATAAGTACGGGGGCTGGATGCAAAGCAGTTCAGTTCTCATTCTGAAGCGCCTTTCTCCTCCCCAAGCCATTTCCGTCATTGATTGACTGAGCTGTCGTTTCCAAATCCACAATGTCTTGTCTCTGCCTTAGCTTCACACCCTACTCGGAAGGCGCGCTCGCGCTCCGCCAGAGCCGCAGCCCGCGCTTTGTGGGTCTTCTTTCGCCATATCGGATGGGGTTTTTTGCGGTTCGCGCTTTGCGGCAGCAATGCGTCAGCCTCGACGCGCTCCGCCCAGTAAGCGTCGGTCTCATCGCGTGCGTATCGGTTATTGACAAACACCGTTGCGCAACCTAAGGTTGCGCTATGAAAGTGCCTCAAGTCAAACTTTTCTCAGTTGCGTTGGCTTTATCACTGCTTCCCATAGGGTTTGAGCACGCTGTTCCCGAGCTGATGGATTATTTGGCCTCACGCAGCATTGACGGCAGCGATGAAGCCATCCCTCATAAACTATACCGACGTATGCGCCAGAAGCTGACCGATGAGACACCCGAATCCGTCGACGCCGAATTCAGGGCGCTTCGCGTCGATCGCCGCCTGTTCTCCGATGGACGCACGACAGACGTAATTTGCGGCGAATATCGCTTGCCCGGTGACAATCACTTCCATCTCCTCGTCTTCATTGATCGTCCAGAGTTTAAACTCATACCATCGACACTTGCCGAGGCGTTTCCAGTTAGGAACAGAGAAACGGCTCCCATTATCTTAAGAGAGTTGAAGTATTGGGCTATAGCCGAACGTGTCGGCTGCGCTGAGGCGCGTGACCTGCAACGCGTTCTAAGCAACACCGTGTCCGCATCTGACCCAAAGCAACCGCGGGAAACTGCCTTGTTAGGCGCAAACACCGACCAATGGTAAGACTTGCCAAGATACCCGTAAATAGGGACTACATCGGCAGTTTAACCGATATGGCTTGACTGATAGTTTCATGTTGCATTTCCAGGCAGCCAGGTTCTAGTTCCAGACAACGAGACTTCGTCCTCGACCTGTAAGAGAGGGTGGTGTTTTCCTCGGTTAAAAAACTTCCGCTGGTAGAGCGCTTTGAAGATACGGCCGCCACCGTCACGAAAGAAATGTCCGGTCGGTTCGATTGCGCCACCGCAATGCTGCTCAAAGAAGCGCCGGGCAACTCCTGCAAAACTCTCAAACTCGCGATACTTTGTATAAAAGCTGGGTTAGCTTTGTAGCGGGGAAGATAAAACACTAACCCTAGCCCCGTTAGCGATAGCAATATGGCGATGCGTGTGTAGGTGATAGACATTGTATTTGACTCTCCGATTACGCGTTGCGGCTAAAGAAGGTGTGAAATGTGGATCATGATCACGTCCTTATAGGTTCCTGCCATTTTATTCCGTGAATCCCCAAGCGTTACAGTCATGATGTGACTTGTCTCTCTAGAGTTTGTTTTGAATTCTAGAAAGGTATCGCCCGATGTAGCGACAGCCTGGCCGTCAATCGACAGGGTGTAGGGTACCTTCGAAATCGCGTCCCCCAAGCTACCCTCACGAACCAAATATCCTCGGTGTTCGGAGGTAAACTCAATCTTATGATCCTGTGTCGAGCGGGTTTGAAGCACGACAGTTCGCTTAGCGTTCGGCGTAAGCTCTCCAAAATCAATGGTTTTCCGGTGCCCCGAACCCGCGATATTGATCTCAAAAAGTGCCGGGATCGTGCATCTCAGTGTAAGCTCGAGTTGGTCAAGCGGCGGTGGCGTGCCGCTTGCTCCGGCTTGCGCAAGCGTGAACCCGATTGTCCTTGAAAGAACACCAGATTCCGCTGATTGCCCTCGTGAAATACGCAAGATGGCACTGACGCTCGCTGTTTTACCTGGCGGAATTGGCCCCGTCGAAACTGAGAATGTGTTACTGGCGCCATTGGCGCTTATCCCGGACGATATGAGATCAAAGTTAAGATTGCCTCCGAGTTGAAGCGGGTAGTAGAGCGCGGGTATGGAGAGTTGATAAGCGCATTGCGAGCTGCCAGTATTTTGAACCTTGAGCGTGACGTTGGTCTGAGAGTCGGTTGGGGAGAAGGGATTGTAGAAGATGGGCCTCTGGGATGTTATCGAGACTATCTTCCCCAAGCACGCGCTTTCCGCACCGAACCCGGAGCAGAGAGAGAACAGTGAAACGACAAGGATCCGGCCTAGTGTGCGCATGGCGTACTTAGCGTCCCCGCATCGTAGACCCCGGTAGCTCCAGTCGGCACATCAAGCCGAAAACAGGCGGGCGGTTCCCCAATAAGTTCAATTCTCCAATGGCCAGCTTTTAACCCGTTGGCGCTAAAGCGGCCCATGCGGTTTGTAAAAATAGCAGTCTTGTGCGGACTGGGTACGCCTTCTTCTTTAGCAAGACCGCTGAGAAGCGCCAAAGGCTCACCATTGGCGGCGTTGATCGTGCCAACTGCGAGAATGTGGTAATCCGAACCGACCGTCAGGACGTAGCCGCTCTTATAGCTTGGATTGACATCGAAAACGCCAGAGCCAATGTCGTAGCCATCGGGGGCGTTCTCCACGGACAAAGGCAACTGCGTGTGCGAGTAGGAGGATAGGTCGGAAACGAGGGCTGGCCCAAACCAGTCCGAAGCCGCTCTCGAACTAGATTCGTTTTGTGCCACCCGCAGCGTGGCTTCCGACAGGGACTGGTGCGGAGCGACAATAGCGAAACTATCTGATACCGGTCGGCCAGCCGCCACATACCCATCTGCAAAGGCGATTGCGGTCGAACCCGACACGATGCTCACATTACTGATCACGCCGCCTCGAGCGGTGTACATCTGGTGCGAATTGCTAGCCGAAACATCGAAACGTGTTCCAGAATAGCTTGCCGCAACATCGGCCTGAGTCTGGGCGACGCCTCCCGTAACCGACTGTGGGTCATCTTCAAGATTAGCGTTTACACTAAAGCGGCCGTCGGAGATCTGTCCGGCTGAGTTGATCCCAACCATCGGCTTTCCATTCGTCGCGTCTTGGGTGTAAGAAAGTTCTGTATCAGCGCCAAGCTTGATGTTGAGGCGGGCCACAACGTCCCAGCCTGTCGAAGGAGTGAGTGCAGTTGAAGCTGGAGAACTCTCATAAGAGGCCGTTAGGCCCCAGGACATGTCTGGCTTAATTGATTTTGTGAGAGAAATCGCTTCCCCTCTTCGGCCGGCCGTCGAAGAATTGCCAAGGGAAATGCTTCCCGATAACGCGAGCGCATAATCCTCAGGCAGGGGGAGGCTGTACGAGCCGTTAAGCGATAGGTCGTCGCCGTTGTCAGCTATCTGCGAAAGAATGGTTGTGAAAGCATTGCTGCGGTAATTGGCGGCGAGTTGTAAGTTCCCCGGGAGATCCCAGGCGTTGAATAGAGTCTTTGGAGAATATGCCACCGAGGCGGCTTCACCAGCGGCTCCGTCTCGCCGGACGCTCATCGCGCCCTCGACAGACACTGAGCCGAACCAAGACTGCGTGATCGCCATAATGCCAGCCATGAAAGCTTGCTCGTCGGCCTGCACATGAGCCGTAGCTGTAAGATCCTCCGTTAGCCCAAGCTGATAATATCCGGTCACTGCGGGACTATTCCAGGAATAGCCTAGCCCCGACATGCCGGCTGTGCTTTTAATCCCTCCTGCAAACCCCCACTCGCTGATGCCGGGCGATAGTAACGCGTGATCGAAAAACACCGTGAAATTCAGCGTGGTGTGTTTGCCGGTGTCGTCGGTAATTTCGAGCTTAAGAACGTTTTCGCCGGCCTTAAGCGGCAGATCGCTGATGTCGTGGTCGCCGGGAGGCATTTGAAGCCGCCGGACGACATGACCATTGACAACAATGTCAACTTCCGAAGGGCGGTCCAGTCGAAACGATCTTTGACCGGTTGGGCGAATGTTTTTTTGAGGTTGAAGTTTTCCATAAGACTTTTGCACGGAAAACCCTAGCAGGCTTTGTCCGCTCTGAAGGCCGACCGCCCTCGGCGTGATATCCCCAACCGTATAGCGAAGAGCATTGACCGGATCGTCGTAAACAGCGCGTGTTCCTTGATGAGTGAGCGACCGCGGCGTGATCGTGGCCTCATTTTCAATCACGAGGTCCATGAAGCGGATGGCCGCGGAGGTTCCAAGCGACTGGCTTGAAAAACCGCGTCCGGCCGATCCCGCTGAACTGTACTGCGCACCAGCATTCAGGTTTACAAAGCCACTCAGCGCTGCGGAGGGCGATAATTGCTCGTTCGACGAAGACGCGTCGCCATGTCCGAGCATGATATGGCCTTTGGGGCGCTGTTCAACCGTCGGTAGGAAGGTGAGCGTCATCTGATCCATGTCGAATTCGAAGGCTAGGCCGGCGTCTTTCAAGACCTTAACCGATGTAAATTCACCCTCGGCCGGGAGGCTCCGGACCTCTTCGGCTATCTCGGATTTGAGGATCGGCGAGGCGATTTTGAGGAAACTATCACGGTCGATCGCCTGGACCGCCTCTCCTTGAAGCTGCGTCGGGATCTCACCGAGATAGAATTTCCCGTCTTTCAGGGCGAGGTTGATGATCATGACGGCCGAAGACGGCGACCGAGCCGACTTCGTCACGACGCTGACACTGCTTTCGCTCCGATCCCCCTCGCTCCGCCAGCCATCATGCAACTCATGATGAGTAGACCCGCCCACAAGAGTACGCTCCGCATCTGCTACATCGGCCCATAGGGATCGGCTTTCTCAATCTACCTGAGCGCTTTCTCGTATGAGATTTCCGCCACCACTTGCGCAGCGTCTTTCGGCAGTTCGACGTTAATCTTGAACCGTCTTTTCTTTCCCGGCTGGACAACCGCGACGCCAAGGCGCTGCTGCAACTCGGCGGGCGGTAAAACCTGTGACCAGCTGCCCGACCGCAATACGAGCGTTAAGTCGCTGAGCTTGGCATGAACATTGCCGCTGTTGCTGATGAGAAGGCTGGGAAAGCGTTTGCCACCCTCCGTGACGACCCCGCTTGAAAGAATATCAAGGGACCGCGTGCCGGTAGGCGGCGCTATGTTGGCAATGACGTCAAAGTTGAAGACCACTTGGAACCCGGACTTCTCGTCAGGCATTTCCACGGGGAGTTGGTTGACGGCGAAAATATAGGTCCGGCTTTTCGTAAGCGGCGCGCCAGCCCACTGAACCTTGAACACTTGCGCGCCAAACGGCTTTATCATCCGCGCGGGCGGGAAAATAAGAAAATCCGCCGGGGCGGGCGTACGCTTTTGGGCGCCGCTCTCATCGAGCTCAATCTGGAATGTCTCAATTTCGATGGAGGTTGGGCTCGCACCATCGTTGCGTACAACAAATTCCGCATTGCGGTTGCTAACGCCCGAGCTCATGTCGAGAATAAGCGGCGTTACCATCATGGCCTGCGCTCGGGCACTCCCGAGCGCAATAACAATGCAAGATACGAGATAAAGCTTTGATGAAAATAGGGAACGCATTACGATTGTCCTCTTTGTGAGGTGAGACGGCTAGGGTCTATGGAGTTGCAGCTAGTTTCAAGGTAATGATGTCGTGATAGGCGCCTTGCAGGACGGGAACAGAGCTCGCTTCGGTGTTTAATGTGAGCGTTAAAGGTCCCGAAATCGCCCCGCCAACCGGCTTCGAAGCCGAATTATCAGCGCTCTTTAGCGTGAGCTCAACGCTGGCCCATTTCGCCGTAGCCGTATAGGGTACGCTATTCAAAAATGTGCCAGATCCTTCGGCAACGGTGGACCCCCAGTACTGTTTCATGCCGCTGTTTTTACTGGACAAGCTGAGCGTCGCATTTGAATTGCACAGAGCACTGGCAAATTGGAGCGACAAACTGGCAGGCAACACGTAGGCTGTCGTCGGATCGATGAATTGACTGATCGTCACAATATTGGACGAGTAGGACGCGTTCGTCGCATCGCCTGGAGAAGGAGTGGAAAGACTGCACACGGGAACAGCATAGCCGTGGAGGCGGATGGCGGTACTTGCCGATTCTCTGGGCTAAACTCAGGCTAGTCATGGCCGTCGCTAGCACGACACCAAGAGCTATCTTGCAAGTCAACATTTTTTGGGCTCTCTCTAAAGTTGAGGCTTGATGGTGAGGAACAGACTATCGCTGTAAGCTCCTGCGATGATTGAGGTGTTGTTCGCCGCTGGTTGGTCAAGAAAGACTTGAAGCTGGAGAAATCCTGAGAAGGCGCCGCCAAACGCAGTGGGTCGTGGTGCTTGGCCAAACGAGTCCGCAGTGTGCATCTCAGTAGTGGTTAACGCCCATGTCAGTCTCGCTACATAATGGACGTGATCGAGGAAACCGCCGTCTTTACGGTCAACTGCGCCGTATAGCGAGTGGAGGCCGCCATGTGTCGTTGAAAGGCTGATCGAATGCGCATGGTTGCAAGCCCCCTTTAGCGTAATGCTAATTGAGCCTGGTAGCAGTTGTGCTGATTGCGGATCGGTTAGGTTATCGATACCAACATCAATCTGGCCAGATGAGGGCGAGACGAGCGTCATATTTAACACTTCAGCCGCCTGCGCCGGGGCGAAATTACAGACCGGCTTAGCCTTACCTTGAATGTCAATTGACTGGGCCTGCCAATCCAGGGCTAAGGCGCTTTGCGCAAAGATTGCCCAAGATGCAAACGCCACATGACTCAAACACACTGTACGCACCACCACGCCCAACTAACTTAAGAGGCGACTTATTCCCACGCGTTGAAACTCTATCGTCGCCTTCACAAAGTCAATTGGGTTTTCATAAAATCGTTACCGGAACCTGTTCATAAGCCGGCGCTGAGGGTTATGGTCACCACATCATTGTAGGATCCAGCGATGGGAAAGGAACCGGCAGGATCCCATGAAAATCCAACAGTTACAGACTGTTGGATTGCGACAGCATTAGGACCTGAGCGGCCCGAACAGCTTGTGAGAGTGCCGACCATGTTGCTGCTAGGACACGCATCAACAATGAAACCGGCGCTCGTTCCCAGTTTATAAGTGACCGTATAGGGAAGCGATGAGAAAAAGGGCGGCTTCGGCATAACACCTGCCCGGTGAACCAGGCTGCCGTTCCGCGATGATAACGCGTAGTGGAATGGCGCATTGCATGATATTGAAAACGAGACCGACGCCGATCCCGCGCGGGAAAGCTCGCCAAGTGTCAGGGTGGGCCTTTCATTCGATACCTGACAGGATGGACGGAGATGGCCCTTTACGGTTACTGACAGATCTTCGTGCGCCAAACCCGTTCCCGAAAAAGCAGCCATAAAACAACAGAGGAACGCTGCTTTACTAACTTTATAGTTCATGTTTTCTGGCCTCCAACGCTGCCGCAGCATCGGCTGCGATCTTGGGTTCTTATCATGAGCCGCAAGCACCTCACCGGTTTTGATGAAGAATCTCGGTTGACCTTTTTTTCGCTACGCTCCCCTGCTTTGACATTTGCGACACTTCATTCGCGTCATGCCTCAATTGATAGGGCGTGATTATTCGGACTGTCATCGGTGGCAGCTCATCGATCGAGACGACGCTCGAGCTTTAGGCATCATCGCTGCGGTCTTGCACCGCTCGTCAGGAGACGATCCAGAAACAAGCCTATACGGATCGCCGAGCAATCGTCCGATGAGCACCCCTCTTCAAAAATGGAAAGCAGTTCGCCACCCAGCAACTGCTTCGACGAGCAGAGAGCAACGCCCGACATTGTCGCGAACGGGGGACCGTGTTCAATTCCAGGCATTGCCCTGCCAAGCTCGTGGGGAGGCAGGGGAGTAAGTGCCCTGCGCTTAAGGATGCACTCCGGTGGCAATGGAGCCGACGCATCCTTAAGTAAACCAATGTTTCAGCCCTCGATGTCTTCCGCGTTTCCAAGCATCAGCCACTCTTCGGGGATGTCGTGGTAGCCGCACACGTCGTGCAGGATCTCGTGGTCTAGAGATGCGAAGGAGACATGCCCTCCTTCCAGAGATTCGCCTGCCTTCGGATTGATGCCGCAGGCCCCATAGAAATGCCTGCGATTGATGCCGAGAGCCTCCCTTGCGAGTTTCGCTCTGAATGCCAACGCACGAGCGGAACTGTCATCGGGCAACACATTGCCGTGCCATGCTTTAAGCTCGGTGTCGTGCACGATGCGCCCGAGCCTCCCCAGGACGACAAAAACCTCATCCAAAAGCTCGTCTGGCAACGCTCCCGGATAAAGCGGGTGGTTAAGGCCGGCTTTGGATGTAACAAGCAGCCACTCCCCGGCGAGCTCATCGCTCGACAAGGGCTCTTGCCGCATACGGGGATCACAGCCCGCGGCAATGGCCGCCTGAACCCAGGTCTCGACAAGGCGGTCACCAGCAAGCATCTTGTCGCAGATCGGGACTACCGATCGAAAGCTGCAAATGATCGCCTCAGCGGCAGCTGAACTTTTACGCATAACACTCTCCCTACCAGCCGCCCGGGCGTGAACTCTCACTCGCGAGTCGCGAACGCGTGGCTGGCCAAAATGTTAGATATGGTTGCAGGTTGCATCTGCCACTCTTGCGGCAGGCGCGCATTGTGAGGTTAGGCTAGATGAGAGACGAAAGGGTCAGCACAGTTCGCATTACTTCTTTTATCCATGCTCCCCCTTCCGTGATTGTTACTCAATCATTAGTCAGAGACTGGATCGTTTTTTACCGGTACTCTACGACAAGACACAAACGCATAACTTACAGATACTCACTATACAAACCGACAAAAATGATCGACGCCTAACGCACCTTGAACTTTTCTTGTATCTCTGAACTCCTTGTCTTCGCTTATGTGCCGATTGTTAAAGGTCTCTTTCTTAAAGGGCAAGCCCAAAAGTCGCCCTAATTTGTCGCAATCTCGCCGTAATTCACAGGCCTCACGTAAGCCCCTCATTTTATAGGCATTTTGCCTGTGGATGACATCGCATATGGCTGATCACTCGCCGTCGGCCGCTCAAACTGAAAGCCACAGACCCTTGGCGCATCATTTCCACTCTCTTGCAGCAGATGCGGCACATGGCAGAGGAGCCGCAGCCGCAGGAGAAACGGCACAGCAATAGTTTACCCTTGGAAGTTCGGCATTGGCCGGGACCGTCGTAGAGCAACAGTCGCGAACGCGTCGGCCGTCTGCCTAGTCCCAGAGCGCGGCAAATCAGATTGCATGGCCGGATGGAAGCAAGGCTCTCCGGGGCGCCCAGTGACCGTACTGTGCTGGAACGGCTCATTGCGAATGGGAAAAACGCCGCAAAAACTAGCGGTGCGGGCGCGCATCGTGCTTTTGTCGGGACGCGGTTTCGGCACGACGCGGCCAGGTACATTTCCCAAGCAGTGCTTCGGTCGACACCTGCCGTCCGAGCAGCGCGACCAACTGATCGATGCCGCTTCGAAACGACGCCTCGCCTCTTCCCTGCCAATGAGGTACGCGGGTCGGCCATAACCTGTCTTTTATGTTCGAGCGTCTCACTGCGCAAATTCGGGTGGCCCGCAGCGCCTTGAGTTGCAAGGCGGCCGGCCGGCACGCGCGCGCCTGAACCAGTCCGTCATCTGCCTTTGCCGGCTGACATTCAAGGCACCAAAAGGGCCGTGTTAAGAATCGCTCCCAACCTCACACCAGCCATCTTAAGCCGCTCCCGGACCGTTGCGGCTTGCCCAGTGAGATAGGCGTCATCGACCGTGACAACTCTTTGCGGCCCGCCCCCTGTATTCAGGCTGATCGGACGAATACCAGCACAGAGTCTGCTACCTGCACGCAATACTGCACATCGGGCTGCTCGGCGATGGCAGAGGACTCGTTGGCCCATGCGACAACAGCCGCCACGTCGATTATCGGGGGAATCCAACGCGCCCGGTCTTCATCCGTGATCTCAGCGCGAAGCTTGGCGGCAATATCCGCATAATCGAGTCCGATCTTCTTCTCGATGATGCACCTGTCCCAGACGGCATGGAGATTGGCTTTGGTGCATGGCCCCGCAATCGCAACGAGGTTGCCGCCGCGGTCATCGTCGAACGAGACATGTAAGGGCGCCAACCCAATGCCCAATGGCCTTGGATCACACTGCCCGAACCGCATTAGCGTGAAGGGTAGTATCCTTCTAATTGCTGTACTATCGAAATAGATGCTAAGGCTTGGGCAGAGCGTCTAGCTCCTAGTAGTGTGCACGACGGTCCTGCCCATGTCCCAGATCTTCGTATGCAGCAAATGTGGCCAGAGAAACCGAGTACCGGACCGGCCTGGCACCGCAAAATGTGGCCGCCCCGGCTGCAAGCATGTCTTATCGATCGTTTCTCCGGCGTCTAAGCCCGGTTCTGCACTTACATTTCTAACAATAATCGCTGTAGTGCTGCTGGGCGTGGTGATCGCTATCGAAGCAGATAAGAGCGATACTCAAAGGCCAACTCAAACCTCCGAAATAAGGCTAAATCATCCTCAAGCTTCTGAAGTAAAACCAAAGCCCCTAAGGTACTTTCCAGACGCACCCAAAAAGCCCGCCTGGGAGCCGGTTCAAATGATTACTGGGTATTTGAGGCCCCCCCTCGGAAGACGGCTTGCTCCCCTCACAATCAAAACGATTGGCAGCTACGATTACTTCGTGAGGCTATATGATGAAACCGATCAATACATTGTGGCTGAGATTCACATCAGAGGTGGGTCAACTTTCCATGATGAGTTCCCTCTAGGAAATTATCGCCTACGTTATGCATCGGGTACCGTATGGTACGGGAGAAACGCTCGTTTCGGGGATGATACAGATTACTACCGGGCCCAGGAAGAATTTCAATTCCGCAGTACCGCCGATGGTTATGAAGGTTACACAATAGAGCTGTACCGCCAGCAAAACGGGAACTTACCGACAAGGAAGATACCTTCGGAGGAGTTCGGTGAATAGGCCGGCCCGAGAGCACCCAGACCATGACAACTAACCCGGAGATAGCCCGCCGCCTCCTCCATGATCGCGGATTCGACGGTTTGCTGCCCACGGCAGGCGTGAAGGCTTTTTGCGGCTCCCGATTGTAAACGGCAATGTCCAAGCGGTTGTAGGCAACCAAGCCTCGATGCAGTGCGGCTCATTGTACTCGGTTCGCCGATCTGCACGAGGTGCTCATCAGGCGGCGGATCGTCGACGCCGTATTTCACGAACACGTTGAAGTCGCGGCCTTAGCACGTCCTGCACGAGCTTGCGGTCGCCATAGCGCATCGCGGTCTTGTCGCGGGTGATGGCGATGCCCTTCTTGCGGCTATGCAGAGCTGATCCACGAACGCTTCCCGCTCGGGGCTGCCGGGGTTGTCGTCGTTCCTGGCGTAGGAGACGTAATACTCGGGCGCGGGCTTGATCGCCGCCTCTTTGGCAGGCTCCGACGTTTCTCCGCGCGCGGCGACGGTGCGGCCTGACGGGCGCGCCCCAATCGAGACGCGGCGGTCGTCGATGAACTCCAAGAGCCGGTCAAGCAGCACCTGCGCTTGCCCACGCTGCGTCTGGACATGGATTTCGGCCGCCCAGCCTTTCGTATAGCGCTGCACGAGCGGATCAATGATTGCGTGTGTCATGCCAATTCTCCGAGCTCCGAAGGGAAGGCGCGCGGCAACCGGTTCGGAGAAGCCGGCGTTCGGGGATCAGCCTAGCCGCACGTAATTATCCTTCCTGATTTGCGACACATCGAGTAGCAGAAATAGCGAAAATAGAAGGCGGCGGGCTGGTCATTTTTGCCGATTTAATTCATGAAACACCCAGAAGAGATATTGGCTCGGATTTATGAGGCATGAGGGATTGCCTGCCATTGGTTCTAGACACTGACGGGTATAGCCGTCATTGCCTTGATCGGTACCGCATCAGCGCTCATCACTTGTACGAGTTTCTTAAACCTAAAACAAAGTCTGTGATGGCCAGGGGGTGAAGCTCGCATGAGCAATATCACGAGCGATATCGTCAGCAAACTTTGGAGCCTTTGCAACGTCCTAAAGGACGATGGTGTCACCTACCACCAATACGTGACAGAGTTGACGTATCTTCTGTTCCTCAAAATGGCCAAAGAGACAGGAACAGAGAGCCAAATTCCGGTCGGAAATCGCTGGGACGATCTCGTTGCCAGCGCGGCGCCGGATAAACTCTCCGAGTATCGCACGACCCTTGTACATCTCGGCAGCCACGGATCGCGCTTGGTGAGAGAGATTTTTGCAAACGCAAGCTCGTCTATAAAAAGGCCCGCGACCCTTACTACGCTGGTCGACCAGATCAACAAGTTGAATTGGTACGACGCCCGCAAGGAGGGCATGGGCGACCTCTACGAAGGGCTTCTTGAAAAAAACGCCAACGAGAAAAAATCTGGCGCTGGTCAATACTTCACTCCTAGACCGTTGATTGCCAGCATTGTTGCACTGATGAGGCCAACGCTCGACGATACCATCCAAGATCCCGCTGCAGGCACCGGCGGCTTCTTAATTGCCGCGAATGCGTACCTGCGCGAGCATTACGAGATCGCTGATCTGCCCGAGGCCGCACAGAAGCGCTACCACACCAAGACGTTCTACGGCATGGAGCACGTCCAAGACACTCATCGGCTAGCGCTGATGAACCTGATGCTTCATGGCTTGGATTTGAGTCCGAACGGCGCCGGCATTCGCTATGGTGACACGCTGTCACCGAGGGTGCCGCACTGCCGAAGGCAACCTTAATACTCACGAATCCACCGTTTGGCAACAAGAAGGGAGGCGGTCTGCCATCACGAACCGACCTCACGTTTCCAACGAGCAACAAACAACTCTGCTTCCTGCAACACATCTACCGCGGCCTAAATCCGGGCGGGCGCGCCGCCGTCATTGTACCCGACAACGTGCTTTTCGAGGGCAATGTCGGCCAGGATACCCGCAGGGAGCTGATGGACGAGTGCAATCTGCACACAATCCTGCGCCTACCCACAGGAATATTCTACGCGCAAGGCGTGAAGACAAACGTCCTGTTTTTCACACGTGGCGAGACCGATAAGGGCAACAACACAAAGGCCGTCTGGATCTACGACCTACGCGCCAACATGCCTCCGTTCGGCAAGCGCACCCAGCTGACGCGAGAGCACTTCGCCGAGTTCGAGAAGGCCTTCGGCAAGGATCCTCTTGGCAGCCCGAAGAGCCTGGCGAAGCGTAAGGACACAGGAGAGGGAGGGCGGTTCCGGCGCTTCACACGCGAGTGGATATTCGATCGGCAAGACAATCTCGACATCGCTTGGCTGCGCAATGACGAGGCCGCGCACGAGGATGAGCTGACGTAGCCCGAGGATATCGCCGCCGCGCTGTTAGGTCACCTACGTGCCGCGCTCGCAGAGATCGAGGCTGTAAGCTTGGAGCTCAGCAGCGAAGAAACGGGAGCATCGCCGGGGGCGCCCGCATGACAGAATGTGCAGGTCAAGGAGCGGGAGGTTTGTCATGACCGGGCTTCCTGATGGGTGGGTCGAGACGACCTTAGCCAACCTTGGTGAATGGCGCGGCGGTGGAACGCCTAAGAAATCGCGAGAAGACTATTGGCGCAAAGGTTCTATTCCGTGGGTTTCTCCTAAGGACATGAAGCGCGCGGTGGTCGACCGTGCTGAGGATCGCATCACCGAGAGTGCAGTCCAAGAATCTGCTACGCGACTAGTCCCGGCCGGATCAATCCTTATCGTGACCAGAAGCGGGATTTTGCAGCACACTCTACCTGTAGCGACGAACTCTGTTGAAGTCGCGATCAATCAAGATCTGAAGGCACTTATACCGGCATCCGGAATTGATCCATTTTTTATCGCAGCCCAACTCCGCGCCTTCTCTCAGGAGATACTTGCAGAATGCTCAAAATCCGGCACTACAGTGGAGAGCGTCAATTTTGACAAGCTAAAAGCTCGATCGTTCTTGCTTGCACCTGAGAGCGAACAACGACGCATTGCTGCGAAGCTTGATCAGCTGCTGGGGCGAACGGCTCTCGCCAAGCGTGAAATTGATCGCGTACCAGTGCTTGTAGCTAAGTATAAGCAGGTTATCCTCGCGGCCGCCTTCTCGGGCGAACTGACGCGGGCGTGGCGAGAAGCGAACAGCGCCGCCCAGCCGCAACTTTTGCAAGTGCGCGACTTGGTTTCTGAGATGCGGTACGGGACTGCAAAGAAGTGCTCTGCAGAGCCAAAAGGCACTGCTGTGCTTCGGATTCCGAACGTCACAGGAGGTCGGATTGACCTGTCAGACTTGAAGTATGCGGTTCTTTCATCCTCAGACTTGCAGCAACTCCGCCTCGAAGCCAACGATATCTTAATAGTGCGTTCTAACGGGAGCGTCGAATTGATGGGTCGCCCTTCACTGGTAACAGAGAAAGAGGCGGGCCTTGCCTATGCTGGATACCTGATACGACTGCGGCCGCTCAAGGATCTGGTCCGATCTGACTATTTGGCACATATGCTGGAAGCCCCGGAAATCAGGCGGATTATTGAAACCGGGGCTCGATCAACTTCGGGCGTTCACAACATCAATACCGCGGAGCTTTCGGCTTTACGAATTCCAGTGCCTGATCTAACCGAGCAAGATGAAATCTTGCGTCAGCTTCAATCCTCGTGGTTGTGGCTCGACAAGGTCGCCTCTGAACATGACCGTGCGGGGCACCTCCTTCCTAAGCTCGAACAGGCCATATTGGCCAAGGCTTTTCGCGGTGACCTCGTTCCCCAAGACCCAAGCGATGAGCCCGCATCAGCCCTCCTAGAACGCATCTGGGCCGCTCGCAGCGCCAAGTCTAGTCAGAAACGTGGCCGCAAACCGGCTCCTTCCAAGCCTCGACGTGAGAAAGCCGCTATGACCAAGAGCCGACAAAATGAGGACGTTAGCAATAAGCCTTATCTGGCGAACATCCTTCGGCAGGAGGGCGGCATATCAAACGTTGATGAACTCTTCAAGAAGTCCGACCTGCCGCTCACTGACTTCTACAAGCAGCTTACCTGGGAGGTCGATAAAGGCCATATCCGCGATCAGCACAACAAGATGTTGCGGGCCGCCTGATGCGTCTCCATCGAGTTCTACATCGACGGGTTCAGGAATCTTAAGAATGTCGAGATCGACTTCGACGACTGCCGTTTCACGACAGTGATCATCGGCCAAAACGGCTCGGGCAAATCGAACTTGATTGAGGCGATCGTTGACGTCTTCCGTTTCGTTGACATGAACAAAGGCATACCACGGTATACGTATGAGGTTGACTACCGCATCGGCGTTCACAATGTCCGCCCTGCGAACCGCGATGGCAAGCCGAGTATCTTAGTTGACGGTAAAGCTATCACCCT
>CAVRSS010000003.1:0-52001 GCA_963723755.1 uncultured Alphaproteobacteria bacterium | reverse complement strand
TCATCCATTCCAGAACTAACGAAGGACCAGCGCAAGACGAATTGCTCGAACTGGTACAGCATGAGACGATCCGCTATCGAAATCTTGGCCGTCACGCTGGCGGTCGCCGCCACCCTACCTCTCGTTTCGCGCGTATTGGCGGACGGCCAGACCACAACGTCCGGCACATCGGGCGCTCTGCAGGCAGCGCGAGATCGGGCGGCATCCCCGTTCTCATTTACTCGGGCGCAGTGGAAATCGCTGTTTCTCCGCGTTTACAGGGCTATCGGCGCCGATCAGGTGGGCCTGCTCTCAGCCGGGGTGGCTTTCTACGCGCTGTTCGCTCTTTTTCCCGGGCTTGGCGCAGCGACATGGCTCTTTTCGCTGCTCGCCGACCCGGGCACCATTCAGCAGCAGGTCAACAAACTTCGCGATGTCGTCCCGGCCGAGGCGTATAAGCTCATCGAGCAGCAGCTTGTTGCGCTGTCTTCGAAGAACAGCGCAGGCTTTTCGGCGGCTGGCGTCATCAGCCTTCTTCTGGCGCTTTATTCGGCACGCCTGGCCGCCTCATCGATGATGCAGGCGCTCAATGCCATTTACAAACTCCAGGAAACGCGCGGCTTGATCAAGACGAACGCCATCGCCATCCTCTTTACAGTCGTGGCGATCGTCGTTTTTCTCCTCGCGATCGCGGTGCTGGTGGTCTTGCCGGCCCTGTTCAGGTTCATTGGGTTCCCACCGCTCGTGGAAAACTTCGTTCGCTATCTTCGCTGGCCGGTGCTTGCGGTCCTGGCTGTCATCGCGCTCGCCTTGACGTACCGCTTCGGGCCGAACCGCGAGGGGGCGCGCTGGCGATGGGTCACGTGGGGGTCCATCACCGCCACCGTGATCTGGCTTATCGCTTCGTTCGGCTTCTCTTGGTATGTCTCAGCCTTTGGGTCCTACGACCGCGTGTATGGCTCGCTGGGCGCGGTCGTGATCCTGCTTTTCTGGTTCTGGCTGACGGCTTTCAGCGCTCTTCTGGGCGCCGAGCTTGATCGGTTGATCGAATGCCCCTCCGAGCGCTGATTCAGGCTCAGGCGAGATCGACCCAGATCCATAGCGGGACGCGAACGCCAAGCCGCTATCGAGGTAGTCTTCCAAGACAGTTTCCTCCGCCAG
The DNA here is from genome assembly GCA_963723755.1 of uncultured Alphaproteobacteria bacterium. GTDB lineage: Bacteria > Pseudomonadota > Alphaproteobacteria > Rhizobiales > Rhodomicrobiaceae > Rhodomicrobium. Next base: position 50,861 of record CAVRSS010000003.1, on the reverse strand, counting down.
GTTGACTGGCGGAGAAAGGTGATTGGAAGAAGGGTGTGCAGGCTTTGATCGCGGCAAGTATGCTTTCTACGATTTTCTCTCTTAATCCCGCCTGCACTTTACCGCGAATATAGACTATACGCGGCTCGCCGATCACGGCTCCACTTCGCGAGAGCTTAGCCCCACGGTCACCTCTATGATCTGCGAAGGTTCCGTGCGCGGCGTTTGCCAGCATTGGGCGATGTGGTTGCCTATTTGGTTTGGAAGGCTCATAGCGGGCGGATTGCTTTGCGCGAAAACTGCTCCCGTCTCGCGCTCCGGCATGCAGGGCTCCGCCGCAGCCGGATAAATGCGATGCTAGCGGCTGGCTCTTGGAGCTTTGGAAATAGCATCGAAAATCGCAAAACCGCCTATAAAAAACAGAGTAAGGCCACCATACCTTGTTATAACAAAGAGTATATCATTTACAAACAAGACAATAGACTTCGTAACCACCAACCTTACATTGTCGGCATCCCATTGCTTGAATGGAATGGCCAATTGAGCTTTCAGAGCATCAAGTGCCGTGTGCACATCTGCATTTGTTGGTAAAATTTGATCTGGCCGTATGCCATAGAGGATGACACAGAACCAAATGATGCCGACAAGCATGAGCACTGTGCCTGTCGCAAGTTGTTTGCGAACTTCTGCTAAAGTCTTTGATGGACGGTCCACGATAATCCTCGAATCACACACTCTCGTCTAAGATAGAAGTCATCTATATAACCGGGGCACCGCTATCTTCCGGCCTCACGCAACAGCGTCGATTTCTAGCCTCCAAAGGGCCCGATCATCTCGATCGACAATCAAGTGGGCGGATGATGCTTCCTGCTCTTCACTCAACAGAAAATGCAAATAGGCGATCCCGGAACCCGCTCTTAGCCGGTACAAAGATCCGTGTTCAGCCTCGTCCTTGAACGGTGAGCCTCACACATTGAAATCAATGGCGGAGCCATAGCGCGTCCGGAAAAGTGCGGAGCGGTTTCCCGATAAAAGCGCACCGCATTGGAAATCTGAGCATCGCTTGCTATCTCATTTCACCGAGGGATCTTTCGACTTCGCTGTTTCCTATACTTGCCCGGAATTGAAGGCACCTGCCATGCACGGACTGAAGTTGAGCCGTTTGCTTTGTATCTTTCTTCTCGCGTTTGCATCCTATGCCGCGCGTGCCGAAGAGGCGCCCCCCAACCCGCACGCGGCTCAGGCAAAGCCGGCCGGAGGCGATCCCGCCTCCCACCTCCCCCCGGATAGCGTAACGCAGCACACCATCAGTCTCGGAGGACAGCAGCACTCCTATAAGGCGACCGCAGGCACCTTGCCATTCTTCGGGGCGAAGGGAGAGATTGCAGCAAAGATGTTCTATGTGTCCTACGTGCTGGACAACGCGCCGGCGCGGCCGGTGACATTCGCTTTCAACGGTGGCCCGGGCGCTTCATCGGCCTTTGTGCACATGGCCGCGATGGGGCCGCGCGTGGTCCCTTTCAAGGACAACGGAGCGGAGCCTGCACTGCCGGTGCAGCTTGCGGACAATGCCGATAGCTGGCTCGCCTTCACGGATCTGGTCTTCGTCGATCCCATCGGAACGGGCTACAGCCGGACCACGACCAACGGCGAGGAGGCAGAGCACGCCTTTTGGGGGGTCGACAATGACGCGGATTCCATGACCGCATTCGTGAACCTCTATCTTGCACGCAACGGCCGCGAACTTGCTCCGGTCTATTTGGCGGGGGAGAGCTATGGCGGATTTCGCGCGGCGCTTCTTTCTGACCGGCTCCTGGCAAAGGGAGTGCAGCTGAAAGGCGCGATCATGATCTCGCCCGCGCTTGAGTTCATGATGATCCGAGACGGCGAGCTGACGCTTTGGCCGCTCACATTCGTGCTTCCCTCGCTTACGGCAGCGCATATTGAAATGCGAGATGGCCCAAAGGCACCGCTCGACGCCGTTCGTGAAGCCGAAACTTACGCGCGCACCGGCTATCTGGTTCATATGGCCGAGGGCTTGAAACGCGACGATGCCGTTGTTGCGAAGCTGGCTGAATTCACCGGGCTCGACGCCAGCATCATCGCCAAACATCACGGCCGCGTTTCAGCGTCGCTCTTCATCCGAGAGTACGAAAAGCGCAAGGACCGCGCGTTGAGCCGCTATGACGCTACGGTAAGCGTTCCAGCGCCGCAGCCGGAAGAAAATGTGCACTTCGATCCAATCCTCGACGGAGCAATCACGGCGTTGAGACCTGCGATTGTGAACTACCTGAGGCAGGAACTCGGTTTCCGTACCGATATCGAGTACCGGCTGCTCAATCGCGAAGCGGGCGGCCACTGGGACTTTGGAACGAAACCGGGCCGCCAGGGCTATGCAGGGTCGCTGGATGAGTTGGAAAAAGCACGAATTCGCAACGGCCAGCTCAAAATCTTTATCGCGCATGGCTATACGGATCTCGTGACGCCCTTCGCGATGTCGCAATATCTGGTCAGCCAGCTGAAGCCCATCGAGGGCGCGGCGCCGATTGATGTGCGCGTTTATCGCGGGGGTCATATGATGTATCTGCGCCCGGCTTCTCGGGCCGAGCTTAGCCACGATGCGCGCAGTCTATACCAATCTAAAAACGCCCAATAGCCAGATATTTTAATTCATGCCCTGAGCGAAGGCATAATAGGTATATGAATTTTTAAGTATTGTCCTCAATACAAAATTTTGGAACAGGCCGAAACATAGTGGTTTTTCCTCTCAAAGGAGGAATAATCATGACAAAACTACTCGCATACTCGGCAGCTCTGCTTCTCACCTTAGGGTCCATGGCTTATGCCCAGGGCGGCGGTGGAGGTGGCGGAGCCGGGGGTGGCGCAGGCGGAGGTTCGGCTGGAGGCGCTGGCGCCGGGATGGGCGGAATGTCTGGCGGATCGACGGGAAGCGCGGGAAGCATGGGCAACACCGGGGGCACCACGTCTTCGCCGGGTTCTGTCGGAAACGGCACGGGCTCAACAGGCGCAAAGTCCGGCACCAACCAATCCGGCGGCCCGAATTCCACGACGGCAGGGAACCGGACCGGAAACAGCGCAAATCCGGGTCAGCCGGGCAATCCTCAGACCGGCCCAATCAGCAGATAAGACAACAGGCGACGCTCTCTATCTCAATGGAGAGAAAGTCGCTCTGCTGTGCTTATGGAACCGAACGGCGGCGTCGCAGTTTATTAGTTATGTCCAAACCGATGACCGTCCGCCGCCGTCCAAGTTTGCCGCCGGCTTCATTACACTGATACTGGAGGCGTTGGGACCCCATTGTCTTTGGGCAGAGGTTTGGCTCGCATCTCATCGGTGGCCCGATAGCCCAAATGATTACGCCAAAGACCGATCAACCAAGCGCGGCTGTCGCCCTTCACTACAACGAGCTCGATCCCTTCTATCGGGAAATCTGGGGCCACCACGTTCACCATGGTTATTGGCGGACGGGCAGGGAAACCAGTGAAGAAGCCGCGGAAGCGCTTAGCGAACTCGTCGCCGAGCGGCTCGATCTGAAACCGGGATTGTCTGTCTGCGATATCGGGTGCGGCTACGGCGAAACGGCACGGCTGTTTTCGTCGCGGTACGGAGTTGGTCTCGAAGGCGTCACCATCTCCGAAAGCCAGGTCCGCGTGGCGGCTGCACGGTGCGCGCCGGGCGTCTCGATCAGTCTTTGCGACTGGCTGCAGAATGGCTTCCCCGATTGTCATTTCGATAGGGCCTACGCCATCGAAAGCTCCGAACATTTCGACGACAAACATCGCTTCTTCTCGGAAGCCTGCCGCGTGCTGCGCCCGGGCGGCCGGCTGGTTGTTTGCGCGTGGCTTGCAAAAGCCGATGCTTCTGCCGTTGAGCAGCGGCTTCTGTTGGAGCCGATCTGCCGCCACGGGCGTCTCCCCGGCATGGGAACGGAGGAGGACTACCGAGCGCTAGCAAGCAGCGCTGGTTTCGATGTGCTTGCCACCGACGACATCAGTGCGAATGTCCAGCGCACCTGGGCGATTTGCATCAAAAGGTCGGCCTCCAAACTATTCAGCGACCGGCGCTACAGGGAGTTTCTGTTTGCGCAAGGCGCGCAGAACAAGGTTTTCGCGCTCACGCTGTTCCTGATTCTGGCGGCATACGGCACCGGCGCCATGCGTTATTGCGTCTTCACGTTTCAAAAGCCCCATTCATAGCGTAGAACGGCAAGCATTTAGGTGACCGCCTGGGCATGCGTGAGTAGAATTGCGCATCTCTCTTTATGCGAGTTTTTAGTCATGCTCCGATCAAAGCGCTCTATCTGGAAGCGAAGCATTTTAGCGGTTGGCCTGATTTTGGCGATCGCCGCAGCAGGAATATTGATCGTGTTCGAGCGCGCAATGCCGGATTACAGCGGCGTTGCTGCCTTGCCCGGCCTTTCGGCTGAGGCTCGCGTTTATCGCGATCGCTGGGGCGTTCCCCATATCTTCGCCGCCAACAAGAACGACGCCGCGCGGGCTCTCGGTTACGTTCACGCCAGCGAGCGGCTGTTCCAGATGGAGATGCAGCGGCGCGCAGGGCAAGGGCGACTGTCGGAGGTGGCAGGCCGCGGCATGCTGGGCACGGACAAGTATATCCGCACGCTCGGGATTTACCGGCTCGCTCAAAGCAGCTTCGCCGCGCTGTCCCCTGAGGTGCAGTCCCATTTCCAAGCTTATGCCGATGGCGTGAATGCTTGGCTGGCGACTCATGAAAGCCGCCTGCCGCCTGAGTTTCTCCTGATGGGCGTTGTCCCGGAGCGGTGGACGCCTGCGGATTCGGTCGTGTGGGGCAAGTTGATGGCCCTGCGGCTGAGCTTCAATTACCGGCAGGAGATGCTGCGCGCTCGCCTGGCGCAGCACATACCAAAGGAACAGATCGAGGCGCTGTTTCCAGACACGCCGAGCCCTATCACGATAGAGCCGCAGAGAAATCCCATCCCGACTGCCGGGAGGGGCGTGAAAAGGGCATCTATCGAAGCCGATCACTCATCCTTTGCGAGTTTGCCTCATGGCGGCGACCAGGACGCGGCTTCCTTCAAGCTCCCTCCAAAGCCCGAAGACGTCCTCGCTTCTCTCCTTGGCCTCGGAGGCGCTGCTTCCAACGAATGGGTTGTCAGTGGTCAGCACACCGCAACCGGCAAGCCCATCCTCGCCAACGATCCGCATCTGGGCCTGGAGGCTCCGATCCTGTGGTATTTGGCGCGCATTGTGACCCCGGACATGACTTTGAAAGGCGCAACTGTACCGGGCCTCCCGACTGTCCTGCTGGGCCAGAACAATAATGTCGCCTGGGGGCTCACCACCACCAACAGCGATGTGCAGGACCTCTTCGTTGAGACCGTCGATCCCACAGACCCCGGGCGTTACCTGACGCCGGACGGATCCGCAGCGTTCGAGACCAGGCAGGAAACCATCCACGTAAAAGGCGAGCCGGACGTGATCATGGTGGTCCGCTCGACGAGACATGGACCGGTCATGTCGGACATCGACGCGGAGATGCGGACGCTGGCCGGACCCGGCAAACTCATGGCGCTGGCTTTCACAGGGCTCGGCGCGGCGGACACGACGTCGCAAGCATTCTGGCTGCTCAATCAGGCTCGCGGACAGGACGACGTTCTTCATGCCTTGAAGGCGTATCAGGCCCCGCCGCAAAACATCGTCTACGCCGATCGCGATGGTCACATCGGTTTCATCAACCCCGGCCTTCTGCCAATCCGCAAAGTGGGCGATGGGCGCATGCCCGCCGATGGCGCGTCGGGCGCGTTCGACTGGACCGGCATGGCTGCTTTCGATCAGATGCCGCAGGTCCGCGATCCCGAAGCTGGCTTCATTCTCAACGCCAACAGCGCCGTTGTCCCTCGAAGCTTCTCGCCCACCCTTGGCTCGGATTGGGGAGAGCCGTTCCGCGCCCGCCGAATTCAGCAGTTCATGGATGAGGATGGCGCGCATACGTTCGAAACATCGGCGCGGATGCAGTCCGATCACCTGTCGCTGGCGGCGAAAGATTTGCTGCCGGCGCTGCTCGACCTTACGCCCGCATCCCCGCAGGCAAAGGAAGCGCTGACCCTGCTCCGGAACTGGGATGGGGTCATGGATAAGGACCGCCCCGAGCCGCTGATTTTCGAGGCGTGGCTCTATGAGATGCATCGCCTCTTGCTGACCGCGAAGACAGGCGACCCGTTAGGCGAGAAGGGTCCTTTCGCTGCTTCTTCTATCGAATTCATCTTGGCCAATCGTGCCGCGGAATGGTGCGGGAAGGAAGATGCCGATTGCGCGAAGCTGAAAACCGACGCCCTGAATCAGGCTTTGGCGATGGCGACCAAGCGGCAGGGGCCGGATTTGAAAACCTGGCGGTGGGGGCGCGAAAACGTGGCGTTGCTCCGCCACAAATTCTACAGCCACATTCCGCTTCTCGACCGCCTGTCCGACCTCAGCGTCGAGAGCAGCGGCGACTTTTATACGCTCGATCGTGGGGGCGGCACCGAACACAATGCCGATCTGCCCTTTGCCCGCACCCACGGCACAGGCTATCGCGGCATCTATGACCTTGCCAATCCGGATGCTTCGCGCTTCATCATCGCAACGGGCGAATCCGGCCATATCTTCTCGCGCCACTACGGAGATTTTGTGCCGTTGTGGAATGAAGGGCGCACCATCACTCTAGCCGGTTCCGAGGATGAACTGAAAGGGCAGGGAGCGGAAGAACTGATCTTCAAGCCCTGACGAGCGTGTGGCTCTCATCGCGACCAACGGCGATCCACGGCTATCCAGCCTTCGCCTCGACGGAGCCCTTACGGAGGGCAAGGACGCAATTCCGGAAGGCCGCGCTGCGAAGCGAACGGCGACGCGCTCATTCGCGTTTGCACCGTGCTGACGGCCCACGGGTCTTGCGCTGCGATATACTCGAAAATGCCGTCCAAATCGCCAAATACTCTCGGCGTGTAACGGGCTCTATCAGGATGCTGAAAAAGCCTGGAAACGTGGTTTCATCCTTCGACAGGCTCAGGATGAGGCTTCGACAGGCTCAGGATGAGGCTTCGACAGGCTCAGGATGAGGCTTCGACAGGCTCAGGATGAGGCTTCGACAGGCTCAGGATGAGGCTTCGACAGGCTCAGGATGAGGCTTCGACAGGCTCAGGATGAGGCTTCGACAGGCTCAGGATGAGGCTTCGACAGGCTCAGGATGAGGTCTCGACAGGCTCAGGATGAGGTCTCGACAGGCTCAGGTGAGGTCTCGACAGGCTCAGGTGAGGTCGAGAGTTTTCAATGAGTTGAGCCTCATGGGAGCGAGTGTTCCTCATGGTGAGCTTGTCGAACCATGGGCAGCATCGTTTTTCAGCAGCCTGCTATAGGCCATGGCGCTTGTAAAACGCCGCGACCTCCTCATCACCCACAAACTCACCGCGACGCGCCTGCTCCAGCCCCCCGCATATGAATGTCAAAGACGTGATGACGATCTCGGAACCACTTCCGCCGAACACGCTTTCAAACGGGCGATCCTAATCTCGACAAATTGTTCGCTCAAAGCTTAGAATGCAACCGAGAATTGCGAGGCTCTAGCTTCGTTCAGTATTCAGCAGGCGTCTTATTGTGCTCTCGCTTCGTCCCACGCATGGATCTCAGCGGCAGAGCATACTTAGCAAATACATCGGCTTATTTGCTTCGACGCCAATTCCAAGGCTCATCATGAAAAGCAGGTCCTGCGTTTTCGCCTTCGCCATTCTATTGGGACTACCAGCGTGCTATAATTACTTTCAAGGTTCTGCTTGGGGATCTCAAGATCCGCAGATGCACAGCAATTCGAGTAGAATGACACAGTTTAAGAAAACGATGACGACCGTCTTCTGGGTCGGTGAAGGCGCGACCGGAGATAACGGATATATCCATAACAGGTCCAGTTATTGGGACGGCAACTGGATGAAGCATTTTGGCGGCGTGGACAGTCCCCGCAACAGGAAAGGCTATCTACCCGCGGCCTTCACTCCAAAACAAAATCCGTTTTATATCGCGCTCCCTTTCGCGGAGGTCGACCAGGACGGGAACCTGAAGGCAATCGCCAAGAAAATCCCCGGCTTCGGTCAGAACCAGGGGCCGCTCACGAGAAATCGCTGGGTGGAAGTCCGCTATAAGGACAAATCCTGCTTTGCCCAATGGCAGGATGTCGGGCCTTTCGGCGAGGACGATTTTGGCTGGGTTTTCGGTTCCGCAAAGAAGCCGAAAAATACGCAAGGACTGAAAGCCGGTCTCGATATTTCGCCGGCGACAGCACAATTCCTCGGCATCGTTGACAGCGACGTCACCGAATGGCGTTTCGTGGATGAGAAGGACGTGCCTGATGGCCCCTGGAAGACCATCATCACGCGATCATAAGCCTGTTGCGTGAAGAGGGACGGCGGAGCCCTCTTCCTTGATTTTCACCGCCGTATTGACCGTGGCTTTCCGCTCAAGCTTGCCCCATCCGACAACGCGGCCCTGCAAAGCCCTCAGCACCGATTTCGCGACCACGAAATACATGATCTGCCTGTAGCCAAAGCGCTGCAGGACGAGCCACCACAAAAGTGACCGGTCTTCCTTCTTCTCGAAGAAAAAGGCGATCATTGCGGCGCTAAGATCAACCGCCATGAACACGGCATAGTAGGTCGCCGTTATCAGGAGGTTGCCGGAATTGAACTGCTCGCCGTGCTGAAGATAGTCTGTCAGCGCCCTCAGGATTTGATAGATCAGGGCGAGGTCGATAAGCGGCGACACAAGGGCGAGCGCAATCTGGAACATCCAAACCTGCGGCATGGCAACGAGGCCCAGCGCGCCGTAACGAGGATTGAGATTTACGCGGCGATGCTTCCAAAGACATTGGAGCGTGCCGAAGGCCCAGCGGAACCGCTGTTTCGCAAGACCGTTCATAGTATCCGGCGCTTCGGTCCAGGCGATCGCCTCCTGATCGAAGAGAGCTTTATAGCCAACTCGCTGAATCATGATCGTCAGATCCTGATCTTCGGCGAGTGTGTTGGACGGAAAGCCGCCGAGCCTGACGATGGCCTCGCGCCGCCAGGCGCCGACGGCTCCAGGCACCACGGTTATGCAGCCAAGCGCCGCAAGCGCCCTGCGTTCTAGATTCTGCGCCGTGATATATTCCAGCGCCTGCCACCGGGTCAGCATATTGAGGCGATTGCCGACCTTGGCGTTGCCAGCGACGGCGCCAACCGCAGGATCGGCGAACCAGCGCACGAGATGCGATATGGTCTGGGGCTCGAATTGCGTATCGGCGTCGAGCACCACGACGATGTCACCGTCGGCATGGGCCAGCCCAAGATTGATGGCGCGCGCTTTGCCCCCGTTTTGCGTTGTGATCAAGCTCACTCGCTCGTCGTTCGCGAAACACGCACTCACGACGCCGGACGTGTCGTCTGTCGAGCCGTCGTCGATGACGATGATGCGGAGCTTGCGGTGGGTGCTGGCAAGGATCTGCCGAATCGAGGCGGTGATCACCTTTGCTTCATTGTAGGCCGGGATCAGGACAGAAACAGAGAGTTCGTCCGCATCGGATGGAACGCCCCGCCGCTTCGCACGCGCGCGGCCCACCAGCGCGAGACCGCAAAGGGCCGTCAGCCTCGCCAAGCCGAGCCCGATGGCGGCGAGGAACAGGGTCGTCACCGCCCCCTGCAGCCAGCTGAACGTGAAGAAGACATAACGGTTGACGACCGGCGAAGCCTCATTCGCCGGGACGGGAGGCATGACCTGATCCTTTGTCCATCGCGCCAGCTCCGAAGTCGCCACAAAGTCGAAGCCTTTGGCCCTGAGCGTATCGATCAGCTTGGGTAGCGCGGCGACGGTGGGCGCGCGATCGCCGCCCGCATCATGCAACAGCACAACTTGGCCACGCTTTTCGGGATCGGGGTCCGTTGCTTGGGCGACAACGCGATCGACGATCTGCTCCGGCGTCGGCCTCTGCCAGTCATCGGGGTCGACCTTGAGCCCAACAGTCAGGTAGCCCAACTTCTCGGCTTCCTGCATCGGCGCGATTTCCTCGGCGCTGGTGGGCTCGGCATCGCCAAAATAGGGCGGCCGGAAAAGCCGCGTTGACCGCCCCGTCAGAGCTTCGATCAAACGCTGGGTCGCATTGAGCTCGATGTCAGCCACGCCGCTCGGCGTCTCCCCGAGATTGGGATGGGTGAACGTGTGATTGCCGAGATCGTGCCCTTCGGCGAGTATTCTTTGGACGAGTCTCGGATAGGCGGCGCCATTTTCGCCGATTATGAAAAAGGTCGCGTGGACGCCCTTCTCCTTGAGGATGTCCAGAATTTTGGGCGTCCAGTCCGGGCTCGGTCCGTCATCGAACGTCAGCGCGATCTTGCCCGGCATTTCTCCTGTCCGCCGGATCACAAACGAGGCGGGCATCTTCGTATAAGTTTCCCCCGTGATCGTGGCGTTCGCGTCGTCGACTTTGATCGCCCGCGAGCCGGCCGAGGGTTCAGCCGCAATCTGCAGAAGCTCGCCCCGTCCAATGAAATCGACCTCGGTGCCGGGATTGATGGATTCGAGCGAGGCTGGCGGCGGTGCGCCATAGTTTCGGGGCAACACCTGCCAGAGCGATGGATCTTCGGCGCCGAGCCGCCACAAGGCGTAGCCAGCTGGGCGATATCTATCAGAGGCGCGCAAATGATTATAGGCTGTCACCGCGTCGAGGAACCAAACACGGTGTGTGCTGCCGTCTTCCAAATAGGAGAAGCGCGGATTGAGCGTCTCGGAATCGAGGTCGATCGATACCTTTGAATCACGCGCGGCAAGGATCGCCTCTTGGAAGGTCAATTCTTCCGCGTCATGGCCTCCAACGATCCAATCGTACCCATAGTTCGCGATCGCCACAATCGTATGGGCGGGATCAAGATCGCGCATCCGCGCCGCCAGACGGGTCGAGAACCACGATTGTGAGGCCACGGGCCCCGGCTGAGAGTCCGCCCAATGCTCGTCATACCCCATCAGGATCAGGTAATCACATGCCTTGGCATAGGCTTTGTAATTCCAATGCGGATCGTCGAAGGGCGCCGCGACGGCAATAATCAGGCCCTTCGCCTTGAAGATGGCATGAGCCTCACTCAGAAAAGCCAAAGTATCCTTGTGCGCATCGTCGGGGATCTGCTCGAAATCGATCACGAGGCCTTGGAGCTTATGCTCCTCGATGAACGCAAGGACGCTCGTCAGGCGTTCGCGCCTTCTCTCCGGGTCCGCCAGAAGGCGGGCGAGGTTCGGGCCATCCCATTTTGTGATCGACGAGTTCTGGATCATCGCCAGAATGGCTGCGCCCGGCTTCTCCCTCCGGATCATATCAAGCGACTTCTGATCGAGGGTGACCTTGAGGTCCATCGAGCTTCCTTGCAGATAGAGCCAGCTCGGAACCACCCAATCGAGGTTTTGGAGGTTATTCTTGAGCGATGAGAAGCTGCTGTCGTCCCAGTTCGCGTAGAAGCCGACTGTCAGCGGCTTCTCGCGGCGCTCGCCGGGAGTCTTTACGCCTTTTAACTTCGCCAAACCCCCGGAAGGAGGCTGCACGGAATGCGGAAATTGCTTCTTCGTAGCTTGGGCTTTGCGCGCCAGATTGCGGACCGATGGCAGCAGATGCGGAACTTTCGCGACATCGTTCAGAAGGGGATAACGCTGGCTTTGCGTTGTCTGCATAGTTTCGGGAAAGGAGCGAAAGATAAAGAGGCTCGAAAGAAAAATGAAGCCCGCAACGCTGGTCATGATGGCGAGCGCCCAGGTTGCGCGCGAGACGTGCCCGGCGCGACGATTTTTCGGATCGAAGAAAATAGGTTTCGTCATGGTCCCTTCGGGTGGGGTCGCGCCCGGGCGATCGGTCCGAGGCCGAGGGTTGAGATCGGTGTTGGGTGAGACGCCGCGAATCAAAATGGTTAGGAAGCAAACAATACGCGAGCTATGATGAACGCAAGCTGTACAGAGAGCGGCCTTCGCCAAGCGTTGACGGGTCTTCTGGCCGAATTTATAGGGCCATTGTGTGACACGGGTTACGGTTTGAGGAAGCTGTTGGCCTGCCCTGTCAGATAGGAAAAGACCTTCGCCCTGGCGTTGGCGTCTGAAATCACCTTAGGCACAATCCCGTAAAGGGAAATTTTATCGCCTTCTGGACCTTGGATGTTGCAGACGTACACGCCCTCAGGCGCATTCTGAGCTGGCTTTACACGCGATCCTTTCTGCATGTCGTCGGCCGCGCCTTGGGTCCAGACCTCCAGGGCGAAGATTTTCCGAGCCTGCCTCACCCATTGCGGAGTGGACCACGGGCTTTTGTCCCGTCGCACCGAGTGCTGGCAGAAATAACTTCCCGTGTCGTTGACGCTTCCTGTGACGAGGATCAGAGCCTCCTGCTTCACGCTATACTGTGGCGCGATCGATGCATCCTTCCGGATCAGCTTCAAGGCGATATCCAGGAGGTATCGCTCGATGGGCTGAACCTGGAAAATAGAAGCTGGCCCCGCTGGCTCTTGGGAGCCCTTGCTCAGAATCTTAAGGGATGCACCACGGGTGCCATCTCCGGCAAGCGCTCCGCCTTGCCCTTCCATCTGCAGCTTGCCTGTCTCGGGGCTCGCGCCGGGAGCCTGTGCGCGGCCGAGAACTTTTTTCTCCCAAGCCGCGGTGGAAACCACATTCACAAGTCTCAGGGCATCCGACGCAAATCCTTCTGCGGCCGCGGCCCCCCCAAGAGAACCGGCGAAGCTGCTGTGGGTCGAGAACACCGCGATTAGCGTCTGACCCGCCCCCTTCAGCGCTCGCGCGATCTTACCGCTTCGCACCTCTTCCGCTGTAACCCACAGCCGGGCCTCAACAAGCTGGCATCCGGAGCCGACGCTGGACAGCCGGGCGACGTTTCCAGGCTCCGCAGTGCTGATGAGAAGTTCGTTTGGCTCGATGTCTACAGGCAGGTTCAGTCCGTATTGGCTGTCGGTTTCGGCGAACTCAAGGCCATGAAGCCGCTCTTTTTCTCCAAGCTTTCCCCATCCCCCCCGAGCCGCCGGTCCGCGGAGACATCGAATGCCAGCTCACAACCGTGGACAGGCTCGGCTGCCGCATCGTGGATTTCGATCTTCAGGTCCTCGGCACGCACATAAAGTGGCTCCACGACCAGAACAAAGCGATCAGGGTCTTTCCTGACCGTCACGAGCTGGTACCGTCGAAGCAGTTTCTTCAGATAGGCGGCGTCACTGGCTTTCTTCGCAGCCTCGGCTGGGAGGTCAGCGGTCAGGCCTTCGGCGGCTGCCTGTAGTGGCACGCCTTCGATATTTAAACTTCCTTCCGCTTGGATCACGTCGGCCGCCGGTATCGCCTCCCCGCTTTTGCGCTCGAACGCGAGAACGACGTGCTGAACGGGTGGCGGCGATGGCGGAGTAGTGTCGGGGTTCTTCGGCTGTGGCGCTGATTCTGCTTGGGGCGGCTTGGCTGCGGGAGTTTCGGAGGGGGTCTCGCGAGAGGCGGGAGGGGGCGGCGTAACTTCGCCTTTCGGCTGGGCCACGGTCTCCGGAGACTTCGCGGGAGTCGTCGCTTCTCCTTTTGACGGCTGCGCCTCATTCTTGGGCGGTTGAGTTTGAGCGGAAGAAGGCGCAGTTTCCTTCGGCGGCTGCGACGTGGTTGTCTGAGGCTGCGCTGGAGAAGCGCCCGAAGGCTCCGGTTTTTTAGCCTGAGCCGGAGTTTCAGCCGGTGTTGCTGGCGCAGGGCAGGCGGGGCAATTCTCCGGTTTTGAAGGCGGAGTTTCGCCCTCGGAAGAACGCACCCGTGGAGGGGGTAAGGGCGCTGGTTCCAGTTCCTCGGGCGGACCGGGGGCGCTTTCGTGAGTCGCTCTGCTGGCCTGGGCCTGAAAGCCGGCAGCGCGGGAGGCGGGCCCGACCGGGGCTGGCGGCGAAAGTCCATCGAAGGAGGCGCTTCGCTTCCTCGCGTCCCGATGACGGCAGTGTTCCCGGCTCGCCTCTGACAATCGTGTTGACCAACGAAGCGGCCAAAGTGTCCGAGTCCTCGGGGCAGGACTCTTCGCAGACCAGGAGGCCCGCCAAGCCGCACATGAAAAACGGGCGGATCACATCGAAGTGGGACCCCCCTCGCTTTAGATGAAAGGTCACCTGCGAGAAATCGCTCCCTGCGTCCAGCGATGCCGACGGGTCAAAGACGAGGCTTTCGGCGTTGTCCCTCAGCTCTTCGAGTGATTCGCGCGGGCGGCCTACGAAGAAGACCGGTATTCTTGGTGTTTGGGAACTCTCGTCCCGTGCGAGCAGAAACGCCCTCGGGTCGTTACTGACGAATATCCCCACTCTGCCGTCAACAAGATCGAGCGACAGGCTGAATGGCTTATGGTAGACGGCGCGGCCCTCGGCCACCCTGAAAAACGGCATCCCCTTCAGGTCGCCCTTGGGGTCCAACACGAAGCGGCGGGATTGGAGGTCATTGCCAATCACGAGGCGTTTCGGGTCCACGTCGCGCAGGCATCTCCCGAACCGCCACGCGCAGCCGTGGGCTGCGGCGCAATCACTGTCACGCAGGCCAGGAGAGCCAGCGAGCAAAAACCGCGGCGGAGACCGATTTGTGAAGGCGATGTCATAGGGCAGGAGCGAATCCCGAGTCGAACGGCGGCAATTTAACTCTAATTCACCTTAACGGCAAAAGGCCTAGCGCAGCATCGTTAATCATTCGATGCGTGCCGCAGGCTGGCCAACAAATATTTCGTGGTAGCTCTCAACTCCTATGTCGACGCTCACACTTCTCGCAAACAGCTTGCGAGAGTAGCGCTCCTCGATCTGGCGATCAAAAGTAGGATCTAAGCTCCGCCGGGGTCGCCAAGCATTCCATGTCCAGCGGAGGCTGCTGCAGAATGGCAACGATCACCATCCCTGACGCACCGGGGTCGCCATCCAGCCTCTAGCAGGATGCTGAAATTGCCTGAAAACGTGGCTTCATCCTTCGACAGGCTCAGGATGAGGACTTTCGAAAGCTTAGGATGAGGTTGGGTGTTGGCTTCATCCTTCGACGGGCTCAGGATGAGGTCGAGTGTTTTCAATGAGTTGCTCCTCATGGTGAGCTTGTGTTCATCCTCATGGTGAGCTTGTCGAACCATGGGCAACTTCGTTTTCAGCAGCCTCCAGCGCCAATTCTTGCCGCGAGCCAGATAGCGAATGCGTCATGCTTCCCCCGGATACCTCAGTAGTTCTGGCTGGACTCCTTACTATCCAACATCTTATCGGCAGCCTTATCGGAGACTTTACTCGATCCCACCTCGATGATGTCCCCAGGCATAATGGGCGTCGTCTCATAGGCTCTTAAAACCTCGGGACGCCCGGCCTCATTCCGCCTTACGATTTTATAGGTTGCGATTGATCCTCCGCTGCTTTTGGCAGAGGTTGCATCCATGCCGTAGGAGAGGTCGCCGACCTGGGCGGCCGCCCTCTTTAGCCTGTCGAGCTCACTCTCGGTTTCGCCAATCTCTTTGGCGATGCGGGCGCTCTCCGCGAGCTTCAGCATGGCGAGGTCTCGTCGGGATCTCTCCAGATTGGTATTCGCCTGCGAGAGGCTAGAGCCTGTCGACCGCCTGTCGCGTTGCAAACCGTCCAAAGCCGCGACCGACTCAAAGAAACGCTGCTGATTGATGACCTTGTCCTCACGCAGCTTCTTCAACTGCATGTAGGTCTGCATCTGCTCTGCGATCCTTTGCTCAAGCTTCTCGATCTCCTTCTTGTAGTTTTCCATTTCGCTTTGATTGATTCCAACAATGGTCTCAAGCGTACTTTTTTCGCGCTCGCCCACCTGGCGAACCTGTTCCAGTATGGATTGTTCTCTCGCTATCATCTCCCCGGCATCGGCAGACTCTAACTGAACGAGTTCTTTGGGAACCTGGATAGTGGGAGAGCTGTCCTTTTCGGCTTGAAGGCGCGCTCGCCTTGCAAGCAGCGCAGCGCGACGGCTTAACGTGTCAGCTATCGATAATCTGTCTCCGGCGGCTTGCCGATAAAGGCCGCCTGCTGTCGATATCGCATGTAGGACTGTGAACCCCGGCGAAAACGGGTAGGAGCCCGGACGATCGACGAGGCCTACGATGTAGAAGGGCCGGCAGCGACTGACATCGACGGAGAAATAGCCGAGCTTTTCGCCCCTGTTCTCCAGAACCTGGCGTATGTCACGTTCAACCTGTACCGGAGTCTTCCTCCGCGCATTGAATGCGCCAATCCGCGGCAAACGCAGTTGTCCACTCTCGCCGATAACATAATCGCCGTTCAGATCGTCACGATCGTAGCGATCGTAAAAGCGGATGTTGAGCCGGTCGCCCGTATCCAGC
The DNA here is from genome assembly GCA_963723755.1 of uncultured Alphaproteobacteria bacterium. Classification (GTDB taxonomy): domain Bacteria; phylum Pseudomonadota; class Alphaproteobacteria; order Rhizobiales; family Rhodomicrobiaceae; genus Rhodomicrobium. The sequence goes on along the minus strand of CAVRSS010000003.1, from coordinate 34,517 downwards.
AAATACGTTTCAGAAGAAGGGGCAGCATCCAATCCTCTGTGAGAAGCATCCGAACCTCTTACAGCTCCAGCGGCGCCGAATTCACTTGTGCCTTGCGCAACGCTCGGCGAAGTGGACTGCACCGTCAGAAGTATGAGCAAAACAATGGACAGGATGGTTGGTAAACCGCCCCTATTTGGAAATACTCGCATAGCACACCACATGACTGACCAAACCACTTTCGGGAGAGCGGAAAGGGGGCTACCGCTTAACCACGACGCTTCCCCATTGAATAGATCGCTTCTGCGAGAACCAGCCTTCTGATGAGACGATGCGTTTTGCTCCGTCGACAAATCGACTGGAGCACCGTCCCCTTTGCTGGAATCTCCCTTCCCACTTCCTACTGGCACTAGCACTACTAGGAAAGTGTGAATGAAGAAGAACCAAAGCGCAATCCCGCCCCCCATTTATCCCTAACGCTTACGGAAAATGGGGCAGGCCTCGGAGAAGACAATACCGGAGCAGAAGCCAATTGCTAGGACTGAGGCCGAGGCCGCAGCTCAGAGCTCGAGTTCTGGCGCCAGATCTTGGCTCGTGGCTGAACACTTCAATATAGCGTTTTGCTTCGATTGACGATCGAGCGTCCTGCCAAGCCCATATGCATGCTGACGCGTTCTTAACGAAGAAAATGCAATTTTCAGAATCGATCTTGTCCCCCTGATTGTCCCGCAGTAGTTTTAGCAAATGACTGACTATGCAGTTCAGTTTTAATATTTGTGAAGCCTGCGTACCTTCAGCGTAAAATAGCCGCTGAAGTATCGTAGATGGGGGTTAATTTGCCAACCGCAGTTGTAAACGAGTATCGCGGACCTCTCGTACGTATCCTTGGTGTTCCAGTTAACATCACAGATATTTCCGGCGCGGCTAGCACTATCCTCCGCTGGGGGAGCCACGGAAAAGCCAGGGCAGTATTCCTGCGCGACGTCCACGGCGTCATGCGATCTGTTCAGATGCCGAAACTTATGCAAATGCATGAGAAGGCGGATCTGGTTCTGGCAGATGGAACCCCGCTCACCTGGATCTCACGGTTGAGGGGAGCGAAGGTCGGACGAGTACCTGGTACTGACCTGGTTGACCGCGTATGCCGTGCATCAGCCGGAACTGGCTTGAAGCACTACTTCTTTGGCGGCGCCCCTGGGGTGGCTGACCAGATGGCAAACATATTGAAAGAGAAATACCCCGGCTTGACGGTTGCTGGATGTTACTCCCCCCCGATGCGAAACTTGGCGCCCGGCGCAACGCTTTCAGAAGAAGAGCGCGCCGAGATTGAAGAAATTGCCGCGAGTGGCGCGGATTTGATCTGGGTCGGGATTTCCACACCCAAACAGGAGACCTGGATCACAGAAGCAATCGAGCTGCTGCCGCATGGTGTGTGCTGTGGCGTTGGCGCGGCATTTGACTTCCACACCGGGCGGATTAAGCGAGCGCCTCTCTGGATGCAACGCAGTGGTTTTGAGTGGCTCCACAGGTTACTCTCGGACCCAAAGAGGCTTTGGCGTCGATATCTCATTTTGGCGCCCAAATTCGTGCTGCTCGCCACCGTTGAGGAACTAGGCCGAGTTTTTGCCGGGACCGCCGTCATAGAGAAAAAGCCTGCTCCAGCGCACAGAAACTGGTATAGATCAGAAGTGGGCAAGCTTTGAGCGACCATGCTGTTAGAATGATGGAGGCGGTGCCGGCTGCGCGGGCTGCTGCACTGCCTCTAAACGGGCTTCAGGCTTTGCGGGCATCGGCAGCACTTCTCGTCGTTGCCGATCACTCTATCGAGACTCTCGTAGAGAAAGCCGGCTGCGCTATCGATAGGTCATTTGCGTCGTTTCTCGGTGACTTTGGTGTCGCCATCTTCTTTGTCATCAGTGGTTTTATCATTATCCACTCCCATGGCCGGGATTTCGGACGGGCTGGGGCACCCTTAAGGTTCTTTCTGAAGCGTATAGGACGAATCGTTCCACTGTATTGGCTTGTAACAGTTATCTATTCGCTGAAACTGGTGGTGGTGGGAGCGGCGCCTACTCTAGGCTCCTTCTTGTTGTCACTCTTCTTCATTCCCCAACAGCGGCCGGATGCCATCTATGGTCGTCCGGTATATGAGCTCGGTTGGACACTACAGTATGAAATGGCTTTCTATATCACTGTCGCTATTGCGCTGTGCCTAAATTTTCGGGCCGGCATTGTGCTCGTCGCCGGTGTATTTCTGACCTTAACCAGCTTGAATGGAGGCGGTTATCTCGGCTCAGCGAACCCGCTCGCCTATCTCGGGGCTCCAATCGTTTTATACTTCCTTGCCGGTGTCGCGATTGCGTTTGCTCGCCAGAAGCTGAACTCGGACTCGTGGAATTGGATGCGCCCTGGGTTTTGGGGGGCAATACTTATCTGCATTTTTCTTCTCGCAATGACAATGACAATCCACGCGTGGTTTGGAGACGGGTTATTCCCTGAAGCATTGACCGCGCTTACAGCAGTTCTAGCTACGGCAAGTTGCGCGTTTGCGGTAGAAAAGCCCAAGCCGTCGCTCGCAAAGAGCGTATCCAGGGGGCTCGGAGATTCGACGTACTCAATTTACCTGACTCACAGTTTCCTGCTTGGTCCCTCGGGCCGCATTGTAGGAAAGTATTTCGAACATCTGCCTGCGAGCGCTTTTGTCTTCCTTATGCTGCCCTGCGCCGCCTTGCTTGGACTTTTCACCTACCGGGGCATCGAAGTTCCCATGGTGAAAAGTTTTTCGCATAGGCTTACCAAGCTTGCGGATTGGTTGCTTGTCCGCAGCCGATCGCTCGCTCAAGGACACGTCGGCATCCGGGTGCGGCAGGACGGCAAGTCGCAACGTTTCGAGATCACCAGGGGGTAATAGCGGCTGTCGTGCGCTCTTGTGCATTTGCAAACAGTAACCGGGGTTAATAGATGCGGTCTTTCCTGATTTTTCTTGCTCCGTGTGTTGTTTTGGATTTGGGAACGTCCCTTGCCGCCGTACCCACAACATATGAGTGCTTACGGAACCTGTACGTCAGCGGAGCGACGGGGAATGACGGTAACGATGGTCTCACGCCGCAGACAGCATGGAGAACTCTACAACGCCCAGATCGCGATGTCCGGGCAGGCGATTGCGTCAATGTTGCGGATGGGACCTACCTTCAGAGATCTGAATGGCAGCCAACTCACGGCGGAAATGCCAATAAGACTGACGGGTACGTTGTTTACCGATCAGCGAATAGATGGGGAGCCAAGATTACCGGGACGCCGAGGGCTTCCTTTTTGGTTAGGCCGTTAGCGTCTTTTCTTATCTTTGATGGCTTCGAACTTGACGGGAGCGGTGGCGTTCAGGATGCGGCGCTTGCGTCTAACCCGCTTACCGATCCGCACTCGCCAGGACATGCGGAGGGAGAGCCTGGGACCGTCGGGGGATCACAGGGCCATCATATTGGCGTGTTCAACATGCACGTCCACGATTTTGGCGGAGGAGGCATCAACCTCAATCAGAACGATTACTTTACGATCTGGAAGAATGTCGTGCACGACACCTCTAAAACGAGTCCCTATCAGGAATCGGGCATCTCGGTCTGGCAGCCCCACGCGATATACGATTACAAGCCGACAGGCGCCTATGACGACGAAAAGTTCCACATCAAAATCCTAAATAACATCTCCTACGATAACTATATCACCGACGCAGTAAAAGAAGATCACTCTGACGGGAACGGCATTATTATCGATGCGTGGAAGCATGAGCAATCACCACCCTTCGATATCTATCCGTACGAAGGGCTCGTGCAAGGCAATCTTGTTTATGCGAATGGGGCAAAAGGGATCCAAGTAGCATTTAGTGCGAATGTTACGCTAGCCAACAATACTGCTATAGGAAATAATCGCGACCGGCTGTGTTCAACCACGTGGCGTGGAGAAATAAATGTAGATCTCTCCGATAACGTTCAGGTCATCAACAACGTCATGCTGGCTACTCCCGATCTTTCCCACCCACGACTGAAATACAACACGGCCACCTTTGAAGGCGCTACAACGAGGAACAACGCAAACGTGATTTGGAAGAATAACCTAACTTTTAATACAGCCAATAATGATTTACCTTTTAAAGCTGATGCACCAACGGGAACGAAGAGAATTATTGCCGACTTTCAGTCCGCGAATTCCGCTCAATGGTGTCGATCCAAAAGTGCTGTTGGGCGACGTGAGCGTGTTCAAGATCGGCTCTCCGCTGCCAGGCTCCCCAATCCTTGGCGCAGGCGCCAGTACGCCGGACTATCCCCCAGTCAGCCTATCTGGCGCCGAGCACCCGTCTCCTCCAAACATTGGAGCATGGTGACGGCTTCGGTGGGTCGCTCGCGCTCACTTTCTTGTTTCGGCTTCCCAAATTCGGTCCGGGAGATCGTTCTAAGGGGCATTGATTCAAATAGGGCTGGATCTCTTATTTCTGAAAGGGCTTAAGAAGATTTTAGTTTGAGTAGCACACATTACTCAAACTGCCTGGGAAGGAGGACATTATGAGTGAAGCACAAATCCCAGCGATCAATTCGATTATAACTGCTCCTTCTTTGTACGAGGGAGAAAATGTGAGCGGGGTGTCCTCTGTAGTTTCCGAGGTCCTTGGCATATTCAAGGATAGCAAGGAAGTTAATTACACCCATCTGAGAGTTGGAGCGAAGGATAAAGACAAAACTCTCATGTCTCGGGCTTTTAATAGCTTGGATTCCTCCATAAATTTGGCACGCCTCCTGCCAAAGAATGACATCCTTCATCTCAACACGGCAATGAATCCGAAGTCTATCATTAGAGACTACTTTCTTGGTGCTTATTGCTATAGAAAAAAACCTCTTGTTTTGCACATTCATGGCGGAAAGTATATAGATAGAATTCCAAATCTTCCGCTCCGAGTTCCTTATGCGTAGACTGATGCATTTCAGCAATCGGATAATACTTTTAAGCGAAAGGGAGCGCCAAATATTTACCTCGATCTACGGTCTTGATTTGCAAGATCGTATTTCGGTTCTCCCAAATTTTGTAGCACCACTTGATGAGGATACGCAGTTATCCGGCTCCGCAAATAGGAGAAGCACACACCGGAAGCTGAAAGTTGTGTTCGTGGGGCGGCTTGAGCATGAGAAGGGGTTGGCTACTATCGTCGACGCCTTTTCCAAGACGCCTCAGGTCTGCCGCATGCTGGAAATGGATGTTTATGGCTCCGGGTCCCTCCGTGACTGGTTCTGCGGCAAGATGGGCGAACTTCTCAGTGATAACTTTCGGTATCACGGCGTACGTCCTCGGTCGGAAATCAGGCCGCTTCTGTCGCAGTATGATCTGATTGTGCTACCGTCTTTGTTTGGCGAAGGTTTGCCGATGGCATTGCTGGAGGGGATGGCTGCTGGTTGCGTGCCATTTGCATCCGCTTTGGCTTCCGTGCCGATAGTGGTGCAGCCTGATGTAACAGGGATCCTTCTGCAGCCGGGCTCCGCCGACGATCTGGCTGATAAGTTGGTATGGGCGATTGGCAACCGGGATCAGTTGATCCGGTTATCCGATAACGCTGCAAACTATGTACGAAACAATTACAGCCCGCTGGACTACAAGCGTTCGCTTCTTGCGATCTACCAGCACGCCCTTGAAGCATCATCGGTGCGTTATGGATCAGCAGGCAGCCATCAGCCGCTTCAGCTCGGGGCATGATAAAAGTCAACCTTTGTCGCGCGGCGCAAAGGCGTTCCAAGCTTGCGTCTGGACTGTTCCTCTAAACGCTCGACAGGACCACTAGAAACGTGTTTCGAGGGGCCTTTTATGCCAAAAGTCTCAGTCATTATGCCAGTTTATAACGCCGAAATGACTGTTCGGAGGGCCATCAGCAGTGTTCAAAATCAGACCTTGTCTGATTTTGAACTTATCGTTGTTGACGACGCGTCTACCGACAGCACCGCTGAAATTGTCGCGAACATTGCGGCAGCCGATCAAAGAGTAACGCTCACTTCACTCCCAACCAATGGAGGGGTCGGTCATGCGAGGCGTGTGGCGGTAACTCAATGTGTAGGGGACTGGATTACTCCCTTAGATGCCGACGATTGGTTTGATGCTCCAGACAGGCTCGACGTGCTATCCCGCGCAGCGGACGATCTCAATGCCGACCTGATCATCGATAATCTCAGAATTTTCGACCATGCCCTTGGACGAGTTGTCGATGAGGCCACCTTTTTTCAGGAGCAGACGGGTTCACGAAAACTGACCCCAGAGATGCTATTTCGCCTTGACAATCCGCTAAGCCTTTACCCGATCGGTTACGCGAAACCGATGGTAAGGACTGCATTCCTAAAATACAAAAACATCAACTATGATCCCACATACCGTGTTGGCGAAGACTTTCTCTTTCTTGCTGAAGTTTTACTTAATGAAGCAAAAGCTTTTCTAGTTCCGCAAGCCGGTTACAACTATGTCCATCACCTCTCGCCATCCACTAATAAGACATCACCCCACAGCCGTACAGATAATGCATCCAATGCGTTTGAATTAAGATTGTGTGATGAAATGTTTGGAAAATATCAGGGGTTTATGACACACGAAACAAAGACCGCCCTGCTAAAGAAAAGAAGTCTTGCCGAAGACTCCATGAATTACTTTAAAATTACCGCCGCCGCACGCCGCAAGGATATCCTGACAATCACAAAAACTTTATGGCAAAGACCTACTGTTTTGAAATTCGGGCTTTTGTTTAGAGCAAGACATTTTTCTATCAAAGCAAGACTCCGGCGATATCAACCATCACAACCTGTCAAGAGCTTTCCTGAGCATGAACTTGCTCCACATCTAGACAGGGAATTATCGCTCTGAAACACCGAGCGCGATAAAATTAGACGGGATCGGGAAGGTGCGCACGTTTGACACCATCGAAAACCTTGGGGAAGCCTGCGAAAGCGCCGAAAAGAAACCGACCCAAGTATTGGCGGGGTTCCCGTCGCCGGCATCTAACTGTCGGTTGACGAAGTCCCAGGTCATGAGCTCCTCCTCATTTCGCATTCGCCAGCCCTCAATCAGACCTGAGTTTCGTGTTCGCCAAGGGTAGTCAATGCTTTTAAGGCAATTATTTAACTCTGACGCTATATTAGGATTGCCTAGCGATAGTGTAGGCAGCAGATTAACGTTGCGTCCGGCCTTGCGGGAGCCTTTATGTTAGATACAAAGATTGGGTCTACTGGGAGACAAGCGTCCCCAAGTGATATCACCATCATGGACGCAGTTGACTCGTCCATCAGGCTCCTTCGTCGCCAGTGGCGTGTCATCACCTCCTCGGTCGCAATTGTACTAACTGTGGGCGTACTTTATGCGTTGCTGGCCCCGAGGCAATATACAGCACGAGTTATGATCGAGGCCGACCTGTCACGGCAGGAGATCAATCCGCCTCAACAGAATATGGCCAGTCCTCCGTCACCGGATCCTAACGAGATTGATAGTGAGATCGAAGTTATAAGGTCGGCAAATGTGCTGCTTCCCGTTGTGAAGCAGCTAAAACTCGAAGAGGGGAACTCACAGTCCCCCAGAAGTTCAGGGCCGCTAGGCTGGCTATCTGGCCCACCACATGCGGACGAGCAAGCGCAAGCGGCAACCGCATTGGAGGTGCTGGATAAGTCTCTGGATGTGAAGCGGCTTGGCAAAACGCATGTGATGGAACTGGTGTTCAAGGCTCGAACTCCCACCCAGGCGTCGGAGATCGCGAACGCAATCGCAAACTCATTCATACATGACCGGCGGCAGACGAAATATGAAGCCGTGCAGAAAGCCATCACGTGGGTCGAAAACCGGTTGGAGGAGGCGAGAAAGCAATCCTCCGCAGCAGACGAAGAGCTGGAAAAATTCAAAGTCTCACGTGCGGGAGGCGACGCCACGGTGAAAAGTGCCGGGGAGCAGGCTCAGATAGAAGTCAGAGGACTGGAGAACCGAGCAAGAGGCCTTCGTGCCGCTTACGAACAGTATGCTACTTTCCTCCACCGTGACGTCGAGCAGTTGCGGCAGCAAGCCATGCCGACGAGCGGTTCGAGGATCATATCCTTGGCGTTGCCTCCGTTGAAGCCGAGTTCCCCCAAACTCTCTTCGGTGGCTGGGGGGGCGTTGCTTGCGGGACTCTTCCTGGGATTTGCAATTGCGTTATTTCGGGACATGGCCGATCGGTCATTTCGCACACGTCAACAGGTTAAAAAGACTTTAGGCGTGCCCTGCATCGCAATGATCCCAAGACTGGGCGCCGCGGCTTCAAAACCGAACAAATTTGTCCGCCTGTTACCGCCAAAATTCAAATCTCTCTGCGACAAGCTGAAGATAAAGATTATGTCGACAGACCATGTCGCGCCTGCGGTTGATTTGCCGCCGATTGTCGTAGAGCCGCCGCTTTCTCCGTTTGCCGAGGCGATGCAGACGGTCAGATTGACCATTGATCAAGAGCACGTTCACTCAACGGCCCAGGTTATTGGCGTGACATCGGCCCTTCCTGGCGAGGGCAAATCCACCCTTGCCGCAACTCTCGCACAAACCCTTGTGCGAGCCGGTAAACGCGTGGTTCTTATCGACTGCGACCTTCGAGTAGCAAGGCTCACGAAAGTTCTAGCAAGCAAATCTGCCGTTGGCCTGCGAGACATCGTGACAAATCAGGTGTCGGCGGAAAGCGCTATGAAGCTCCATGAAGCTGGGTTTATGTTCCTGGCGGCTGGCGGCGAGTCACATACCAGGCACCCGATTGAGATATTTACAGCGCCTGACGCTCATCTCTTGTTCGATGAACTTCGAAAGAGCTTTGATTACATTATCGCCGATCTTCCGCCTCTTAACCCCATTGTAGACACTCGCGGTGTCAGCCGATTGGTGGATTCGTATTTGCTTGTGATCGAATGGGGAGAAACCAAGGCCCAAGTTGTCGCGCAATCGCTTGATATGGCTTCGACTGTTAAGGATCGTATGCTGGGCGTCGTACTAAACAAGGTAGATCTTGAACACCTCGGCGATTACGAATGTGCCTACGTCGCTTATGAAAACTATTATGCCGCAACCCCTATATATTCTTCGCCTAGGCCCGCGTTAATTTAATCGCAAGCGTAGACGATTGTTTTGAGCCGAGGTCATATGCCCGCCAGCGTTTGGGTCGCAGTTGAAAAAATCTTACAGCAGGGCCTTTGGTTTCTGCTTTTCCTCTTTATAGCCCGCATACTTGGACCGAAGACCTATGGCCAATTTGCGATCGTTATTGTGTTCACCCAGTTTTGTGAACTCATGGTGGTGGAGGCCACGATCGAGGCTTTGATCGGGATGAAGCCTCTGAGCGCCAAACACCTCATGACAGCGAATACAGTCTCCCTTGCCGTGGCTACCTCCATGGGAGTTCTTACTGTTCATTCTGGCGCCCTTCATCTCAAACGCCTTCGGTGAGCCTGAACTGGAGCCGATCTTCAGAGTTTTATCAATGCTGCCGACCTTGTCTGCTTTAACGGCATCGCCGATCGCAGTCATAAGATTCTGAGCTTCGCTTCAAAGTGCTTACGATCAGATCAACAGTGGGGCTTGCCTGTGGAGGCGCCTTCGGTATATTGCTTGCCCTCAACGGAGCCGGGATTTGGGCGCTCGTTGCGCAGGCGATAGTACAAAAATTTGCCGAGATTATTGTCCTCTTTGCGCATACAAGGCGATTCCGCCTTGATTCTTCCGGCGGCATTTTGAACAGCTCAAAATGTTCGCCGCCGCGGTTTTCTTTTCCAAAGGGCTGGTCTTTATCGCAGCTCAGACGCCGCGCGTTGTATTGGGACTGATCTTGGGCCTTTGGAAGTGGGCCTTTACACCTTCGCTACTCGGTTCCCAGACACGCTAGCCATGCTTACGCTCGTGCCAACAGTAACAGTGGCGCGGTCAACACTGCGACAGCATGCAGACAGGCCCAGCGCGCTCCAGCAGGCCTTCTGGAAGTTGCTAAGAAATACTGCCCTAATAGCCTTCCCGATTTGCACTGGAGCAACAGCAATTATACCCTTGTTCATTACCGTCGCGATGGATTCGCGTCGGACTCCTGCCATTCTCCCGGCGCAAGTCCTGATTGTTGCCCTCATGGCCTGGCTGATAAACTATGCCTCTACCGCATTACTTTTGGCGACAAACCATCCGAAATCTGAAGCGCAAATATCGCTTGCGCAAACGCTATCAACATTCATCGTCTTGTTTGCGACGCCCTTCGGTGTAGAAGCACTATGCGTAGCTTCTACAATACGATGGATACTTCTGGTCCCCGTAACGCTGTACATTATCGCTAATAAATGCGGAATTAGACCTTCGCTGGTTGTTAACGCGCTGGCAGCTCCCTTCGTGGCTTCTGTGCTGATGGGGCTCGGTGTAGCGCTTATGAACGTTTTCATTTCCTCCCGGCTTACTCCATTGGCGGCCCTTCCACTTCTGCTCACTTTCGGTGTCGTTCTCTATGGACTTTTGATCGGCTTCTCGGAGCGAGCCAGAGTCCTTGAATTAATGCAGAAGCTTAGGGGTCCGAAATCGATCTCGGCGTAATATACGCTGGCGTGCGGAATAGCGTCTTCCTTAATAATGGGCTCGAACTGTGCTGAACAGACCAATTGGCATTACTGCTTCTTCATTGGAAGGCCCTACCCGATTAGACTGGGCAATGGCCGTTTTCTTATTGATCGTTCAACAAAACGCCTTCGCAGCGACCTTCTATGAGATGTTGCATCCCGGCGACTCGCTGCAGGCCACCGAAAATGTCTTCAATACGGCCAGCATCTCAATAAGTATGATTCTATTGGTGATCGGCTCCACGCGCGTACTCCCTCAATTGCGAAGCCTCTGCATCAGGAATCCTTACGTGATCCTGTATATGGTGATCATTTTAAGCTCAGCCATCTGGTCCGTTCATCCAGATTTGACGATACGAAGAGGATGCGCCTATGTTCTGACAATTGGGGTTGCAGGCTTTGTTGCAGCGCGGTTCACGACGGAACAAGCGCTGCGGGTTCTTGCGAGAAGCTTTGAAATCTGTGCGGTTAGCTCAGTACTATTCATAGTGCTTCATCCTGAAATCGGGATTATGCATGCTGGGGAATACGGCGCGCCGGAATTGGAAGGAAATTGGTGCGGAATTTATCCCCATAAAAATGTATTCGGTTTCGCAATGGCGGTGGCAGTGCTCGTTCAACTGCTGCTTATCGCGTTAAGCAACAAGCGAAGCGTAATTGCTTATGCCTGGATTATATTTTACTTTGTACTGGTAGTTCTATCGAAGTCCGCAACGGCCCTTATTATTAGCGCTTCATATCTTTTTGCTTTCACGATTTATGTTGTTTGGACAAGAAATAAATTAATTGGATATAACGTGTTACTCCTAGCAGTATCAGCTGCGGCTTTGCTTTTTCTAGCCTCTTTTTGGGACGCGGAATTATTCTTAGGTCTTATTGGAAAAGACCCAACCTTGACCGGTCGCACCGACATCTGGAGCGCAGTGATTGAGGTAATCTATGAAAAGCCAGTTTTAGGTTGGGGATACCGGGCAATGTGGGTCCCGACAGACCTCGTAACCATGTGGATAGATAAGAAAGCGGGCGATTGGGGGGTTCCCAGCGCTCATAACTCTTTCCTGGAGATCACCCTGGAACTCGGGGTATTGGGGCTGACAGGTTTGACACTCATGATATGCCACGCGTTTTGGCGTGGCATACGGTGCTGCGCGGTCGGGCTGTTACCGTTGGGGCTGTTTTCCCTTGTTTTTTATGCCGCAACGATCATCGCCGGTCAGACGGTCGAGACACTCGGAATCAACCAGGAAGTCGACTGGCTTGCATTCAACATCCTTAATTTTATCGCCGGAGAAAGGCTTGCTGCCGGTTTTCCCACGGAGCTTTCCGAAACATGAACAGAAAAACATACGATCCCAGGATGCCTTTCATCTCACACGTAGTAATAGGATATTATCGCCTGCAACGACGATGCTATTTGAGCCGCAATTTTGTTATGAGATCTATCGTTGGTAAGTTTCTGAGCGGCGTTAACCAGCTCGTAATACAGCCTGTATTTCACTGTGTGCTCTCAAAAGAGGCTGAAATCGGCAATAACTTCATGATGCCTCATCCTTTCGGCGTTTTGATCTCGCCGCATGCGCAGATTGGCGATAACGTAAAAATAATGCACTACGTTACAATTGGACACAACGAGCTGTCCGAATCCGAGTGCGGTCCAATGATCATCGGCAATAACGTTTATATCGCGCCTGGTGCTAAGATACTGGCGCCGCGCATTACGATTGGTGAGGGAGCGGTGATTGGCCCGAATTCTGTCGTAGTGAAAGATGTGCCAGCTGGTGCTATTATGTTCGGCATACCGGCAAGAAATACCGCTCAGGTAGTCGCGGCGATTTAGAATTTAAAACAAAGGCTTGGTTGGGGAAGCTGGTATGTTGTTTACCTCAGGATTGTTTTTCTTTATTTATTTGCCCATTGTCCTACTAGGGTTTTATTTCATCGCCCGAGTGATGGGCCAGAAGCCGGCGACGATCTGGCTTGGCTTGGCGTCGCTGTTCTTTTACGGCTATTGGTCTCCAATTTACATTATTTTGTTACTGTCCTCGATCATCGGCAACTACTTTGTAGGCCTCTTGATCGTCCGTAGCCGGGGGAAAGCCTCGTCGGCCTGGATCACTGGCTTCTTCGTGAGCCTCAATCTGTTTCTCCTCTTTTACTTCAAATACTACAACTTTTTCGTCAATTCCGCCGGTTTGGGACTGATCGGCTTCCCGGTTCTCAACGTCGTGCTGCCAATCGGCATATCCTTTTTCACGTTCACGCAGATCGCCTATCTTGTGGATGTCCACAGAGGCAAAGTCGATGAGGCGGATTTCTTTCATTATGTTCTGTTCGTATCCTATTTCCCGCACTTGATCGCCGGACCAATCCTGCATCATCAGGAGATGATGCCGCAGTTTGCTGCGGCCCAGACCTACCGGCTGAACGTCCCCTCGATAGTCGTCGGCCTCTCCTATCTGGCGATCGGGATGATCAAGAAGGTCGTGATCGCCGACAGCATCTCGCCTTTTGCAGACGCCGCCTTCACCGCCGCGGGCGCCGGAAACATCGACTGTCTTGGGGCCTGGTACGGCGCCATTTGCTACACACTGCAGCTTTATTTCGACTTTTCGGGGTATTCGGACATGGCCATAGGCCTGTCTTACCTGTTCAATATCAAGCTCCCCTTCAACTTCAACTCTCCCTACAAGTCCCGCAGCATCACCGAATTCTGGCGGCGTTGGCACCTCACTTTGTCGCGCTTCCTGCGGGACTATCTCTATTTCACTCTCGGGGGGAATCGCAGCGGTGCAGTCCGCCGGTACCTCAATTTGTTGATAACGATGCTGCTGGGCGGCATGTGGCACGGCGCGGCCTGGACCTTCGTCATCTGGGGCGGCCTGCATGGGCTCTACCTCATGATCAACCATAGCTGGCGCTGGGTCGAGGAGAAGCTAGGACTGACCGCCATTACCGCTACCTGGCCAGGACGAGCGGCAAGCTGGCTTATAACCATGGTCGCAGTGATCATAGGCTGGGTCTTCTTCCGCGCTTCAAGCGTGCCTGAGGCGCTGACCATGCTGTCCGCCATGTTCGCGCCGGCAGGGGCGGCGCCGGCTTCAAACCTTCATGCATCGGATTGGTTTGTGCCTTTCGCTCTTATCGCCGTCTGCGTAGGTCTGCCCAATTCGCAGCAATGGGTGGAGCCTCTGTTTGACCATCTCCGAAGTCCTGACAGATCCTGGCTGCTCCGTAACTCACGGGGCTTCTACATCGGCGCAACAAGCGCATTCTGCACGCTCCTCGTTCTGATCGCCGCCTCTCGAACCGAGAGCGCCTTCATCTACTTCAATTTTTGAGCCGGTCATGACAAACACCCAACGCGCGCGGTTTATGGCATCGATCTTCGCAGGGCTTTTCGCATTCCTCGCCGGCGCGGAAGCGCTCCTTTGGCTGCTGCCGACGCCGGCCGGCAGGGTCGCGGCTGATCCCGATCCCAGCTGGCCCGCGCACCGCTCACAGCCAAATCGCAACTATGTTCACTCGCTCGCGTGGGACCTCGAGAACGCCCAGAGGGGCAGGGTCAACAATTTCGGATACGTCGCGCCCTTCGACTATGCGGACGGCGCCGAAGTCGGCGTCGTGATCGGGGACAGTTTCATCGAAGGCGCGATGAACCCGTACCAAAATATGCTTCAGGCCCGCCTCGCCGATGGCCTCGCAATGCCGATGAGCCAGATCTACAATTTCGGAACCCCGGGCGCTGGCCTGCCGCATTATTTAGGGGTTGCTCGGCTGATTGGACAACGGTTCAGACCGAAATGGGCGGTCGTCCTGGTGGTGGAGGGCGACTTCGCGGAGGGCTTCTCAAGCGGGCCGGGCCTGTTCCAATGGTCAGACGACGGCGATTTCATTCGAATCATTCCAGAAGCGCAAAAGTCGCGGTGGGTGAAGCTTTTTCGCGAATCCCGTCTGGTCAACTATTTACGAGGCAATCTGAAATTTACTCCAAGAGCACTTTTCACGGATGGATTTCGACACGATGCGATCGCGGACTGCAAACCGGCTTCGTTGTCGAAGCGTGACCAACTCCTCTTGAGCAAATTCGTCGTTGACTTGCCGGCGGCTCTGCGATTGCAGCCTGATCATGTCGTCCTGGCATTCGATTCCGATCGCCAAGAAATCTACCGCGGCGCGGACGGCCCACGTTGCGCAAACCAAGACGCCCTTGCCCGTGAATGGCTGAAAACAGCGGCCGCCGAGGCAGGGCTAGCCGTTGTCGACACCCGGGATCTGTTCCTGCGCTCGTGGCGTGAGACTGGAAGAAAACTCGATCGTATGCCGATAGACGATCATTGGAATTCGCTCGCGCATAAAATTGTCGCCAACGCCGTGGCCAATCGGATCCGCGCCCTAAGCACGACATCGAATGCTCAAGCAAGAGCGACTGAAGTGGTCGTGGAAGCAACTCGCGGAGTACAGGAGCCGATCAGCGTGCCTTGAAAGCCGAACCACGCCAAGTGGTTGAGATGACTTGCTCGATCGGGTCGATGTCCGGCTCCAGCGATTGAGCCCGGAGTGGCTTTCATGAGAGCAGGAAGCCTGCCACGACTGATAAGGCCGCTATAAGTCACCACGGCTTTGCCCATCGCCGTTCTGTTGACAAAAAGTATTTGTATGCGTAGTTACAGTTTTTGGTGAAAATAAACCTAATGTGCCGAACCGTTTGTAAATCTCACAGGATCACGTACCTGGAGAAGATTCAATTGATGATAGAGGGTCAAACGCTCTGACGATTGGTATGACACCAATCATCTTTAAGGAGACTTTTCCGTCCCGGCTCTTCTTGAGTAATATCGTCGAATGACGCAAGGAACTTTATCGGGTCAGCTCCAATTTCTCAGCTAACATCTATTTCAACGTGTAAAGAATCCGAAGGTAACCATCGGTTCTTAGTTTTGTTGCGAGCCCACGCGCAAGCCGATATAGAATTCATCACACTTTAGCGTTTCATCGGTAATGATATCCTGCTCTGTGTGTCCATCACTTAGGCGCGCAGTTCAGGCAGGGATTAACCGCGCAGCCGCACAGCGCTTGCCTGACGGCTAAAATTGGATTCGTAATGATCGTTTCGCGCTTTCACGACTTCTCCTGCTCATATTGGCAGGCCGTGCATCAAGAGCTTTCCCTTTGGCAGCGGCAAGGGCTTACTGCATCGGTCTGGGTCCGAGATGACGACGCGACGGACGTAACCGAAGCCCTCAATCAGCTCGAACGCATTGCGCGGCGGTTTTCGATCCAAATCGGCCTGGCCATTATTCCAGCCAAGGTCGAGCAGGCTTTGATCACACATCTGGAGCCACGCAGCGAAGCGTTTTATCCAATGTGCCACGGCTACATGCACGCCGACCATGGCACAGAGGGCAATCCCTCGGAGTTTGGCGATGTCCGCCCTCTCGCTACCCTTGTTGAAGAGGCCCGGCTGGCTTCAGCGGTTTTCAGCGCCCACTTCCGGCGGCCACCGGTGTTCGTGCCGCCCTACTGCAGCATCAGCCCCCATCTGGAAAGAAGACTGAAAGAGTTCGGCTTCAAGCGTCTGTCCAATGTCCCCGGAAAGACGCAACGGAGGCTGACCAAGTTGCATCGCAGTATTTCGAACCTGCCAAGCCTTCCCAGATACCTCGCCATGTCAGTTCCGAACGTTAACATTCACATCGATGTGATCGATTGGGGGGCGCATTCGGCTAAATCGTCACATCAGATTGCGTCCGAACTCCTGGGCGAACTGCGGATGCGAAGAAAAGGATACATACCGCCTCATACACCCATAGGGGTACTTACACATCATCTCGTGCATGACGACCTGATCTGGCGGTCCTTCGAGGAGTTGCTTGAGAACTTGGCATCAGCACCGGCTGTGCGTCTGTGCGGCGCAGCCGACGTCATTGATAATTCTGGCGCGGGATCAGCGCTGAAGAAAGACTGAAGGCATGGCAACAGTTTCCATTATTATCAAGTCATACAATGAAGAGCACAATATCGTTCGCGCTATTGAAAGCGCGATCAAGGCTGTCAGCACAATTCAAGGTGAAGTGATCCTCGCCGATGGCGCCTCGACCGACAAAACGCTGGAACTGGCCAAGGCCTATCCGATTAAGATCGTTTCCCTGATCAATCCCTCCGAGCGCTGCTGCGGCATCGGACCGGAGCTTGGATTCCGCGTCGCTTCGGGCGACTTCATATTCCTGATGGATGCCGACATGGAACTCGATGAAAAGTTCCTGCCAAAAGCATTGGAAGTCCTCGAGTTAACCCCTGATGTGGCGGGGGTCGGCGGCCACATCAGTGAAAGCTATGCCCAAAATCTCGAGTTCGTGGCGCGTATCCAACGTCAGATAGCGGAGCTTAGCCCGACCCCCGTGACCGCCCTCGTTCTAAATGGCGGCGGTCTCTACCGCCGCGAGGCTCTTTGCGAAGTCGGCCACATGTCCGACCGTAACCTCCACGCCTTCGAGGAGTACGATCTCGGAGCACGCTTGAGGCAAAAGGGGTGGAAACTGCTCCGCATGCCTGATCACGCGGCAAATCACTATGGCCACAAACTCTCTACCGCAGCCCTTATGTGGCTGCGAGTTCGGAGTGGCTCTTTTGCAAGTTACGGCAAGCTCATGCGCGCTTCTTACGAGAAGCATTATATCTTTCGACTTCTCAGGGAATTGCGCGCTATTCAGCTGAGTTTATTTATCATTGCATTCTGGACTTTCGAGTTGCTGCTGTCGTTTTTCGCACCCGCGTTAGCGCTAGCGAGCTCAACAGTGGCCGTGGCGTCCTTTGTGGTCCTGATGGCAGTGAAGCGGCGCAGTCTTGCGCTCGGCGCGTTCACGGTGCTGACCTGGCACCTTGGGGCTGCCGGTTTGATTGGAGGCCTGTTCAAGCCCAGAACCCCCCCCGAGGCGGAAATCAGCTATACGGAGTGGAATTGCGCCGCAGGCTTAGCCCACCCTGCGACGTCATGCGAGCCACATGCCTCCTTCGACACTTCCCCTATGCTTTGCAAATCCGCACGGCCAATTCCGTTGGGGGCCCGAGTCGCCTGACGTATCGGAACCGTAGGCGGCACGAAACAGCCATATTGCGGACCTTGACGCACATAGCTTCACAGGCTGGCGAAACCCACTCGTCGATTGGCGTTCACCCTGGTCCAGAACATCAAGCGTGATCCTTTCGAGCACGCTGTCGGCTAGAGCTGATCCGCTTTGATGGAATCAAAGCAGATCCTAACCCGCGTCGCATTTTTCCGGATGCACTCTCAAAACGGGCCACATCGGCTGTGCCATGCCTCCCCCCGCTCATGCCGAAGCGACTTGCCCCGCGATTGCAAGGAGCTGCGGCACTTGCCCGCGAATTTCGGAGGCCACATCACTGTCGAGCTTTGCAAGCCAACCCGCGGGAATGGCGGCAAGGCCGTAGGTCGCGCCCGCGAGCATCCCCGCCAGCGCCCCCGTGGTATCGGCGTCTCCACCCTGATTGACGGTCTGAATGAGACAATCGGCAAAGGATTGCGTGCCGAGGTAGAAGTGCAGCACCGTTTGCATCGTGTCGACGATGAAGGCCGAGCTTTGGCCAGGATAGGGCTCGAAACGGAAAGCTTTGTGTTTTGCCACAAGCTCGCCGCCCATCATTCGGGCTTCCTCCTTGCCGTGCCCGCTAAGGAGCCTGTGGACCACGGCGATGAGCGTCAGGCAGGCGTCGTCCGAGAGCGGGTGATGGTGCGTGATGCGCGCCTGGGCAAGCGACCAGGCGTGAGCCTTGGCGGGATCACCCAAGGTCGCCAGGGCCAATGGCAGAACGCGCATGGCGGCTCCATTCCCGGCGTCGCCTTCCGAGAACGAGCCTTCGACCGTGCCGTGGTCGATGTAGCGCCGGATGCCGCGACGGCAGGTATTGCCCACGTCGGCCGGCCCGGTTTTCAGCCATGCCGCGAACTCTTCGCACACATCCCTTGTATCGAGGGTCCCGCGCCGAATGATCGAGCGGCCGAGCGCCAGCGCCATTTGGGTATCGTCGGTCACTTGCCCGGGTTTGAGCCGCAGCCAGCCGCCGCCCACGATCTCGCGGTGAACGCGATATTGAGCGGCGATCTCCCTTGTCGTCATGAACTCGACCGTGGCGCCCAGGGCGTCGCCGATGGCAAAGCCCAGAAACGCGGCCAGGGCCCGGTTTTCAACAGTCAGGGCGGTCATGCCGAGGCCTCTCTGGAGTGCGCCGGAAAAGGGCGAAGGGATTTTTCGATAAAGTCGCACGACAAAACAAAACTAGAGCCCGCTCTTGACTCTATCAAAGCGGATAAGGCCTGACAGGCTGCTGAAAAACCATGTTGCCCATGGTTCGACAAGCTCACCATGAGGTTTAAACGACAAGCTCACCATGAGGATCAACTCATTGAAAACACTCGACCTCATCCTGAGCCTGTCGAAGGCCTCATCCTGAGCCTGTCGAAGGCCTCATCCTGAGCCTGTCGAAGGCCTCATCCTGAGCCTGTCGAAGGATGAAGCCAAGATTTCATGCTTTTTCAGCTGCCTGCTAAACATACTCGGCCGTGACGCGGTAATCGCCGCCGACCACAAGATACTCGCCTTCGCCCTGTAACGGATGCGAAGATAAGAGCCTGTTGAAAAACAAGATCTTGCTGACTGGAACGCGCACCGTAAGGATCGCATCCCCGAAGCAGGAGGCGATGCCGCGATCAGACGAAAAGGAGACCAGGTTGTTAAGCTGGATCACAGCATTGCGCTTGTCGATCCGCTCCACAACCCAATGCTCATCAAAAGCGTTGATCCCGCGGAACACCGTCAAATGCGTTTGCCCAGGAAATGCAAAGCGCTGAATCGCCCATTGGCAGAACTCGAAAAGCAGGTCCAGCTGCACATAAATGGCGTTGTTGTGGAAGCGACTCGACATCTTCTCCTCCACATAGGTGGTCCAGGCGCGGGTCGAAATACGCTCGATGACCTCCTTATGGAAGGAAGGGCCTATCCCAAACCGGCTTTCGACCCAGCCCTTGAGCACCGCGCCTTGCGGCCCGTTGCTATCGAAACCCCAGCCCTCGATCAATCGCCGAAAGGACGAGCGATAGCGCCTCCGACCGTCGCCAAGCCCCGCTTCTTCGCGCTGCTCGGGATCGATCGCGAACATGGCCATCATGTAGCATGTGAACGCTTCGCCCGCCTCTCGCAAATCACCCGCCTGATCCAGCATGTCGAACAGGCTCCGGTTCATCTCGCGCACGCCTGAAATGTGGAGCGGAACCGGATCGTCGTTGAACGTGCAACTGGCGAGCAACTCCGAAGGCAGCCCCAGGAGATTGGTGGAATGTCCGATGCCGCGCCGCCTGTTTGCTCCCATGACTTTGGTTTGCCTGAAGGAGCGCCATCCTTCAACGCGCTTAGTGTTGCACCAATTCATGCACGGCTTCTGAGCCGCTGCGCGCCAAGTGGCGCCGACAATTCGCTGGGGATGATCGATCCAATGTCGCTGAAATCAGTTGTGATCGAGCACACGCCCTTGCTGCGCGGATCGGAGTAGCAAAGTGAGGATGCTTCACAACAAACGGGCGCGTCTTCCTAATAAAAGAGACCCTTTCTGGATTGTCCTGAGGGCAGATCTCGCGCGTGTGAGCCGTATCAAAACCAGACGCACTTCCCGTGACTCCAGGCCGTCGCGCATATGGCAACATCGCCAAGGAATCGGGCGACCGGCGCGTGCGTGATATAAATTAGGGCGCTTGCGCCTGCGATGAGGCTTACGGTCAATCCTGCGGCTACGAGATACCAAACGCGCGACAGGATCAGCGTGATCTTTACCGGCATCTGCTCTTTGGCCGTAAGCGGCGCTTCGGGATGATCTGAAATGCTATGAGCCGCGGTTCGCGCACCCGGCGTGAAGCGAGTGAAAATCCCTGTCAAGCCAACGATAAAATGCGCCGACGCCGGCACAATCGGTGTCATCAGCATCCCCGTTACGAACAACCCCTCGGTCCAGGGAGAACTCGATGGCCTTATTCAAGAGCGCTTCCCAATTGAACCGCGGGAGGCCAGCCGAGGTGAAGGCGAAGTTCAGGAGTTCAAGCGTGTTCGGCAGAAACGCCGCAAGCGCAATCATCAGCAAGGCGCCGGAGGCGCAAGTGCCGAGTACGGCGCCGAGAACTTTCAGCTCTCCGACGATATTGGGCTCCACCTGCTCTGCCTGCTTCAACAGATAGCGTGTCGCGCTCCAGGATAGCCAATCGATGGACGCGTTTGTGAGGGGGAGCAAGATGAAGAACAGAAAGAGCAGCAGCGTGAACTCGCTCGCGAAGGCGAGCGCGGCTCCGGCAAGGATGGCGATCGTGATGGAGAAAAGCGTCGCCCCCGCGAGTGCAAACGCAAGCGCCAGCGCCAATGCGAGCGCGAAGCCGCCCGCCATGGCGCCAAGCACCGAGCCGGCGTTCAGCGATACCTGGCTCGAGAATGCCGACGCAATGGCGAAGGCCAGCGTGAAGGCCACCATGAAGGCGAATCCGCCGAGAAGAACCCGGGCGATGGTGTGCGCAATCGCAAAGTCACCGCCGAACATCGTCCAGGCCTGCTCGATCAGCCGCAGCAAATTCCTGAATGCGGCCACGATGACGTAGGCGATAATCAGGAACCCGGCGGCGAAAAGCGAGACTTGCCAGGTGGAGATTTGGTGCGCGCTGAGGCCGTTCGCGACGAGCGTTATAAGGAGAAGCGCAATTGGAAATATGAACGCGATGGCTAGGCAACGCTCGAACGCCTGACCGCTGAGCGCCGGGCCGAACCATTCCTCGAGCCATTGGTTGAAGCGGCGCAAGGTGACGAGGTAGGCTTTGAAAGGCGGCGCGGCTCCAAGACGATCCTTAAGCGCCATGCGGTCGTCATAGTGCGAAAGCTGGCTGTTCAGCGAGCGCTCGGGAAATGGCAGGAGCCAAGCCAGGATGGTCGCCAGCAGGGCGGTCAAGGCCGCCATGACCGATAAGACCCCCCATCCCTGCCACATCACCAAGGAAAGGCCCGCTTCAGCCGGTTGCATACACCCCCCAAAAATCTGCCCGCCGCAGCTTGGTTAGCAACCTAAACCGGCCCATGCAAGCTGCGCATGACTGCGGCAGCGGCAAAGGGGCGCTTTTCTCTCCGCAACATGAATCTTCACCGGTTTTTTTTGATTTTCGGTAGAAAACTGTCGATTTTGGACCTCTTGACGACGGCCAGGACGCAAATCGGACACAAGATTCCCCAAAGAAAGCGCGCAGCATGCCTGGATCAACTCGCCTTTAATCGGATCGATGAGGGGGCAAGAAGTTGATTTATTTCAGGACGCTAAAGCAGCTTATCCGTGTCCGAACAGGACACTGGCTGCTCTAGTGCGTAACAAGAGCCGCCGCTTCGCCCCGCAATATGGG
Source organism: uncultured Alphaproteobacteria bacterium (assembly GCA_963723755.1). Lineage (GTDB taxonomy): Bacteria > Pseudomonadota > Alphaproteobacteria > Rhizobiales > Rhodomicrobiaceae > Rhodomicrobium. The sequence goes on along the minus strand of CAVRSS010000003.1, from coordinate 12,488 downwards.
AAGGATCGGCGCCGTGGCCGTTTCTTGAGGTCGAATGATCAACGTGACCGCGCATTTGATATTGCGAAAACTATGGCCGGACCAGCGCGAAATGCCGGGTGAGCGCAGCGCGCATTTGTTTCTGGCACGCCGGTCTGCTGCCGCGGCAAGGGCCACCTTGGTCTTCGCGGCTGCGTTTTCTGTCTTCCTTTTCTCGGCTTCGACCTCCCAGGCCAAGGGCTCGTCCTGCGAGGACGTGGCCGAGTTGTCGGTGCTCGCCTCCCCCATTGCGCCGTGGAGAGGAGCGCCTTTGCGCGTCCTGTTCGCCGCTGAAAAGCCGATGGAGGGCGAGCTTTCGCTGATTTCGCCGGATGGACGCGTCGCGGCCGCATCGCGTGAGCGGCGCGGCGGGCCACCCTATTTCTGGCTCGCCGAAGTCGCATCGCCCTCCGCCGGGACATGGCGCGCGAAGCTGTCGACAACTTCCGGCGCCCCAGCCGATTGCACAACAATCACCCACGATATCGCTGTCTCCGACCGCCAGCCTCCGCCCCCGCACAACGGAGAAAACAGCGTTTGGCCCATTCGCAACGCATGGAGCCGGGCGACCGAGAATCTGTACTCTGCCTGGATCGAGAAGCTCTTCGATGCTCCGCTGGATGCGGCGCCCTCTTGGCCCGCCTTGCACGATGTACTGCGCGATCGCTCGCGCAATGTCCTTTTCAACCATCTGGGGCTGCGTGAAGATCAGGCGGGGCTCGTCATGCGTCCCGACTGCGCAGACCTTCCCTATTTTCTGCGCGCCTACTTCTCGTTCAAAATGGGCCTGCCGTTCGGGTATTCGAAATGTTCGCGCGGTGGAGGTGGCCAGCCGCCGAGGTGCCCCGCCTGGTGGAACATTGTAAATCAGGAACCCCCTCCGCCCCCTCCACCTGAAGAAATCCCAGCCCAGCCCGATCCGAGAGTGGCTTCCAGCTCCTTCTTCCCGACTTTTGGCCAGTCGCCGCGTCCTCAGCCGATCGCACGCCCTATGAGCGTGGCCAGAACGCCGATACCGAAGAATCTGGGTCTCGCGGCAGCGTTCCGGCAATACTTGCCGCTCGTTGCCGATGCCGTGCATTCCGGGTCCGGGCGCACGGCCGGGAACGACGACAGCACCGATTATTATCCCGTGCCGCTCAACCAGCAGACGCTACGCCCCGGCACTATTTACGCCGATCCGTATGGGCACGTTTTGATGCTCGTGAAGCGCGTGCCGCAGTCGGACGGGACAGCGGGTGTTTTCTTCGCCGTCGATGGGCAGCCCGATGCAACGGTCGCGCGGAAGCGCTTCTGGCGAGGCAATTTTCTGTTTGCGCAAGGACCGGCGTTCGGCGGCCCTGGGTTCAAGCACTTCCGGCCAATTGAGGCGAGGAGTGGCATCTTGCGGCGGCTGACAAACGCCGAGATCGCGAAGAATCCACAGTTCGAAGATTTCTCGCTCGAACAGTCGCGGCTCGGAATGGAAGACTTCTACGACCGCATGGACGATGTGATGTCGCCGGAGCCGCTCGATCCGTCCCGCGCGCTGAAAGAGGTGCTCAACTCGCTTGAGGAACAAGTGAAGGCGCGTGTGACGTCGGTCGAGAATGGGCGGAAGTTCCAGAACAGCGGGAAAGGCGATGCGGACATGCCGGACGGCCCCTCGATTTTCGAGGCTGCCGGCGCGTGGGAAGATTTCGCGACCCCGGCGCGCGACCTGCGCATCCTGATCGCGATCGATGTGGCGCGCGGATTTCCGGAGCGCGTCGCGCGGCGGCCCGAGCGCTACGCGATGCCGAGGGATAAAAGCGCCGCCGAAGTCAAAGACGAGCTGGATCGCTTGCTTGTGTCGGAGCTTGCGGCGCGCAAGTTTTCATATATGCGCAGCGACGGCTCTGCCTGGACGCTCGCGCTGAGAGACGTGGTCGATCGCGCGCCGTCTCTGGAGATGGCCTACAATGTGAACGATTGCGTCGAACTGCGCTGGGGCGCATCGGGGGAGAGCGAAGAGGCTTCGACTTGCAAGCGGCATGCGCCGAGCGGGCAACGCGCGAAGATGTCGGAGTACCGTGCGTGGTTCCATGAACGGAGGCGGCCGGCGCGAGGTTAGACCGGCTCTCATGGGCTCGCCAACGAACGGGGTTTAAGGCGGAGCAAGCGCACTTTCTCCCGCCTTGGGTCGAATCCAAACTCTACCCCTACTTTGTGCAGGGGCAACGGCGACGGCAGCTTCCGGAATGCGAAAGCGGAAATTGGGGAACGCGCTCCCTTTCTTGTGCAAGCCCCGGCTCTTCCGGGAACCGGCTGGCGGAGGCGGGGAGATCAGCTTCAGGTCCCAGAGTTCCAGCGTCGCGTCGGTGCCTTCAGACAGCGGCCCGTATGCCGGTCTGGCTGAAATCGTTGCCCTTGAAAAGCAGCGGCACGTCGAGGCTCTTGGCAAGCGCATAAGCGGCACAATCGCAAAGATTGAGACGCGCCTGCGACTGCATGCCCTTGCCATAGCGCGCGAATGCCGCGAGCGCTTCTCGCGCATGTTCCTCGCCGAAAGGTACGATCTGAAAATCGTTGCCCTCAAGAAGAAAGCGCCACATCCGGGCGAGGGCGGCCTCGCCGCGGCGGGCGCGGATGACCATGCCGGTCTCAAGCACCGTCACAGCGGAGACGAATAGCTCTTCCGCCTCCTGAATAGCCTTGGCGTAAAACGCCGCATCGGGCTCCGCCTCCAGGATTGCGACCAGAGCAGAACTATCCACCGCAATCATAGGATGTTGAGGTCTTCCATGATTTCCGCCGCAGGGCGCGGGTCGAGCAGCGGAAGCGCCGCGATTTCGGCGCCAAGCGCGCACATTTGCTCAACCGTCATGCGGCGGCGCGGGCTGGCCTCGTTCCCCATGGCGCGAAGTTCCGCTTCGAGCGCTTGCCGGATCGCTTCGCCTGCGGAAATACGCTTCGCCGCAGCCAGCCGCGCGGCGAGTGCTTCGGTTTCCTGGGATAGATTTATCATGGCGGCAGGATACCACATGGCTGCGCCAAAGCGCTAGTTCTGGCAATGAAACAGCCGAAGCGGCGTGCTTTCTTCGCAGCACGGGTGTAGCTGTGGGGAGCTTCGCGCTCGAACTCTCTGCCGCGTATGGCGGCGTCCGCTAGAAGATCCGAAAGCGGTTGCCTGATATAGAAAGGAATCTAATACCGATTAGTCAGCACACGACCTGTTGCGCGCCTTTAAGTCACAACTATTCGGCAGGCTAGCAATTGCGGCAAGCCTCGAAGTGCTGAGGAAACCTTAAAATCGCGCGCCCTGATGTAAGCTCTCGTAGCCCGCGTCGGCATTAATACAAATGTGGTTAATATGACCCCGCCGGATTTTTTTCCGGTCATCACCATACTAAACAAGCAGTTAATTCCGGCCTCAATTACTTCCCCCCGAGCCCTTTTTCCGGCCGGAAGTAAATCCGTCATGGACTTGAAAATAAACCCTTTTTCTTAGCCTATGACCTCCCATTAAATAGAACTAAATGCTGGAATTTCCTCATTAACTGGGCGAGCAAAAGTCCGTTAATTATGTTGCGGCTCCGTCTCTTAACGCTGCGCGCGCCCGGCCCGGCGCCCATCAGAAGGGGGCCGGAGCCAAGCTCTGGCGGCGGCCCCGGGCTAAAATATCCCTGTAATACGGGCGATTTTCTTCGAGCCCCCCGCGTTAATGCCTCGATAAAGCGCATTCTCGTAAAATAGCTCAAATGGGGCAGGAGGCGCGGGCAGTGACAGGAAAAAAATGGGGAGCATTTCTTCCCGCCGTGCGGTGCATACAAAAAACGCCGGAAAAGAGCCGTTGTGGCCCGATCCCGTCAGCGCTTGCGCACAAACACCGTACCGGCGGAGTAGCCCGCGCCGAAGCTGCAGATCAGCCCGAGGTCGCCCGCCGCCATGTCCTCGGAGTGTTTGTGAAAAGCGATGATCGACCCGGCCGAGGAGGTGTTGGCGTATTCGTTCAAGATGATCACGTTCTCATCGCGCTTGGTATGCCGCCCCAGCACGCGGTGCCCGATCATCTCGTTCATGTTGATGTTGGCCTGATGCAGCCAAAGGCGCTTGAGCGTGTGCGGGTCGATCCCCAAGTCCTCGGCATGGCCGAGGATCAACGCGGAGACCATCGGTACGACTTCCTTGAACACCTTCCGCCCCTGCTGGACGAACAGCTTGTCCGGCAAGTCCCGGCCCTCCGGCGCTGCGCGGTTCAGAAAACCCGCATTGTTGCGGATGTTGTTCGAGAACTGAGTTCTTGAGGCGCGTGCCCAAGATGTCCCAGCCGCCGAGCGCCTCATCGGCTCGCTCGACGATCACGGCGGTCGCCACATCGCCGAAGATGAAATGACTGTCGCGATCGCGGAAGTTGAGGTGCCCCGTGCATATCTCCGGGTTGACCACCAGCACCGCATCCGTCGATCCCGCCGCGATGTAATCTACGGCCGTCTTGATCCCAAAGGTTGCAGAAGAACACGCAACATTCATGTCGAACGCGAAGCCGCCGATCCCGAGCGCGGCCTGGATTTCGATGGCGATTGCAGGATAAGCGCGCTGCATATTGGACGCCGCGCACAGGACAGCGCCAATCCGTTCGCGCGGTTTGCCCCAGCGCTCGAGCGCCTGTTCGGCGGCTTTCACGCCAATCTCCGCCAGAATGGAGATTTGCTCGTTCGGGCGCTCCGGAATAGCCGGCCGCATCAGCGCTGGATTGAGGATGCCCGGCTTCTCGACCACGTAGCGCGACTTGATACCCGACGCCTTCTCGACGAACTCGACGGTCGACGGGAAAAGCGGCTCCAGGCGTCTCTCGGCGATGGCCTCGGCATTTTCGGCGTTGAACCGCTCCACATAAGCGTTGAAGGCGGCCACCAACTCGGCGTTCGAGATGCTGTCGGGCGGCGTATAGAGTCCGGTCGTGGCAATGACTGCAGGGCGCACGGAAAGCTCCGCTAACGATCGTTGAGGCAGGCGGCCGAGAAAAAGCCGTTCAGGCTGTTGTCTATTCTCAGCCCAGTTCGCCACGATAGTCTAGCACGCATCAAATCCGCGCCCAGCTAAAGGTCGCGGATTTGCTATCGTGGACGCCAGCTTGTTGCCTAGCGCGCTCTGTCGTGCTGGCGGGATCGTTGCCGTGTCTTGCCGTAAGTTCAGCAAGCGCTGTCTGGCTCGATCGCGCGCGTCTCTTGCATCACTTCTCGCCCGACCGGACTTAATCCGGACAGCGCCGGGATCGCAGCAAAAGCCGGCTTCTTCGCCACAACCCGCACCTCGGCGTAGACCTGTTTGATCGCTTCCACGATCAAGACACCGGAAAAAGCGGGCCACAGCCGCGCCCCCACCCTTTCCCAGACCAACGCAGCGGATGGGAGAGCGCGAGCGCGAAATGGCGGCGCAAAAAGGCACGGCGTAACCCCGACGGGCTCAAGAAGCACATCACGCAGGAGCCTTTCGATCTGTCCCACGCTGTACGGACGGCCGTGCCCGAACGGCGTCGATTCGAGCTGCGCCCACGCGCCGCGCCGGTTCGGCACGACAATGATCACGCGCCCTTGCGGCATCAGGATCCGCCAGATCTCACGCAAATAGGCGTGGCGCGCTTCGACATGCTCAAGCCCATGAACGACAAGAACGCAGTCCACTGGACGTATCGCGGATCGGGAGTTCTGTCTCAGCCACCAATGTTGATCTGTAAGGCCCTTCGCGCGGCCACTGCACAACGCCCTGCCGGTGAGGCATCAGGGCGGCGGTCAAACGGGCTTCGCCATTGAAAATGCGCAGGAACGGTGAAGCATAACCCAGACCGACAATGTCCATGCTGGAGACATTATCCCAGCGGTCACGAATGCGCCTGGCAATGATGCGGCGCGCGAGCTTCCCCACCGGCGACGCGTAGAAATCCCTAAGCTGCGAGACGTCGTCAAACATGAGAGGCCAATATCTCTTTCCCTGTTTCCTATTTAATGATGGCCATGCTTCTCTTAAGTCTGCCTCAAGAAAGATTGTCAGGTGAGCCATGTCTACGATTGAAATTCGCCAATTCCCCTGCCGAAGCGACAATTACGGAATTTTGATCCATGACAGGTCCACGGGCGTAACCGCGGCGGTCGATGCTCCCGACGAGCAGGCAATCCGCGAGGAGTTGCGGGACGCTGGCTGGGCGCTGACGCATATTTTCACGACGCATTATCATTTCGATCATGTCGCAGGCCATGAGGGTCTGAAGCGTGAGACGAACTGCACGATATATGGGCCTGAGAAGGAAGCGCGCGATATCCCCTGCATCGATATTCCGATCGAAGAAGGCGAAAAGCTTACATTCGGGTCCATCGAGGTGCAGGTTTTGCAGACCCCGGGGCATACGCCGGGTCACGTCACGTATTTCTTTCCAAGCGCGGTGACTGTCTCTGGGAGCGGCCGGCAAAGCGGTGTGGCCTTCGCTGGCGACACGCTGTTTTCCGTCGGCTGCGGGCGCGTCATGGAGGGCCGGCATGCCGAGATGTGGCGCTCGCTGCAAAAGATCACGGCGCTGCCGCCCGACACGTTCATCTATTGCGGCCATGAATACACTCAGGCCAACATCCGGTTCGCGCTTACGGTTGATCCAGAGAATGCCGCGCTTCTCGATCGCAAGCGCGAGGTCGATACCTTGAGGAGCAGAGGCGAGCCCACCTTGCCGGTTACGCTTGGAAGGGAACTTGAGACAAATCCGTTCCTGCGCCCGAATAGTCCGGCCATCCGCAAAAGCCTCAACCTCGGCGCCGATGTGCCTGATGCAAAAGTCTTTGAGGAGCTGAGGCGGCGCAAAGACCGCTTTTAGGCAGGCCAATAATGATCGCGGAGGGGCGCGCGCCCGTCCGCGATGCTGGCTTTCCTTCTGCTGCTAGGAAATAAGCTTACGGCAGGCAGGGCGAAGCTTGTCCATATGCTGTTGCAGACATGAGTAGATCGCCCCGTGATCCGGCATCAACTTCTTGCAGAAGCGATACACGTCGGGCTTGCAAGCCGCCTGCTGCTGCTTCGTGCCCTCTTGGGCCATCGCGTTCACAGCCGTGAAACAAAACGCCGCCGCTACCGCAATCCGCGCAGTATTCCGCATCTGAAATCCCCCTGACTGACGAAGGCCCCGCCAGAGCCGGTGCTGACGAGGTTGTATGGCATTCAGGATACCAAAAGGCAAGCTGTCGCAATTTTTCGTGGTGCCCTATAGTATGTTAGCCGCGAAAGACCTTGCGGCAGGCAGGGCTAAGCTTGCTCCTATTGTCCTTCAGGCACGACACGATCTTGTCCGTGATTGGTATGAAATCCTTGCAAAGGCGATACACGTCGGGCTTGCAAGCAGCCTGCTCGTCCTTCGTCCTGGTTCGGCCATCGCATACGCAGCCGTAAAACAAAACGCTGCCGTTACGGCAATCCGCGCCGTATTCCGCATGATCAAATCCCCTCCTGATTAGCCAAGGCTCCGCCGGCGACAATCAGCGCGGGGCCAGCGCTCAGCCTACCTGATTCGGGCTGAATTGCGGTTAGCATTTAGCATGTCAAAAGACACGCTGTCGCAATTTGGGCGACGACGGCGTGCGTTATTTGCGGTCGTGGAAATAGTCGTAGATCTGCTGCGCCATCGCGGCGCTGATGCCCGTGACGGCCTGCAAGTCCGAAACGCCCGCGCGGCTTACGGATTTAGCGGAACCGAAATGCTTGAGCAGCGCCCGTCTGCGGGTCGGCCCGATGCCCGCAATGTCATCGAGTGAATTTTCGGTCATCGCCTTTTTCCGCTTCGCACGGTGGGAGCCGATGGCAAAGCGATGGGCCTCGTCTCGCAGGCGTTGAACGAAATAGAGCACGGGGTCATTCGGCGGGAGGCTGAAGGGCGGTTTGCCCGGCATGAAAAAGCGCTCGCGGCCGGCATTGCGGTCCGGGCCTTTGGCAATACCCGCTATCGCAAGGCCATGGAGGCCAAGTTCGGCGAGCACAGACTGAACCGCCGACAATTGCCCTGCTCCGCCGTCAATCAGGACCAGGTCCGGCCAGGCGCCAACATCGCCGCCCTGGGCTTCAGCGTCGTCCTCGCCATCGCCTTCGATCAAATCGGACTCAACATCGTCATGGCGGCCCTCGAGGCGGCCATCCAGTGCAACAACCGCCTCTTCCAACTCTGGGACGGATGGCCGGGTCAAGCCCGGCCATGACAACGAGGGCAATGTCTCGGGCTCCTCGGAAGACTCCACCCTCACCCTGTCCCTCTCCCGCGCAAGCTCGCCTTGGCAAGCTTGCCACTCCGCATTGTCCGCATCCGCCAGCGGATGCGGATCGGAGAGGGAACGCGCTTGCGAACTCGGCTTATTCCCTCTCCCGTTGGGAGAGGGTTGGGGTGAGGGGTTAGCCGCCAGACCGTCCTGTTCGCCCCCCGCAACGGCGGCGTCTCCCGCAGGCAAACCATGCTCCTTCAGAAGTCGCTTAAAGCGGCGCGTCAGCACCTCGTGCATCATGGCGAAATCGTCGCCCGGCGTCAGATCGGCGGCCTTGATATTGAACTTCCGGTATTGGTTCTTCACGAAGCCTTCCGGCCCCGCGACGACCATCGCGCCCACGGCATTCGTGCCCATGATGTGCGAATTGTCGTAGACTTCGACGCGGCGCGGTGTTCGCTCGAGGCCGAAGACCTTCGCGACGCCGGAAAGCAACTTCCCCTGGCTGGTGGTTTCGGCGAGTTTGCGTCCGAGGGCCTCGCGAGCATTGTGGAACGCGTGCAGGACAAGCTCGCGTTTTTCGGCCCGCTTGGGCGTCACCACCTCGACTTTGCGCCCGAGCTTGGTGGACAGCGCTTCCGCGATCAGCGCCTGCTCGGGAACTTCTTCCGACAAGAGGATGCAGTGCGGTACGATCTTGTCGTCGTAAAACTGGGAGATGAACGAGCCAAGCACCTCTGCCGCGGTCAAACTGCGGTCCGCTCGCGGGAAATAAGCGCGATTGCCCCAGTTCTGGCTGTTGCGGAAAAAGAAAACCTGAATGCAGGTCTGCCCGCCTTCCTGCGCGATGGCGAAAACATCGGCCTCCTCGACGCCGTGCGGGTTGATGCCCTGATGCGCCTGAACATGGGCCAGCGCCCACAGGCGGTTGCGATATTTTGCGGCGCGCTCGAACTCCAGCTTCTCCGCAGCCTCCTCCATCATCGTATTCAGTTTCCGCTGTACGGCGTCAGTCTTGCCGGACAGAAATGCGGTCGCTTCCTCGACAAGCTTCTCGTAGTCCTCCAGTTCAATCTCGCGCGTGCAGGGCGCAGCGCAACGCTTGATCTGGAAGAGGAGACAGGGCCGCGTACGGCTCTCGTAGACGTTGTCGGAGCAGGTGCGTAAGAGGAAGGCCCGCTGAAGCGTGTTGATGGTGCGGTTCACGGCTCCGGCGCTGGCGAAGGGACCGAAATAGTCGCCGTTTAGCGTGCGTGCGCCGCGATGCTTGGAGATTTGCGGCGCCTCCTGGTCGCGCCGGATGACGATGTAGGGGAACGACTTATCGTCCCGGAAAGACACATTGTAACGCGGCTTGAAGCGCTTGATGAGGTTGGCTTCGAGGAGAAGCGCCTCGGCCTCGGTCCCGGTATTCACGAACTCCATCGACGCCGTCGCGCGGATCATCGCCGCGATGCGGTTCGTGTGTCCGCCGAGCCGTGTGTAGTTCTGGACGCGATTTTTCAGATTTCGCGCCTTGCCGACATAAATGACCTCGCCCGCCTTATCCATCATGCGATAGACGCCGGCGCCTCTTCCGAGATGCTTGACGTAGCGCGCGATGACATTCGTCCCGGTCTCCGGCGTGCTTTCGCCGCCGTCCGGATTTTGTTCTTCTGAGCTTATTTCAACCGTATCCTCGGTGTCGGCCATCAAGGCGTTATGTAACGCGGATATCGGGCGTTTGCCATATCAGATGCTGGCCGCCATCGAGCGCAATCATCTGCCCCGTGATGGCCGGCGAATTGAGGATGAAGGAGACGGTGTTGGCGATCTCCTCCGGCGTCGTGCCATGCCCGAGAGGCGTGGAGCGGCACTCATGCTCGAAGTCCTCCGCAGATTGATGCGAACTCCTCAATGTGGGACCGGGCCCGATCGAATTGACCCTGATGCGCGGCGCAAGCCCCTGCGCCATCGTCTTTGTCGCCGCCCAGAGCGCGGATTTGCTGAGCGTGTACGAGAAAAAAAGCGGGTTCGGACGAAGGACGCGCTGGTCGATAATATTGATGATGTTTCCGGCTTCCCCTGCAGGGAGCTGTGCTGCAAAGACTTGAGCGAGGAACACCGGCGCTTTCAGGTTGATGGCGATGTGCTTGTCCCAGCTCTCTTCGCTGAGCGTCTCGATACGGTCATCCGCAAAGGTGGAGGCATTATTGATCAGGCATGTCACGCGCCCCATCGCGTGATTAACCGCAGGAAAGAGGGCTTCAACATCGGCCTGTTCGGTGAGGCTGGCCTGAAAGCAAGCTCCGCGGGCGCCCATTGCCTGTATTTCCGCTACGGTGGCTTCTGCTTCCACCTTGGAACCTCGATATTGAATTGCAACCGCAAAACCTCGCTTCGCCAAGTGCAAGGCGATGGCCCTGCCGATCCGGACGGCTCCTCCGGTTATGAGTGCAAGCTGCGCCATCGGACTCCTGTGATGCGATTGCAACCTTAAGACGAATTGGTGGGAAAGGTACCGAAAAGTGGTTGCGTTAAGTACCCACTCGCTGTAGTTGTGTTTTTAACGAGGCGTGAGTGTAACGCGAGGTTGCAACTCAGCCGGTTAGTAAGCTCGATAGCTCACCTCATTGGAGAGCATACACAAGCGCCCTCGTTAATGATCCCAGTCAATCCATGCCCAAGGATTGCTTCGATCATTTCCCTCTCAAGTGCCCAGACGGCCGGACCCCTGCCCCACCCGGGTCCGGCCAATTTTATTTGTGATCGCGAAAAGCTTCAAGACAAACGCATCAAGCCCTCACTAAATGCCGATTTAGCCTTCTGTCGATCGCGTTCCAGAGGCGGCGGATAATCTCAACGGTCAGAATGTAGATGAGGGCCGCGGCTATATAAGCCTGGAAATCGAAGGTCCTCTGAAACGCCAGCTTCGCTGTCGCGAGTAAATCGTAGACGGTGACAACGCTAGCCAGTGCGCTGGCTTTCACCATCAGGATCAGTTCATTTCCGAACGGGCGCAGCGCCAGGCGGCCCGCTTGCGGCAGGATGATCCGTCGCGCCGCGAGCACAGGCGGCATGGCGGCGGCGCGCGCAGCCTCGATCTGTCCACGAGGCACGCTGCGGATCGCGCCCGCGAAAATCTCCGCCTGATAAGCAGCCGTGTTATGTGAAGGTCAAGAGCGAGCAGAAGAACGGATCGCGGAAGAGCCACCACAGTCCGGCTGCCGATAGCGTCGACTGAAATTGGGCTGATCCATAATAGACAAGAAAAAGCTGCGCCAGGATTGGGGTTCCGCGAAAAACATAGGTGTATCCAAAAAGGGCCGCGCTCAAAGGGCGGGAGCCGAAGACACGGCCGAGCGCAACGGGCGTGGCGAGCAAAAGGCCGAGCAACACCGATCCGAATGACAGCTCCAGAGTGACGAGAAACCCATCCGCCATGCGCGGACCGAATTTTTCGAAGAGCGCCCAGTTGATCATGCGGCGGTCCCCCAGCCCTTGGCCGCCGCGCGCTCGGCGCGAGCGATGAGCAGCGTCGATATGGCCGTCATGGTGAGGTAGATCGCGCATGCAACGGCGTAGAATTGGAAAGGTTGCCGCGTGCTCTGCGCTGCGATGAACGACATGCGCAGGAGGTCGTCGAGCGCGATGACCGAGACGAGCGACGTGTCTTTCAGGAGCACGAGCCAGTTGTTACCGAGGCCGGGCAGCGCGAGCCGTAGCATTTGCGGCGCTTTCACTCGCCGGAATACCACAGCGGGAGGCGTCCGAAGCTGCGTGCGCCTCGATCTGTCCGCGCTCGACGCCGCGCAACGCCGCAAGCATCACCTCGCTGGAATAGGCTCCAAAGACGAGCGAGAGCGCGATCAGGCCCGCAACGAAGGGCGAGATGTTGACGGACAAGCCCGTGTTCTGGATAAGCATCTGGGCGCCGTAATAGATCAGGAGAAGCGTCAGAAGCTCAGGCAATCCCCGAAAGACCGTGGTGTAAGCCTCGCCGCACGCTCGCAGGATGGCGGACCTGGAGTCCTTCGCGAGAGCCGCCGCCAACCCGAACGCGAGGCCGAAAGGAAGCGTCGCCAGCGCGAGCCCCACCGTCATCGCGGCCCCAAGCGCAAGCATGTCCCATTGGATGAATGTGCGGTCCATAAGTGCTCAAGGTGTTGGTGCGATGCGTTAGGCGAGGGTCGGTGCGATATAGCCGAAGCGGAAGTTAAGAAAACCTGGATATCAGTTGAAGTCCTAAGCCTTGGCGGGCAACACAAGCGATCGTTGCCCGGAACAGCTAGAAAACCG
>CAVRSS010000002.1:0-17886 GCA_963723755.1 uncultured Alphaproteobacteria bacterium | reverse complement strand
TCGAGCACCGCCTGCAGACGCGCTTCGCTCTCGCACAGCGCCTCCTCGGCCCGCTTGCGCGCAATCGTCACGCCGAGGAATTGCCCCCATCAACCGCAATGTTTGTTCTGCGCTTGAGGTAAACGCGCCGGCATGAGCCAACATCAGCTTCAGCACGCCGAATGAGCGTTCGTCGTACCGCAACGGCATGACGATCATTGAACGCATGCCGATGCGCCTGCAGCCTTCGCGATCCACGCGTGGATCGCTTTCGGTGTCGTGCGCGCGCAATATTGTGTTGCTGGTCATGCTCAGGCCGGACAAGCTCGCCCCTATCTTCACGCGCAGACCTACGAAACCGGCCGCAAGCCCGGTCGCGGCTTCGTAGACCAACTCCTCATGATCGCAAATTTCGAGACATGCCCCATCGCAGGCCACCAAGTGCGTCATGCGGTCGAGGATGAACTGTAGCAGGGCCCTGTAATTTTGATTTGAGCTGGCAATGTCACGTTGCAAATCGAGGATATCAGAAAGTTGTTTCGCGTTTGCCCGTAACCGTTCCTCGCTGTCCCGAAGCTCGCGCGACACAAGCATCAACGGTTCGCGTAGGCTTCCGATAACGAATACCTTACACAACAAGTAGAAGGAGGCTATCTTTAGCAGGTGTCCGAGCTCATTGAATAAATCGCTCATCGCATCTGATTTGTAGAAGGTGAAGCACACCTCCATCAAAGCCATCAAGACAATAGACAGGCGCAGGAGCTGGTAAATTTCCTTTGTGAGGGCGCATCTTTTTTTATGCAGCATCCAAAGCGAAGCGACATAAATGCCGACGATGGCGTATTCACTGTAAATCTTGAATGCAGTGAGGCCAGTGCCCGGCGCAAAGCAGATCGGAAATGTCCGGAAGGTGAGGATCGACAGGATTAGCGCTGTCGTAATGGCAAAAAGCAGGCCAAAGATCGCAAGGGCGTTGAAGCGTCGCCGCGCGTCGATCGCCCAAATGCCGGCGAACAAGCCGGCAGCCTCAAGGTAGCGCCCGGCAATCCAGAATTGCGGCGCGTAATACTCGTAATCATTAAGAAACGGCATTCCCTTGTAGGAAAAGGCATGTAGAGAGTCAAGCACGGCGACGAAAAGATATGTAGCGCCCGCAATGACAACGAAGTTATTACTGCTTGCAGCGTGCGCGCTTGCCCCCACAATGAAGATTGAGAAGGCAATACAGACACTGAAAAACTCTACCGATGAATGGAACAGTAAGTAGTTGTGGATTGCAAGCGCGTGCGCACCGCCGATTATCGCCGCGAGTGCGATGAGCTCCCATAATGTTATAGCGCCGAAGCTCTTGACCGATTTGTACTCGGCCCATCTGCGGCGTCCGTTGCTAAACATGTTTAAATTCGATTGTTTTGATCTGGTCCCGCTTGCGCTTTCAAAGCACAGGCACCATAAAAAATCGAGCATTTATGGAGGGACGCCTTTCGGCGGGCGCGCGCACAGCCCTCAAGCATTGCGGTACCGCAGTGGGCGAAGATGGCCGCTGACCTCTCATAGAGCCCGCTTTAGATGGGATCAAAAGCGGTCTCTAAGTTTATGTTTTGTCGTGTGTCTTTATCGGGAAACCGCTTCGTACTTTTCCGGACGCTCTTTGGCTGAAGGACGCCTCTTAAGCCGTGATGTCCAAGTTCGGTCGGTTGCGCGTTCATGTTAAAACACGCCGTGGTTATTCAGCGCGCCCGCAAGCCCGGCACGGAGCATCGAAAGGCTGGGTAAGCCAGAAAACTTTGCTTTAGGAGGCGAGCTCCGCCACCGGCTTTGGTTGCTCACTTTCGCCGGTCAGCAGCGCGGCGAACTCCGCAAGCGGCATCGCGATGCGCTCGATGTTGTACAACTCCATGAACTTCGCCTCGTTGCGTGTCGGCTCTTCCTGCAGCACGGCCCAATGTCGGTCCGATGACCGCTTCATGATCTGCTGCGGGAAGGCGCGCTCGATCTGCGTCGAGAAACGGCATCCGAGGAAGAGGAAGCTTCTGCCCCTGCGGATATTCTGGACGGCTTCCGGGATCGGCGTCTGGATGTCGATCTCGGTCAGCACCTCGACGAAGTCTGAATCCGAAACGAGGAAGTTGGCGGCTGGCGATACAGACCCGATGGGTTGATAGAGAAGCGGCATCCAGGATGGTTCAGGAGCTTCGCGCCGCGTGCTTTGACCGTCTCCCGCAAAATAGTGCGTCCAGGTGCCGAAATGCTGGGACTGACTCGACTCCCTGCACCATGCCCCAGCACTCGCGGCCGGCCAGCGCCTTCTGCGGAAGATCGTCGTACCAGGCGTGGACAAGGAGTTTCAGGGCGGGGATTGACGCAAGATGCCGGTGTAATGCTGTCGGCGGCACATCGGCGGCGAACGCCTCCGTCATCGCCTTCACGACCGTCTTGCGGTGCTTGAAGTTCTCGATGAACTGCGCCGCAGCCGTGAGGTTCTTCCGGATCTTGTGCGGCACGCTTGCCTTGGCGGTGAGGCGATCGACGAGAACCTCCGGCGAGGCGGGCAACGGGCACTCGTTCCCGGCTAGCGTCAGCACGCCAGCGCCGAGATATGGAATGGCAAGGCCAGTTGCGAGGCTCTCGCGGATCGTTTCAACCGTTTCGGAAATCATTCGAAACTCCATTCAGTCCAGCGCCGTGGCATTCGCGCGCATCAACCCGCTCTTAATCGGAATCGATTAAAAGCAGAAAAGTTCAGCGATTCTAAAGTGTTAGACCAGCTTATCCGCGTCCAAATGGACGCGGACTGATCTCGTGCATCCAGCCGCGCCCGCTCAAGGCGATACACACCTCGGCCGCCCGCGAGAGGCTGATAGACACCGCCCGCCTTGTCTTCGGGGGCAAAGCGGGCATGGATCAGGATCGAAGCTTCGAACATTCGCTTCTCCGTCCTCCTATGCTTGTGAACTTCAGCCCACCACCTCAATGGTTATATCGCTCGTCCCGATGATGGCCTGGCAGGCCAGCCGGGACTTCGGCCCCGCGCTCGCGATCATCTTGAAACGATCCTGTTCAGGGCCCGCAATCTTAGAGAGGCTGGCGGCGCCCTCATGAACGAAGATGTGGCACGAATTGCACTGCGCCCTGGCGGTGCATTCGGTACGGATTGGCACGCCCCCCACAAGAAGCGCAAAAAGAATGGTGTCTCCCTCGGAGGCATCCGCGGTTGCGCCCGAAGGCAGGACAGTTATCGTCGGCATGGCAGGTATCAATCTCCCGAGTGAACAATCGTCATGCCGTCATTGCACGCGCCGGGCCGTTACGACAAGGCCAGTCGCTTCTTCGGGATCGGTGGTGAGACGCCAGCAATGGCCGCCGCCATCGACGAGATACAGATCGAATTGCTCGTATTCCCGGAATGGCGTCTCCGTACCAAGATCGGAGGGATCGCATCGTGTGATCGAAAGTCGCGGGAAAGCCTGCCGGATCCTGATGGGCGCTTGCGCATCCGCGTCTGGGCCGCCAAGCAGCGCATCGATCCCGGCTAGTTCTTCTGCACTCAGGCCCATGACCAATTTAGCACCCCGAAACATTGATCCGCGAAACCTCAGAACCCCTCATCCTGTCCTTCTCCCGCAAGGGGAGAAGGGACGCCGTTGCAACCGCGAGCGTGCCCCCTCTCCCTTTGCGGGAGAGGGCTGGGGTGAGGGGGAGTGTCGAGTGACACATAACTTAATGGGCTCTATTCCGGCAGCTTGCGCGCTTCGACGGTGATCGGCAGACGCGTATCGGCGGCCATCTCCGGCAATTCCAGCCTCCAGCCATTGCCGAGCGTGATCACGCCGCCCCACATCTCCGGCTTCTCCATCGACACGACCTGCTCCTCCAGATCCTTCTTGGGGACATAGGCCGATACCGCGCCCTCGGGGGTCTTGCGGATCATGACTTTCATTGGTGGTGTCTCCTTGTCCTGCCTAAATCGACCCGCCTCCAATCGGAATCGATTAAAGGCGGAAAGGTCGATCAATTCTAAAGTGCTAGGGCAGCTTATCCGGTCCAACGGACACGGGCTGCTCTAAGCAGAGTTCCCAAAAGTGGCCTTCGCGGTTTTGGGAAAGAACTCTGCGAAAACAAAAGATTTTAGGCAGGCATTCGTTGGCTGGCCAAGGAATGCCTGCTTAGAGCACGGGTTGTTCTTTGGTCGCGTTAAGAGCGCTGATCTCAGCTTCGAAGCAGCCGACGACGATCTTCTCCCTGAATTCCACGAGGTAGATGTGCGTGTTGGTTTCGGTGTGCGTGCCCACGTTCAGGACCTCGCCTTTCTCGCCAGCCTCGACGAGGAGCGCGTCGGCGGGCGCTTCCGGATAGGAGCCGTCGTTGTAAAGGTTCTCGACAGCGCTCACCCACTGTCCCCACTGAAATTTTGGCGATTGGGGAATCATGCCGACACCTCCTCTAACGCGATATCCTCGGCCTCTTCCATTGGCTCCAGCTCTTTCAGCTTCATGCCGACGCGGTGGCCGGACTCGATGAATTCGACACCGTAAATGTAAAATTGCTGCAGGAAGGTGCCGATACTGACGACGTAACCCTCCTCGCCCTTCCTGACGAGAATGTCGCCGATTTCCCTGCCGGGGAAAGTGCCGTCATTCTTGATGAAGCGCTTTGATCGCACTTTTTCGCCATAATAGAAGGCTGGGGCGTCGTTGATTTCGACGATGTCGCTGTCGCGGCTGATGTTCGTCATGTCAGCGCCTCCCTGGTTTTCGCTTATTGGCGGCGGTGAAACGGCAGGACATTGCCGCCCAGTTCGGGGTCTTTCTGCGCCCCGAGGCGCGTCAGAACGAGGTCGCGGACGATCTCGTCGGGGTCATCCAGCATCGCGGCGAGCATACCGGGCACCATACGGCTTGCGGCTTCATGGCGGACGCGCCAGTCCGCATCGCGATGAAGGCCGATAAGTTCGACGGGCGACAACCGACGGGCCACCGCAAGCCGCACATCGGCGTCATCATCGGACAGCATGCGCCACAGCGCTTCATGCTCGACGCGGCCCGCAACGACACGGCGAACTTCGGGCTCCTCGTCCGTGATCATGGCGGGGAGTTCGGTGGACGAGATCCGGCGCGCAACCACGAGGCGCACGTAATAGTCCTCGTCGCGCATCATGGCGGTGAGGTCCGGGGGAATCGAGCAGCGTGGCCACCCGAATGCGAACCTCGCGGTGCGGATCGTTTCGCAAGTCCAGAAGATAGCGGCTCGGCAACCGCCTTGCCGCATTCCACCGCACCGTCTCTTCGGGATCGGATAAAAGAGCAGGCAGCTTGAACACATCCGCCCACTTGGTGGCGATTGCGCGCACCTCGAAATAAGGATGATCGATGTACCGGTTGGCGAGATCGCGGTTCCAGTCGAAAAAGCGGTCGATGCGCCGTGCATAGCGGTCGTGAATGCAGGCGTGCTTAGGGCTGGCAGCGCGCTGCGGCGAGGAGGTCCTGATGAGCGCAGTCATCGCAGGATAATCGCGCCGCCCAGCCAGTCGATGGCTTCATCGATATCAGCCATCGTCGTCTCGCCCCATGCGGTCGAGAACATCGAGCAGAACTTTCGCGCCAACCTTATCGCTTGGATCGAGGTCCAGGAGCTTTGCTACGGCGGCACCTCCCTCTTCAATATGGCCGAGCCGCATATTCAGATAGGCGTAACCCTTGAGCGTGAAGAGGTAGAAGCGCGGAAGGATGGCTCCGAAGTCTGAGAACTCCGCATCCGTGGGCTTGACCTCGCGCCAGTCGAGCGGAAGGCCATTGTCCCTCGCAGCCTTCTCAAGGCAAGCCCGCGCCACGCTGAGAGCCTCGGCGAGCCTGTTCTTGTAAAAGTAGAAGCGATAGAGCCCGATCAGCACCGCGGGATGATCCGGCGCTGCCGCCTTGGCTTGCCACAGATGCGCCTCCGACACATCGTCGTCGCGATAGGAACTCGCGGCGAGACGCAAGTGCTGCTCGGCGGCCTCAGGCAAACCGGCCCCGAGCACGGCGGCAGTCAGGACCGCGTCTTCCACCGGAAAGACGGCCTCTGCGCCAAGCTCGGTTGCCGGACTCATGCGCTCGCTCCCTAAGCCTGAGCGCGCGGAACGCTCGTGTCGACCACGACGGTGTTCTCGACCGGACAGACGGCTACGCATTGCGGCTGGTCAAAATGGCCAAGGCATTCGGTGCATTTCTTCGCGTCGACGATGTAGGTGCCGCCCTTCGTCCGGATCGCCACATTCGGGCACTCGGCTTCGCAGGCGCCGCACACGGTGCAGGACGAGGCGATGATCTTGTAGGCCATTGGGTTTTTCTCCTGTTCTTCTAAGGGTGCGGCTAAGCCGCGGTGAAAGCTCCTTGACGGATCTCCGCGTCGCCGCGAGGCGTATGGGTGAT
Organism: uncultured Alphaproteobacteria bacterium; assembly: GCA_963723755.1. Classification (GTDB taxonomy): domain Bacteria; phylum Pseudomonadota; class Alphaproteobacteria; order Rhizobiales; family Rhodomicrobiaceae; genus Rhodomicrobium. The sequence goes on along the minus strand of CAVRSS010000002.1, from coordinate 11,497 downwards.
CTCGCCATTTCTGATTTTGTCGAGGTATTCCTTGAAGTAAGCAACCGCCGATTGCTCGATGAATTCGTGCGCGTATTTCTCGACCGGATCGAGCCCGGCTTTCTGCAGCTCTTCCTTCGGGCAGGTTCCGATGCGCGCCACGAGCACAGCCGTGCAGTCGTTGATGGCGCGGATCACCGTTTCCAGCTTGTCCTCATCCCCGAAGCCGTCCTGGCAATAATGGTCGACGCGGCGGTGGCCGGCGAACTTCACGCCCGATGTTGAGATTTCATAGATTTGAAATTCCTTGGCGTGGCCGAAATGCTCGTTGACGCGCCCGCCGCCCTTGGTCGACACCGCGACGAGGATCGAGACGTCGCTCATCTCTTTGGCAAGCGTCGCAAGCTCTGCATTTTTGGCGTTGGCGGTTGCCTCGCGCTCTTTTTCCACACCGGCCTGATAAGCCTTGCGGGCTTCGAGGTCGTATTCGACCTCCATAGCCATGACCTTTTCAGTGGTAAATTCATCGCTGCGATCCTCGCCAAGCAACCCAACCGCGTCGGCCCGGCACTGACGGCAGTGCCGCATCATGTTCATGTCGCCTTCGCAGGCGTCCTGCAGCGCTTTGAGCTCCTGCGCGGTCGGCCCGCGCTGGCCTGAGAGGCCGAAGGCCGTGCCATGTTCGGGCGCGGAGATCAGCGGCATGATGTTGTGGAGGAAGGCGCCGCGCGCTTTCACGGCGCGGTTCACCTCGATGAGGTGCTGGTCGTTGATGCCGGGGATCATCACCGAATTGATCTTGGCCAGGATGCCGCGCTCGGTGAGCATTTCGAGGCCGCGCAGCTGATGGTCCAGGAGAATGCGCGCGGCCTCGACGCCGGTGTAGCGTCTGTGGTTGTAGAAGATCCAGGGATAAATCTGCGCGCCGATCTCGGGATCGACCGCGTTGATGGTGATGGTGACGTGGTCGACCTTGTATTTGAGGATCGTCTCGATCTGCTGCGGCAGCGCGAGCCCGTTCGTCGAGAGGCAAAGTTTGATGTCGGGAGCCTGCTCCGCCACAAGCTCGAAGGTTTTGAAGGTCTTCGCAGGATTGGCGAGCGGATCGCCCGGACCGGCGATGCCGAGCACCGTCATTTGCGGGATCGTCGAGGCGACAGCGATAACCTTCTTGGCCGCCTGCTCGGGTGTCAGGCGCTCGCTGACAACGCCGGGACGGGATTCGTTCGCGCAGTCATATTTGCGGTTACAGTAATTGCATTGGATGTTGCAGGCGGGCGCAACGGCGACGTGCATGCGTGCGTAATGGTGGTGGGCCTGTTCGCTGTAGCAGGGGTGGTTCTTGACCTTCTCCCAGACTTCGGGCGAGAGGTCGTTTTGGCCCGCACCCGAACCGCAACTGGACTTCCCGCTGCCGCCTTTCGAGTTGCAGCCTCCGCTTGGCAGAATATTCAGTAAGCCCCCGCCGAGCGATTTGCTGAGCGCCTCGATGGCTTCTGACTTCTGTTCGGGATCAAACATCATTGGTCCTCGCGAAGGGTGGCCGTTCCCGGGTGGACCTCGCATCCATCCCGGTTTGAATGCTGCACCGCTCAGGATGCAGCGAACCTCGGCAAACCCTAAAGCAACGACCGTGCCACGCCGCTAAGATGCTGATTTTTATGGAGAAGGGAACGCTGTCGCTTTTGCGACACGCGTCCCCGGCAGCGCAAGCTTTTGTACGAAAGGAGACAGCGCGGCTCGCCAGCAGAATGTCGCGAGCAATGATCCTTGTGGGTCTGGACGCTTGAGGGCGGGATCCCACCGCAGGCGTGTCAGCCGGGACGTCTTCTCGGAAGTCTAAGCCTGTCAGGTGCGAGTGTTGGTAAATACAATTCTCGGGCTTCGCTCGTAACGAGCAAACTAGAGGCGCGAAGCGCTGTCCTCTGGAGGTTGTTCTATCAGAAACTTACCCTTGAGCGCCGCCCCCGAATCATAATGTTTATGGATTAAGTCAACCTAAGGCTTTTTACGGGTGGGCGTGTTCCGGCAACTCGGACAGCCGGAGGTGTTCGCACTCACTTCGCCGCATGCTCTCGAACTTTCCTCGCTGCTTGTGGGACTTAGCCGGGGGAAATCCCGTGCGGGCTTGCGGTAAATGGGGCGGGATCTCCTGCGGGGGTCCTAGCGGGCTCTGAGCGCTTGCCATAAAGGGGGCTCACGGTGAGTAGGACCTTAACGCTCGCATTTGCCCTGGTTGGGCTCGTTGTGCCTGCTTATGCAGGGGAGCTGGACGCCGGCGGCCTCAAGGACCCGCCGCCGGACAAGCTGAGCTGGCAGGGCATCACCCTCTACGGCACCATCGACGTCGGCTATGCCTATCAGAGCCACGGTGTGCCTGCTGGCGCTTCGTTCTCCCAGGTTCTGGAATACAACATCTGGAACGCGAAGAATGCGAGCAAGACGATCTCGACCCCGGCGGCGAACGCGCTTTCGCGAACGAATATCGGCTTGACGATCGCAGAAGACATCGGCGCAGGCTGGCAAGCCGTCGGCAAGGCGGCGACCGACTTCAACCCGTTCTCGGGAGAGCTTGCGGATGGTCCGTCGTCGCTCTTGAGGAACTACGGCATCCCCTTGGCCAATCAGACTGCGAACGGAGACTCAAACCGCGCCGGGCAAGCCTTCAACGGCGAGGTGTTTGCTGGCGTGAGCAATGCCAGCTACGGCACACTGACGGCGGGGCGGCAGCGGTCGTTTCAATATGAGGCGTTCGACGAATGCGATCCGCAGGGCCTCTCCTACGCTTTTGGGACTATCGGCTATTCTGCCAGCTTTTCCGGTGCTGGAGACACCGAGGCGGCGCGGTGGAACGATTCAGTGAAGTATACCTATCAATACGGCCCTCTGCATGCCGGTGCGATGTACAGCGGTGGCGGCCCGGATACCGGAATTTTCGGCCAGGCTTACGGTTTCGACGTGGGTGGCGATTATCGCGGCTTCGCGGTTGACGCGGTTTACCAAAATGAGAGTGACGTGGTGTCGGCTTCGGCGGCGAGTGCGACCGCACTGAGAGCGGTCATCTCGAACAACGAGTCATGGTCGGCGCAAGGCAAATATACCTACGAGTTCGGCGATGGCTTCAAGGACGGGGCGGCGGCCGCCAAGCTGACCATTTACGGCGGCTACGAAAACATCTCGTTCGGCAACCCGGACAAGAGCCCGGCCAATATCATCGGCCAGACCACGGTTGGCGGTTTCATCATTTCCGCCGTCACGCTCAACCCCTATCAAACCGGTAAGGTGCTGCAGCTCGCCTGGACCGGCGCGAAAGTCGCGCTGCGCTCGGGTTGGAGCTTCACCGGCGCCTATTATCACCTGGAGCAGAACGCCTTTCTCGGCACAGTGAACAAACCGGCCGCCGGCACGATCCAGACGGCGGCAAACACGCCCGGCTCTTATAACGACGGCTCTTTCGTCATCGACTACCGCTTCAACAGGCACTTCGATGTCTATGCCGGCGTTAATTACTCCGCACTCGATGGCGGACTTTCCTCCGGCTATCTGAACAATAATCAGACCACCGTGGCGACAGGCGTTCGCCTGAAGTTTTGACGCAGTGAGACGAACAGGATGCTGAAAAAGTGATGTTGCCCATGGTTCGACAGGCTCACCATGAGGTTCAACTCGTTGAAAGCACTCGACCTCATCCTAAGCCTGTCGAAGGATGCGGCCAACACTCGGCCTCATCCTCAGCCTGTCGAGACCTCATCCTGAGCTTGTCGAAGGATGAAGCGACGTTTTTCAGCAAACAACATGCGCCAGGAGGAAGCCGGCCACAAAAGCCCCTCTTAAGCTTTCCAGGGCGGAGGCGACTCGATTCAGGTGGTTGAGGATGTCCTTCGCCTTGGCGCAGTCCTCGGCAATCTGGACAGCGAGCGCTTCCATCGAACGGAATTTCAAGTCGTCGCGAATGAAGCCGATGAACTCGATCTCCATGGTCTTCCCATAAAGATCGCCATCGAAATCGAACACGAAAATCTCAAGGACAGGGAGCCCGGCGTCGAAAGTGGGCCGCGTGCCGAGATAGGCCGCGCCTTGGAGCTTTTGCTCGTCGAGATAGGCGTTCACGGCGTAGATGCCGTGCTTCAGGGTAATGCCTTCATCAAGGCGGATATTGGCGGTCGGGAACCCCATAATCGTACCGCGCCCGGCGCCTCCCACGATGACGCCCGAGATGCGCCACCACGAGCCAAGCATCTCGGCGGCGGCGCCGACATCTCCTTCGGCCAAGAGTTCCCTGATGCGCGTGGATGAGAACATGTCGCCGTCATCTCCCTGTGCTTCCACCATCGTCACCCCGAATCCATGAATGCGGCCTTGCTCTGCAAGAACGCCCGGATTCCCGCCGCGGCCTTTCCCGAAGTAGAAATTGTATCCGACGCACGCGTGCCTGATCGCGAAGCCCTCGACGAGAACCTGGCGTACGAACTCGGCGGCGGGCAGTTCGGCCAGCGTCTTGTCGAACGGAATGACGGCCGTGAAATCCAGGCCGCACTCCGAAAGGAGCTGCAACTTTCGCGGCAGCGGCGTCAGCCGGAAGAATGGCTTTTGCGGCTGGAAGTACATCCGGGGGTAAGGCTCGAACATCATGGCCCCAACCGGAACGCCGCCCGCGCGAGCTTTCGCCTTTGCCGCGTTGATCACCGCGCGATGCCCGCGATGCACGCCATCGAGGGTGCCGATCGCGAGCGACCCGCCCTTCAGTTGCTGGGGTACTTCATGCCAGCCATGGACAACGTCCATCCAACCTCGCTCATTTCCTCGGCGCGCGCGACGGCACCATGAGCACGGCCTCGCCTTCGAGCACGCCCTTGTCGCCAACCTTGCAGATGCAATGGAAAATTGCGCGTCTCTTCTCCGGGATCAAGTCCGTTATCCTCACGGTGGTGATTACTTCGTCGCCGATATGCACCGGCGCCCTGAAGATGAGCGTCTGCGAGACGTAAATACATCCCGGCCCCGGTAGCTTCGTCCCCAACGCAGCCGAGATGTAGGAGGCAGTGAGGATGCCATGCGCGATCCGCCGCTTGAACGGCGTTGTAGCGGCATAGGCTTCATCGAGGTGCACGGGATTGACGTCGCCCGAGACCCGCGCGAAGTCCTCGACGTCTTGGGCCGCCACGGTATGGGCGATGCTCGCCTCCATGCCCACGGAGAGATCTTCAAAAAACAGCCCCGGCCCGACTTTGCTTTCCATTATGTCTCCTCTGCGTTGCTCGGCGTCGCGGAAGGCTCAGCTGCAGCTTCCGCCCTTGCGGACTTAGAAAGTATCGCGGGAGCGGGGCAGGGCGTAGAACTTTCTTTGCCACAAGCGCGTCTGTGTCACTGTGCGCGCACACCTCTCCGAAAAAATGAGAAATTTCTGCGGCCAGATCGCGTGAAGAAAGCTCAGATTGCCTCAAATGAAGAGTGCATTTGCCAAAATTTACGCTAGCTAAAGCGTTCCTTTTCGCCCCCTGAGCAAAGCCAGCGAGATCCCCGTGAGCTTGAGCCCGCAAAGAGCCTGGACGGCAGCCACCGCGCACACCAACATCCCTTTGCTGCTGGCTGTTTTTCTTCTGCCTTTCGTCGCCCTTTGTCTTCTATTTGCGCCAAAAGCATTTGCGACACCGGCGGAGGCTTTCAGCATCGGCAAGCCGCCTCTGAAGATCACCGTCCTTGCTCGGTCCCCGGAACGATTTCTGCTATTCGGACCATATCCGAGGCCATTGAGAAGCTTGTGAAAAGCGAGCGGGACCGCATCAACAAAGCTGGAGGCATCGCAGGCCGGAAGATCGAGATCCAGCTTCGCGACGATGGGGGGATCCGAAGCGAACGGTAGCAAATGTGAGTGCAGCCATTGCTGATCCGCAGACGATTGCGCTGATCGGCCTTCAGAGTTCGGACCGCGCGAAGCAAGTCTTCAAGGAACTCGGGCCAAGACTTAAAGAGAGCGGCATTCCCTGGATCTCCAGCATCATGACGACAAATCTGATTGCCGATTATCCGAATGTCTACTCGATGAGCGGCTCGCAGGAAGACGAAAACATCCCTCTGATCGCGGAATTTGTGAAGGAGAAGAAGTTCAGCCGGCCCGCCCTTGTCGGGTTGAAAGGACAGCCCTTCATCGAGGCTTTGCTCAAGGGCCTCGAGGAGAAAAAGGGCTTCCCCGCCTTTGTCGAAAAACAGTTTCTGGCCCTGCCTGGCGCGGACAGCAAAGCCCGGCAGAACGCGAAACTCGATCCGGGCGACATCGCGAAAACGGTCGAGGCGCTGAAGTCGAAAAATCCCGACTTCATAGTCTTGAGCGTCGGCGGGTGGCGTGTCCCCGCATTCCTGAAGGAGTTGGAAAAGGCCGGAATGACCGTGCCGCTTTTCGTGACGGGCCGCCTTGACGATATCTTCCGTTCGCCCGCGGTCTCCTATTCCGGCGACGTCTACCAGATCGCAAGGGACGAACTACCCAACCTGCACAACGACAGGGTTCGCAAGCGCTTATTCAGCGACCGTCCCGACGATTGGGTATTCAACGGCAGCCGCAATCAGGATGCGTTCGACCGGACCGAAAACGGTTGCCAGGAGCGCACGGCGGCAACTGTACTCAATGCTCTGTCCCGCTCCAACCTCAGGGCCACCGAGCTCGGGTTGGAGTTCAGGGACATGACCGCGATGATCGCCGATATCCTGAAAGCGACGAAACCGGCGGTTGATCCCGATGATATTGCAGGGATTCGCAAATCAATTCTGAAAGGGATCCCGGCCTTGTTTGCGTCCGGCAAGGGCGCTTTCAAGGGGGTTCTCGAAGACTGGTCGTTCCGGCCTTCCTCCCGCACCTCCGTCAGGACGCCTTTTATTATTGCGCGCCCGAAAGACTTGCACAGACAGCAGCTCTCAGCGATTCAATACGCTCCCTTGAAAGACAACAAGCTCAGAAAGATACCAACCCTCTACCTGGATATTGATTTGTTCCGCATTTCCAGGATCGATGACACGGAAAAAAGCTTTGTTGCAGACTTTTATCTATCGATGAGCGACGAGAACAATCCTTCCATCGACTTGATTGAGTTCACGAATGCTTTTCTCGATTACAAGACCAACGCGAGGCAGATCACGGTCCGGCCCCTGCATGAGGGCGGGGAAAGCGATGCCTACCCAAGTCACATGAAAATCTACGCTGTATCGGGGAAGTTTACGCTCGATCCGAGTTACAACAGCTATCCTTTCGACGTGCAGCGTTTCACAATCGACCTGCGCCCGAAACGTGGAGATGCGCCATTCATCGTTCAGCCGCTTCAGCAGGAGTTACGAGAGAAGCCGTTCGATACCGGAGGCTGGGAGGACAAGGGCTCGTATGTAAGCTATGATCAGGATTCCATTTCGGTTTTCGATACCAAGAAACTCGAGCCGAGTGTTGTTCCGTTCTACAACTCGAGCTTTGTCTGGGTCTTGAAGCGCAGTGCGACCGACTTCTATATCAGGGTCGTCATACCTTTATTTTTCATCGCAATTGTTGCCTATCTGGCAATTTTTATTTCAAGCGCCCATTTTGAATCCATTGTTACGATTCAGGTGACGGCATTTCTTTCAGCGGTTGCGCTTTACATTACGACGCCCAAAGTTGATTCGGACACCGCGACCATCCTGGATAGAATATTCGTCTTCAACTATATGATTTTCAGCCTCATGATTGTCATTTCGATTTTGCGCGTAAACAAGTTTGTCGCAAGCACCCTGCATTTAAAACGCGCGCTTGCTGTTGTGCATGTTGTCTTTATTCCCATCCTCCTCGGGGTCATGGTCTTCTACGTCTACGGGGTGGGAGGATCGGAAAGCCATTCGGAGCTGGAATTCGGGCCGGCTTTGCGAGACGGCTTTTCGCGTTTCCTGGTTCGGTTGGGAGCGTGAAATCGACAGCGGCGGTGCGGTGCGGCGGCTGTGCTCGCGGGAGATCAACTTGCCTTCAATCGATCGGTTGAAGGCGGAAAAGTTGATCGTTTCTAAGAGGCTGGCAGGCTGCTGAAGGCGATGTTGCCCATGGTTCGACAAGCTCACCATGAGGTCTAAGCCATTGAAAACACCCAACCTCATCCTGAGCCCGTCGAAGCCCTCATCCCGAGCTTGTCGAAGGATGAAGCCAACACTCGACCTCCCCCTGAGCCTGTCGCCGACCTCATCCTGAGCTTGTCGAAGCCTCATCCTGAGCCCGTCGAAGCCCTCATCCTGAGCCTGTCGAAGGATGGAGCCACGTTTTCAGCCTTTTTCAGCATCCTGCTAGAGCAGCTTACCCGCGTCGACATTGACGCGGGCTGCTCTAGCGCGCCTCGCCAATCAAGGCTGTGATGCCGTTACCCTTTTTCTGCGTCATTTAGCGTCGAAAATTCGCGTCCTTCCATCGACCGAGAACTGGCCACGGCGTCGATAAAGCTCTAACATGCGCTCGCGCTGCAGAGGGGAGCGCAAGAGATGGACCGCTTTCGCTTGCGTCGTGAAACTTGAGCGCCGAGTCCATGCCGTTCCCTAATCGCATGAAAAGCCGATCCACTCGCCAGACGAGTAGCAGTAATCAAAGGAGAGAAAGATGGACCTTTGGACATTTCTGGGTTTTGTTGCTGTCCTAGCTTTACTCGCAGCAATCGAGAAGCAGCTGATTGCGATTCATAAAGACCTTATCGAAACCAAAGTGAAAATCGATTACATCAGCGCGCTGGTCATGAAGAAGGAGCCCGCAGCCAAGCTGCCGGGCGTCGACATGAAGGAACGTGAAACGGTCTCCTAGACCTGTGATATCCGAGGCCGATGCCAGGCTAACGGCCTCCCTCTCCGATTTTATGCCGCGCGCCGCCTGACGAGACTCGCCAGGCGCCACGGTTCCGTCGGCTGCTATCGCCGAAGATCTCTCAGTGGAAGGAAAACAGACGAAAGCGTAAGGGACAAGGTGACAACCATGCCGCCATTCGCAAATTGTGTTCAAAAATGCATCCGGACGCCCGCGTCCGATTATGGCGCGATGCTCTGCGGCAGCGAGTTCAAAGGGAGGCCTGCTCAAGCGGCTCAAGCCAACTATATAATGACGAATCATTCCCGGATTCGCCATGCCAAACCAGCCAAAGCCACCGTCCACAAAAGACGCCGCGCACGAGATTGCGCAGCAGGAATTGAACCGCGCCGAAATCGACGCCTTCCTCGCGCAAGTGCGTTCCGCCCCCTCCGCAGCCACGTCGGGGAAGGGGCGGCTGATCTTCGCCATGGACGCCACCATGAGCCGCCAGCCAACCTGGGACATGGCGTTGCAAGTCCAGGCGGAGATGTTCAACGCGGTCAAGGCGGTCGGCGGCCTCGACGTCAAGCTCGTCTTCTTCCGGGGCTTCGACGAATGCAAGTCAAGCCGCTGGGTGAGCGACGCGACCGCGCTCGCGCGGCTCATGACGGCGGTCGAATGCCGGGGCGGCTTTACCCAGATTCGCAAAGTGCTGAAGCATGCGCTGGGCGAGGCGGCGAACGGAAAGGTGAGCGCGCTCGTCTATGTCGGCGACGCCATGGAAGAGAATGTGGACGAGCTTGCCAATCTGGCGGGGCAGCTCGGGCTTCTGTCCATTCCCGTCTTCCTTTTTCAGGAAGGCTACGACGGCCGGGCGCAGGCCGCATTTTCGGAGATCGCCCGGCTCACGCGCGGCGCCACCTGCCGCTTCGGGCCTGGATCGGCGGCGCAGTTGCGCGAGCTTCTTGAAGCAGTTGCCGTCTACGCGGCCGGTGGACGCAAGGCACTTGCGGACTATGCAAAAGGCCGCGCCGGTCCTACTTTGCTGCAGATGTCGAAGCCATGATGGCTTCTAGAGCGGCTCTCGTCCGTTTGGATGCGATAAGCTGCTCTGGCACATTAGAATTGATCAACTTTCCACCTCAATCGATTCCGATTAGAGGCGGGTTGATCTGGCGCGGAGTCCGGCAATTCTACCGCTTTTCGCAACACTGCTGCTCTTGGGCGTCATCCTTTATCTCATGGGATGGGTGACGAAAATCGACACCGCCAGTCTTGCCGCCTGGATGCGGAAAAGCGGGGCTGTGCTGCTCGTCGCATTCGCGGCTCTCATCTTCACCAGGAACCCAGGCCTTGCGATTATGGCCGGAATGGCAGCCTACTCCCTCATGGCGCGGACCGGCTGGTTTTCCGGCAAGGGCCGCGGCGGCTCTTCCACGAACTCCGCCGTGCGCACCCCCTATCTCGACATGTCGCTCGACCATACGACTGGGGGAGTTTCCGGCCGCGTGCTGCGGGGGCAATTTGCCGGGCGGGCTTTGTCGGATTTCACCCCAGCCGAGCGCATGAGTTTCCTGGGCGAATTGCGCTCGAACGACGCTCAGGGCGCGCAATTGTTCGAAGCCTATCTCGAGCGCACGTTTCCGGGCTGGAATACCGGCGGAGAGGACAGCGGGCCACGCGCCGGCGCCGCCTCTCGCGGTATGACCTTGGACGAGGCTTATCTCGTTTTGGGCCTAGGGCGCGGGGCGACGCGAGAGGATATCCAAGCCGCGCATCGCAACCTGATGAAGCGCTTCCACCCCGATCAAGGCGGTACAACCTATCTCGCCTCGCAGGTTAACGAAGCGAAGGATGTCCTCTTGAAGCACATCAAGGCTTAGATCGGGGGAAACGCGGACAAGCTCTAAAACCCGAAGAAGCCCCCGTAATTGTAGACGACCCTGCTTCTGCGCCGGGTGCTGACGTAGGACCGCCGGCCTCGTCTGCGCGCGTCGATGTGGCTGGACCGGGCTGAGATGCGGACGGTCAGAGCGCCATTATTCTGCGGAGGCAAACTTTGCGCGATCTGAGTATATCTCTCGCGCAGCGCATCCCACGGCGGCAGGTATCCGTCGCTCGGCAGGCCTTCCTCCGCTGCGGTAAGGGGGGGTGCGGGGGACTCTGCCGTTGATCACGTCCTGCGCTGCCTGCAAATTGACCGTCGCTCCTGGCCGGGCCACGGCGCCTTTCTTCATTTCCGGCTTCGTTGATCGCAATGCCATGAGGAATTGTTGCGAAGGCTTCGTCTGGCCGGAACCGGAGAACTTTCGCACGGCGCCGCGGACGCCATCGGTCCATGCTCCTGTGATCGGGCCGTCGTAATAACCGAGCCTGGCCAATTCCTGCTGAATTGCCGGGATTAGATCCTCTTTATTTACCGGGAGCGCATTCATTGTGGAGCTTGTGTGCGCCACCGGCTCCTTTGCTGCGGAGAAGGCAGAAACGCCAGCGTCTCTAGCTGCCGCGATGCGGTTACCGGGCGAATCAGACAACGGATCTAGATTTCCGAAATACTGAGGCTCCCGGAAAAATACCGCCAATCGAGGAAGTCCCAACAGTACAGCAAAGGCACAGATGATAAGAATTGTCGTGCGAACAGCATCGCGTGTTATTAATAAACTGTTAACAAAAAAACGGCGACGCAACGGACTATAATCCCTAGTTGAATTCTCACCTTATCCACGCATCCCAGGTTTC
>CAVRSS010000001.1:0-23079 GCA_963723755.1 uncultured Alphaproteobacteria bacterium | reverse complement strand
CCGCTTGCGCTCTGGGTCCAGGCGCCTTTGGCCAGGCGCTCCAGGCGGGCCGTCACGGTGGCGCTGGCCAACAAACTCGCACGCATCGCCTGGGCCATCATGGCGAGCGGCGAAGCCTTCAGGCCGGCCGCGGCTGCGCAACGCGCGACGGCGGCACGCGCATGAGCGGCCCGGCCCCAAAAGTCTGGCGCTGTGCTCGCAGCCGTCAACACCGCGTTCCGCGCCGCGTGCCGCGGCAGCCTTCGGCTGGTGTTGACCGCCGCTGCGCCCAGCGCCTCCCTGGAAGCAGGCCGGGACGGAGAAACGCCGTTCAACCGAACAAAGAAACTGCCTGACAGAGCCGCGGAAGGCGTGCGGCGCCAAAAAGTCAGGGTCAACGCGTTCGCAGGGGTGAAAAAAGGAGTGATGCTCAAGGCTCGGCCAGACCGGAAAAACCCGCAAGCCTCATCGGGCGCAAAGCTCACCAGGATGATCGGGAGCCGGTTCGCGGATCGCATCAAGGCAGCGGTCGTATGTGCCGCAAACGCCGTACACATGAGCGCACCCGCCGAAAAGCATCACGCTTAAAAAAACCCTTGCAACTGGGGAGCCATCCACACATGAGGCTTCGACAGGCTCAGGACGAGGCCTTCGACAGGCTCAGGATGAGGCCTTCGACAGGCTCAGGACGAGGCTTCGACGGGCTCAGGACGAGGTCGAGTGTTCAACGAGTTGATCCTCATGGTTAGCGAGTGCTCCTCATGGTGAGCTTGTCGAACCATGGGCAACATCGTTTTTCCGGCCTGCTAGTCGCCACGGAGATCGGGATCGGAAAAGCCGCGGGAGCTGCTATTGAGCCGCCCCGCGGAAACCCGGTATAGGCGAGTAGCCGAACGGCACATTCGTATCCGTCTGGTTCGAATTGAAGCCATGCGGGGTAAACGGCTGCTGCGCGGACCCGCTTGAAAAGTAGAAGCCGCTCTGCTGCGAGCTGTTCTTGCCGTCAACCTTATCCTGAAGCGCCTGCAGCGGGTCCTGTTGGTCGGCGAGATTCGCCGCCGCACCGCCATTAGGGCTGGCCTGTTCCGTGGACCAGGCATAAACCGTGGCCGGAGCCATCATCGAAATCGCCAGCGCGGCAAGGCCGGACAGAGCAAATGTGCGCATTTTTCCCCTCGTCAACAATTGCTTTCCCTATCGACTAACACGATGCGCCCCGATTCGTACAGAGGCGAGGCAAGACCTTGAAACTTAAAGCAAGTTTTGGGCAGGGGTGCGGCGAACAGTGTCAACGGCCGAAACTTCATGTTTTAAATCAATGCTTTATAGCTGTGTCTCAGCGGCAACTTGTGCCGCGCATTAATCGTTTATTGACATAAATCAACTTTGTGCGCTGCACAAAATGCCAGAATTACTCCTTAACACTGAAGGAGGGTGAGTTGGCCTCTCGAAACTATCGTCCGGATAATCTCATGCGGCGCGCCAAGGAAACACGGTCGCATGCGAAGGCCTTGGATGAAATCTGGCTCAAGAACGCGCTCGAAGATGTCGCCCAAGCCTATGAGTGGCTTGCCCTGCGGCTCGCGTCCTCGCCGACCAAGTCCGTTAACTAGGCAGATCGGGGCCCACGCGGGCCCCGCTGAACCTTCTTTCCACCCATTCATTTGAGTTCGGCCGCGATGCGGTCCGCGTGATAGACTTTGGTCAGCGCCTCGCGAAGCGCCCCGACGTTCACCGCTACGGCGCGGTTGACGGCTGGGTCGAACCCAAAGTCGCCGCCGAGCGATTGAATGTTTCCGTCGAAAATAAGCCCGACGATCTCGCCCGCCTTGTTGATCACCGGCGAGCCGGAGTTGCCGCCGATAATGTCGTTGGTGGTCACGAAGTTCATGGGCTGGTCCATGTTGAGCGCAGGTCTAGCGGCGATCCAGCTTTCCGGCAATCGATAGGGCGGCGCGCCGGTCGCGCGCTCGAAAAGCCCTCCGATCCGTGTGATCGGCTCGATGAATTTGCCGTCCTGCCAGTAGCCTTTCACGGCGCCGTAGGAGATCCGCATCGTGAAGGTGGCGTCGGGATAGGTCGATGTTCCGTAAATCTTGAAACGCGCTCGGGCAATCGCCGCGCGCGCCTTGTTCAGCGGCGCGGAGAAATGGTCTTCATAGTCCTTGCGGATCGCGCGGAAATCCGGGTCAACGAGCCGGGCGAGCGCGATCATCGGATCGGACGAAGCGTCGACCGCCGACTGTCCGCCTTCGAGAAGCGCCTTGCGAACCGCCACGTCGCGGAGCTTGGAGCCATCGACCAACTCATTCGCCAGCTCTGCCGGGGACTTCCTGCCGAGGACCTTCCGCACGAAGGGATCGTCGGGGCCAAGCACCTCGCGGAGCTTCGTGAGCGAAAATGTCAGCGTCAGCTTTTCAAGCTCGGGATAAAAAGGCCGATCCGCCAGGATTGAATGCCTGAGGGCCGGGAAATTCGCGCCGGTATATTCCGGCAGCCGCTTCTCGTCCGGCTTCGTTTTCTCCGCCGGGTAGCGGACCAGAGCCATGGCCTCGCCGAACAGGGACGTATCGAAGGCGGCATGGCCCTCGGTGTAGGCGTAGCGCTCGCTTTTCGGCTTCCAGCGTTTCAGCGTGTCGCGGATCGTATCCCAGGCCGCGCCAGCCTCCGCCTTCAAGGCGGGGTCTTCGTTGACGTGCACGCGAAGCTCATTTTCATCTTTCGTCTTCGCGGCGATCAGCGCCGGGTCCACCAGCGCGGCGAACTGGCCTTTCCTCGCCTTGAGTGAGTTTTCAACGCCGAACAGCCGCCCGGTGGCGATGCGCTTTTCTTCGATCCCCTTCGTCTGGAATTCCGTAAGCAGCCCCCTCAGCTCCGAAGCCCGGAAAAGGGAGCGCAGCAGCGAGACATCGCGGTCATATTCAAGCTCGGCGACGGTATCGAGGCGTTGCGTCGAGCCCGGATTGCCGACTGTAAAGGTGAGATCGCCCGCCTTCACGTCCTCGCGCGCATAGGGGAAGTAGTTTGCCGCCGTGTCGAGCGGCTTACCGTCCTGGTAGACGCGCAGGTAGCTCACGTCGAGATCGTAGCGGGGAAACTCGAAATTGTCAGGGTCGCCGCCGAAAAATGCGATGGCCTGCTCCGGCGCGAAAACGAGACGCACATCCTGGAAGCGGCGATATTTGTAAAGGTTGTAGATCCCGCCTTCGTAGAGTTCGGCCACATCGCAGCGAAGCGCATCGTCGCCGCCCGAGCATTCCTTCGCGATCGCGGCCTTGACGGCGCGCTTGGCCTCCGCGAAGGCAGCGCCCTCTTTCCCGTCGATGGCCTCGCGGACGCGGGCGGTGACGTCACCGATGCCGACAAGCTGATTGAGTTCGGAGTCCGGGCATTTGGGCTCGTCCTTCTCCTCTTTTGCGGTGAAGCCTGCCGTCATGAGATCTTTCTTGCTCGTCGAAAGCTCTTCAAGGCATTCCTCGACACAATGGTGGTTGGTCTGCACCAGGCCTCGCGGCGAGACGAAGCCAGCCGAACATCCATGCGCGAGCCTTGCCGCGGACAGCCGGACGCGATCGAGCCACTTCTGATCGGGCCGAAAGCCATAGAGCTTTTCGACGCGATCGGAGGGGAACTTATCGAGAAGCCACATGCCTTCATCGGCCTTCGCCGGGGAGACAGCGCTGGCGACAAGGGGCAGGCAAACAAAGACGATCCAACGAGGCATAACAATCTTCCAACTCTAACGCTCGGCGGTCAGCTATCCTTGCCCCCGCTCACTCGTGTCTCGCTGCCCAAACCCGTTGACCAGACAATGGTCCAAAAGTTTTGTAGCTCGGACCAAAATCGCGTGCGGAATGCAACGAAACCGCCTGTCATTTCGGCTGGGCGGTATTTTAGGAGGATGCGCCTTTGTGGGAGGTTAATTCTCGCAACTCGCTGATTTTAAAGTGGAAATTACAGACAAGATGACGGCGCCGAAACGCCCGCTGCGGATGCGAGAGGAGCGGAACAGGGTTAACAGGCGCGATGGCGACATAATTAACGGACTTTAGAGCGTCCATTTAATGGGAAAATTCCGGCATTAAGCTCCATTTAATGGGACGTGATTGAGGAAAATAACCCTTATTTTCAGTACCTTAAAACAGCTTGTCCGCCTCCAGCGGAAGGCGCGGTTGGCGCGGCATTAACCGATCGTTAGCGCCATTGGACCAAAAAAATATCCGGCGCGGTCCTGTTAACCAACTTCGGATTAATAGACCGGCGCGGCAAGGATGCGTTTGCGGGTGGGGCTGCGTTTTTGCGCCGTTCGCCGGAGATCCCGGTTGATGCGCGGCTGTATTGCTGGCGTTGCGCTCTCGGGTTGGCGCTTGACATTTGACCCAACCGATACAACTGGTATATTCTTTTGATATATACCAATTGGAGGCCGCCATGGAAACTGCGCGCGTGTTTTGGTCGGGGCGCTCAGCAGGCGGTCAGACTGCCAAAAGACTATCGATTTGAGGGTGAGGAAGTCCGCATCCGCCGGCACGGCGCATCCGTCATCTTGGAGCCAATTCCAACGGATTGGGCATGGCTGGATGGTCTGTCCGGCTCGCTGGACTCCGATTTCGTTGAGGCGGCGCTGGAGCAGCCGCCGATGCAGGAGCGCCCAGCGCTCGATGAAGCCTTTCGCTGATGCGCTACCTTTTTGACTCCAACGCGGTGATCGCCCTGCTCAGAGATCCCATCGGGCCGCTCGCTCAGCGTGCGCGGCAGCACCGGCCAGCCGACATCGGTTTGCCCGCCATTGCTGTTTATGACCTTTACTTTGGCGCGTACGGGAGTTAACGCCGCGCGCACAATCTGACCATCGTCGATCGTTTGCAGTTTGAGGTTGTCTCGTTCGACAAGGAAGACGCCCGCCAAGCTGGAGAAATCCGCACTGCGCTAGAGGCATCGGGAACGCCAATTGGTCCCTACGATGTCCTGATCGCAGGGCAGGCGTGCGCCCGCGGCCTCGTTCTTGTGTCTCGTAATTTGCGGGAATTTCAACGCGTGGACGGATTGGCGGTGGAAAATTGGGAAGGATGAAAAGGCTGCGTTAAGGAGGATGATTTGCCGAAAAGCGTGGGTTAGGCCGTGAAGAACATTGGGCCGGTTTCTGGTGACGCCTCAAGTTGGATGGAAAGCTGCCGTTTGCACCGACACTGTCTATCGCCAGGAAAGCCGCATTGAATCTGTGGACGCGGGCATAGTTTTCGCTTGCGAGGTCCATTGCCTCAAGGTAGCAAATTTGCTACATATGAAAACCTGGACCGTTGAAACCCTGAACGCCGCAGTCGACGCTGAGCTTGAGGCTTTGCCGGCCGATTTGCGGGCGCGCTTTGTCCGCATCGCGGGCATGATTGAGGCGCTTGGCTTGGAAAAGGTAGGCGCTCCCCATGTCGACCACATCGAAGGGGCGCTTTGGGAAATTCGCGCGAAGGGCGCCGACGGCATCGCACGGGCGCTTTATGTGACGGCGAAGGGCAAAAGAGTGGTGGTGGTGCGGGTGTTTGTGAAAAAGACGCAGAAGACGCCGCGCCAAGAGATCGAGTAGCCCTGAAGAGGGCGAAGGACGTGACATGACCCGCGTGGCCGATTTGCACGAAAATTGGATGAAGGAGCCCGACTACGCGAAGGCGTATGCCGACCTCGAAACAGAGTTCGCGCTTGCCCGAGAGATGATCGAGGCTCGCGCCCGCGCTGGGCTTACGCAGGATGAACTTGCGAGCCGCATGGACACTTCGCGAACAGTCATCGCCCGGCTCGAAAGCGGCCGCTACCTTCCATCGACGCGAACGTTGAAGCGCTTTGCGGCCGCCACGGGAAGCCGTCTCGCAATCTCTTTCGTTCCCGCCCCTAAAGAGCAGACCCGCAAGCAAAGGGCGGAGAAGAGCGCGGCCGAGTGAGCGATGTCGCTGTTGGGTCAGGTGCGTCGTTTCCACCAAAAAATTCGATTGCGATGCGGGGCGCTCTTCGATCACAAAAGCGATTTCTGCTATTGGGGTTCCGCGACGGT
This sequence comes from uncultured Alphaproteobacteria bacterium, assembly GCA_963723755.1. Taxonomy (GTDB): domain Bacteria; phylum Pseudomonadota; class Alphaproteobacteria; order Rhizobiales; family Rhodomicrobiaceae; genus Rhodomicrobium. The sequence continues at coordinate 17,057 of CAVRSS010000001.1, read as the reverse complement.
TCGCTCGAAAGTTTCGGATTTCTCTTTTCGATCCACCGCTGTCTTCGTCCAAGCGGTGGCGAAGCAAATCAGTGTTGCAATGATTTGCGGAGAGGTCTGTTCAGAAGAATGATCGACACACCGGCGGCGGCGGCGACGCCTGCGATCATGAGGAAGAAGTTGGGCTTCTCCATGCTGCTCCAGATAGGAACCGAGCCAGCCGGCCAGGAAATTGCCCAGAAAGCTCGTGGAGAGCCAGACACCCATCATCATGGAGAGTATGCGCACCGGCGCTACTTTCGAGACGAGCGACAGCCCAACCGGGGAAAGATAAAGCTCGCCGACGGTGATGATCGCGAAGAACGCGAGCAGCCAAAGCCAGCTCGATTTTTCGCCGGGGCCGACATAGAGAGCCGCCACGACCATCAGCAGATAGGCAAGCCCGACGATGAAACATCCGATCGCCATCTTGGTCACGGTCGATGGCTCCCGCCCCCTTCGCGACTGGATCGCCCATAGCTCCACAATCAGCGGCGTGAAGCCGAAGATCATGAGTGGGTTGAACGCCTGGAACCACGTCACCGGGATCTCGCCTTGCCAGAACAAGAGGTTGATCGAGCGGTCGGTGTAGCCGTCGGCCCAGAGCGCGACGGTATTGCCCTGCTGTTCGTAGGTTGCCCAGAATAGCGTGTTTGGCAGGAAGAGGATGAGCAGCGCGAAGATGGCGCGCCACTCCGCGTGGGTCATAGGATTGTGCTCGGTATGCGCGGCCTTGGACTTCTGCAACTCATCGGGCGGCAACTCGCGAAGCCCGCGCAGATAAATCAGAAGCCCGATCACCATGCCGACGCCCGCCGCGCCGAACCCGTAATGCCAGCCCCATTTCTCGCCCAGCGTCCCGCAGATCAGCGGCGCGAGAAACGCTCCCACATTGATGCCGACATAAAAAATGGAGTAAGCGCGGTCGCGGCGCGGATCGCCTTCCTTGTAGAGGCCGCCGACTTGCGTCGAGATGTTCGGCTTGAAGAGGCCATTCGCGAGGATCAGCGTCAGCAGCGCGAACAGCAAAAGCGGCTCGAACGCCATCATGAAGTGACCGATGGCCATCAGGCTCGCGCCGATGACGACCGTTTTGCGCTGGCCGAGCACCCGGTCGGCAAGCAGGCCGCCCAATACCGGGGTGAGATAGACGAGCGCCGTATAGGTTCCATAAATCTGCGAGGCGAGGGGCTGCGCTTCGAGCGGGCCGAAAATCGTTTCAAGGCCGCCCTTCAGTGTCGCAAGCCCGATCACCTGCGACGCATGCTCGGGCAGAAGCACGTATTTTACGAGGTAGAGCACGAGCAGAGCGCGCATCCCATAATAGGAGAAGCGCTCCCACATCTCGGTCGCGAACAGAAAGGACAGCCCGCGCGGGTGGCCGAAAAGCTGCTTCGGTTCCGTTTCGAAGTCGGCAGTCTTGGCTTCCATGGCTGTCCTCCAAACGGGGATTAAGCAAGGTTTTCCGGCATCTTCAACACTTCGATGTTATGCCCCAATTTTGCCAGCCTGCCGCATAATGGCGATTGAAGGCGGGCAACAGGCCGAGAGCGGCACCAAAGAAAGCAAATGAATGTGCACGGACCATCCTGTAAGGTTTCCGACTCAAATGGCCCTACCATTGGCTGGATAACGGTCTGTGGTACTTATCGCATTCGGACCGGCGGCTAGGAGTTTTCTCCCAACCCCGTTCGCCACAGGGTGATGATCGCATTGCCAAGATTAAGGGCAATCGAACCGCGCTCACATTATCCGGAACGAAGAGTTCAACGTCGACACGTCTACGTTACTTCAGGAACTAAGAAAGGTGTTTGAAGCTTTCATGATCAGTTCCGCAGAATTTTTCAGGTTGCGTTCTCTACACTGAAATGAAGAGGCGAGCCAAAACCCTGATGCGGTCACACCCAGCATTGTGAGGATAAGGTGACTACGTACGTGCTCCCGGTTTTATTCGTTTTTTTCATTTGGTGGTTCAGCACAGGAGCCGTCCTCTTCCTCAATAATTTGCCAAAACACACCTATAAGTGGAGTTTCCTCGGCATAACAGCCGTTCTTGTCGCGTCAATCTACGGCCTCACCGTCACAAGCCAGAGTGACACCATCGCATCAGCCTATTTAAGTTTCACCTTCGGTCTCCTAGCGTGGGCGTGGACGCAATTCACGTTCTATACTGGCTTGATAACTGGTCCCCGGACAACGCCCTGCCCGTCATCTTGCACTGGCCCCCGCCATTTTTGGCATGCCGTCGAGACGAGCATGTATCACGAGATCTTTGCGGCCCTGCTTGGGGTTGTGATCTGCTTCTCGACGATGAATGGTTCAAATCATGTCGGCTCCTGGACATACACAATTATCTGGCTCATGCACACGAGCGCAAAGTTGAACGCGGTGCTGGGCGCAAGAAATCTGAATGAGCACTTCTTCCCGGAGCAGTTGCGCTACCTGTCGAGCTTTATCAAAAAGAGGCCGATGAACCTACTGTTCCCGGTGTCGGTTACCATCTCCACAGTCGCACTCGCCTTTCTTGTGAACAAAGCAATGGCGGCTGAAACTGGCTCCTTCGAGTTGCTTGCCTACACCTTCTATATTGTGATCCTTGCTTTGGGGATTTTGGAACACTGGTTCATGATGCTCCCCCTTCCGTCAGAAGCTCTTTGGAACTGGGCCGTCAAAGCTAAAAAGGCGCTGTCGGGACCTGAACATGAGGACGTGCTGCCGGATGCCGTTGAAGCAACTCATCAACCGGCACGCACCCGAGTTCCAGCCGTGGTCGGACAGGATATATAGCTGGCGTACTCATAACCGCGTGCGTTCATTCGGAATCTGAAAAACAAATGGGATAGCTCGGCCTCTCGCGAGGCCGACGCCAATTTACGACCCCTCCTGATAGACCTCCGCGCCCGCCAGGACACCAGCCGTTCGGCGCACTTCCTGGAGCCGCCCCTCACACCATGCAAATGCCGGTTGGACTGCAAGCCGGTCTACCCGCCAGGGCGGGGGCGCAGGTCCATCGTCACAGGCCGGGCTGGCGCGCCGCGGCTGGAATAATAAGCGATTCCCTATTTAGTGAAATTATCATCATGTTGACGCTATCCGGGTCTAATCCGCCTCCCGCAGGCTGAATTAAGCGAGTTGTAACCGTAATTCGGCATTGTATGCGTATATGTGAGGGTCACGATGTTGCGTGCGGTCCGTTTGTTGTTGTTTTGCGCGGCCTTGGGCGGCTGCTCGGCGACGTCGGGCGGCATTGCGTCTCTGACGAGCATAGGAGGAAGTAGCCCTTCCGACATGCCGTCCAAGGCGCCTGTGCCGCCAGCATCCTCGTCGCAAAACTCAGGGAACGGCGGCATCTGGGCCAATTTCTCGTCGACGTTCAGCTCTGGGGAGCCGCCGGCACAAGCTTCGCAGATGAATAGCGATGAGGTCACAACGGGGCTGGACCCGGAAGAGGCGCTTCGCCTTGTCAACGAGTACCGGTCATCAAAGGGCCTGCCTGCCCTCTCCTTGGACAGCCATGCCACGGCAGCGGCCGAAATTCTCGTCAAGGACATGGCCGCGCACGACCACATGTCTCATGCCGGCCCCAATGGAGCCGATCTTCAAAAGCGGCTGAGCATGGCGGGTTATCGCTTCAGGGTGGCGGCCGAGAATGTCGGCGTCGGCCAAAGGTCCTTCGCCGAGATCGTGGAGGGATGGAAAAAGAGCACGCCTCACAGCCGAAACATGCTGCTCGCCGAAGCGAAGCATATGGGTGTTGCCTACGAGTATAAACCTGATACGCAACATAAAACGTACTGGACGCTCGTTGTGGCTGCACCTTAATCAGGGTCAAAGAAACTGACTTAATGCGGCCGCTATGATGCCGTGGTAAAAGCTGCTCACTTTCTCGCAGCACCATACCCGGATGGATAATGAGTAGCCCAAGCTCCACGGCTTACCTGCCGCAAGCCGTCGCAGCGCACCCTCATGGTCATGCCCGAACACTGGCCTTACCAGCCCTCGGCGTCGTTTTTGGCGACATCGGCACAAGCCCGCTTTATACGCTGAAAGTTGTGCTCGGCGCGGCTGGCTCGCACGCGGCGGATCGCGCAATCGTACTCGGCAGCCTGTCGCTGATTTTGTGGACGCTCATTATCGTAACGACGATCAAGTATATTGGCGTCGCCATGCGCGTCGATAACCATGGTGAGGGCGGGATCATGGCTTTGATGGCGCTTCTCACCGGCCGAAAGGGCCTCGGAAGCGGCCGCACGAAGAAGAAGGCATTTATCGTCGGCGTAGGCCTGATCGGCGCCGCGCTCATTTACGGAGACGGCGTCATTACCCCGGCCATCTCCGTGCTATCGGCTCTCGAAGGGCTTTCGGTGATAACGAGCCGGCTGGAACACTTTGTTGTCCCGGCAACGGTCCTCATTCTGATCGTCTTGTTTCTCTTTCAACCGCAGGGCTCGGCGCGGATCGGCAAATTGTTCGGGCCAGTGATGGTCCTGTGGTTCCTTGTTCTCGGCGGTCTCGGCCTCTGGGGGATCATGCAATATCCCATGGTGATCGCAGCGGCGAACCCACTCTATGGCCTCAAATATCTAGCATCTGAGGGAATGACATCCTTCCTCGTTCTCGGCGCGGTCTTCCTGTGCGTCACCGGCGCGGAAGCGCTCTATGCCGACATGGGCCACTTTGGACGCGGCCCCATTCGCCTGGCCTGGTTCGGCGTCGTGTTCCCCTGCCTCGTCCTGAATTATGCCGGCCAGTCCGCCCTCGTTCTGAAGGGCTTGCCCATTACCGAAAACATGTTCTACGCGCTTTGCCCAAGAATGGCTCTGGCGCCCTTTGTCATCCTGGCGACCGTGGCCACCATCATCGCGAGCCAGGCCATCATCACGGGCGCTTTCTCGATGACGCGGCAGGCCATCCAGCTCGGCTGGCTGCCCCGCCTTCGGGTCACGCAAACCTCCGCGCTTGGCTATGGCCAAATCTATATTAGCGCCGTGAATTGGACCATGATGGCGATTACCATCGGTCTCACGATTGCCTTCCGGAAATCCGATAACCTCGCCGCCGCTTATGGCATCGCTGTCTCGGGCACAATGCTGATGACTTCGATGCTTCTCTACATCGCGATGGTAGAAAGGCTGAACTGGAGCCAGCCTCTGAGTTTGGCCGTGGCCGGGTGTTTCATCCTGGTTGACAGCGCTTTCCTGGTCGCAAACTCGGCAAAGATGCTCGAAGGCGGGTACATCCCGCTTGCCCTTGCCGCTGTCATCTATGGCGTGATGTGGGTCTGGCACTCCGGGCGCGATGCCGTGATGCAAGTTCTCAAGTCGAGATATCAGCGGACCGACACATTCCTGAATGATCTCGCCGTAAGAGGCATTCCCCGCGTGCCCGGGACTGCGGTTTTCCTCACGCGATCCAAGGAAGGTGTGCCGCCGGTCATGGCTTGGCACGTCAGACACAATCGCGCGCTGCATGAGCGGATCATGATCATCAATGTAACGATCGAATCCGTGCCCTTCATTCACCTGACCGATCGCTTCCGCTTCTTCGAGGAAGCCCCGAATTTCTGGAGGGCTTCCGTGCATTACGGTTACATGGAGCGGCCTGCAATCCCTCCCATCCTTCAAGAAGCGAATGCGGAAGGCTGCGATCTCGATTTGAGCGACGTGACCTACTATGTAGGCCGGGAGACGGTTGTTTCGCGTCCTGACGGCAGGGGGCTTCCGGCGTGGAAGCGGCTTATCTTCGCCGCCATGGAGCGCAACGCCACTCAAGTGACCGACTTTTTCCGTCTCCCTGTCGATCAGGTGGTGGAGATCGGGCGGCAGGTCGCAATCTAGCAGGCTGCTGAAAAACGATTTTGCATGGTTCGACAAGCTCACCATGAGGTTTAAGCGACAAGCTCACAATGAGGTTTAAACCATTGAAAACACTCGGCCTCATCCTGAGCCTGACGAAGGCCACATCCCGAGCTTGCCGAAGCCTCATCCCGAGCCTGTCGAAGCCTCTCCCGAGCTTGCCGAAGCCTCATCCCGAGCTTGCCGAAGCCTCATCCTGAGCCCGTCGCAGCCTCACCCTGAGCCTGTCGAAGCCTTATCCTGAGCCTGTCGAAGCCTCATCCTGAGCTTGTCGAAGGATGAAGCCACGTTTTCAGGCTTTTTCAGCATCCTGCTAGCACTTCCGCCTCTAAGGCGGGTTGATCGAGGCTCTGAATTCCGGAGGTCGCCATGTGCGGACGTTTCACCCAGGCTTTTACGTGGGCGGAGGTTATCGCCTTCTATAAGCTCGTTGATGAGATTGCGCCCTCTCTGGCCGCCTCCTGGAATGTCGCGCCGACACAAGGCGCTGGCGTCATCGTTCTCGACCGCGATGGCCTCTTCTTCCAGCCCATGCGCTGGGGCCTCGTGCCGTCGTGGGCGAAAGACGCGTCCATCGGCTCGAAGCTCATCAATGCGCGGTGCGAAACGCTTGGCGAAAAGCCCGCGTTTCGGAACGCCCTCAAGTCGCGCCGGTGCATCGTACCAATTTCGGGCTTCTATGAGTGGCAGCGGCAGGGTCGCGGCAAGCAGCCCTATTTCGTCGCGAGCGCGGACGGCACGCCCCTGACGCTTGCCGGATTGTGGGAAGAGTGGAACGGGCTTCTGACCTTCACGATCATCACCGTCCCGGCGAATGAAAAGGTTGCCGCGATCCACGACCGGATGCCGGCCATCCTTTCGCTGGAAGAAGCGCTCGCCTGGCTGAAAACCGGCGACACGGCGCTTCTCAAGCCCTGCCCGTCAGACGCGCTGGCGGCGTGGACGGTTTCAACCCGCGTCAATTCCCCGGCAAACAACGATCCCCGGCTGACGGAGAGGACCGCGCCGCTTGCTCCGGTCGCCGAGGCGGAACCGGACGATAAAATCGAACAGAAGCCTGCACAGCTTCCCCTGCTGCTCTGAGCGAGCCGCCAATCTGGCCAATGGATTATCGGCCGCCCTAACGCATGAAATTGCGGTCGTCGATCTGCGTCACACAGGATTTCAATCCATCAATCGGGTTGGCGCCCGGCTGCCGTTCGCGCGCGAAATCACGGAACCGTCGACGCGAATCCTGGATTAGTTCAGTGGGGGCCTCTTGAGGGGCCTTTGATCTGTACAGAAGGAGGAAAGATGATTCTAAAGTATGCAGCCCTTGCGCTCCTCGCCGGAGTGGCGCTTCCCGCCACTGGCATGGCCCAGTCGGGCGGCGCCACGGCCGGGAACGGCACGCCGCAGACCGGACAACAGTTTCTTCAGCAGGTCCGCAAGGACAGCAACAATGAGGTGCAGGAAGCGCTGATGGCTTTGCAGCGCGCGACGAACCCGGCGGTGCAGGCTTACGCGCACCTGCTCGTGGCCGACCACACGTCTCTGATCGCGGAGCTCAACGCGATCGAACCGAACCAGAATAGCGCGGCCGGCGGCGAGAGCAGCGCGAGCGCAGAGGCGCAGTCGGGCCGGGCGAAACAGAACTTCTCTAACGAAACAGGTTCGCAGTTCGACAAGGCCTTCGTCAAGCACGAGCTGCAACAGAATCAGCAGTCGCTCTCGAGCTGGGAGAAAGAGGCGAAGAACAGCGGCGACATCGGCACCTTCGCTAAGATCGGGCTGGCGATGCAGCGTCAGCACCAGGCGCTCGGTCAAGCGATCGAGGCGCAACTGGGGAGAAGCGGACAGACCGCAGAGTACCGCCGCTAACCGTGTCGGGGGCAGGGGGTCCCCGCCCCCCGATTGCGCACCGTCACCCTTCCGTTGGCAAAACCAGTCTGAGTAGCAAGGCGCAGGCCACGCTAAATGGCAGATGGCTTGACGTCATTAAGTTCTCGGCAAGGCGCCTTTTCCTAATATTCCAGCCCAAGCGGCGCAAACACAAACGCAAGCGTACCCGGGGAGTTCATGCGGAATGCCGCCTTTCGCCGGATGCATGCAAAAAGCCCGGTTGGCCTGTAAACTTGGCGGATCAGGCCGTTACCCCTTCTTGCGCGGGCTGGATTTCGACGCTCGTGCCGCAGCCACAGGCGCTCGTCTGGTTGGGGTTATGAAAGACGAAGCCGGATGTCAGCTTGTCGGTCTTGAAGTCCATTTCCGTGCCAAGCAGGTACAGGATCGCCGACGGCTCGATGAGAATGCGGACGCCCTTGTCCTCGACAACCTCATCCGTTGGACGCGCCTCGGCGGCGTACTCCATCGTATATTCCAGCCCCGCGCAGCCGCCTTTTTTCACGCCGACGCGCAAGCCCGCAACGGGCGTTTCGGAGCGGGCCATGATCGCTTTCACGCGCTCGGCCGCCGCATCCGTCAGCGTTAAAACCCTAGGTTTCGCCCTTGCCATGATGAGTTCTCCCTCCCGCCGTCATGGCCGGGCTTAACCCGGCCATCCAATCTTTCACATTCCATATGCCGCTCTGGATGGCCGCATCAAGTGCGGCCATGACCAAAGTCAAAACATATTCAACGCCACCCGCGCCTCATCGGACATGCGGCTCGGATCCCAAGGCGGATTGAATACAAGCTGCACGCGCACGAGGCCAACGCCAGGCACTCCGCCGACAGCATTCTCCACCCAGCCCGGCATGTCGCCAGCGACGGGGCACCCCGGCGCGGTCAGCGTCATCTCGACGTCCACTTCCCGGTCATCGTTGATATCAATTCTATAAATGAGCCCGAGCTCATAAATATCAACGGGGATTTCGGGATCGTAGATGGTCTTCAAGGCGGAGACGATCCCGCTCGTGATGCTCTCGATCTCCTCCTCGGCGATCGGGTGTTCCTTGAATTCCTTGGCAACCTCAAGAGTATGCGCGCATGGCTGCGGCAAATCCTTGTGCACGGGCGGCTCCTGCTGATCATCCCATGGCGCATGCTCGATGGGATTTTTTCTGTCTTGCATGGTCTCGGTCATCTGAAAAAACGCTCCGCTTTCTGAAGTCCTTCGGCGAGCGCCTCCACTTCGGCGCGCGTATTGTAAAGGCCGAACGAGGCCCGGCAGGTCGATGTCAGGCCGAAGCGCGCGAGAAGCGGCTCGGCGCAATGGGTTCCGGCCCGGACGGCGATGCCTGCGCGGTCCAGGATGGTGGCGACATCGTGAGCGTGCGCACCTTCCATCGCAAAGGAGATGATCGCACCCTTCTCCGCCGCGTTGCCGATAAAACGCAGCGAATTGATCGGCTTCAACAGCTCCTCGGCATAGCGCCGAAGATCGGTTTCGTGCGCGCGAATGCGGTCCTTGCCGATACTGTCCATATAATCCAGCGCGGCGGTGAGCGCGGCTGCTTCGGCGATTGGCGGCGTTCCGGCCTCAAAGCGATAGGGCGGATCGTTATAGCGCACTGTGTCGCAGGTCACGGTCTCGATCATCTCGCCGCCTCCCTGGTACGGCGGCATCGCTTCGAGATGCTCGCGCTTCCCGTAAAGCGCGCCGATCCCGCTCGGGCCATAGACCTTGTGGCCCGTCATGACGTAGAAGTCGCAGTCGATGTCCTGCACGTCGATGGGAAGATGAACCGCGCCCTGGCTGCCGTCCACGAGCACATAAGCGCCATGAGCGTGGGCGATTTTGCAGACCTCCTTCACGGGAGTGATCGTGCCGAGCACGTTCGACATGTGCGTGATCGCGACCATCTTGGTGCGAGGCGTGATCGCGGCCTCGAAGTCTTCGATCCGGAACTCGCCTTCGTCCGTAACCGGCACCCATTTGATGACCGCCCCGCGCCGCTCGCGATGGAAATGCCAGGGCACGATGTTCGAATGGTGCTCCATGATGGTGAGCACGATCTCATCGCCCGCCCCGATGTGAAGGCCGCCGAAGGATTGCGCCACGAGGTTGATCGCCTCGGTCGCGTTCTTGGTGAAGATGATCTGCTCATGGCTCGGCGCGTTCAGAAACTTGGCCACACGCTCGCGCCCGCCCTCATAGGCCGCCGTCGCCGCGTTGGCGAGGAAGTGAAGTCCGCGATGCACATTCGCGTATTCTTCCGCGTATGCCTTCATCAGCGCATCGAGCATGACCTGCGGCTTCTGCGCGCTCGCCGCGTTGTCGAGATAGACGAGCGGCTTGCCATGAACCTTGAGCGACAGCGCCGGGAAGTCGCGCCGGATCGCCTCCACGTCGTAAGCGCCCGAAGTGATCTCATTTTCAATCAACGTCATATCCCTTCTCCGAGCTTGCGCCCCTCACCCTGTCCCTCTCCCGCAAGGGGAGAGGGGACGCTTTTGCAGCGGGCGCGACATGCTCCCTCTCCCCCTGCGGGAGAGGGCTGGGGTGAGGGGTATTGCTACGCTTTGTCATTTCGTTCGTCATTTATCTGGCCAGGTCGAGCATCGGAGGGCCGTCGGGAAGCCATGCCGCGACCTTTTCATCGAGCGCGGCCCGCAAGGCCTCGTTATCGATCTTGTCGAAAGCTTCACCGACGAAAGCGGCGATGAGGAGCGAGCGCGCCGCGGGCTCGGGGATGCCGCGCGCCCGCAAGTAGAACAGCATGTCGTCATCGAGCTGGCCCGCGGTCGAACCGTGGCCGCAGACAACATCGTCCGCGAAAATCTCAAGCTCCGGCTTTAAATCGAACTCCGCGTCGTCGGACAGAAGCAGGGCATTCGCCATCTGCTTGCCATCGGTTTTCTGCGCGCCGCGCTGCACGATGACCTTGCCCTGGAAGATGCCGCGCGACTTGCCGTCGAGCACGGCCTTCACCACCTCCCGGCTTTCGCAGCTTGGCGCGGCGTGATCGATGACGAGCGTGAAGTCGGCGTGGCTATGCTGCCGCAGGAGCATTGCGCCCGCATAATGGCAGCGCGCGTTAGGCCCCTCGAACCGGATCGCCGCTTCCGCGCGCAGGAGCGCCACGTCGACCGCCATTTGCAACGGCTCGTAATGAGCGCCCTCGGCCAATGTGACGACCGCCGAGGCCAGATGCGTGCAAGCCTTGCCCACGGCCAGCCTCACATGCTTCAAAGATGCGCCCGCCGCGATGGCAAGGCGCGTGTGCGATATGGCCTGCGATTGCTGCGTTCCATGTGTTTCGATAATGGAAACGTCCGCCCCTTCGCCGATGCTCATCGCGTGCTGGAGGGCATATAAGGCGGGCTTGTCGTCCGTTGATATGAAAATTAGATGGATCGGCTTTTCGAGCCGCGTTTTCGGCGCGACCGCAAGGATTGCTCCATCGGTCGCGAACGCGGTGCTGAGCGCCGCGATGACGTCGCGCTGCGGGAGGGTAATCTTCGCGATCGCCTGGGCGGAAGCGCCGTCATCCTCCAACGCCTGATTTAACGGCTCGAAGGTGACGCCATGCGCGTCGTGGATGGTAGACAAGTCCGGACGGAATCGCCCGCCGACGAACACCGCCCGATAAGCGTCCAGATGCGGCCAAGCGATTTGCCGATTGCCGCCTCGACGCTGACATCCCGCGCCCTCGAGTCAAGGCCGCCAAGCGGATAGACGTCCGGCATGAGCGCGCGCAGATCGGTGTATTTCCATTCCTCGACGCGGCGATGGGGAACGCCCAGCATGATGAACGCGTCGCGGGCGGCGTCTCTCCAGGCGCGGACGGCGGCCGACCCCGCGCCGGGAAGCTCCGCGGAAACGCTCGCGTAGAGATCGAGAAATCGCTGCTCGGCGGGCGTTACGGCGGGGCGGATTGTGGTTTGATGGATGGTCATCGCCGCCCCTTAAGCCGCTTCGGTGCGATAAGCGGCGTAGCCTGTTTCTTCCAGCTCCAGGGCAAGCTCCTTGCCGCCCGAATGCAGGATCTGCCCGTGCGCCATGACGTGCACCACGTCGGGCACGATGTAGTTCAAGAGCCGCTGATAGTGCGTGATGACGACCATCGCCCGATCCGGCGAACGCAGCCGGTTCACGCCTTCGGCGGCGATGCGGATGGCGTCGATGTCGAGGCCTGAGTCCGTCTCGTCCAGAATGCAGAGCGTGGGCTGCAACAGCGCCATCTGGAGAACCTCGTGGCGCTTCTTCTCGCCGCCGGAGTAGCCGGTGTTCACGGGCCGCTTCAGCATGTCCATGGACATGCTGAGCTTCTCCGCCTCGGCGCGGACCGTCCGCATGAAATCGGGGATCGAAATTTCGCCCTTGCCGTGAGCCTTCCGCTGCGAATTCATGGCGGCCCGCAGAAACGTCAGCGAGGCGACGCCTGGAATTTCCATCGGATATTGGAAGGCGAGGAACACGCCTGCGTGTGAGCGCTCGTCCGGGGACATGGCCAGCAGATCCTTGCCGTCCCAGGTTATCGAGCCGCCTGTCACTTCATAGTCGTCCTTGCCCGAAAGCACATAGGCCAGCGTGGATTTGCCCGATCCGTTCGGCCCCATGATCGCATGGACTTCACCCTTCGGCACGGTCAGATTGAAGCCGCGCAGGATTTCCTTGCCGTCGATTTCCGCATGCAGGTCTTTAATTTCGAGCATCTTTTTCTCTACTTCCCGATGTCCTTGGAACCCCAGCGCCAACGCCACGTCCCGTCTGTCTTCTTCCATGCAATCCAAATAAACGCGAGTTCGAGGGCGACGAAAGCGACGGACCAAATGATGACGGCTTCGACAGTCAGCTCGCTTCGAAAAGCCACAATTATCGCCAGGAAGGCGTAGGCGATGGTGATAAAGCCAACCGTCGCGAGCCAACCCCTCCAGTTCGCGGGAGCAGCGCCCCAGCCATACCGCTTCGGCTTGAACCAATATGTCATTCGCGCACCAGGATCAGACCGAGGATGACCAGGAACGGCAGCGTGATCAGATGCCGAACGGCGGCGGCATAGCCAAACGCCTTCGCGGCGATGGCGAAGTCGCCGATGGGCACAATCGAAGTGATCAGCAGCGCGGCGCCGGTTGCGCCGGGCTTCCGGGCCAAGGCGAAGCCGATGATGATCAACCCCAGCGCAAGGTCGCGCACTCCAATCCCCGGCGCGAGCGCAATATCGGCCAGATGCGAAGGATCAACCCCGAACGCCTGCACAGCGTTGAACGGCGACGTGATGAACCACACGCCCGCGAGGCTGATGAACACGCCAAGTAACCCGGCCAGAATCAGCGCCATATCAACCCCTCACCCTGTCCCTCTCCCGCTGGGAGAGGGGACGATGCAACTCCCTCTCCCGGGGGGAGAGGGTTGGGGTGAGGGGGAGCAACGCCAGCTGTCTTCGCAATCTCAGACAGAACGCCCTCAATGTTAGACATCACATCATTGTTCCAAAAACGAACAACATGAAAACCGGCACTCTCTAGAACCTTCGTTCGATCAAGATCCTGCTCGGCATTGAGCGCGTGTTGTCCCCCGTCAACCTCAACGATAAGCTTTGCGCTTTCACAGAGGAAGTCGGCGATAAACCCGCAAACCGGCGCCTGCCGTTTGAACTTCAACCCATAGAGCTGACGGTTGCGGACATGCGCCCACACCCTTTTCTCGGCCTCCGTCGAGGAGCGCCGAAGGTTCCGGGCTAAGTCGAGCTTATCGTCCGCAATTAAGTTCACAGGCTAGATCCCCTCACCCAACCCTCTCCCAATGGGAGAGGGCTTTGCGACGTCTTGTTCCTGTCAGTCTTCCGCATATTGCGCGACCCCGATGCCGAACGACCAGTTCTCTTTCGCCACCTCGACCAAGTTGATCAAGACATCTTCTTGCCTAACGCCCGGATTTTTGGTCAGCTTCTCTACGATGGCCGCATACAAAGCCTTTTTTTGCTCGACGGTACGGGTGTTATTCACGGTAAGCTGTATGATCAGGAGATCATCGGAGTGTACGATGCCGGGATAATTATAGCTGTATTGAATATTCTCATCGTCATACTCGTCGATCAACATAAACCTGTCGTCTTCCGGCACACTGAAACTTTCGCGCATCGCGGCATAGATGCCGTCGAGGATCGCACGCTTATACTCGGCCGATTTTCCGCGCCTCAGCGCGACACGTGTTAGAGGCATTGGTTGTTATCCCTTCTTTCCCCATGCTGCTTCGAGACTGATAAATCAGCCCCTTCGCCTTTATCACTTAGCCAACCGGCAAAAGCATCATCCCACGCTGCCTTCGAGACTGATGGAAATCAGCCTCTGCGTCTCGGCCAGGAACTCCATCGGGAGCTGCTGGAGCACGTCGCGCACGAAGCCGTTCACGATGAGCGCCACCGCGTCTTCCTCCGACAGGCCACGCTGAAGGCAGTAGAACAGCTGATCGTCGGAGATTTTCGAGGTGGTCGCTTCATGCTCGAACTGCGCGCTCGCGTTCTTCGCCTCGATGTATGGCACCGTATGAGCGCCGCACTGATCGCCGATGAGCAAGCTGTCGCATTGCGTGAAGTTGCGCGCGTTTGAAGCGCGGCGATGCGCCGAGACGAGCCCGCGATAGGTGTTATCGGAGCGGCCCGCCGCGATACCCTTCGAGATGATCCGGCTCGACGTGTTCTTGCCGAGGTGCACCATCTTGGTGCCGCTATCCACCTGCTGGCGGCCGTTCGAAACGGCGATGGAGTAGAACTCGCCGCGGCTGCCGTCGCCGCGCAGGATGCAGCTCGGATATTTCCAGGTGATGGCCGAACCTGTCTCGACCTGAGTCCAGGAGATCTTGGAGTTGCGCCCACGGCAATCGCCGCGCTTCGTCACGAAATTATAGATGCCGCCCTTGCCATCCTTGTCGCCCGGATACCAGTTCTGCACCGTCGAGTACTTGATCTCGGCCTCGTCGAGCGCGACCAATTCCACAACGGCGGCGTGCAATTGGTTCTCGTCGCGCATCGGCGCCGTGCAGCCTTCGAGATAGCTCACATATGAGCCCTTATCGGCGATGATGAGCGTGCGCTCGAATTGACCCGTGTTCTTCTCGTTGATGCGGAAATAGGTCGAAAGCTCCATCGGGCAACGAACGCCTTCGGGCACGTAGACGAACGAGCCGTCGGAATAAACCGCAGAGTTCAACGTCGCGAAATAGTTGTCGCTCGTCGGCACAACGGTACCGAGATATTTGCGCACGAGTTCCGGGTGCTCGCGAACAGCCTCCGAGATCGGGCAGAAGATGACGCCGGCCTTCCCCAGCTCTTCCTTGAAGGTCGTGACCACGGACACGCTGTCGAAAACGGCGTCAACCGCCACGCGCGGACCTGTTATTTGCGCGCCTTGCACGCCCGCGAGTACGGCCTGCTCCTTCAGCGGAATGCCGAGCTTTTCATAGGTGCGAAGCAGCTCGGGATCGACGTCCGCCAGGCTCTTCGGCCCT
Source organism: uncultured Alphaproteobacteria bacterium (assembly GCA_963723755.1). Classification (GTDB taxonomy): domain Bacteria; phylum Pseudomonadota; class Alphaproteobacteria; order Rhizobiales; family Rhodomicrobiaceae; genus Rhodomicrobium. Next base: position 1,811 of record CAVRSS010000001.1, on the reverse strand, counting down.
TCGGTCGATTTCGGCGCTGAGTAATAATAGAGATCCTCGTAGTCGATCTTGGGATAATGGACGCGCGCCCATGTCGGCTCTTGCAGCGTGCGCCAGCGCCGGTAGGCTTCAAGCCGCCACTCGAGCAGCCACTCGGGCTCGCCCTTCTTCGCGGAAATGAAGCGCACGATGTCTTCGTTTAAGCCCTTGGGCGCGCGCACGCTCTCGATGTCGGTCGTGAAACCGTACTTGTACTTATCGACCTCGATCTCGCGGACCCGCTCGATGGTGTCCTGAACTGGCGTCGCCATGTCGTACTCCTTCCTTTGTCATGGCCGCCCCTTGAGGCAGCCATCCAGAGTTTCGTTTTCAGCCTGGATGACCGGGTCAAGCCCGGCCATGACGCTTAACCTTAAGCCGCCTGGCGCGCCTCGCGCCCCCGGCAAATCGTTTCCAGAGCGGCCAAGAACCGCTCGATATCCTCTTCCTCGGTGTTCCATCCGGTCGAGACGCGGATCGCGCCTTCGCTCAGCCCCGGCGAGACAGCCATGGCCGCAAGCACATGAGACCGCTCCACTTTTCCGGATGAGCAGGCCGAGCCAGAGCTAACAGCAAAGCCGGCAAGATCGAACGCGATCAAAAGCATCTCCGCGCTCTTGCCCCGTATGGCAAAGCAGGTCGTGTTTGGCAGCCGGTTCGCCCGCTCGCCGAAAATGACCGTATCCGGGGCGATGGCTCGTAACCCTTGTTCGAGTTTAGACTGTAAAGCTTCAGCCCGGCTTTTCCAAATCACCTGCTCTTTACCGGCCGCTTCCATGGCCGCCGCGAGACCCGCGATGGCCGCCACATTCTCTGTACCCGAGCGGCGCCGGCTCTCCTGGCCGCCTCCCGGATCAAGGGCGCGGGCGCGGATTCGGCCTCCGCGCTTTGCAAGATCACAGCTCCAACGCCCTTCGGACCGCCGAACTTGTGAGCGGAAAAGAACAGCGCATCGGCCTCGGCAAAATCTTGGAGCGGAATTCGTCCCACCGCTTGCACGGCATCGCACACGACAAGGCCGCGTTTGATTTTTGTCAGAGATGCGACATTCGACAAAGGCTGAACCACGCCTGTTTCATTGTTCGCGGCCTGCACGGCGACAATCGCGGGAGACGTTAACGCCTTTTCCAGCTCTTCAAGGTCAACCACTCCCCCCGAAGTTACAGGGACGAGGTGAACGTCCCCAGCCGTGAAGCGATGCCCCTTCAAAATGCAGGGATGCTCCACCGCCGACGCAACGAGCTTGTACCCCGGCCGCGCCTGCAAAAGCCAATTCGCAGCCTCCGTGCCGCCGGAGGTGAAAGTCACAGCCTGCGGCTTTACCTGGAAAATCCGAGCCACGGTTTCGCGGGGTTCTCGACAACAGCGCGAGCCTCACGTCCCTCGGCGTGAACCGACGACGGATTTCCGGCGCGCATCGAGGGCAGCCATTATCGCATCGCGCGCCTCGGGCCGAAGCGGTGATGTCGCGTTGTGATCGAGATACACCCTGCGCCCGCTCATGACACAACCTTTGCTGCCACAGCAAGCTCACTCAAAGAGAAGCCGCGGCCGGCGCCGAGTAGCGCCCATGCAAGACATCTGCCAACGTGGCCGTAGCCAGAAACTGCTCCATGCGTCCCAAGCGCGTCCCAGAGGAAGTGCGTATTGCATTGGCGAGAGGAGACGCACCCATCGCCCTCGCTCACGCACCGCGTCATTCTCACCGGCTCATCGACGGCGGCCATGACTTCGCCGATGCTGATCGCGTCGGCATCGCGGCCAAGCACGTATCCCCCACCCGGCCCCCTGAT